>CAVFXS010000078.1:0-2342 GCA_963626805.1 Bacteroidales bacterium H4 | reverse complement strand
CTATATATTGTGTCCGATAATTCTTTTAAACAGTATATTTGGTATAGATTTTCCAGATATTCCATGCATTCTATGATTCTTTGAGGTTTTTGGTAGACATTTTAGAGACATTGCCAACCTAATTGTTCTTTACTTTATAGATGACATTATTGGTACTTCCCTCGCTGAAAACATATCCTGTTTTTTGCAAGATCTTAAAATATCTTCTGATTGTCGCAGCTGATTTCCCACATGCAGCAATGGCTTCGTTAGGAGTAATTTTCCCTTCTGTTTGCAATATTTCAACAATCGGCTGCACATTTTTCAGCTCAGTTTTCTTTAAAACTTCGCTCAAAACTTCGCTCAAACTTCGCTCATTTTTTTCTTCAATCTGAGCGATGTTGTCACTTCCCTGCAAGAAAGCCGGATGGATAGGAATTCTGATCCGCATTGCACGCCTGTCCTCATCGGTAATAAATTCAGCCCTCGGAGAACCGTTACGTTTCAGTTCATCCTGAATAGTCGGAATTCCGGATGAATGTCCCTCTGATAAATCAAGTTCTTTCAAGAACTCTCCCAAGCGACGGTTCCTGTAATGTCTTGTGACAAATCTTGAACCTTCAGCAATTGTTTTATCTGAAATGGATCTGTCAATACCAGGAAAATTCATGATATTGATACAATCCGGTTCTATTTCTATCGTCACAGGCTCATAAGACAGATAATCCCTGTGATAAAATGCGTTAACCACAGCTTCCTCAATCGCCAGAAATGGATAATTGAAGATCCTGACAGCCTCCATCTGACCCGGAACCTTGATCACCTTTTCCCTGATAATAAGATTTCTAAATCGTTCCATAGTTGCCTCAATCATCTGCGGAACAGAGCCTGTGATATTAGGGAAATCTTCACTCAAGCTTGGATTATTGATGCTTCCCTCCGGAAACAACGTCATCTGCACATACGTATATCCAAAAAACTTTTCCGGATGTTCGCAGAACATCATAAGTGCAACGTTCTGAATATATCTCATCTCCGGTGGTCCTACCAGAAGCTGCATGTCCTCCAATATTTCTTCTACACCTTTTTCACTTACAAATTTGGCAAGCTTGCTGCCGGTCTTTCTGAGATGATCCTCAAGCAGAACCGGCGATATGTCCGCAAATGTAGCTTTATGATTCGCCCTGCAATCAAATGGTGTGTTGTCTGACATGCTGATAAGTTCACGTTCCTGCTCTGCATTTGCCCTCACCGAGCTTGTTAAATATCTAATGTGATAAAAATACTTTTTGTCCTTTTTCCCCGTTACATAATCCGGTGACTTGTATGGCCTTTGTGTGCCGGTTCTGGCCACTATAACCAGAATCATCTTGCCGTCAACTTCCAGCGGTACTGCCTGCGGAAAGTATGGCGGTGAAATAAGGTTATTATACCCCAGCATGTCTTTCTGAATCCTGTCTAACGATTCCTCATCTACACCTTTTACAGGCCTTACCGCCACACCATTCTTTTCTTCTACACCTACAAGAATGTAGCCACCGCCATCATTATTGTAATCATTGGCAAAAGCACATATGCTACGATAGATATCGTCTGGATTCCATCCTGCCTTAAATTCTATGCGGTCAGATTCGATTCTTCTTTTGTTGAGTAAATCTTCCAAATCCAATTCCAGTTCCAAGCACATCTCTCCTCACTTACTTTATCAAAATATCTTTCCGTGTCTTTCGTTTCATCATCGAAGTCGGATGGCTCTATGCTAAACACACCAGCCGCTTCCAGAAAAGAGATTACTTCCTCGATATTCTTAATCTCAATACGACTCGCATGTACAAGCTATTCATCCTGTCGTTCCTTTGCATCCGCATGAACCTTACGGAGCTCTTCTAGCTTTACACAGATCGAGACTGGCACGCACATGATCAGATTCACAATCTGCCAGTACGTGAGTTCAACTGTCTGCAGATACATCCGCATCATCACAGAAGGCATACATTTTTCAAAAGTGTGTCCCGGAATGACCAAGGGTTTTAATGTCGGCGTGACCATGAGACAGATAGTTTTGTCTGTCCAACTCTCATCCGCCACCACGAGGTTCGTATCCAGCGGATCAAACCCTCGTTCACGACATTCCGCTGAAGCATAAAGAAATTTCAAATTAATCGCTATATAAGTGCACTGTGCTTCACATGCCTTATCTCCGCGCCCCCAAAAAATCGCCCCCTCCGGTCCGTTCAAAGTCGGAGGGGTATGTAAAAATGGGGTATTATTTTGAATTGCCTTTTAACCTATTAATAATCTCAGTTTCTTTAGGGAAGCGCTGATTTAATCATTGTTTCTGGTGAAAGTCATGCACCATTCTG
>CAVFXS010000077.1:0-2533 GCA_963626805.1 Bacteroidales bacterium H4 | reverse complement strand
TATTTAGAGAAAAGCCTGAAAAATCAATGATTTAGGGCTTGACATTATAGGAAGGATAAAGAAAAGGGCCGATAAAGTCCCTGAAATAAGTAATACGGTTGCTTACGCTGTCGTAACAGCAATATATGAAAAATTACAAAGTCTGGCTGGTACAGAGAAATTGTTTGATGAGGCAGACACAACCGGGAAATTATTGGAGTCCTATATGCCTTTAAGACATGAAATGACGATTGATTTTATTTAAACAGAAAACATATGTATGTGTACATCATAGAAAATAGGCAACGGGCTGCGTAATGGAATATTTTCTTTTGCTTATACTACAATGGAAAAATCAAATGGAGGTTCTAATATGAGTACGTATGTAATGTCAGATATACATGGCTGCTATGATGAGTTTATCAGTATGCTGAAAAAGATACAATTCAGCCAGAATGATATTCTTGTGTGTGCCGGAGATTATATTGACCGGGGAACAAAGAACTTTGAAATGATGAAATGGATTATGAATGCTCCGGATAATATAGTATTTGTGCGTGGAAATCATGATGAGGAATACGCTGCAAATATTGACATTATGAGGAATATTTGTAATAAGGCAGAATTAAATTCTGGTGATGTGGCAGATTCTAAGACCTTATATCAAGCAGTAACTTTGCTATGTAAAGAGAATGGTAATTCATTTTTTGATTATTATGGAACAATAGGCAAGCTTATCAATGATGAAAATGTGGCTTTTTCGGAATTATGCAGATGGTCGGACAAAATATCGGAAATGCCTTATTTTCATAAGATGATGATAGGCGACAGAACCTGTATTGTGGTTCATGCAGGTTATATTGAAAATCTTGAGGAAGCGGATACCGAAGAAACATACAACAATCTTGAGGATTTTTATCTGCATGCCAGGGATGATGCATATATGTGCGGAGGCATCGAGCATGGAATGATCATCGCCGGACATACACCGACTACAGCGGATCAGGAATTCCCATACAGTGATGGAAATGTATATCGTATGTATGATGAAGATCGGGATTGTATCTTTTATGATATTGATTGTGGCTGTGCACTTAGTATGGTAAGACCAAATGCGAAGCTGGCATGTATTCGCCTGGAGGATGAAGAGGTATTTTATGTAAGAAGGGCGGACAGGGTAATCTCAAAGGAACTTTATCTTGATGGAATGATGGGGCTTATAGTAGGCGATGCCCTAGGAGTTCCGGTAGAACATTCCAGCAGAGAAGAAAGACAGGCAGATCCAGTATCAGAGATGCGTGGCTATGGTGCATATGATGTACCAAAAGGATCCTGGTCCGATGACAGCAGCATGGCATTAGCCACGCTGAAAGCATTACAGACGGATGGTATAAATCTCAAAACAACGATGGATAATTTTGTTGCATGGGGGAAAAACGGAAAATTTACACCGGAAGGCAGAATGTTTGATGAAGGAATTACCTGCCATATGGCAATCCATGCTTATATGCAGTCCGGAGATGTCAGCACTTGCGGGAGAACAGGTGAAGACAGCAATGGCAATGGTTCACTTATGCGTATTCTTCCGGTTTGTATATACCTAAAATATTTGCAGGATGAAGTCGGTATGGATGATACAGAGACAATAAAAGTCATTCATGATATGTCAGCGCTAACACATGCCCATATCAGAAGTAAGATGGCTTGTGGAATCTACTTTTATTGCGTGAAAGAATTGTTAAAAAGAAATGATTCAATTCAGAATTTACTTGGAAAAGCTCTGGAGCAGGCATTTTCTTATTATGAAAAGGATGTGGATTCCGGTAGAGAATTAAGCTATTTTAAGAGAATCCGTGATGCTGAAAAATTAAAATGCATCCCAGAATCAGAGATCATGAGTGGTGGATATGTGATAGAGTCCATAGAAGCTGCACTTTGGTGCCTGCTTAACACAGATAGCTATGAAGAATGTGTAAAAAGAGCTGTAAATTTCGGACGTGATACAGATACAACGGCTGCAATTGCAGGTGGACTTGCCGGTATCTACTACGGATATGATAATATTCCGGAGAGGTGGAAGAAAGATATTATCCGTAGGGAATGGATTGAAGATATGTGCAAAGATATGTAAGACCAATTTTATGGACTACCAAACCTCCGACAGCTCTGATATAATACAGATATCAAAGTGTGTCGGGGGGTATATTTTTATGGCAGAGGATATGGAAATCCAGGTAGAAGTTCAGAGGCGTGGAGCAAGAAGCAATCAGAAGCTCAAGATCTTATATTTAGCAAAGATATTGTTGGAAAATACAGACGCAGATCATGACATCACCCTGCAAGAAATCATCGATAAGCTGTCAGCAAACAATGTAACTGCAGAGAGAAAGAGCCTCTATGATGATATTGCACAGCTGGATGATTTCGGAATCAAAATCAAGAAAACCCAGTATGGAAAGACATATCATTATCAAGTTGTAAATCGGGATTTTGAAATCGCGGAGCTTAAGCTCTTAGCTGATTCAGTAGCATCGGCAAAATTCATCACAGAGAA
>CAVFXS010000076.1:0-2740 GCA_963626805.1 Bacteroidales bacterium H4 | reverse complement strand
ATTTTCAGCGCTGATATAGATACTTGCCAGTATCAAATATTGACCAGTGTGCCTCTTATGGGAGAGGTGGCAAAGTCCATCGGTAATTTTAATGATGTCAAGGACGAAATCCTTGAGTCCTTTATAGTGCCGGAATTCCGAGATTCCATGCGTGAATTTTTGGATTTCAATACTCTTGCAGAACGCCTGAAAAATGTCAATACAATTACAACAGAATATAAAGCCCCAACCGGTCAGTGGATGCAGTCACGGTTTATTGTAAAGAGAAGGGCAGCGGATGGCACAGCAAAGGAAATTCTCTATGTTGCCCGTGATATCACAGAAGAGAAGCTGCATGATCTCAAGCAGCAGGAGGCACTGGCACAGGCTTTGGCAGCAGCCCAGCAGGCAAACAAGGCCAAGACAACCTTTTTAAACAGTATGTCCCATGATATCCGCACACCGATGAATGCCATCGTTGGCTTTACGGCACTCGCGCAGACACATAGCGATGACCAGGCGCAGGTGCAGGATTACCTTAGTAAAATCAGTACTTCCAGTACGCATCTTTTGAGCCTGATTAACGATATCCTCGATATGAGCCGTATTGAGAGTGGTACAGTAAAACTTGATGAGAAGACCGTGCACCTTCCGGATTTACTGCATGACCTCAGAACGATGATTCAGAGTCTTATCAATTCTAAGAACTTGAATCTTTTTATTGATACACAGGATGTTGTGCATGAGGACGTAATGACAGATAAGCTGCGTCTGAATCAGGTGCTGCTGAATATTGTAGGCAATGCCATCAAGTTCACGCAGCCTGGCGGAGATATCATTATCCGTTTGATTGAAAAGCCTTGTAGTTTGAAAAACCACACAATATACGAGTTTTCGGTGAAGGATAACGGCATTGGTATGTCGAAGGAGTTTGTCGGTCATATATTTGATACTTTCTCTAGAGAATACACTTCCACTGTCAGCGGCATTCAGGGTACAGGACTCGGAATGGCAATCACCAAGAATATCGTGGATATGATGGGCGGTGATATAAGGGTTGAGAGTGAAGAAGGAAAGGGATCTTTGTTCACGGTTACTCTGAACCTGCGGATTGGAAACGGATTCGTGAAGAATGAGCCGATTCCGGAACTGCTTGGAGCAAGAGCGCTGGTTGTGGATGACAGTATGGATACCTGCAGAAGTGTCAGCAAGATGCTAAGGGATATACAGATGCGACCAGATTGGACTACATCGGGTAAGGAAGCGATTGTTCGTGCGCAGGATGCTGCGGAGATGATGGACGAATACAAGGTCTATATCATCGATTATCTGATGCCGGATATGAATGGTATAGAGACGGTCCGCCGGATACGAAAAGTTATCAGTGAAGAAGTGCCTATCATCGTGCTTACAGCTTATGACTGGGCGGATTTCGAGTATGAGGCCAGACAGGCAGGCGTTACTGCATTTGTATCGAAGCCGATTTTTATGTCAGAACTCAGGACTGTGTTGACCCAGCCGGTGATCAGGGAAGGCATAGAAAATCTGGAAAAGGAAAAAGAAAAGAAGAGGGCTTATGATTACAGCGGCAAGCGGGTGCTTCTAGTTGAGGATAACGAACTGAACCGGGAGATTGCCATTGCGCTTCTGGAAGACACAGGAATGGCGGTAGACTGTGCAGAAGACGGTGACATTGCAATTTCTATTATCAACAATGCTCCGGCAGATAGGTATGACCTGATCTTTATGGATATTCAGATGCCTAAGATGGACGGATATACGGCCACCAGAGAAATCAGAACACTGCCGGACAACCAAAAAGCAAACATTCCGATCATTGCTATGACTGCGAATGCCTTCGAAGATGACAGAAGAAAATCCTATGAGTATGGTATGAACGGGCATATTATCAAGCCGATCAGTATTGAGGAGATTGCCAGGGCGGTGGATGAGATATTTGCATCAAAGAAGCAGTAAACATAATGGTAGGTAAAGTGAAAATACAGCTGAAGGAAGTGTAGAAATGGCACAAATTACCCAGTCTGAGATATTGGAATTACAAGGATTCCGGTATTTTAGACTGGGCTTTTTTTTACAGCTAAATCAGTTGGAACTCTTGGCTCCATTTAGATGCATAAGTCAGGAACTTGTTAAGTGCCGGTGTCGGTTCAGGCGTTTCTAAATATGCAACGACCAGCTTTCGTTTAAAGTGTTCGGTAAAGGGACGTACACAGACGTTAAATGGAATATTGTGCAGTAAGAGTTTGGGGAGCACAGTAATGCCAAACCCTTGCTCTACCATCTTGATTGCAGTATAGTCTTCGTTAATGCGAAACCTAACATTTGGCATAATATGGTTCATATGAAATAGTTTTCCCGTCTCATAGTCAAAATCATCGGCGGACAGTACGAAATCCTGGCCGTCAACATCTGCAAAGGATACCGTCAGTTTGTCTGCCAGCGGGTGATCCAGAGCAGTTACAAGCACCAGCTCATCGGTACCAATTGGCAGACTTGGCAGATCTTTGGCAACATACTGTGAGATGAAGATACAATCCAGTTCTTTTTTTCGGATCTTCTCTGTTAGTTTCTGGAATCCGTCCACATAGAGCCGGAAGGTAATGTTCGGATATTCTGCGGAAAAATTCTTCAGCAGGCCGGGAAGCCAGTGATAGGCAATGCTCTGAATTGTACCGATACGGATGAATCCACTGTCCAGACCATTGATACTGGCTGCAATCTGGTCAATGCGTTCCTTGCA
>CAVFXS010000075.1:0-3121 GCA_963626805.1 Bacteroidales bacterium H4 | reverse complement strand
GTAAAAATTCATTGCTGCTTTTTCTTTTTTTCCGGTGCTTGCGAGCATCGAAAGAACATCAGAAGATGAATTTCGAGCACCAAAGTTTGCAAACGAGCATCAATGAAATAATCCAATCTAGGCACCGAATGGACATAACTATTGAGTAATTTGAGGATTGGGTTGTCAATGAATGTAAAAATGGTTTTCTTGCCTGGATAAAACAGGCCTGGCGGATGGATCCGCTCAGATTAGATGAAAGAGTCTAGTCTGGGCGGATTTTTTGTGTGAACAATGCGAGTCTGTTCAGAGAATTTGAGGAGGAAAGCCTATGGAACAAAAAACGGATGTAAGAGATCCGGATGAGAAAGTAGTTGAAATTGAAATGGAGCGATTGAGAGCATTTCCTAATCATCCTTTTAAAGTAACCGGAGATAGTCAGATGATAGAACTGCAGGACAGTATTAAAAAGTATGGTGTTCTGAACCCATTGATTGTTCGTCCGAAGAAAGAAGGATATTACGAAATCATTTCTGGTCACAGAAGAAAGTATGCCGCAGAAAAACTTGGTTATAAGAAAATTCCGGTGATTATCCGCATGATGCAGGATGATGAAGCCGTGGTAAACATGGTGGATTCCAACTTGCAACGAGAGCAAATTACTCCAAGTGAAAAGGCTTATGCCTATAAGATGAAATATGATGCCATCAAAAAGAAAGCTGGCAGAAAGAATTGTAGTCAGATTGACCACAATACAGGAAAGAGGAGCATTGATGTAATCGGAGAACTTTGTGGAGACAGCGCAAAGCAGGTACAGCGTTATATCAAAATAACAGAACTGATCCCGGCACTGTTGGATAAAGTGGATGATGGAACGATGGGATTTACTCCGGCCGTGCAGTTATCCTACTTAAAAAAAGAGGAACAGCAGGAAATAATGAATGCAATGGATTTCACTCAATGCACGCCATCACTATCACAGGCAATCAGGATAAAAAAACTAAGTGAATCTGGAAAACTGACAGGAACAGAAGTGGAAGGGATTCTTGGAGAGGTCAAACAGAAGGAAACGGACAGGGTGGTTTTTAAGAATGAGCAGTTATACCGATTCTTCCCATCAACCTATACGTCTGAACAGATGAGAAGAGAAATTTTAGAGATATTGAAAGCATGGAGAAACAGCAACTGGATTTAATGAAGGAGGAACAGAGTATGTGTAAAGTTATAGCAGTATCAAATCAAAAAGGCGGAGTCGGAAAGACAGTCTCTTGTGTGAATTTAGGAATAGGTTTAGCTCAATCAGGGAAAAAGGTGCTCCTGATGGATGCAGATCCGCAAGGCAGTCTTACAATTAGCCTTGGATATGATGAGCCTGATGAAATGGAGTATTCCCTTGCTACGTTGATGCTAAATATTGTGAATGATGAAAAGCTGAACATGGAGAAGACAATTCTTCATCATAAGGAAGGTGTTGATTTGATTCCGGCAAATATAGAACTGTCAGCAATTGAGGTATCTTTGGTAAATGCCATGAGCAGGGAGCTGATTATGCGGGCCTTGGTAGAAAGATTGAGGGAGTTTTATGATTTCATCATTATTGATTGTATGCCGTCACTTGGAATGATGACTATAAATGCACTGGCGTGTGCTGATTCCGTATTGATACCGGTGCAGGCAGCATATCTCCCAGTCAAAGGATTACAGCAGCTAATCAAGACAATCGGCAGAGTAAAGAAACAGCTGAATCCAAAGCTTACCATTGAAGGAATTCTTCTTACTATGGTCGATAACAGGACCAATTATGCCAGGGATATTTCATTGATGGTATATGATACTTATTCTGCATCTATAAAGGTATTTACAACAGAGATTCCAATGTCAGTCAGAGCATCAGAGGTAAGCGTTGAGGGTGGAAGCATTTATTCCTATGATCCGAAAGGAAAAGCAGCATTCGCATATATGGCATTAACCAAGGAAGTGTTAAAGGAGGCTGAGTGATTATGGCAGGAAGAGTTGCAGGGAAGATTAAATTACAGACAGTTGATGAATTACTTGGAGTACCGGAGATTGCCGGTACCCAGGAAATAGAGATTGGAAGAATCCATGAATTTCCAAATCATCCTTTCAAGGTGCTGGATGATGAAAGAATGGATATGCTGATAGACAGTATCAGAGAAAACGGCATTTTAAATCCGGTGATTGTAAGACCAGATAAGACTGGTAATTATGAAATGATATCCGGACACCGCAGACTGCATGCGGCAAGTATTGTAGGATTAAACAAGATTCCGGCTATCGTAAAGGAAATGACAGATGATGAAGCCATTATTAAAATGGTGGATGCCAACATTCAGAGGGAAGAAATATTGCCGAGTGAGAGGGCGTTCAGCCTGAAAATGAAGATGGATGCCATGAGAAGACAAGGCGCAAGAGTGGATGTTGAAGAGACTTGTCGCACTGAGTGCGACAAGTCTGGCAAGAAGACAGCAGCGATAGTTGGAGAACAGGTTGGATTAAAGGCCAGACAGGTACATAAATATATCAGATTGACTGAACTTAGTAATGAGATTTTAGAATCAATAGATCAGAAAAAAATAACTATAGCAATGGGAGTAGATCTTTCCTATCTGGATCAGCAGATGCAGAAATGGGTATACGAGTATTTCAAGGAAAATGGCTTCCTAAAGCCGGTGCAGGTTGAAGCATTGAAGAATCATCCAAACTTATCTAATGCTTCCCAGCACATGATTATTACCATATTGAATGAAGCACTTCCAAAGAAGAGCACAGCAGCAAAGGTATCTTTATCAGAGAAGAAACTGGATAAGTATTTTCCGCCACACTATTCGGCTACGGAACGGGAGAACGTGATCATTCAGTTGTTGGAGCAGTGGAGCGCACAACAGACACAGGAGTAAAAAATATAAAGTCATGTTTCAGAAGTGTAAAAAATGCACTTCTGGAACAGGAAGGAGAATCAAATGGAAGACAGAATAACGCTCTCGTATTTCTATGGCAGGGAGGCTGAGCAATATTCATTTTATAAAATACCGAAGCTCTTATTTACAGAAGAGTATTTCAAAAAAGTATCAGTGGAGGCAAAGGTGCTGTATGGACTGATGCTGGATCGGATGTCATTATC
>CAVFXS010000074.1:0-3696 GCA_963626805.1 Bacteroidales bacterium H4 | reverse complement strand
GTTAATAATTAGATTAATATTGATATAAGAAATGGGTTTTGTTACTGAGTATGATTTTAAAATCAGAAAAGAGTGCTCGTTTCTTTTTTTATTTTCATAATATCATACAAATAATGTTTTCCATCTGCATCATGTCTCACCAACAACGCCACATTAAAAACATTGTATCTTTCAATTTCCTCTTCCCATCATCAATCATACACCCTTTTCAACACTTCCAGATCAACCTCAAGCTCCCTGTCACCATCTCTTACCTTAGCAATCACCGGTACTCCCGTTAATCTCTCAATCATTTTCTCATTATCTTCCTGCATCGCTCCACCCGAGTAATGATTCAGAATGATTCCCTTTACATCCATTCCATGATTTCGGATGTATTCTACCGTCAGAACGACCGCATTGATCGTGCCAAGTCCGGCATCTGCGATCACCATAGTATTCAGATGCAACATTTTCACAATGTCTTCCAGCAGGATCTCATGCTCTTCGTCCCAGCGGATCGGACATACAATACCGCCGCTTCCTTCTACCGTGACATAATCGAACTCTTTCTTTACCCTGTCAAAATCTGCTTTTACCGCTTCTGGATCAACCGGATTTCCTTCTATTCTGGCAGCCAGATGTGGAGACACCGCATTTTGATACAGATATGACAGTAAACTGCTGTCTTCCTGCGTGATATCGGCAATCTTCTTTACATAGCCTGCGTCACTTTCTTCTATGGATTCTGCGCCTGATAAAGCAGCCTTATAATAGCCTGCATGAATTCCTGCATCTGCCAGTTTTTTCACGATTAATGCTGTGACATATGTTTTCCCTACGTCCGTGCCGGTGCCCGTCACAAATATTCCTTTTGCCATAATCTCATGCTCCTTTTTTAACTTAGATAAAATCCGCTTTTCCGCATTCTAAGCCCCACATCGGATGCCAGCAGACATAATACAAAATCTCCAGGCATATCTAATGGGAAACATGACAAAAAGATCACGCCCAATGTTGCCGGTGTATGTGCATAAAAGTTCAAGATTACAAATTTATACACGATTCCGATTGCATACGTCGCAACAAATCCTGCAAGACAGGCAAGCAGATAGTTCTTATAACTTGCTTTCAGCTTTTCGCATACTTTTCCGGTTACATATGCACTTACAATGAATCCGATCAGATAACCAAAGCTTGGCCGGAATATGTACCCGATTCCTCCGCATGCCGCAAAGATCGGTACTCCGACAAGTCCCAATAATACATAACATCCTACGGATATTGCTCCCTTATTAGCCCCTAGAATCAATCCTGCAAGCAATACGAAGAAGAACTGAAGTGTGAAATAATCCATATATGGAACCGGGATCTGAATAAATGCTCCTATGGCAACCAGTGCTGCAAACATTCCACATAGTACCATACTTGCGGTTGATAATTTTTTTGTTTTTGTGTTCATCAAATTGTTAACCATCCTTTCAGTGATATGATACCCTCAAGTAGGACACCAAAATATAAAAACCTACTTGGGGGTATTTTATGTCCAGAAAAAGTAAAATTGATGCAGTAAAAAAGGTGGAAATCGTAGAAAAGTACCTGAACGGAGAACTTAGCCAAAAAGGTGCCGCAAAAATGTGCGGTGTAAATAAGCGGAGTGTTCAGGATTGGATCAGGATCTATAAGACAGACGGACCAGAAAGTTTACTGTCTCCTAAGACAAATAAACGCTACTCAAAAGAATTGAAATTGCAGGCAGTTCATGCGTACCTTTCTGGAGAGGGATCGTTAGATGAAATATGTGTAAAATTCGGAATCCGACAGCATTCTCAACTTTCAAGTTGGATCAAGGCGTATAATGAAGGTAAGGAATTAAAAGAACTTACCGGAGGTAGTGCTATGAAGAAAGCAAGAAAAACAACACTGGAGGAACGGATCTGCATTGTAAAAGACTGTCTTGACCATGATCGGAATTATGGGGCAATGGCCTTGAAGTATGATTGCTCCTATCAGCAGGTCCGAAATTGGGTGGATCGGTATGAAAAAATGGGAAGTGCCGGTTTGGAGGATCGGAGAGGCAGGCGGATCGGCTCTAAGCCAAGCCGCACTCCAGAAGAAGAATTACGGGACCGTATCGCAGAGCTGGAACGTAAAAATAAAGACTTACAGATGGAGAATGACCTGTTAAAAAAAGTAAGGGAATTAGAAAGGAGGGATCATTTTCTTTAATACATAAATTATGTGAATATCAGGCAATCAGGGAACTGTCCAAATCAAAAGGATATCCGGTCAGACAAATGTGCAGATACCTTGGAATTACTCGTTCTTCTTATTACCGATGGCTGAAACATCCAGAAAGTGACAATGAGATCAGGAATGAACAGATTGCCGATATTATCAGGGAAATACATCGGCTGCATCCAGATATGGGTTATCGGCGTATCCGTGATGAACTGGCTGTAAATTATGGGATTCCTGCCAATGATAAGAGGATCCTGAGGATCTGCCGGAAAATCGGAATACAGTCATCTATCAAATGGAAGCCGAAGAGCTGTACGAAAGCAGACAGAAATCCCTCCCACATTGCGAAAAACTTTCTTCACCGGGAGTTTCACGCAGATAAACCGAATGAGAAATGGCTGACAGATGTAACAGAGTTCAAATATTATATAGGGGTAGAAGTACACAAAATATATTTAAGTGCGATTCTTGATCTGTGCGACCGCAGGATTGTCTCGTATAAAATCAGCGCGCATAATGATAATTCCCTTGTTATGGATACATTTGATCAGGCGGTAACGGAAGAGCCTGATGCGCATCCGCTTTTTCATTCGGACCGGGGATTCCAATATACCAGTCAGGCATTTTATAGTCGGCTGAAGAAACATCATATGAAACAAAGTATGTCCAGAGTTGCACACTGTATTGACAATGGACCAATGGAAGGCTTTTGGGGAATCTTAAAACGGGAAATGTATTATGGGAAACGCTTTACATCAAAAGAAGAATTAATCCAAAGCATCCACGACTATATTGAATACTATAACAACCGACGACTACAGCGTAAGTTACATATAATGACACCGATGGCCTTTCATGAACTTACGTTGAAAGCAGCATAAAAATACCGCCAGCCGGTTAATGGGCTGACGGAGAAAAAATTATTATTTTTCATTGTTCTCTTGACGGGTAGCACACCACAGTTTATGGTTAACAATTTATCGTATTTCGTTTTGATTGTCAACTTGTTTCTTTTGCGAGTTTACAATTATGCTATTATTTTGCAAATTATTCTCCTATTCCCCATACTGCTTCATAAGCCTCCGGGCCTCTCCCTTCATCTGCTCCACAACCTCATCCGGTCCAATAATCTTAACGGCCTCCCCAAGCGAGAACACCCATCCCAGGAACTGCTTGCTCACATGCACATCCACATTCACCCGGAAATGATCCTCATCTTCCGGAATCATCATCACATCTTTCCCGAACCGGTCAATGATCACGCCTGCAAGGCTGTTATTGACCAGCATCTTTACTGACGTTTCCTTTCCCCTGAACATTCCGAAACTCTTCTTGGCATAATCTGCCATATCCAGCTTCTTGAAGTGTTCTTTTCCCTCGCGGAATTCGTCAGACATCCGGATATGCAGCATCTTGTCCACCCGGTAATGCTTGATCATCTGCGCCTCTGCATCATATCCAATCATATAATAATTC
>CAVFXS010000073.1:0-3926 GCA_963626805.1 Bacteroidales bacterium H4 | reverse complement strand
CATCTTTTGAGCCTGATTAACGATATTCTGGATATGAGCCGCATTGAGAGTGGAACAGTGAAGCTGGACGAGAAGCCGGTGCATATTCCGGATATCCTTCATGATCTGAGAGCGATGATACAGGGTCTTGTGAATTCCAAGAGTCTGAATCTCTATATTGACGCACAGGATGTTGTGAATGAAGATGTGATCGTCGATAAGCTGCGGCTGAATCAGATCCTTTTGAATATTGTGAGCAATGCCATCAAGTTCACAGAGCCGGGCGGAGATATTATTGTACGCCTTATGGAAAAACCCTGTCCGGTTAAGAACCATACAACCTTTGAAATAACGGTCAAGGATAATGGAATCGGAATGTCAAAGGATTTTGTTGAGCATGTATTTGATACCTTTGCCAGAGAACAAAGCTCCACGGTAAGCGGTATCCAGGGCACCGGTCTTGGCATGGCGATTACCAAAAACATCGTGGAAATGATGGGCGGCGAGATCACGGTAGAGAGTGAAGAGGGAAAGGGAACGGTATTTACCGTTACTCTGAACCTTCGCCTGGCAGATGAGCCGGTACACCTGGAGCCGATTCCTGCGCTTCTTGGTGCAAGGGCACTGGTGGTGGATGATGATCTGAATACCTGCAGAAGCGTCAGCAAAATGCTGCGTGATATCAAGATGAGACCGGACTGGACAGCATCCGGAAGGGAAGCCGTTATTCGTGCGCAGGATGCGGCAGAGATGAAGGATGAATACCAGGTTTATATCATTGACTATCTGATGCCGGATATGAATGGCATTGAGACAGTCCGAAGGATCAGAAAGGTCATCAGCGAAGATGTTCCGATCATCGTGCTGACTGCATATGACTGGGCGGACTTTGAATATGAGGCAAGACAGGCAGGCGTTACCGCATTTGTATCAAAACCGCTCTTTATGTCTGAGCTTCGCAAGGTGCTGATGCAGCCGGCAGGCAGTAAGCAGGAGACGAAGGAAGCTCGGAAGGATGACGGTAAGAAGCAATACGATTACAGCGGCAAGAGGATCCTTCTTGTAGAGGACAATGAACTGAACCGTGAGATCGCTACGGCAATTCTGGAAGAAACCGGAATGACAATTGATTGTGCCGATGACGGAGATGTTGCAGTTGCAGCGATTGAGGCTGCACCGGCAGATAAATATGACCTTATTCTGATGGATGTTCAGATGCCGAAGATGGACGGCTATACAGCCACAAGAGAAATCAGAACGCTGGCGGATAATAAAAAAGCCAATATTCCGATCGTTGCCATGACCGCCAATGCCTTCGAGGAAGATAAGCAGAGGGCATATAAGGCGGGAATGAACGGACACATTATCAAGCCTGTCAGCCTTGAAGCAATCGCCAAAGTTCTTGATGGAATCTTTGCGGAAAAGGAGGCGGCTTATGAATCTGGCAGCGGAAAATCTGAGCTATAGTGCGGTTGTGGTTTTTATGCTGGTGTTTGACTGCATACTGGTAAACAGATTAAGAAGGGTACCTGGTTTTGGAAAAAGGCAATACTGGATTTTGACACTTCTGGCTGCAACTGCAGTGTGTGCATTGTCAGATGCACTGTGTGTGTATATTGGTGCAGGCGCAGGCAGGACAGTAACCTTTTTATTGAACGCAGTTTTTGATCTGTCAACAGAATGCATCGCCTTTTTCCTGTTTATGTATCTGGAATTGAGATATGACTCGGAGCGTATTTTAAAAAGCAAAATCAGATATTTACTTTTTGTCCCGATTATCCTTATGTTCTTCCTGATTATGGCATCATGGTGGACAGGATGGATATTCTCAGTTGATCAGCAGGGGAATTATACGAGAGGTCCGTTGTTTGTCATCTTTGTATCCATACTTGCCAATGGATACTGCGTTGCTGCTATTGTAGACTTTGCCATACATTTAAGAAAAGAAGAATCGCTGCAGAAGAGAAAACTTTTGAAGCAGTCTCTGATGTACTTTGTGCCGCTTGTAATCGGTACAGTTATGCAGTTCTTCATAACAGGGCTGCCGACATCCAACATTGGACTGACATTGACCATTCTCCTGATTTTTATGGATAATCAGGAAATGCTGTTAACAACTACATATGAAGAGCTGAAGGAGCACCAGAAGCTGCTTCAGGATGCGTTGGGACAGGCAGAGACCGCCAACCGGGCCAAGACAACGTTCTTGAACAGCATGTCCCACGATATCCGGACACCGATGAATGCTATAGTGGGTTTCACTGCGCTGGCACAGACACATATTGACGATACGGAAAAAGTGGAAGAGTACCTCTCCAAGATCAGTACATCGGGAACGCATCTGCTAAGTCTGATCAACGATATTCTGGATATGAGCCGGATAGAAAGCGGCAGTGTAAAGCTGGAGGAAACCACGGTACATATTCCGGATGTGCTGCACGATTTAAGGACAATGATACTGGGACTGGTCAATTCCAAGAATCAGAATCTCTATATAGACACGCAGGATGTTTCACATGAGGATGTCATTACGGATAAACTCAGACTGAATCAGGTGCTTATTAATATTGTTGGCAATTCCATCAAATATACACCGATGGGCGGTGATATCATCATTCGGCTGGCGGAAAAGCCCTGCCATCTGAAGGACTATACGACATATGTGTTTTCTGTCCGGGATACCGGTGTGGGTATGTCGAAAGAGTTTGTCAGCCACATATTTGATACGTTTTCCAGAGAATATACCTCCTCTACCAATGGTATCCAGGGAACGGGACTTGGGATGGCAATTACAAAAAATATCGTAGATATGATGGGTGGCAGTATTGATGTTGAAAGTGAAGAAAGAAAAGGAACCACGATCAGGGTGACGCTCAGTGTACGGCTGGCCGATGCACATGTGAAGTGGGAGCCGATTCCTGAATTGCTTGGAGCAAGAGCACTCGTCATTGACGATGATGTGGATACCTGCAGAAGTGTATGTAAAATGCTTCGCAGCATAGAGATGCGTCCGGACTGGACGATATCAGGAAAGGAAGCAATCCTTCGTGCGCAGGATGCAGTAGAACTTAAGGATGAATACAGTGTTTATATTGTAGACTACCTGATGCCGGATATAAATGGAATAGAAACTGTCAGAAGAATCCGGAAGATAATCGGAGACGAAATCCCGATCATTGTGCTTACAGCATATGACTGGACTGATTTTGAACAGGAAGCACGGGAAGCCGGAGTAACAGCCTTTGTGGGAAAACCGTTGTTTATGTCAGAACTTCGAGATGTGCTTACACAGCCTGCCGCTAATGCGGTCAGGGAACCTGCCAGGGCAGAAATGAAAAAATACGACTATAGTGGAAAGCATATCCTGCTTGTGGAAGATAACGAGCTGAACAGGGAAATTGCAATGGCAATTCTTGAAGAAACCGGAATGCTCATTGACTGTGCAGTCGATGGAATTGAAGCTGTGAATATTATCAATGAGGCACCGGAGGACAGATACGATCTGATTTTGATGGATATTCAGATGCCAAAGATGGACGGATATACTGCAACAAAGGAAATCCGAACACTCCCGAATAACCGGAAAGCAAATATTCCGATAGTTGCCATGACAGCCAACGCCTTTGAGGAGGATAAGCGAAAAGCCTTTGAGACAGGCATGAATGGGCATATCGTGAAACCAGTCAGCATTGAAACAATCGTCAAAGTTCTTGATGAGATCTTTGCGGAAAAAGATGACAGCAGATAATGAAAGAGAAAGCATCGCAAAAAGTTTTTTGGGAGGAAAAGTAGAATGAAATATAAGGTGGTCTGGCTTAAGGCAGGAAGGATGCTTTGCATGTTGCTGCTGGTCTTTCTTACAGGATGTGCAGGAACGAAAGGAACGGAAAGGGAAGGAGAACTTCCGGTGGTGACGATTGGGAGCGATTCGTATCCGCCCTATAATT
>CAVFXS010000072.1:0-4133 GCA_963626805.1 Bacteroidales bacterium H4 | reverse complement strand
TGTGGCTTATCCTCACGATATTTTTATCCTCATCTTTTTGATGAAGCATTAATTTTTGCCAGTTTTTCAATAGAAATATAAGGATAAAAATTTATGTGCGATAATGAAATCACAATAAAACCGGAAGGATGTGATTTCATGAATTACAATGAAACTGTAGAAAAAGTAATGATGCTACTGAAAGAAAAGGAGGTGTGTTCCAGCAGTCAGAAGTCGCATAGAGATTGCTATGAATCCCTTGGGCTTTTTATAAAGCAAAGAGACGGAAATTATTCAGAGGTAATCCGTGAAAACTGGCTTGCAGAGATCAAGAATGAATTACCACGGCAAAGGTATGCTGTATGGGTACAGTATGCGTATCAGTTAGAGGAAATGGACTTTACCGGAACTATTTCTGACCGCAGGCTTTATCTGAACCGTTCAAACTATGACAAGCTACCTGCACTATGGCAAAAGGATCTTGATGTGTATCTTGCTGATTGTAGTAGCCACTATACAGCCCGTACATTGAAACTGACCCAGATTTACTGCTCAGAGGGATTACTTTTTCTAGATGATATGGGAGTGCATACCATTGCTGATATCACTTATGACACAGTCATAAAGCTGATAGGAGCAAAAATGTATTGTTCTGATGATACAAAGGCCATGATATTGAACAACACTGCTCGTATGATCAGATTCTATGGAGAAAAAGGTATTTGCCCTATGAACTACAGCCTTGTCTTGAAATGCCAGATATATCCTCACATCGGGTCATTATCTGAGTTCTCAGCTGAGAACCGGAGAGTTCTGGATAAGATAGCTGACGTAACCTTGTCAGCAGATGAATTCTATAAAACGATCACGCCTTTTATTGAGCTGTTGGAATCTCATGGATATGTTGGTACGACCCTAAACCTTGCCAGACATGCCTTGACCGCACTGTACCTATTCCTAGATATGCATTTTTTCGGATTTCACCAGGATATCATGTGGATCTGGTTTGCAGAGATCAGTAGAACAATGGGACATTCATGGCTCCACTGGCGGCGAGTTCTGAAAATTTATGAAGATTATACCCTGTCGGGTGATATACATCCGGATGGGAAGTACAGATATAATCCGGTAATGTTCGATGAACTGCCATCATGGTGCAAGGAGGCGATATCAGGACTTCTTGACCAGAAAAGGCGTGAATTTCGGGATGCCGGTACAATAAAAAGTTACCGTTGTTCCTGCACGCGTTTCTGCAGATTTCTGGTTGACCATGGTTATGAAAGTTTCAACCAGCTTTCACCCACAATCATAAAAGAGTTTTCACGCTATGATGAGCATACAACTTTTCAGGGGCGGTCTGGCTGCTTTGTGATTGTAAGGGCGTTTCTGCGCTATCTTGCTGAAAAGGGATATGCAGATAATCACAGTCTGGATGTATGCCTGATGTCAGGGACTGCTCCGCAGGACAAGATCATTGATGTGCTGTCTGATGAGCAGTTACAGAGAATCAATACTTTTCGGGCGGAACACAATGAACCTATAGAACTTCGCGACATTGCAATAGTTTTACTCGGAGTGAGGATGGGGCTGAGGGCATATGATATCCTGGCACTCAGATTTCAGGATATTGACTGGAAGAAACGCCAGATATCCATTGTCATGAAGAAAACAAAAACGCAGATCACTCTTCCGTTGCCTGTTGAAGTTGGCAATGCTGTATATTCATATATAACATCAGGCAGACCAAAGACCGGTACTGAATATATTTTTATCAGGTCCAAAGCTCCATACGGAAAACTCACCGGTAAAGTATGTACAAAAGCACTCTACCGTATCCTGCCTGAGAGAAAAAATGTAAAAGGCGGTGGTTTTCATGTGACCCGAAGAACCTTCGCAACAAATCTTTTGCGGAACCATGCAGGGATTGATGATGTCATGAACGCTCTTGGACATCGTGATTCTACAAGTGTTATGAAGTATCTGCTCCTAGATGATGAAAAAAGCAGAAAATGTGGATTATCCCTGAACCGTGCCGGGATCCTCATGGAAGGAGAGCTAGCATGAAAATCAGTGGATATCAGTTACAAAGCTGTTTCGCACCGTACATTGAAAAGTTTATACAGGAAAAACGGGCTGCTGGTTTTATATATGAAAGCGAAGAATGGAAACTGAAACACTTTGACGCTTTCTGTATAGAGGAATCAGTTACAGAGCCATGTCTAAACAGAGAGCTTGTAAAAAAATGGGGAACTTTACGTGATGGTGAAGCTCTTGTCACGTGCTCTGCTAGGACATCCGTAATACGGCAGTTTGCGTTGTTCTTGGCTCCGCTTGGTATAGAAGCTTACATTCCATCTAACTTTTACAAAGCAGAGAAAAAGGTGGTACATATCCTGTCAGATGCTGAAATAAAAGCCTTCTTCGAAGCGGTTGATAGTTATGCTCCAGCAGTCAGCATAACAGGTTTTTATCGGCTAGCTGCCGAGTATAAGGTACTCTTTCGGCTCATTTATTGTTGTGGCCTGCGCATTTCAGAAGCAAGAAAACTCCACTGGATAGATATGGATCTTAGACAGGGAACAATCCGCATACTGCATTCCAAAGGTCATAAGGACCGATTGATATATATGCCTGAGGATCTTATAGAACTGTTACGGACATATGAAAAAGTCCTGTACGGTAAATATCATTGCCTGTCGGAATGGGTTTTCCCTGCAAGAGAACCTGAGAGGTGCTTGAGTAATTGTACAATTGATAAAAAGTTCCGGGAATTCTGGGCTTTGACACCGTATGCGGAATACTGTGACAAAGCTCCGACAGTACACTGTCTCAGACATACTTTTGTGGTAAAACGGATGAACCTGTGGATGGAAGAAGGTATTCCGTTAAAAGAAATGCTTCCGTTCCTCAGCAGGTATTTAGGTCATCAAAGTCCGGATGAAACTTTTTACTACTACCATCAGGTTGCCGAAGCGTTCCGTATAATCAGGTCCAAAGATAGGACTGGAAAACTTGTAATCCCGGAGGTAGATACTTATGAGTAGAATAATAAAGCCACAGAAGAAGCTGTTCTTTTCAAAAACCCTTGAATTCCTAGAACATTACCTGCCGGAGCAGGCGCTAAAAAGCAGAAATACGGTGGAGACTTACCGGGATGCACTGACAGTTTTCAGACGATATATAACAGACGCTCTGCATCTGTCTATACGCTCCTTCGGATTCGAGGATTGTACACATGACCTGTTGTTGTCCTATATGGAGTTCCTGAACAAAAACGGAAATGCCGAAACTACCTGTAATAACAGGCTGGCAGCAATCAGGGCATACCTCTGGTATGTTGCGGATGGTGATATTTCTTTACAGTCAGTAGCACTGACGGCTTCACATGTTCCATTTCTCAAAGTGCCAAAACTGACAAGGGAAGTGATATCTGAGGAGGATCTTAAAGCATTACTATCAGCCCCTCCGAATACAAAGATTGGCCAAAGGGATCAGATGATCCTTATCTTACTTTATGATTCGGCCATCCGGGTCTCTGAATTGTTATCGCTTGATGTCTCTTCAGTAAATCTGGATGCCGAGATACCTTACCTTAGAATATATGGAAAAGGTGATAAGGAACGAATCGTTGCTATCACAGACATAACTGCCGACCACATGAGGAATTACCTAAAGGCTTATCATCCAACAAAGGATCCTGACTCGCCACTGATATTTACAGTCATAAAAGGCAGGAAAGATAGGATGTCTGTAGGAAATGTAGAGCGTATCATAAAAAAATATGCCTCCAAAATACGCTCTGAACATCCTAATCTGCCAGAACACTGCTATCCACACATGGTTCGCCGAACCCGTGCAACAAATCTGTATCAGGATGGAACTGAACTAGAACTTATCTCCAGGATACTTGGACACTCTTCAACTGAGACTACCCGCATTTACGCGGTTCCTTCAGTGGAAATGATGCGCAAAGCAATGGAATCCGACAAAATATCAACAGATGAAAAACCGCTGTGGCCTGATGATGAAGCAGAAATGGCACGAATCTGTGGTTTAAGATGAAAATGTTATCCTCATCTTTTTGAAGCGAAGACAAAGAAAAATGACTGTTGCCAGAAAAGATGAGGATAAAAATATCGTGAGGATAAGCCGGT
>CAVFXS010000071.1:0-7150 GCA_963626805.1 Bacteroidales bacterium H4 | reverse complement strand
AGTTCTTTGACAATGTATGTCAGAGTAAGCTGATTGAGGTCATATCAAGAACCATAAAAGATGGCAGGGTGATTTCACTCATTCATAAATATATGAATGCCGGAGTAGTGACAAATGGATTGTTTGAGAAGACAGAAATTGGCGTGCCACAAGGTGGATTATGCCTAGCTCGGCATAATCCGCCTTATGACGAGCTAGATGTTATGCCGAGATACATTCAGTATTCTTAGATTTTATCAGTGTTTCTACTTGCGTAACTCGGCATAATATTTCTCTACTTTAAGGAATTTAAAAACTGTAAAAGATCTTTATCTTTGTTCCAGTCAGGAAAATCTCTTTCCTCAGTAACTTTTGGGGCAAGTGCATTAACCGCATCATTTTTCAGACGATTATCAGCCCTCACGTAAACCATCGTTGTAGAAATATCCTCATGTCCGAGGAAATCTCTGATATAGACGATATTGATACCGGCTTCCAACATATGCATTGCTTTTGAATGACGGAACATATGACAGTGTACATGCTTTGGAAATGCTGCATCTTTTTTACGGATCGCATCTACATATTTTTTTATGATATAAGAGATACCATCACGGTCAATCTTTCGATGATAACGGTTCGTGATCAAAAGATCAGTTCCAACAGCGTATGAACGGTACCGGCTAAGATAGTTTTCGACAAGCTTTGCTGTTGCATCTGATACCACGACTGTACGGTATTTGTTGCCTTTTCCGTGTAATCTTACGGTTGCAACAGAACCTAACGATATATCGGCTATCGTGATATCGCATAATTCCTGAACTCTACACCCACTGTCATACAGAAGTGTCAGGATCACCCTGTGTCGGAAACCAGTATAGGAATTAACATCCGGACTGTTTATAAGTGATGACATCTGTTCCACGGTCAGGAAAGATACTTCTTTCGGTGCAGCCTTTTTTGCCCTGATCCCGGAGACATTTTGTAAAGGTGCAATGTACTCGATATGTTCCAGCTGTGCATAATCGCTGAATGCTTTCAATGCAGCCAGCCTTTGATTTGCTGCAGTTATACCAGCCCCGTTGTTCCGGTACCATTCCAGAAATTCAATCACCAGTTCACGTTTGAAGTCCCTGATATAAAAAGAATTCAGTGAGATCCCTTTTTCTTCTTTTAAAAACCGAAGGAACAGTTTCAAAGTGTCTCTGTAACTGAGAATGGTATTCCTGGAATAACATCTATGATGCGGCAGATAGTCCGTTAAAAATCCTGTGACCAGACAGGCAAAATCAGTAGAATTCGTGTTCATTGATAACTGCCTCCCTGATCAGATCAGGAAAAGATTCCCTCATCCGTTCTTTTATATACGGAAAACGTTCCGCCGTAAGTTTTAGATAATACGCTGTTTCCTCAAAACTTTCATGCCCAAGCATCGTACGCATATACGGAAGATACGCGATCAGGTCTTTTCCTTCATCACTCCATTTGCGGAGAAGATTTACGCAATAAGTATGGCGGAAGTCATGGATGCGGGGGCCTTTTCCAGTGTGCGAGATACCAGCCTGTTCCAGATATCGCCTGAAATTTTTATATACATTCCCTAAAGTCATTGGTCTTCCCGGAAGCAGCATAAAGAAATATTCATCATCGGATGAATGGGCATGGATCTTTTCTTTTAATTCCTTACACTTATCCGTAAGTAAAGGATGGATCGGGACATACCGCTCTTTATGATTTTTGGCCTCGTGAACAGTGATATATCCTTCTCCGAAGTTGATATCACGGATTCTGGCAAGGCGCAGCTCCGAAACACGCATTCCGCTGGTGTACAGGATACGGAAAAAGACCGGCATCACATCAGCACGATATGGGCAGGAATCCGGCACCGACTGACTTTTGTCAACTGCATCAAAAAAACTTTGAAGTTCTTTATCCGTGTAAATGTGTGCATCGTATCTGCTCCTTTTCCGGGTGATCCCTTTCGGTGGAATATATGCAGGAATCCCGATATCGTTGAGATATCTGCAGAAAACCCGCATGACACTGATACGGCTCGCCTGATTTGTGACAGTTTCATAAGTCCTTTTTCTGCACCATAGATCACAAAGTTCTTTAGAGATACGCTTTTCGGAAAG
Organism: Bacteroidales bacterium H4; assembly: GCA_963626805.1. Classification (GTDB taxonomy): domain Bacteria; phylum Bacillota; class Clostridia; order Lachnospirales; family Lachnospiraceae; genus CAG-632. Next base: position 5,036 of record CAVFXS010000071.1, on the reverse strand, counting down.
ATTGTTTTCACATAAAAAGGTGTCAATGCGTCGCAAGGAGCCTGCTTCTGATCCATAAGAGAATCCAAGCGCACGTTTTAATGCTATAAGATCATGGATCTCCTCTTGAAAAATGCTGTTATAGATTTCTTTATCCATGGCAGAATTCCTCCGGTGAAAGCACACATTCGGCCAGTTTCTGCAGGTCTGTCTTCAGATAAACAGCCGTTACATCAGAATCAGAGTGCCCAAGGATATCTGTAATGACCGAAAGCGGTGTCTCCATTTCCAACAGCATGGAGCCGGCAGAATGTCTTAAGGAATGAAAGCCGGAGTGCTTTTTTGTACGCTGATCGATACCTGCTTTCCTCATGTATCTTACAAGCTGTTGCTGCATATGGTTTTCATTGCCGATAGGATCAAATGGCGGCATATGTTTCAGGAACACCTGATCCGATTCGTAGTACTGAGGGCGCCCGTTTTTGATATAATCGATCACCGCCCAGCCTATCGCATCAGGTATTGGCAGAGTCAATGGTTTATGTGTTTTATGCTGTATGAGGGACAGTTTTTTATCTTCCCAGTTAAAGTTTTGGAAACGCAGGTTTTTGATATCTCCAATCCGAAGGCCAAGAACACATGCAAGAAGGATCATTGCATAGTCACGTTTTCCGATAGGGCTGTTCCGGTCAATGACCGAAAGCATTGCTTTCAGTTCATCAGGTTTCCATGCAGAAGGTATTTTGGCACTTTTGGAAACAGCAGGCATATGGATCTTTTCAGCATAATCAGCGGAGAGTATCCCGATAGAATAAATAAAACGCAGAAAATGTCTGATCCCGCAAACATTCTGTTCTATGGTCTTAAAACTATACCCTGCCAGCGTTTTCAGATAAGAATTGCAAACATCCATAGTGATATTTTCTGTAGTTCCAATCTTCCTCTGCAGAAGATAGTCCATAAAAACCCTGGAAATCCCTTTATAATGTCCGGCTGTACTTGCTGACAGTTCCGTTGAATTCAGGAAATCCGAATAATCCGTATATAAATTTGAATAATACGCATTCAGTGTAATGGGATTTTTTGAGGCATGGTATCTTCGGGTAAGCACCTGATGCAGACGGTAATCTTCCAGCATATGCACAACACGGAGCAATTGGACTCTCTGTTGGGAAAGTGTTCCATCATTATATTTCGTAATGAAGCCGTATCGTTTTTCGAGATATTTAAGCCCCCGTTCCATGTCGTATTCGGTATTTCCGTATTCTTCCGTAAGAAAGCACTGGATTTTATTCCATTCACCTTCATAAAAGCGGATAGTTGCATAAGAATAGTTGTTTTCCTGCAACAGTTGTTTTAGTCCTTCTGTAATCATTTCAAGATTCATGAGTTTCTGACTCCTTTCTTTTTTATGATTACAGAATAACAAAGTGTAGCATTTTTGCTTGTATTATGCCGAGATAAATTTAAAGAAATCTCATATTTACGCAGAAAATCAGCGTTAACTCGGCATAACGTTTATCTCGTCATAAGGTGGACCACTTAGTCCGCTGTTAAGTAACATAATGCTGAATGAGTTAGACAGGGAGTTGGAAGGCAGAGGTCACAGATTTGTACGGTATGCGGACTATACCGAAGTTGAAACTATGCCGAAACTTTCCCTCAAGCACAGAAAATATCATAGGTTTCCCTTAAAAATTTCGGCATAGTTTTTATTGACGGATCCATGCATTCATGCAACATCTTTTATATAAAACATAGGAGGTGTTTGTAATGAACAACAGTACTACCTTAAAAGAAGCTATTAAATCGGTTCTTGAGTGCCAACGCGAAAACGGGCATCCGGATTCGTACATTATTGACCTGCAAAGGACTTATAACCGGCTCCTTAACTATGCAAGGGAACTCGGGACAGAGTATCTTACCGATGAACTTGTAACACAATTCTTGTCAGATGATAAGAGTTCTCGGTCTGGTGAATACCGCTACGAAAGATTTCTTGCCCATAACCGGTGCATACGTTTCTTGGAATCTTATCTGGAAACCGGAAAAGTATCCATTAATAAGTTTCATGAACCTGTCGGGGAAGCTATTTCTGACGGTTTCGCCGAAGTCCTTGCTCTTTATGATCAGGCAGAAGAAGCCTCTGGTCTAAGTCAGGCTTCACTGATCAAGAACCGCCGCCCGATCCGGTATCTCTTAGAGTATATGACTTCCCTTGGATATCAGGAACTATCTGACATTCAACATGGAGATACAATCAAGGCAATCGAGGACATGCTGGATAAGCATTATGATCTGACAAGCCTTGTAACAGCCATTTCAGGAATGCGTCGTTTCTACGAGATGTTTCCGGAAATCCGGCAATTCAGGCTGGAAATCCCTTCCCGAATGCCACGAAAACGCTCCATTATAGATGTATATTCAGAAGAGGAGCAGGAGAAGATTGCCTCTTTTTTATCTTCTTCTGGCATATCTCGTCGGGACACGGCGATCTGTCTGCTTTCCTTTGAAACTGGGCTGCGCAGTGTTGATATCTGTAATCTCAGACTCGGAGACGTTGACTGGAAGCATAATGTCATCCACATCGTCCAGTCCAAAACACAGAGACCTCTGAACCTGCCAATCCGCTCATCATATGGGAATGCCATGGTGGGTTATCTTCTGGAAGAGCGGCCACGCTGTAAGGAGGATTATTTTTTTCTCTCTGTCCATGCGCCTTATGTTAAGCTGAACACAACCTGGCACATTGTCAAGGCAGTTGTATCCGCCGCCGGGGTTGAAACTTCCGGTCGCCTTACGGGCACCAGAATGTTCCGGCATAACGTTGCTTCCACAATGCTCAGGAAAGGCATTCCCCTTCCCGCTATCTCTGAAGAACTAGGACACAAGTGTCAGGACTCCACAATGGTATACCTTTCCACTGACCAGGAGACGATGTCATCACTGACGCTCCCTTTACCGAAGGTAGGTGATGACGAATGAAAAAGACAACTATCGGAGAAAAGATAGATGGTTTCATTACGTACAAGCGCAGCCTCGGTTATGTCTATGATACACCGGAACGGTATTTGAAACACTACCAGCGCCATATGGAAAAACAGTATCCGCATCTTGATCTGCCAGATAAAAAGAGTACAGATTGTTTCCTTAATAAATACAAAGAGCAGACTGGGGGATTATACAATGCCATGGCTACACTGAGGGAGTTCTCCAGGTATCTGTTTCAACTGGGATATATGGACGCCTACCTTGTCCCTCCAAAACAGATACCGAAACTCCATCCAGAAGCTCCATATTTCTTCTCAGAAGACGAACTTTTCTGTTTCTTCAGAGAATGTGATTCCTACTATACCGAAAATCCCGGGCCACGTGCACGTGGTATTGTAATGCCTGCTCTGTTCCGGATGCTGTACTGTTGTGGCTTGCGTCCCAAAGAAGCACGGATGTTACCATACAGAAATGTACACCTTGCTGAAAAATATATTGATATCTTACAGTCAAAAGGTCCAAAAAGCCGCCGGATATTTATCAGTGATGAACTTGTTTCTTATTTGATGCTTTATGACAGGCACGTGTCCGCCATGTTCCCGGAACGGGATTACTTTTTTCCCGCAGATATAGATAAGGCGTATTCCGTACAGACACTTTGTTATAACTTTACTCTCATATGGAAGAAGGCTTTCCCTGAATGGTTCGGGAAACTGCCTCGCATATATGATTTTCGTCATCACTTTGCCTGGGCTACCATAAACCGTTGGGCAAGAGAAGGCACCGACGTAAATGCGATGCTCCCTTATCTGATGAGATATATGGGACATAACTGCATCAAGCATACTTTATATTACTTCAGATTTGTGCCGGATTTTTATGCGGATTACAAGCATCTTTCATGCCGGCTGAATGACCGTATTCCGGAGGTGCATGATGAGTAAAAAAGGCACCGCACAGTTTTGGGATACAGCCCATAGATATCTTGACCATCAGTTGAGAGTGATCCGACAGGTCAGCAGCCATACAATAGATAGTTACAGGGATTGTTTGAACAGCTTTATTAATTACCTTGAGCGGGTTGAAAATGTCGGCCGAAAAAAGATTTCTTTCCATAACTTCGAGAAAGAAACAATAAAACGCTATCAAACATGGATGATCATGGAACAAGGCCTGGCACCAAAAACATGTAACCTCCGGTTAACTGCGATTCGTGCCTTTTTGGAATACGCAGCACAGGAATACCTGTGGATCATGCCAGTTTACACGGATGCATGCACCATTGTTGGGGTCAAGACAACGAACCATGCCATTGAGTATTTTGAACCTAATGAAATGACCGCTTTATTGGCAACCCCTTCCGGAAACAATAAAACAGATCGTCGTAATCAGATGATGCTTATTTTCCTGTATGATACAGCTGCAAGAGTGGCTGAAGCACGTCAGGTAAAAGTATCTGATCTCCATCTTGATGCAGAAGTACCTTACGTCACGCTTCTTGGGAAAGGTCGGAAATACCGGAACATTCCTCTTATGGACAAAACTATCCTTCATTTGAAAAGATTTCTGAAGGATTTCCATGGTTCTGAACTAAAAACCGATATGCCATTATTCTACTCAAAAATACATGGTCAGGTACATGAACTCTCATCCGACACCTTTGAGAAGATGATAAAGCGGTATGCAGCCCAGTGCAGGGCAGGTGGGTATCCGATGCCTGACAATGTCCATTGCCATATGATAAGAAAAACTCGTGCGATGGATCTATACCGAGAAGGAGTACCGCTGACACATATCCAGCAGCTGCTTGGTCATGAGAACATCTCCACAACCAGTGGTTTTTATGCATTCGCCACGCTGGATGTTCTTGCAAAAGCAATGGAAACCGTCAATCCTGATAACGGTGTAAAAAGCTGGAGTAATCCAGATACATTGGAACGCTTGTATCGTTTATGATCAAAAACTATGCCGAAATTTTTAAAGGAAAGCCTTGATATCCTCTGTACTTGAAGGAAAGTTTCGGCATAGTTTCAACTTCGGTATAGTCCGCATACCGTACAAATCTG
>CAVFXS010000070.1:0-9822 GCA_963626805.1 Bacteroidales bacterium H4 | reverse complement strand
CTCCTAACTATTCTCAACGATAACCTGTATCGGAGAATGTTTTTCTATTTCGGTTTTGAAATCCACATCAATTGCAAACTGGGTGTTGAAATAAAGTAATCCTGCAGTACAATTTCTCACCTGAGTAGGTGTTTGGGGAATTGTTCCATCCGCCTTATAGTTATACCAGGTAGAAGTTCCTTTTCCATACAAATGAATACGCTGAGATTTGCTTTTGTATACACACTTAGTAATCTCTGAATACTTCATTTGGTTGATTTCCATTCGCGTAACATGTTTACTATAGTATCTTTTGGGCAAATACAGTACCAAATGGTCTTCAAAAAACTGCAATTCCATAGGCGAAGGAGCATATTCTTTTTTTCCACCAAGGATGGTTACACCTAATGCCAACACAATCAAAAGAACACTTGCTGTCCATGACAGTTCCGAAAACAAATTATCTTGGAACAACAGCGATCCCAAAACAATCACTGCTACAACAACCCAAACGCCCGTCCTCAAGAATGTAAAACCTCTGCTTTGTTTTGTCGGAATCAATACAGCTTCGTTGGTTTGAATTACATAATTGGGTTTATTCATTTTACACCTCCGTCTAAGATGCTATACTCCTCTAATCTCTTCAATGCATCAATGCAAGCCTTACTCAAATCTGTACTTTTATTCAGTCCAAATACTCCTCATACGGCTCCAGTGCTCTCGCAGCATAATCAAGATTTCTTGGAAGACTATCAGCCTTTTTAAGTACATCAATATATTCAGCTTTTTTAGCATCAAAATCAGGTACATCAATCCTGATTATTCCGTTTGCAATTGCCACAGCCAGTCCCAGCTGCTTTTCCTCGCCTGTTTTTTGAATTTTTAATCGGATATATTTGTTGTCAGCAGCCAGTACTTCGCATGTACCATATACCTTATGTGTGACTGTAGCTGCCATTTTTGATGCATTGGTGAAATATAAAAAAGCCTCATCCAGTAACCGTACCTTTTCAGCCGCTTCATCATATGATTTTTTCAATTGCATTGCCTTTTTCTTCTGCTCAACAATCAGCTGTTTTTCTTTTGATTTCGGTCTTGCAAAGGTAATTCCATTGTACAGGTTATATACATGGGAGCAGTAAATGATATCAAACAGCAAAATATGCAGTTCGGAATCTTCATGCAATTCTCCAGGTCCCATATGTAAAGTTCCATCGTATCTGCTCTTATTGGTTGCAATCAATTCTGGACAATTTTTCATCTCAGCCAGGATTTCGTCACACATCCGGTAGTACACATCAAGTTTGATATTATCACCGGTTCCCCAGTCATCATAAAACTCTATGCAATCTGCCATAACCTGTGACTGCGTTGCCTTGTACATGTAATGGTGATTCGGATCATACAGAAAAAGATAGGAAGATACCGAATGTGAATTCTGCTTATACAGATAACTGTCCGGAAAATATTTTTCCAACAGTTCGTTACACTGGTCAAAGAAATTACTGATAAGTTCCATCTGCACCTTGATATCCCCGCCATCATCAGAATACAGATCCATGAACATCTGCTGAACGGTCTCCGGCTCCCTGCGTGCAAATTCTACCAGCCCGTAAAATGGCTGAGTATAGCTATCGATAATATTTCTGCTACATTCCTTCACCTGATAAAGTGCATCTGCAAAGTCAGCCGGATCAGCTGCCAGCGCATCATCCATCAGCTTTCGGAATTCATAGCAGACTTGCCACTTGTAGTATTCTGAATGTTCTTTATCGTTGACCAGCTGAAAGTTATCTATGTAATGTGCAAATATCTGGTGCATCTGGTTTTTATTCATCAGTTTTCCTCCATCCCGGCATACTTATCAATCCAGTTTTCGCCATCATAATCCTCAATCTGTTTTACCAGTCTCACTAAATAATCCTGTAATCTGCTGTCATCTTCGCTTGCATACCAAACATTTGCCCGTCCAAATCCATAAGCCCAGCCATTTGATTTTCTAGGGACTTCCCACTGAACCTTTCTTGACCTTGCACCTGCTGGAAGTAATACGCAATCGGTTGATTTTGCTATTGCGTTGTAATATTGTATATCATCCGGAGCAAATTCAGCTTCCTGATAATGTCTGTAAACCGTGGCATGTTTATACCAGCCAACAACTGTTGTAAACTTATGTGCAGGATGCTTGGCACAATATACCACAAGTACATCATCTACTGACTCTTCTTTTTTGTATAGTTCACATCCTGAAATATTCTCGATTCTCATCTGATTGACATCTTTGCCATTATGTGACTTTGTCTCAAAAAAGCCAAGACAATATAAGCCTTCTTTCCCCTCCATATTTACTGGAGTGAAATTATATTTTTCGTGGGCGTCTCCTGTCTCATCTACATAACTTCCACCATTAACCGGAATATCATTTCCATCTTCATTTCCCCTATATTCCTTCATCCAGGCTATATTACAAAATAGTATTCTCATGATATCAACTCTCTTTCCGCTTGGAAAATGGACTCAAATCAATAAATAATTCTTTCAATCCGCTTGTATCCTTAAATTCTTTGAACAAATATTCCAGAAGTTCTTCCTGTCTTGCCTGTCCCATGGTAAGCCGATAAAGTGACAGAATTTTAATCAGTCTTTCGTAATTGACTTCATCCTTGCTCATCGGATACATTGGCACAAGTCTTTCTATCTTTACGCTTTGATTTTTCCCAAAACACCAGAAAGGTACCAGCTCTGACTGGTCATCTTGCTTTTCCGCTTTAGCAGCTTCAAACATTTCTTTCCATATGTCTCGCTTAAATTCCACATGATCCTCATTTCCATATTTATCGGCAACATTCTGTCTGATTGCAAGACACTTGAAGCGATTAATTCTGCCTTCTCTCTGTTCGAGATCTATCGGATTGCTCGGAAGATTCCAGTGCATAATGACACGACAATAATTATGGAAATCAAGTCCCTCCTGTCCAATTGATGTTGTAGCAAGCACAAATGGACGCATTGGCGAATTGAATGCATTTCTGATATTCTCTTTACGCATAACAACCTTAGAATTATCTCCTGCATCCTTGGTAAAACCTACCGCATAACTCGACCTGATTCGACAGCCATCACTTTTCTTATCTATACCACTAACCCGCTTCTTAAAGTCTGGGTATGTGTCAGCAATATAAGTTGCTGTATGTATTTTCAGCGAATCCATCATCATATTATGTACAATCTGATACTGATTTCCATCGGTCTGAAAACCTGCTGTCTCTTTCAGCATATGGCTATATTCATCAATCATTGCCTGAAAGCAGCCATCCTTACAGTATTTAAGTACATTCTGCCAATGAGAATTGTCGTCTCGACATCTGCCATACGCAAGATCAATGATAGCAGTAGACTCTGGCAGGTTAAAATTGTTTACAAACACCTTTGCCAGTGAGGTTGCCCTATCTGTCCTCCTACCATTAGAACGGTAAATGCATATTGCAGGTGAACCCAATACCATATTTATCAATGTATCCAGCAGATCATCCGGCTTTTTCCCAAGATTAATTTTCTCCGGAGTATCAAGATAATCTCGCAGCTTATCAATATGAGCGATAAAGCCTTTATTTCTCTTATCCTTTGAATTGCTTCTCACTTCAGATGTTGTATCATCTTCATCTGCGTTCATTTCACATACAATATCCTCTATCCAATGCTTTGCATAGACAACACCATCCATAAGCATCGGTGCGAGATAGTACCATCTGGCATCTTCCTTGTTATTTACTGCATGTCCATACTTTTCTTCTATTACTGCAAGTTTCTCCTTCAGCTTTATCCTGACAGACTTTTCAATCACGTCTAATGCTTCATGTTTATTAAGCGAATCAATTGGTGAATACATATCAGCCAGAGCTTTTGATGGATAAAGCAGCGCAAACAGGCTCATGCCTCTTACTTCGCCATTTGAAACATTAAACCTGAGTCTTGGTGCAGGATATCTTCTCGAACCCTCCGCAAAATAGCTTGTGTTCTTCTTATCCTGATTCTTAATCTGACGCACAAGCTTTCCTACCGTAAGTCTTTCGGCTTCGTAACTTACCATGGCTCCTATCATTCTCGGAACCATCTCCCATGCCGAGAAGACCAGGATTTTTGAAAATCCCTTACTGTTTTTATAAGCTCCCTGCATCTCATAATATGGCAGTGATGGCGGAATCCACAGATATTTCTCTGCACCGCCTGAAAATGCCTTTTCTTTCAAAGCTTCCAGTCTTGCATTTGCCTTTGGAAGTTCATCATATTTATTGATTTTATTACGGTTCAGCCATAAAAGATTTTGTTCTCTCTCACTCCCAAGCTCGTCCGCATGTTTACAATAATACTTTTCAATCTGTTCTTTTATCTTGTATCTCTTCATAAAAGACATGAGATAAGGGCAGCTTTTTACATAGTCTACCGGTAATGAATGACCATTATCAATTTTTGTCAGCAGTTTTGCCATCTGTATATATGAATTAATATCATTTTCGTCTATCTGCAAATGATGCTTCACACTGCTGTCATCCGTATAATCACCGGAGTCCATGACAGATATACGCTCCGTCCTGCTGACTCCCTGATACATGGCATTTTCTGCCAGCTCCTTCATACGGATAATTGCACTGTCTCCTGCTTTCAACTCACTTAGAGCATGCGAATAATTCTTCCATACTTCCTTGAATTTAGCATCTTTGACTTCATCATCGAAAAGAAAGTTCATAACCTGAAAAAACTCAGCATAATGCTCATCAAGCTGGTTTTCATCAATCTCTTCAAGTGTAGAATATAATTTATATGGTGTTGCCGACAGCAGAAGCACCCTTGTATCATGTCCACTTAGAAAGCTGTGTGTAAGGATACCAAGCTCACTGTCATCAGATGACAAAAGGAACTTAAATCTCTGAAACTCATCCATGATTACCAGATCTGGCTCAAGCATGGATACACTTATTCTTGCAAACATAACACGAAGCTTATTCATTACATAGTAGTCTGAATAAGTAAGCTGCTTGTTATATCTTCTCTCCTTCAAATGATTCAGCAGCATGTCCCTTATTTCATCATATCCAGGATATTTCAAAATCTTATCTATTACATTTTGCGGATAGATTCCCTTTGATGTCTTTTCGCATTCTGCCACACGCTTTTCAAAGCTCCATTTTGCCCATCCATTCCACGCCTTCACGGCATCTTTTATCATAAACTTTTCTAGAGAAGCTGCATGCCCTTTAAAATCCGGCATTCTCCTTAACATGGCAAACATGAGTGCTCTCTCTTGCACACTTCCGCCTCCGGAGGTCATGCGGAAAGATGTTTCCGGTGTCAGAGGAATAAGCTGTATAAAGCCTTCCTTTATCTGTGGATCGTTCTCCTGCTCGGTAATCTTTAAATGCTGCATAGACAGTCTGGTATCTGATACTGAACCGATGGCATTTTTCCCTGTTACATCAAGTTTTCTGATATTCTGGTTGGCAATATTCTGATTTGAGCAGATGTAAATCACCTTAAACAGATCATCTTTCTCTTCGATTCTAAGCCTTGCAGTCTTTACGATTGCTCCTCTGGCAATAAGAGTTTTTCCCATACCCACTTCATCCGCTACGAGCACACGATTCTGATTATGCCGGAACAGATAATCCACTCGCTCAACAGTCGCTCTTTGAAAATCCTTCAAGCCGGAGAGGGTACGCTTTTCAATTTCATCTATATTAAATTGTGACATGACATCACCTCGTTATCTTCTGATTTTCAAAGTATTACAAAAAGTCTCATACAGTTCACGGAATTCATCCGGTATAATATCCTTATCTGTGACCATCTTAAGCACATAACCGATATCTTTTATTCTTTCCGGTTCTTCCACAGATGTCTTTAGCATTTTTTCATAGAGGGCCGGCATTACATCACTCGAATTGGCAAAAAAGCCAGATTCTCCCATCTGCTTTCCTTCAAGCATGGAGGCAATATAATCATCGCCAAGTACAAATGCTATATACTCAACAAATGAAGCCCTGTCTTTTACCACACTATTTACTGCTGCACTTTCTCTATCATCCGGAAAACCACTTGTAGGGATCATAATAATTCTGCGGATCGTATCATCACCTGATTTTGCAGTAATCTCATAGAATTCAGATAACTGTAATATCTCAAGTTCTGAAAACTCTATGTGTTCTGACAATATCTGTTCCTGCTTTGAATTAAAGGGGGATACCATAATTTCACTATCAGACTCAATACTGCTGAATTCAACTTCTACCCTGTACTTTCCGGCATTCTCACTATCCTCTGAAATTACAGCCTGCCTTTTCACACGGCACAATTCCTTGATTTTCTGCTCCAGCAGATTTCTATTGTCACTTTCTGTTTCCAAAACTGCATCCGCTACTGTAACTTCTTCAAATGGATTTTTTACATCTCCTGCTGGTCCACAGAATATATCATCTAAGAATTTATCCCCATTCAGATACATATTCTTTGTACCAAGCCACAGCATCATTTCAACATTTTTATTAATCGCAGAATAGGAAGCATTCATGGAACCAAGATACAGGTCAACATCTGAATATTTCCTTCTCAGATAAATTTTTGCATGAATATCCTGTTTCTTTTTATCTGCAAGCTCATCCGAGATTTCATCCTCACCATCTATAATCTCATCCTTTAATGCATAGATGGTAAAATTATCTACATCTGATGCTTTGAGTTTTCCAAGCTCGGATCGTCTGGTAATCAGTGTTCTCCTACAGTCTGACAATGCCCTGTCTGTTAGGTTAAAATCAGCAATCACACTTTCTGACAAAAACGGAGACATCACTACAAGCTCGTTAAATGTCGAATTGGCATTTCCTCTTTCCTTGCAGAATAGAATATCCTCCTGCATTTGGTAAGCATTTTTTCCAATACCGAGTGGAAGCACTTCAAAATTCTCGCCAAATATTTTACTATCCAGCGAAAAGGATACATCCTTAATGTCTGCACATAATCCACGAATCAGATTTCTTTTCTTTCCGGCATTATTGCTGGTATTGTGCACATTCGTTACAAGATAATCCAGAAAATCATAGATAGGCTGTGTCTTTTTCTTCTGCCTGACATTTTTACTGCTATCCATTGCAAAGTTAATATCCCAGCTCCTGTCAAAGGTCAGATTTCTGCTCATTACCACAAAACGATATTTTTTATCTCCCTCAGCATTTACATATGCAAATATCCATGTCTTCGGATGAAATGATGGGTATCGACCAAGTTGTCTATCCTTTAGCAGTGCAACCTCTACTACCATTTTTTCTAGCAATATGGATAGCGCAGTCGGCTTCGATGGAACCTTAATCTGTCCTGCTTCACAAAACAGCACGATTTTATCTGACACCTTCTGCAATGCATTCAGCATACCAATTGGATTCTGCATAAGCTTACTGTCTGTTTCTTCTGATAATCCAAGGCATATTGCCACAGCTGTGAGTGCTTCCAGGTCAAGTGAATATGTAGTGCCTACTGCTCTGTCCAGTCTATATCCATCTGGAGGCATCAAAATACCACTGTAATCAGTTCTATCTCGATTTGAATCCGGTCTAAACATCAGCATTCACCTCCCCGGCATATATGTCATTCACAATTCTTCTGGCATTTGAGAATCTGTAATCAAGCTTTCCTCCTCCTACCCATTTTGAATGATCAAATTCCTTTGTTCTGCTTAACTTCGCTCTGGCTGCTCCTTTCAGGCTCCGTTCCCTCTTACGAATCAGTTCATCCGCCATATCAATATCGGATGCCATAAATGCTGCTTGTATTCCACTTAAGAAACTTTTTGTTCTTGGATTTACAAGCTGTAATTCTCCGAATACCGCATCCAGATCTACTGTTGCATTATGCCTGATATCCGCCAGTAACATATCCCATTTATCATTTGCGTATGTATTCTCGCCTTCTGAAAGCATGACATTGTATCTTACTCTTGCCATATACACCAGCTTATTAAAATCGCAGGCAAGCTTCATCATATATGCCAGCTTATCACTTACTTTTTCTGATAGTTCATTCGTCAAAGAAGCAAAATCATCATATTCATTCAAATCAATATGATTTTTCAGCACATATTCCAAAAGAGTTCCTTTTGTTGACTTCTGAATCTGCTTATCCAGATAGAAAGCTTCCTCCTGCGTCAACTCTATTGTAAGGTTGTCTCTCCAGTCATCATGATAAATCGGAAGATTCCAGAATCTAATATTACCTATATCTCCTGCATCAGAATCATCCTTATCATTTTCCTCCGCATCATCATTCCGGTTTCCCATCCGGCTGACGGACTTCTGTTCTTTTAGCTTTAATGCCAATGAAACATACTCCGGTATAGACAGACCATAATCACAAAAAATTCCAAAGGTACGAATTCCATTCCAGTAGATATCTGATGGTTTTCTTGCCACCCATCCCTTTGGTAATACACGGGTTCCAATAACACCATCTGCCTTTGGATCTGCTTCTAACAATCTGATACCACAATCTTTTTCAGCAGAATCTATGGCTCTTAATACTCTATTTGCATCCTTGCCATACCTGCCATCAACAGCTTCCCTTAACACATATGGAACTATAAGGAAATACTTTGCCCTTGTCTGGACGGTAGAAGTTCCTGGAAAAAAATAGTTAGCAAAAGCATCACGAACAATACCGATTCCAAGTTCATCGACTGCTCCCTGTTCACTCAGCAGGTTAATCACATCTAATGCCTTCTGCCTGTCTTCTTTTGAAAAATCTATCCATCCTAATTGCATATTGTCACTTCCTTTACACGATTTTTGACACTTGCAGATTCCTAAAAATGGTAAAACGGCTTATGCATATCTATTCTTCAGTTTCACTATTCTCAATTTCCTTAAGCGTGACCCCATCTGAGTTTCTCCAACTCGTCAAGCCATTAGCACTCTTTCCAACAACAAACATTGCCGCACCAGACGGGCTTGAGAATAGAATGTCCTCTTGTAAAATACCATCTACAATATTTGCCTTCTGTCGCTGTGCTTTAATTCCGGTAGGTATTGTGCCATCGTCTTCCGGTGCTATATGACTTCCTGCAATAACAACAAATCCTTCCGAAGTTCGCATACCATCCGCTTCAATTTTTCCAACGCCCTTCACACTTCGCTCCAAATGCAGTTCAATTTCTTCTGCCTCAGCATCTGAATGGACATTTTCATCCGTATTGCCAGGCTTATTAATTGGCTCCAGCACTTTGTAGCCCAAGGCACTTATCAGCGTTTTTACATTGTCGATAAATTCTTCCATAACAGCAATCTGAGACTCTTTCATAACCGTATTGCGGTAAGTGTTTTTTGTGAGAACAACATATCGCCTGCACTGTCTGGCAATTTCTACGAAACGATTCTCAAGATATCGAATTAACGCTTTGTTCAGATCCCGTCCTATAAATGCTACCACTGTAGTCCAATAATATTTTTCCTTCTCAGTCTGGTAATCTCTTAGATGCTGCAGCAATCTTTCTTTTACATTTTCTGCTTCCCCAATGTAGACTGAATCAGTTCCATCATCTTCTTTACAGAACAAAAAATAAACCCCTGCTTGCGTAATATCATCGCGTTTACAGGATGAGAGTTCTATCCTTGGTATTTTAATTGCTTTTCCATTCCAGTTAGAAAGCTCTGCCGTTATTAAACTATCCGCTGTTCCATTCACTAAAAACAGCTCAATTGATTTTCCATACACCATCTCTATTCCTCCCTCGCCATTATCCGACTATAAAAAATCAGCGTAAGCGTTATCAGTTACTTAACTACAAATTTATAAACCGGATAA
>CAVFXS010000069.1:8599-27912 GCA_963626805.1 Bacteroidales bacterium H4 | reverse complement strand
ATACAAAAACACAAGTTGAGTTTATCAAAAAGCTTGCTGAGGGGAATGACTTTGATGGTAAAGGCTCAGAAAAAGATATGGCTTTTAGTGCGAGAGATAGAGTTAATAGAGCACCAAAAGCTTTAGGATTTGTAGATTTAAAGCCACATATCAATCTTACAGAAGCGGGTGAAAATTTCATAAGTGGAAAACGTACAGAAGAAGTATTACTTAGGCAGTTGCTAAAATTTCAATTACCATCACCTTATCATAGGGAACCAGAGGAATTTAAGGGAATATTTT
Organism: Bacteroidales bacterium H4; assembly: GCA_963626805.1. Classification (GTDB taxonomy): domain Bacteria; phylum Bacillota; class Clostridia; order Lachnospirales; family Lachnospiraceae; genus CAG-632. Next base: position 27,630 of record CAVFXS010000069.1, on the reverse strand, counting down.
GTGTAAAACCATATCTTGAGATTTTTAGGTTAATATATGAATTGGGTACGATAAGTTTTGATGAATTAATGATATTTGGAATGCAATTAACCCACTATAATAAATTTGACTGTATTGTAGCTGAGATAAAAAATTTTAGACGTATGAAACTATATGCTAAGTTAAGTTATAAAACATTTAGAGGAAATTACCTAAAAGAACAAGTAGAAAAAATCTATGCAGATGATATTAATGATGGGAATACTAAGACCAGAGAATCAAGAGATAAATCAATAGATAAGTTTGTAACAACAAAATCACGAAACCTTAGAGATTATGCAGATGCTTGTTTTAAGAGAAATTTATAAAATAATAAGTTAAGAAGCCGTTAGGGTTAAATACCTTAGCGGCTTTTTTTTACCCATTTTTGGGTAATGGATGTAGAAAGAAGGTGAGAACATTGAAGATAAAGAAAGTGGATGATAAGCCAATGGTCATTCACACAAAGGAGAAAGCCAAGATTCATGCCCACGAACCAAAGGGAGCCAAGATTAAGGGCAGTAACATCTATACAGTAGAGAGAGGTCCTAAGACTATCGGTGCAAAGGTATCTGATGATAAAAAGAAGACCTATCGCAGGAGTACCATTCATCAGTCAGAGTCGAAGAATAAGGGACTATCAAGATTCAAGCGAAACCTTAAAGAATCCAACACTTCCATCAAGACCAAGAATACCAATCTTCACATTGCAGGAAGAACAGGTGCACTTGCAACCGGGGCAGTAACAGAGCAGGTGGAAGGCGGGCAGGAGGTATCACAAGCAGCATACCTAGCATATGAAGCAAGCCGACCTGTCACCGGAACAGCTTCCAAGGGTGCAGCACTTTTCAGGAAAAAAGCGGCAGCCGAGGCAAAGAAGCGTATCAAGAAGGTAGAGGCAGGAAAGAAGCTGGCAAAAAGGACAGCAAAGAAAGCAGCCAAAGATACTGCCAAGACTGTAGCTAAGGAGACAGCAAAAGAAACAGCCAAGACAACAGCAAAGGTTGCAGCAAAAACTGCTACAAAGGCAGCTGCTACAGCGGCAGGAACAGCGGTTGCACCGGGAGTTGGTACTGCAATCGGCATGGCAGCCGGATATGCTGCCGGTGTGTCCATAGAGGTCAAGGATGAAAAGATGACAAACCGGAGCAGGAAGATAAAATTTTTTATGGATAAGATGAAAGCACAGGAAAATCAGACAGACAGCGTTGCAAAGCTGGTAAAGGATCTTATTGTGCGAAAAGCGATTACCTGGGTAAAGGCAGCTGCACCGATTGTCGGACTGGTGCTTTTATTACTTGTACTTGTAGTTGCCATGATTGCGGTTCCGGTTATAGCGGTAATTGCAATCCTTTACAATTCTCCATTTGCTTTATTCCTGCCACCACTTGAATCAGGAGATACAGTGCAGACAGTAACGAGTGCCTATGTACAGGAGTTTAACCGGGATGTGAACACGAAAGTGAATGAGCATACCGGATGTGACATTGGAGAGCTAGTCTATGTGGATTATGAAGGTATGGAAGAAAATCCAAGTAACTACTATGACATCATGGCGGTATATATGGTCAAGCATGGTGTCGGAGATACTGCAACAGTCATGAATGATACTTCAAAAGGCTGGCTGCAGGCAGTTGTAAATGATATGTGTTCATACACCACAAGCACCGGAACAAAGGACGTGGAAGAAACAGATGCAGATGGCAATGTAACAACTGTCACAAAATCGGTTCTATATGTGAATGTCACGCTGAAATCTTACCGGGATATGATATCAGTCTATGGATTTGATGATAACCGTGTGGAAATGCTTGAGCAGATCATGAGTGCGGAGTTTATGGGACAGCTAGGCTTCGCCGGAAGCGGAAGTGGCGGCGGAGGCGGAAGTCCGGGAGTAAGCTCCATGACTGAGGATGAAATCAATGCCATCCTAAACGGAATTACAGACAGCAGGCAGAAAACAGTCTGTTCCTATGCACTTCACAGAGTTGGCTTCCCTTATAGTCAGGATTTAAGAGACAGCGGTAACTATTATGACTGCAGTTCCTTAGCCTATTATTCATGGAAAGATGCAGGTGTGGATATTAGTTACGGCGGTGCAACCACAGCGGCAGCGGAGGCACAGGGACTGGATGAAGCTGGAAAGACAGTCTCCTTTGATGAGCTACAGCCGGGAGACCTTATCTTCTACAGTTTTACAAGCAACGGAAGATATAAGAACATCAGCCATGTGGCAGTATATGTCGGAAATGGCAAGGTGGTAGAGGCACTTAATGAAAATCTTGGTGTGGTTTACAGGGATGTGGCAAGCACAGGGAAGATAGTTGTGATAGGAAGACCATAACAGGAAATTTGCAGAGAGGGCATAGTCCCTCTCTGAGACTGGAGGTAAGAATGGATTTAAAAGATATGATACTGGTAACAGAAAACGACAGGGGAACAGAGACAAATATGCTGATGACTTTGGATGATTATAAGAGTTTTATAGCAATTGGTGACATGTCGGAGCTTGCAGACAATTTGTTGCAGCTTGGAAGGACACTTGGTGAAGCAGATAACTTCGCAGAGTATTACAGGGCAGCAAATGTAACTGTATCTGCGAGATTCTGTCTGGATGATATTCAGCTGGGACATTTTCTTCAGGGATTTTATAACGATTCCAAAGAATTCCGGTTTGATAAAGAAGCCAGTTCTCCTGACTGCATTGCAAAGCTTAAGGAGATTGGAATGACCGATAAGGGATGGGTGGATGATTTTAACCTGCATTATGAAAGTGTGGACAGAGCATTTGAAAGAGGTCAGACATTCCATAACTTCAATGACCATGATTATATGGTGCTTGAAGCATTATCACCAAGAAATCTTGTGGTGATGGATATGAAGTCAGGTTCCCTTACAATCGCCCTTGGTGCGACAGAGTATAAGCGTTATCCGAAGGATGAGAAGCCTACAAAGGACAATACCACAATCGGGGTATCGTGGGAGCATGGAATTTATCTCGGTTCTACACTTTCAAACACGAATTTTAAGGCATACAAGAGGGAGTATGGCACACCGGAAAAGATAGAGGATATCTATGATTACCGGGCAAAGCTAAAGCAGAAGTTCTATTTTTATCAGGATATGTCAAAGGATGATGATGTACCAAAGAAGCTGCAGAATGACTTCCTTCACCAGATGTATGAGGATTTCGGAACGATTGAAGAGGATTGTTTTTACGACAGGCTGGAAGATGGAAAGTACGATGAAGGCTTCAAGGAAAGCAAGGTAAAGGAAGAAAAGAGCCGATGAGAATGGTAGGAACGGGAGGCAGATTTCATATGGAACAGGAATTTGATGTTGAGATAAAGGAAGTGCTCTCAAGAGTAGAGCATGTAAAGGCAGAGTCGCTTGACGATGCCATCAATAAGGCAATGGATATGTATTATGCACAGCAGATAGTCCTCGGAGCAGAGGACATGAAGGGAGTTGATTTTGCGCCATACAGCGAAGGTCAGCTCCCTTCTTCATTAAAAGAAAACGGAGGAAGAACAAGATGAAAAGTGATTCAACAACAGTAATTAAGAATATGGAGTTTTTAGTAAAGGAACTTCATAAGGAGTGGGACAGATCGGGTGTTACTAAGGCATCTGTTATTATTTCACTTGAAGAAGTAGATGGTATCAATGATAAGTTAAAAGAGATTATCTATCAGACACAGAAGTCAGTTGATGAGGATGAGCTGACATTTAAACAGAGCATTGCAAAGTCCAAGGAGTGTTATGTGCTTCTTCGTGTGGTGCGAAAGATTACAAAGAAAAAGGATAAGTGTGAAAAACAGGCAATTGACAATGAATTTGCGATCGAGCTGGATAAGGATGAGTTAAAGCTCTTTAAGGGATTGTTTGCAGAGATGTTTAAGTAAAGGAGGACAAAGGTATGGGCGTTGATATGAAGGTCAAAGCGATATACGATTCTGAGATTGGTAACATCACCAGATCAGAAAAGAACTGGAAGGATGTGTTAAAGGTCGCAGGTCAGTTATACCGCTATGAATTTGACAATATCGTTATGGTAACAGCTCAGAGACCTCCGGAGAAAAGCACACTCATGGCAGATTATGATACCTGGAAAAAGGTGGGAAGATATGTAAAGCGTGGTGCGAAAGGCTGCGCTATCTTCCCGTCAAGGGCACTGAATCCACGCATGAGATATATCTTTGATATCAGTGATACTGGAGGGAAGAATGTTAAGCTGACATGGGACCTTGAGGGAGAAAATCTTAAGGATTATGTGGATTTTCTTGTGTCAGAAGGTCAGATTGAGCAGTACGATAACGGCGACAGAGAGTCTCTAAAAAATATACTAAAACAGTTTACAAGAACAAATGTTTGGACTATAATAAAAGAAGAGTTCGGAGATCGAATGACCGAGCTTATGCAGCTATCAGGTAGTGTGATAAAGGAAGAAAGTAAGAAACGCAATGGCTTACAGCAGGAAATGGACATGGAGCAGCTTGTATATGCAAGTATCATGTATGCTGTAGGGACGAGATGCGGATTTGACTTATCTGTGCAAGAACAGGATTTTAGTCAGATCGTAAATATCAAAGACGAAGAGATAATTTACCGTCTTGGTTCCATTGTATGCGATGTCTCCTGTAGTGTTCTTAGAGAATTTAGTCGTAACTTAAAGGCAATCGAGAGCGAAAGGAGAATTGGATATGTTAGAAGAAATGACTTACAAGGAAGTGGACGGACTGCTTTATCCGCAGATAGAGATGCCGGACGAGACGGAGGATCTCACGAAGCTGGGCAAATACGGAAGGATGGCGATGAACTATCTCAAAGAGAACGAGCCGGCAAGATACAAGACGCTGATGAGATTCGGGAAGATGTACGAGAAGATGTCAGCGGTAGAGGAGGAAGCGAACCAACTGTACGACCAGCTGGAGATGCAGTACCTGGAGAAGCACAAGCCACAGAATCCGTCATCGACAATGGAGATGTGGAAGATAAGAGAGCAGGCGAAGATGCAGGCAGAGGAAGTGGTACTCCATCAGATAGTGATGCGATTCCACTAGAATCAGATGATACAGAACTGAATAGGGAACTTGATGAAATCAATTCATTGGGTGTTAGTAAGGAAGCCGAATATACACAGGCTTCCTTTTTTTTCGACCAGAACGGACAGGCAAGTATTGGCACCATTCATACAGAGGATGAAAACAATAATCAGTTTATGCGTCAGTACGAGCAGGACAGAAAAGCTGCATTAGCAGGTAAATACAATTACCTGAATCCTAAAAAGTCTGCAACAGTACCAGGTGAGTATATCAAACAGGTGCTTATGAGAGGTACAGGTTTTATCGGTGGCAAGGGCAGGGTATGCAAGATTTTTGAAACAGAGATTGATGCAGGAACCAGGGCAAAGCGTATCAAAGCAGAATATGGTCAGGGAGGTGCAGGCTGGCCGGTTGACGGACTAGGACTGCACGGATATGACACATTTCATGGGAATGGACTGCGTTTTCAGTGGCGAGATGAGGACGGAGAGGTTGAAGGATATGTTTCATGGAAAGATATCGAAAAAGAGCTTGGTGTCCTTATTCTTACAGGGGAATACCAGCCTGAGACACCTCGTATTGATGAGCTTGCGATGGACGGACTACGTGAGGATGATGAGGTTATTGATGCCGAATATCGGGAAGTGGAACCGGAAGAGGCAGAATCAGAGATTGATGATTATGCAATACCAGATGAGCCGGAGAGCTATGCTTCTAACAGAGATTATGTATCTGCATATGGCATGACACCACAGGAAGCTGCCGATGAAGATCGCATGATAACACAGGCAGAATATGGTGCTGAGATAGAAGCTGAAACATCTGAAAAAGATCCATCAGAATTGCAGTATATTACACCGATTGATTATGCCAAGCGAATAGCAGAGCTTGATGAAGACCTGCGTGATGCGGCGGAGATTCTTGTAACAGATTGCAGCTGCTACACTCCGTTTAGGGCATTCCTTATGGATGTGGTGCAGTCTGATTTTGCATTTATGCCAAATAAACTTGACCTTATCAGGGATATTGCATTAGGGACAGATAATGCAGAAAGAAAAGCATATTCCAACAATAAGTATGGTCTTGTGGAGTACTCAATCAGAAGCGGATATGTGAAGATCAGCTATAAGAACAGGAATGGTGTGCGTAAGGAAGGTGCTCTCGACTGGCGTGAGTTATATGAAATCTTATCCTATATGGTAAAACAGCCATTTTACTGCGGAGAAGACCAGAAAAGGTATTATCAGGAGGCAAAGCAGAAGAATGACAGGGACAAGATGAATCCGGTCTATAGGAGATTCTTTGATATCGAGGATAGTGTAAAAGCCAATCGTCTTGAAACCAGGGAAAGAGCGATAGCGAATGGCTGGGATACTAAGATTGATGAGAATGGACATGTGGTTTCTGATGATGAAGTTACAATATCAGAAGATGAAACAATAGTAAGTCCGACTGAAACTCAGAGCATAGTGCCGGCAGATACAGCACAGACAAAGCATAACTTCCACTACAACCTCTGGGAAATGGAAAAAGGTGGAGCTAAGACCAGATACCAGTGGAATATGGATGCAATTCGCACTTTAAAGCAGATTGAATCAGAAAACAGGCTTGCCACACCGGAGGAGCAGAAAGTTCTGTCGAAGTTTGTCGGATGGGGAGGACTGTCACAGGCATTTGACGAGGGAAACGCAGGCTGGAGCAAAGAGTATGCAGAGCTGAAAGACCTTTTATCTGATGAGGAATACAGTGCTGCAAGGGCAACTGTAAACAATGCCTTTTACACTTCGCCAGAGATTGCCATGTGCATGAACTCGGCACTTGTCCAGTTTGGTTTCAGAGGCGGCAATGTATTAGAGCCATCTATGGGTATCGGTAACTTCTTTGGAAGTATGCCGGCACCAATGCAGAGAAGTAAGCTGTATGGGGTGGAGCTTGACAGCATATCGGGTAGAATCGCAAAGCAGCTTTATCAGAATGCCAATATCAGTATCACAGGATTTGAGAATACCACATATCCGGATAACTTCTTTGATGTGGTTGTCGGAAATGTGCCATTTGGTGATTATAAGGTTTTTGATCCGAAGTACAACAAATACAACTTCCGTATCCACGATTATTTCCTTGCAAAAGCACTTGACCAGGTAAGACCGGGCGGCATGGTTGCTGTAATCACCACAAAAGGAACACTTGATAAGGCAAATCCTACTATCCGAAAGTATCTGGCTGAAAGAGCAGAACTTGTGGGAGCGATACGACTTCCGAATACTGCATTTAAAGACAATGCAGGAACCGAAGTGACAGCAGATATCCTGTTTTTGCAGAAAAGGGAGAGAAAGATTGATATTGAGCCTGACTGGGTACACCTTGGTGTGACTGAGAATGGCATTGCAGTCAACTCTTATTTTGCAGAGCATTCGGAGATGATGCTTGGATCTATGGAGTATGATACAAGGATTTACGGACAGGACAGCAGATATACAGTCTGTGTGAATGATGATGAGAACTTCAACATGTATGAAGCATTAAACAAAGCTATCGGTAATATCAAAGCACAGATGACAGATTTTGAGAGAGTGGCAGATGAGGCGGAGCAGACGGAGGAAGTTATCCCGGCTGATCCGGATGTGAGAAACTACACTTACACATTTTTTGAAGGAAAGCTCTATTACAGGGAAAATTCCGAGATGGTAAGAAAAGAAGTATCACAGACTGCCGAGGAGCGAATCCGAAGTCTTGATGAAATCAGACAGATAACAAGAGAGCTGATTGATATCCAGATGGATGGCTGCAGCGAGGAGGAGCTTTCTGATAAGCAGAGACTTCTTAATGTGAAATACGATGCCTTTATAAATCAGTATGGAGCCATTACTTCAAAAGCAAACAGAATAGCATTTCGAGATGACAGCGATTACCCGCTTCTTTGCAGTCTTGAGGAAGTAAATGAAGACGGGGAGGTGAAAAAAGCGGATATGTTTTATAAGCAGACGATTAAGGCAAAGACTGTCATAGACAGGGTTGAGACTGCCGTGGAAGCATTAAATGTATCCGTCAATGAATTTGGATATGTAAACCTTGCCTATATGCTTTCTATCTATGAGCCGGATATTACAAATGCAAAGGAAGAACTTGCAGAAAAGACCGGACAGACAGCTGATGAGATAACGCTAAGTGATGATGCTTTGGCAGAGCTTAGAAGGGCAGTCCTTGTGGAAGAGCTGGATGGACTGATTTTCTTAAATCCTGACCGCTACAACGAGAATAATCCGGACATCGGATGGGAGACAGCAGACGAGTATCTGTCCGGAAATGTAAGAGACAAACTTCGTGTGGCAAAGGCTATGGCAGCTGATACAGACAATCCGCAGGCAGAAAGATTCGCAGGCAATGTGGCAGCACTTGAAAAGGTACAGCCGGAGTGGATTGAAGCTTCAGACATTGATGTAAAGATTGGCACGACATGGATTGAGCCGCTTGATTATGAGCAGTTTATTTATGAACTTCTTAATACACCAAGGCGTGCAAGGGCAGTCAGAAGCCAATATTACAATTCTGGCATTCAGGTACACTTAAATAAAATGAGCATGGAATGGTTCATCGAGAATAAGAGCATGGATAAGCATTCAGTGGCAGCTACTAAGACTTATGGTACAAGCCGCATGGATGCTTATTCTATTTTTGAGGATACGCTGAACCTTAAAACAGTAACAGTCAGGGACAGGATTGATGATGGTGATGGCAAGTATCATTACGAAGTCAATAAGAATGAGACAATGCTTGCAAGGGAAAAGCAGAACATAATCAAGGAGAAGTTCAAGGAATGGCTGTTTGCAGAGCCGGAGCGAAGACAGAAGTATGTGGAATATTACAACGAGACATTCAATAACATCCGTCTGCGTGAGTATGATGGAAGCCATTTACAGTTTCCGGGAATGAATCCGGCAATTGAGCTAAAGCCTCATCAGAAGAATGCAGTGGCAAGAATCCTTTTAGGGGGAAATACCCTGCTGGCACACTGTGTCGGTGCCGGAAAGTCATTTGAGATGATGGCAGCCTGTATGGAACAGAAGAGACTTGGACTTGCTAATAAGACGATCATGGTTGTTCCAAAGCCGCTTATCGGTCAGACTGCATCAGAGTTTTTAAGGCTTTATCCGTCAGCAAATATCTTAGTTGCTACAGAGCGTGATTTTGAAAAGAGCCGCAGAAAGCAGTTTGTATCAAGGATCGCAACAGGCGACTATGACTGCATTATCATGTCGCACTCGCAGTTTGAGAAAATCCCAATCTCTGCAGAGAGAAAGGAAAGAATGCTTAATGAGCAGATAGATGAAATCAGCTATGCGATTGATGAGATGAAGGAGAAAAACGGAGAGCGTTGGACTGTAAAGCAGATGGAAAGCCAGAAGAAAAAGCTTGAGGAACAGCTGAAATCCTTATCTGATGAGAGCAGAAAGGATGACCTTATTACCTTTGAGGAGCTTGGGGTTGACTCTATTATGGTGGACGAAGCACACAATTTTAAGAACCTTGCGATTTTTTCCAAGATGAATAATGTGTCAGGAATCAGCAGCAGCGGAGCTAAGAAGTCAACGGATATGCAGCTTAAATGCCAGTACCTTTCAGAGATAAATGATGGCAGGGGAATTGTATTTGCAACAGGAACGCCAATATCAAATACCATGTGTGAGATGTATGTTATGCAGCTTTACTTACAGAAAGCGGCACTTGAAGAGATGGGGATTTATCACTTTGATTCATGGGCAGCGAACTTTGGTGAAGTGACAACAGCACTGGAGCTTACTGTAGAGGGAAGCGGATTCCGTTTTAAGAGCAGATTCAATAAGTTTACGAATCTGCCGGAGCTTATGAATATTTTCCGAGAGGTAGCAGATGTGCAGACAGCAGATATGCTTGACCTTGATGTGCCAGCTCTCAGAGGCGGAAAGCCTATTATTGTGGAGTCGGAACCTGACTGGTATGTGAAACAGGTCATGGAAGACTTTGTTGTGAGGGCAGAGCGTATCAGAGGCGGTGGAGTTGATCCAAGTGTAGATAACTTCTTAAAGATTACCCATGAGGCAAGACTTCTTGGAACAGATGCAAGGCTGATTGATAAAGATGCACCAAACAATCCGGATGGAAAACTCAATAAGGTAGCGGAAAATGTCTGGAAAGAATATGAGAAAGGAAATGCTGACGGTCATATAGGCTGCCAGCTTATTTTTTCGGATATCGGCACACCGGGACCGGATAAGGACTTTACCATCTATGATTATCTGAAGGAAACACTCATCCAGTATGGTATTCCGGCAGATGAGATAGCATTTATCCATGATGCCAAAACGGATGCACAGAGGGACGCACTTTTCAAGGAGATGAGGACAGGTAAAAAGAAGGTTCTTATCGGTTCAACGGACAAGTGTGGAACAGGTGTAAATGTGCAGACACACCTTGTTGCAATGCACCATGTGGACTGTCCTTGGAAGCCAAGCTCCATTGAACAGAGGGAAGGACGAGGCATACGACAGGGCAACGAAAATGAAGAGGTGGCAATCTACAGATATGTCACTAAAGGAACCTTTGATGCATACAACTGGTCGCTCGTTGAAAATAAGCAGCGATTCATCAGTCAGGTCATGACAAGCAAGGCAGTAAGTCGAAGCTGTGAGGACATCGACGAGGCAACACTTTCCTATGCAGAGATTAAGGCGGTTGCGACAGGTAATCCTTTGATCAAGGAAAAGATGGAGATTGACAATGATGTCCAGAGATTAAAGCTATTGAAGGCATCCTATGACAATCAGAGATACGGATTGCAGGATAACTTTATGATTAAGTACCCGAAGCTCATTAAGACAGCAACCGAAAAGCTTGCCAATGTAAGAGAGGATGTAAAGGCAAGGGATAAAGAGCTGATTGATAATCCGGAATTTGCCATTACCATAGGTAAAGCAACCTATACAGAGCGTGTGGATGGCGGAACCATGATGCTTGAAGCAATCAGCAAATGCAAGACCGGAGAGACAACTGCAATCGGCAAATTCCACGGATTTGAGCTGCTTGTGGAAAAGAACTTTCTTGGCATCAATTATATGGTGCTTCGGGGAAAGACAGAGTACAAAGCAGAGCTTTCCACAAGTCCTGTCGGAAGCATGGTAAAGCTGGAAAACCTGTTCAATGGACTCCATGAGAACATTGATTTCTTAGAAAAGAAGATTGAGCAGTACCAGAATGACCTTGAAGCATCAAAGGCAGAGTATGACAAGCCATTTGCGTATAGTGAGGAACTTAATGAAAAACTGGCAAGGCAGTGTGAACTGAATGCCCAGCTAGACCTAGAAAATGCAAAGGCTGTGGATGCAGACCTTGGTGGTATTGATGAGGAAAGGGCAGTAGATAACAGGACAGAAAATGAAGCCAGATACAATGATGACTGCATAAGAGATGACTGGAAATCGTCGAGAAAGACAGAAGCAAACGACGGATTGGTAGCTACGGAGATCGTAGCAGAGAACAATGCATCATACAGACCGGATAGAGACGGAAGAAGCCGGTAAGTGGATGATATCCGCTATCAGGGGAAACCGGACACAACAGACAATGCGGAACAACAGGAGAAAGAAAAGGTGCGTGAATAGCATGAGCATAAGAAAAGTAATTGCAGGATTACTGATTGTATCAGGGATTGTCATTATGGCAGTCCCTTCTTTTTGGCGAACAACCGGAGAAAGAAAAACAGAACAGCTCATTTTAGAATTTGAGCAGACATTGGAGGATGATCACGATGAAGAGACAGATGTGGAGGAAGAGCAAGCCTCCAGTAGTAAAGAGGATGAAGCCATACTTGCGGAAGGCGGTGTTATCGGCATCATTGAGATACCGGAATTAAGTCTAAGGTATCCGGTGATAGAGGGCACAAGTGCGTCAGTTTTAAATGCTGGGATTGGTCATATATCGGAGACAGCAGGAATCGGAGAAGTGGGAAACTGTGTGCTGTGCGGTCACAATGGAAGCAGATACGGCACATTTTTTACACCACTAAGCCACATATCAATAGGCAATGAAGTGATGATAACCGATACAGAGGGACAGGAGCATATCTATGAAGTGACAGAGACTACCGTAGTTGATCCATATGATAACAGCATTAAGGCTCAGGGAGAGGAAAAGAAATTAACTCTTTTTACCTGTTCCCAGAAAGGAACAATGCGTTTCGTTGTGAAGTGCAGATATAAGGAGGTGGTAGCGGATGAATAAAAGATACAGGCTTTGTGATGTAGAAGAAGCTATATCTAAAATGGATGAGCTTATGGATGTGGCGGATGATATAGCAGAGATTGATGATGATATGCAGATAGTCATAAGCGGTTGGTTTTTATATGTGGAAAGCCAGAATCTGACACTCAGACAGGGAATAATTTGCGTATGGGATAAAGAGGCAGGAATGTTTATGCCGGATGCAGATGTGACTATTGTGCATGAAGGAAGGTATGAAGGAAAGCTTGAAGCAGGTTACCCACAAAACACAGCATCTGGAGCCAATGAGCCAGATGATAGTTTGCCATCATCCTATTCGGCAGACTTATTATTTTATGAGCAGGCAGGAATGGTTGTTACACTTGGCGACTGGTTAAATGGCAGACTGCCAGATGAACAGATAGAACAGCTTTGGTGCGAACTGATAGTGCCAGAGATGTGAAAACAGATTACAGAGAAAGAAATATAGTGCAAAAGAAAGCGAGGAACAGCATATGAAGTATTCAATTAAGGTAAACGAAGTAAGAACAAAAGAGGGGAGCAATATCAAGGGATTTGCAACTGTAGTATTTGGAGATTCATTTAAGATTACCAATATCGCAATCCTTGAGAACAAGGATAAAGGCGGACTTTTCGTTTCCATGCCAAGATACCGCTCCAATGAGCGTGATGAAAGCAATGGAGTGATCTATAAGGATGTGTGTAATCCTATCACAGCAGAGTTTCGTGAGGAACTTTATACAAATATCCTTGATGCCTATGCAAGAATCAAGGAATCGGAGAAAGAGGAGACACAGAAGCAAGAGCGTACACAGGAGATGCCGGAGTTTTCGGTAACTGTGACACCTTATGAGAGGGAAGGCAGTAACATCAAGGGACTTGCCCGTATTTACTTTGAAAACAGTTTCATTGTAAATAACATCAATATCGTACAGGGCAAAGAGAAAATATTTGTATCAATGCCTTCTTATAAGACAAAGCAGGTGGATGAGCAGGGCAAGTCAATTTACCAGGATGTCTGCTATCCGGTCACAAAGGATTTCAGGGAAAAACTCTACAATGAGATTATCTCGGAATATGAGAAAGCAAAGGATAAGAGCAACGAAAAGGCTAGGGAGAGTGCTGAGAAACATCATGGCAATCCCGATAAAGAGAAGGACAAAGAGGCAACACCCTTTAGATAATTAGACTTTGTCAAGTAATCAGGGTACAGGGGCGGCCAAGACCGCCCCGTTTTCACGATATTTTATAGTGTCCGTTTGCGTAGAACTATATGTTCTGCACATTAATAAATATCTAGTTTTACTTATAAAGTGTATCAAATCGATAGTGACTTGTCAACGAAATTTGTCGAAATATCACAAATTTCAACGATATAAAATCAGTAAAAATTAACAAACTAACGAATTATTTAGACAATATTCTGGTAACTTCTATATAATTCGTGGTCAATTAGTAGTCAAAAAAGGAGGTAAGGAAATGGCAAGAAGAGGTGAAAATATACACAAGAGAAAAGATGGAAGATGGGAAGCACGTATTCATATTGTGAGTCATAATGGTAAATCAACCTATCATTCAGTATATGGTAAAACTTACTCTGAGGTTAAAGGGAAGAAGAAAGAATATCTTGAAAATAAAAACCAAACTCAGGCATCCCGAAATAAGAAAATAACATTTGAAACAATATTGGATTTGTGGCTGGAACACAGATTTTTTTGCCAGAAGGAATCCACACGGCTTAAGTATAGAAATATTATAAATACTCATATTAAGCCAAAACTGGGAGATATAGATATCAATGATATTGATGAAGACCTAATCAATCACTTTTTAGCAAGCAAAAAAGAATCTGGACGTGTGGATAAAAGCGGAGGACTCAGTAACTCATATGTAAAGACTATGGCTATTATTATCAACTCTGCTATTAATTATGCTGTGGAAAAGGATTTCAGAGTACCTTTAAAAGCAAAAATACAAAAACCACAGGTTGATAGAAAGGAAGTGAATGTTTTGTCTCCAAATGTACAAAAACAGTTAGAAGACGCATTGATTTATGACAATTCAAAAACAGCACTTGGGATACTGATTGCGTTGAATGTTGGTCTTAGAATAGGTGAAATATGTGCATTAAGATGGGAAGATATAGATTTGAAGAACAAAATTATAAAAGTACAAAATTCAGTTGTCAGGGTATCGAATACAGGTTCTGATATGCAGAAAACCAAATATGTAATAGCAGAACCCAAGACCAAGACTTCCATTAGAGACATTCCAATTAATACAAGGCTATATTCAATCTTAGTAAACGCAGATGATAAGAATGGTTATGTAATTTCAGACACCAGTGAATTTATATGTCCAAGAACCTTTGAATACAGATTTCATAAAAAGCTAGAGGAACATTCAATTGCGGATATAAATTTTCATACCCTAAGACACACCTTTGCTACCCGTTGTGTTGAAAAAAATGTAGATACAAAAACGCTAAGTGAAATTCTAGGACATTCGAATGTCAGCATAACACTAAATTATTATGTGCATCCATCATTTGATGTGAAAAGAAATCAGCTAGAAAAACTATGTGCTGGTTGATTAGTTGGTCAAAAAAATGGTCATTCTCACTTTTATTTTCAGTGTTTTAGAAAGGTATTGGCGATTACGTGCAGAACATATAGTTCTACGCAAAATATAGACATGGGGCAGGTGGAACAGCCATGGCAAGATATAAAGTTAAGGGTAAGGATTGCCAGCTTGAAGTAAAAGTTAAGCTATCTTTTAAAGAAGAAATGGACGAACGGCAATTAGACTTCTTCTCTAGTAAATATATCAGAGGTCTTTTGAAAGTACAGGCAAAGAAGAAAAACTGTATAGAATTCTATGGACCTATTGGAATCAGTTTATTTGATAGATTAAAGAAACCAATATCAAAGTATGATTTCTTCTTTATTATGGAGCAGGTTATAGATATAACGCAAAAGGCTAATTTGAATTCATTGATATTGAGTAACATCGTCTGGGATATACACTATGTCTTTATTAATGAGACAACCAAGGAACTTCAATTTATATATTTGCCTCTTACTAATGATAAAAAAGAAGCTGATGTATTAGGGTTCATGGAGCAGATTATATATGCTTCTAAAACAATGCAGGAGGCAGATACAGAATATATATCGAGATATGTATATTTCTTGAAGTCTCTGCCATCTTACAATGCTGAGAAAATCGAAAAATATATCTCTGGTGAAGACAGAAGTGTTGTGAATACAATTAAGCGGCACAATGTTGGACAGAGTGGATTTATGACAGATAAGCCGCAACATTATTACGAACATTATGGCAGGGACAATGCAGATGAAGAAGCAACTGGACTGCTTGCAGATGAAGAAGCAACCGGATTGTTGAATAGTGCAGATGAAGACACGGGACTATTGAATAATTATGACGAAGAAGCGACGGGACTGTTGAATACTCAATGTGAACAGATACATTATGCATCAATGTACAGATTGTTGACGAATGAAACATTTATAATTAATAAACCTGTTTTTAGAATTGGCAAGGAAAAAAGTTATTCCGATTATTTTGTTGCTAACAATAATATGGTAAGCAGAAGCCATGCGGATATTATTTCGAGGGGTGGAAGCTACTTTATTGTTGATCTTAACTCTAAAAATAGAACATTTGTAAATGGGACTCCGATACTGGCACAACAGGAAACGGAAATTCATGATGGAGATGCTATCAGGTTAGCAAATGAGGAGTTTGAATTCAGGATTTAATCAAAGGAGAAGGAAAATGCGTTTTACAGTTACGGCTGATACAGATATTGGCATCGCAAAGGAAACAAATCAAGACAGCGTGTTATTTAAGCATGGTACTTATTCTGGCGGAGAAGTGCTGATGGCTGTTATATGTGATGGAATGGGAGGTCTTGCAAAGGGAGAACTTGCCAGTGCGACAGTGATAAGAGCGTTTTTAGATTGGTACAACACGGAACTGCCGTATGAATTAGAAAATTTGGATTTGCAAGTAATTGGTGGTAAATGGTCGCTCATGCTTAAGGATTTAAATATCAAGATTATCGAGTATGCCAAGAAAAATAATATTACGATGGGAACCACATTTACAGGGATACTATTTGTTGGAAACGAATATGTGACGGTACATGTGGGAGATACCAGACTATATTATATAGGAAATAGGTTAGAGCAGCTTACCTGCGACCAGACATTTATAGCAAGAGAAATTAGAAAAGGCACCATGACAGCGGAACAGGCAAAAACTGATAAAAGGCGAAATATGCTTCTTCAATGTGTAGGTGCCTCAGAGACATTAGAACCAGAGGTGTTGGTTGGAAAGGTAGAAAAGGGAGCGTATATGCTCTGTTCAGATGGATTTAGACATGAGATTACTGAAAAAGAAATTCTGGAATCGCTAAACCCTATTAATTTAATTAACAAAAATGCAATGCACTCTAATGCAAAATATTTAATTGAGCTTGTAAAACAACGTAATGAAAAAGATAACATTTCAGTTGTATTAATCAAGACGGAATAGGGGGATGAGTTGTGGCTGAAATAGGATCTGTCATTGACGGTAAGTATGAAATACTTACTGAAATAGGACACGGAGGTATGTCTGTTGTTTATCTGGCTATGGATACTCATCTCAATAAGCAGTGGGCGGTAAAAGAAATCAGAAAAAAAGGAAGCGGAAAAAATGATGAAATAGTTGTAAACAGTCTGCTTGCTGAGGCAAACATGATGAAGCGATTGGATCATCCATCCCTTCCAAGAATAGTAGATATTATCGATAATGGAATTACTATCTATGTAGTGATGGATTACATAGAAGGCGAATCATTGGATAAGATATTGGCGGAATATGGTGCGCAGCCAGAAGAATTAGTAATCGGATGGGCAAAACAGTTATGCGATGCATTATCATATTTGCATTCGCAGAAGCCACCGATCATATATCGGGATATGAAACCGGCAAATGTCATGTTAAAGCCTGAAGGCAATATAAAAATTATTGATTTTGGTATTGCCAGGGAATACAAGGAACAGAGCCTGGCGGATACAACAGTGCTGGGAACAAAAGGATATGCACCACCGGAACAGTATAGCGGTCAGACAGATGCAAGATCAGATATTTATGCACTTGGAATGACAATGCATCATCTTTTGACTGGCATTGATCCTAGAACCGGAGAAGCATATGCTCCGGTAAGGATGTGGAATCCGGAAGTTTCAGAAGGTATGGAAATGATAATTGATAAGTGTGTTCAGCCAGCAGCAGAGCACAGATATCAAAATTGTCAGGATCTTTTGTATGATTTGGAACATCCGGAATTAATTACAAGAGATTATAAAAGGAAACAGAAAAGGAAATTAAACAGTTTCATAGCGTCAGTTGCATTAGCAGTTGTAATGGTTATATCAGGAGTAGTGTGTAACATCGTTTCCACAAAAATGAATAATAGTGATTATGAGACATTAATATCTACTTCAACAGCGTCATCTTTGGATGACAAGATAAATAATTATAAAAATGCAGTTGAAATATATCCTAACAGGACTGATGCATATGTAAAGATGATAGAAGCTTATCAGGATGAAGGAACTTTCAGTAAACAGGAGAATGATGATTTTTTAGCTGTATATAATGCAAATAAAGATCAATTAGATACGACAAGCTCTGATGTGTCAGAATTAAATTACATAATTGGTATGCTTTATTTCAATTATTATACAGAAAATAATGATGGTGATTATAGTTTTTCGACCAGAGTACAGAAAGCCTATCCTTTCTTTAATGAAAATTATCAGAGTGCAACAGGATTTGAAGAACAGACCATGTCAGACTGCTATTACCAGATATGTTCTTTTTATAAGAAGTACATATTAAATACGACAACAGTGGAAGAAGCATCTAAAGAGAATTATGATGAGATTTTTACTGTGATAGATGACGCTATTAATTCCGTAAAAGATGCTGGTGCATATGATCAGCTGACATTATATAACAGTGTGTTTATGCTTCTTTATGATCAAAGAGCAAGCATGGCTCAGGTTAATGTGGACAAACAGAATATATTGGATTTGTACGATGAAATATACAAAAGAACAACAGAACTGACAGTACAAAAAGAACAGTCGAAAGTACTTCAATCAGAGATTCTTGATAAGTACGAAACATACAAAGAAGCAATTGAAAGAACATACACTAATATAGAGGAAAGGAAGTAAAAATGGCAGAAATATTACATACACTTTCGATTATCTCATTTGTTTTAGCTGTATTGTTTGTGGTAATAGCAATTGTATTTTGGTTTATCTTTAAAATACCAAATGTAATTGGTGACTTGTCAGGTCACAATGCCAGAAAATCAATTGCTCAAATGAGGCAAAACAATGAGAAAACAGGAGATAAATCGTATAAGGCAAGTAAGAAAAATCTAGACAGAGGAAAGCTGACTGGAACTATGGAGGGCATTGGCAAATCTGGAAACAAGAATGAAGAAACCGGTTTGCTGAACGAGAACTTAGTGAAAGAACGACAAATTGAAGACACTGGATTATTGGTGGATCAGGATGCGACAGGCTTACTTGATGAATCAGGAGAAACTGCTTCATTGGGGAATGAGGACAATGTCAGAAATCGTACGCCATCTTCTGTGACTATGAAAATGCTGGAAGAAGTAATC
>CAVFXS010000069.1:0-8589 GCA_963626805.1 Bacteroidales bacterium H4 | reverse complement strand
ACATACGGACGAGGTGATTTGATGAGTGGACGAAACAAAATAAATGTTCATTTTATTATTTCAGAACTTTGTTTAATCATATTTCCAAGTACATTCTTGTTTATGCCAATTACTAATAGTGATACTTTCAGTTATGCAAGGCATGTCACTGTTGCTATTGGTATTGCGTTCTGGATGAGTGGATTATTGGGATATGGAATATTGATATATCTTTATTTAACAAAAAAGAAAACAAAGAAGACTCAGAGAAAATTCTATATATTTTCAAACAGTATAGTGTCGGTGGCAGACATAGTATTCGTCCTAGGTATTCTGGGGATGATAACATCATGCTTAATAGGTATGAGTTCGACATATATGGGGTATTTGTGCCTGTTTATTATTGTATTTTCTCTGAATACACATCTGTTATATAGAAGAAAATACATAAGAGAATAATCATACAAATAGAATCGAGGAGTTAACGAATGAAAACAATGAGCAAAAGAAATTTCCGAAAGAGGGGATTGGCATTCATTATGGCGTTATTGATGATTGTGTCAATATTCCCATCAGCTGGAGTGACAGTAAGTGCACAGACGGATAAGCACCAGGGTTTTGTGACAATTACGGTAACAGATGCAGAGGGTGATGCTATTAATGGTGCTACAGTGACATACACAATTATGGAAAAAGAGAATGGTGCTAATAATTTTGAAACAATCACTAACAGTGGTGAAACAGACAGTTATGGTACTATTGAAGTGTTAGAGGCATCTAATTATTATGATGATCTTACTATTACAGCATCAGTATCAAAAGACGGATACAAGACAGATACAACTACAATAAATAAAATGGATATAACATCTGATACACAAGATTTTTCTGTGACGTTAACAGCTGAATCAGGACCAGAATCTCAGCCGGAGATTGACGGAGTAAGCATTGATGTGCTTAATGCAGATTATAACGGAAAAGCACAGGATTTAGTCAGTGCCTCAGCTACAACAGAGAATGTAACTATTGAATATTCTAGGGATGGAAACACATGGGTGGATACTTGTCCGTCAGAGACCAATGCTGGAGAGTATCCTGTGTATGTAAAAATTACAAAAGATGGATACAGTACATATTTATCTGGAGAACAAACTGCCAAAATAAATAAAGTTGATATAACAGGAATAGATATTACAGCCAAAGAGGTTGAATATAAAGATGAAACAGAGCAGGAATTGGTTTTGATGACAGGTGCTTTTGATGAAAAGGATACTGTAACATGGTATGTAAATGGTAAAAGCACAGGAAGTCAGGATATTCCTAAACAATTGGCAGTCGGTGAGTATACAGTTAAATTAGTCGTACAAAGAGATAATTATAATGATTTTGAAAAGACTGTAACAGCTAAAATTTCAAATGCGAAAATTAATCTGGGAGATTTAAAAGTAACAGGATTAGATGGTATTTATAACGGAAAGGCTCAGGAGGCAGTCAAAGTTGAAAATCAGGGAGATTACACGTTATATTATCAGTTGGATGATGGAAGCCAGACTGCAAATCCAGATGCTTGGGATACAACAATTCCGACAATAACAAATGCTGGTTCTTATATCGTCTGGGTAAAAGCTACTAAACAATACTATGATGATAAAAATGTAGATGTTATAAAGGCAGAAAATGCAGTTGCACCATACAATGTATATCTGGCAAAGGCATCACAGGTAATATCTTTTGATAAATACACTGGAGAGGAAACTAGTGTTGAAATTACGCAAGCTGAAATGGAAGCTGGAAAAGAATTTAATTTTGCAGCTACAGATAAAGAGAAAAAAGCTGGTGGAACGATTACATATAGTGTTTTGTTTGACGAGGGTGACGATGAAATAGCAACTATTGATTCACAGACAGGAGTACTGACTGTTAATGGTGCAGGTAAAATTACGGTTAAAGCAGTTCTTTCTGGAAATGATAATTATAATGAAAGTACAATTGAACATGTATTATATGTGAAAGGAAAAAGCGTAGCAGGAGAGTGGATTTCTTTTCCGGAGAATACAATTGAATATATATTAGGAAACACCAATGGAATAACAGAGAATGCAGCTGTGAAGAAAGAAGCTAAGGATAAGGGTGCAATTTCTTATAGTATTGAAAATGGTTCTGAATTAGGACTTAGCATTGACAGTAAATCGGGTGTGATTTCTATTGCTGATTATAGTAAAGTGATAGAATCAATTGAAGCTGGAAACGGAATTTTGAATGTAACGATAAAAGCTGATAAGGCAGAATATAGTAAAAGAGGATGGTGGAGTAAAGCAAACTATCCGGCAGATAGTACATCATATACATTGAAGATTTCCATGTCAGATGCGCCTGAATTAGCCTATAAGATTTATGCAGCAGATGATTTGGAGACCGAGTTAACAAGTCCAAATGGAGAAAATGATTGGTATAATACAACGTTGATAATTAAGCCGGCGGATGGATATTCCATTATCAGAGCAGATGAGTTGACAAAAGATAAATCTTCCTTCAAGGACTCTGCAAAATTTGGTGAAATGGTTGAAACTGAGGCAAAGGATCAAGGTGCATCGCTCAGCCACTATATATATCTTGAAGAAACTGCTACAGGTAATATTACCAAAAAGATTGAGATAAGTAATCTGAAACTTGATACGATAGCTCCATATAATGTGAATATAGATTTCCCGGATGTGGAGGAAAAGAATTCGGTCAAGTATTATGGTGATTATATTACAGTAACATTTATAGCTTATGATGTAACCTCCGGAGTAGACCATTTTGATTGGAAATACACAAGGGAAAATGGAGCAAGTAATTCTAATTTGGAATCTGATAATGGAACAGTAAGTGCACAGGTAGACAAGGATGACCCGAATAAATATACTGCAACATTAACATTACCGAGAAAAGAAGCTGAACAGCTTAGAGGTAATCTACAGGTTACGGCAGTTGATAAGGCTGGAAATAACTCTGTTTCGTATACAGATGATGGCGTATTTGTTATTGATACAATTGCACCAACACAGAAAGTAGAATATAAATTGAAAAATAATGAAGGATTGAACCAGATTGTTGGAGATAAGCATTATTTTTCAAATGACGTTGAATTTACCTTTAAGATAGTGGAGGCGAATTTTTATCCAGAGGATGTAATTATTACAGTTTCTAAGAACAACGGATCGGCTGAAAAGCAGAATGTAACATGGACTGATACGGAAAATTCTGATGAACATCAGGCAACGCTTACACTTTCCGATGATGCAGACTATGTAGTATCTATGACTTATGAAGACCGTTCAGGAAAGGAAATGACTGCCTATACATCCGAAAAAATTGTTGTAGACAAAACTATCCCAGTGATAGAGTTTAACTTCAAAGACTATAAGGATTCGCAGAATCCACAGTCTGCAACAGTAAAGATAAAAGAACATAATTTTAGAACAGATGATATCAAATTGGATGTATCTGCAAAAGATATTAATGGAAAGACAGTTACTACAAATGATTTACAGCAGTATCTAAGAAACTGTGAATGGACAACAGAGGGCGATGTCCATACAGCAATAATTGATAAGCAATTTGTGGATGGAATTTATGAATTAACATTTAATTATGCGGACCTGGCATTAAATCAGGCATCAGAAGTAAAAAGCTCATCATTTATAGTTGATAGAACAGCTCCTGATACAGCAGATATGAGCATAAAATACTCAAATCCGATAATGCAGACGATTTTAAACAGTATTACATTTGGATACTATAATCCAAATGTAGATGTGACATTTACGGCACATGACAGTATTTCTGGTATTAAAGAGTTTACATGGAGCTATCTAAAGGAAACTGGGGCAAGTGAATCAAATGTAGCAGAATATGCTGAAGCAAAAGTTACAGCAAAGCAGGACTCAACAGATAAATCAAAATATACTGCTACAGTGACTCTTCCGAAAAGTGTGGCTGATCAGATACGTGGTACAGTAAGTTTTTCAGCAACAGACAATTATAATAATTCAAGCAATAAATTGACAGACACTAATAATGTGCTTGTGGTAGATACAATAGCGCCTACGATGAATGTTGAATATTCTGCGGCAGATAATTCTTACAATGGCAAGGATTATTATAAGCAGGATCTGACTGCTACATTTACAATTACTGAAGCAAATTTCTACAAAGAAGATGTCAAAGTCAAGGTGAAGAAAAATGACGGCTCATTTACAGAGATAACACCAGTATGGACAGATACAAGTACAGATGTACATATTGGAAAAGTGACGATTACTGCGGCATCAGATCATTCAAATGATGGTGATTACATATTTTCAGTGGAATATAAGGACAGAAGTAATAACCAGATGAATACATATACCTCTACAACCAAGGTTATTGACACAACAAAGCCAGTTATTGAGGTGAAGTATGCAAATGATAATCCTGTAAATACAATGACGGATGTTGAAAATCATCAGAGAAAATATTTCTCATCAACACAGACTGCAACGGTTACTGTAAAAGAACATAACTTTAACGAGACAGCTGCAAAATACACAATAGTTACAAAAGATGTAGCAGGCAATGAAATTAATGCAAGTGGTCTGTATTCGGTATCAGGTTGGACAAAAAATGGTGATGATAATATTCTGACCATTACATATCCGGGAGATGCCAATTACACATTTGATATTGAGTGTACAGATCTGGCTACATTAGAGGCAGATGATTATGCAACAGAGTATTTTACAGTTGATACGTCAAAGCCTACTGATTTGAATGTGGCATATAGCAACAGCATATTAGACACTATTCTGAACACTGTTACATTTGGATTCTATAATGCAAAAGCTACAGTTACGATTAGTGCGACTGACAATATTTCAGGAATTAACTCTATGAAATATAGTTATGTAAAAGCTGATGGAGTAAGTGGAGTAAATACAGAACTGGTAGATGCAATAGTTGATGCGTCTTCGATTACATATTCGAATGGAGGTGCAACTGGTACAGCAACATTTGAAATACCGAGGGAAGCGTTGGCTGCTAATAATCAGTTTAATGGTACGATAAACTTTACAGCAACTGACAGGGCAAATAACGAATCGGATTATTTGCGTGATACAAAGAGAATTATTGTAGACAATATTTCACCAACAGCAGAGGTTCAGTACAGTACTCCAGTACAGACTTCAAATGGAATTGCTTATTATGATGGAGATATTAGTGCGACTGTTACTATTAATGAAGCAAACTTCTATTCTGAGGATGTACAGATTACAGTAACAAGGGATGGTGCAGCATCTGCGGTAACTGCCAGCTGGATAGACAATAGTACAGATGTTCATACAGGAACATTTACTATCTCTGGAGATGGAGATTATACTGTAGGAATTACATATACAGATAAATCATCTAATACAATGCAGGCATATACATCAGAACAAATGACTATTGACACAGAGATAACAGAGGCAACTATTACCATTAATGGTCAGGAAGCTGATGGTAAAGCGTTTAAAGACGAAGTGGTTCCGGCAGTAAGCTTTAATGATACCAACTTTGAATCCTGTGAAGTCAAAATGTATAGAACCAGCTATGCAGATAAGAATGTAGATGTAACCGACAAGTTTATCACTGGTCATATTTCTACTAATGAAACTGGTGGAAATGGCGAATTTGATACTTTTGATAAGATTGCTGAAAACGATGGAATTTACACGATTACAACTACATTAAAGGATAAGGCAGGACATTCAGTTGACAAGAGTATTACATTTACAGTCAACAGATTTGGATCAGTGTATGAATATAGTGATTTGCTTGTGTCTCTCATTGAAGAAGGCGGAGCATATGTACAGAGTGTGGAAGATGATTTAGTTATCACCGAGTATAATGCTGACAGATTAGTGGCAGATTCACTTGATATTGAAATTCTAAGAGATGGTAAACCTCTTGACGATGCTGATTATAGTGTATCTCCGGAAATAAATGAGACTGTAGCAACAGGATCAAGCGGATGGTATCAGTATTCTTACACCATTGCAAAGGACAATTTTGCATCTGATGGAGTTTATAAGATTGCGGTATCGTCTAAGGATGCAACAGGAAATAGTCCTGAAAATAGCAATTATGATGATAAGACGATTCTCTTTAGAGTAGATAGTACAGCTCCGGAAATTACTAGTATAACGGGTCTGGAAAAGTCAATTGTAAATGCTACAGAGCAGACGGTTAAATATACAGTTTATGACACGATTGGACTTGCTTCGGTTGTAGTATATGTAGATGACAAAGAAACGGATAAAGTAACAGACTTTAGTGCGGATGCAAATAACTACGACGGTGCATTTGTATTGAAGGAGAGCTCTAATGCTCAGAATGTACGATTTGTGGTAACTGATAAGGCAGGAAATATTACAGATACGAATTCTGATGGATTTACAAGCTCATATGTATTTAATAATGCCGTGACTGTATCAACCAATATATTTGTACGTTGGTTTGCTAATAAGGCATTGTTCTATGGTTCAATTGCCGGAACTGTTGTTGTAATTGGCGGTGGAGCTGGTGCAACGGTATTCTTTAAGAGGAGAAAGCGAACGGCAGCAAAATAAAATAAGGTTTTGTGATTTCTGCACTTTTTGTGCAGAAATCACAAGCTATTTGTTAGAGGTAAATATTTAATGCAGATTAAGTGTTTACTTGTAGCAAACAGCATCTGGGAGGAAGGTAGGATATGTACACATTAAAAGACAACGATGTGATTTCAGAGGTCACATGTGGTAATAATTTTGAATACATACTAAAGGATAGCTCACGATTTGTGAACACCGATTATAAGGTATTGCAGAGCCAGAATAATGGCATATTTATAAAATGCATGAAAATGACAAGGAATGGATTGGTTGATTTATATTATGTAACTGACGAATACAGACCAATGTCCTCAATGTTTGTAGGTATTAGCCCGGATACGCTTGTCAATGTTATAATTAATCTTTTTGCAAGTGTGATTGAAGTAAGAAATAATGGATTTTTGGCGTGCCAATGTATAGATTTATCCTGGGACAAAATATACATAGAGCAGAATACCCAGAAGGTAAAACTGGTATATTTGCCGTTAAGTGTCAAAGCATTTGACAGCTATGCAGAATTTGAAAGTGAATTAAGATCAAGCATTGTAAAGCTGGCTAATAAGGTAATTACATCTTCCAATGCGAGATTAGACCAATTCGTACAGGATTTGTGTAATGGCTCAATGTCCCTTGAGGATGTGTACAACAAATCAAGAGGGGCAGGGACGGCACCTATTGTAAAATCAGAGGCACGAAGCCAGATGATGCCGGGAACAAGTGCTAATGGCTCAATTAAACTTGTTGCCATGAATGCACCTGGTCATTTTGAACTGGTAATTGACCGGGACGATGCAGTAATAGGCAAGAAACAGGAATTGGTGGATATGGTAATTCCGTTCAATAAGATGATTAGCAGAAAGCACTGCCGCATAACTAATCGGACAGGCATTTATTACATCAATGATGAAGGAAGTGCTAATGGTACATTTGTAAATGGAGTCCGATTGAATCCAGGACAGAAAGTGCAGATTAATCGTGGAGATATAATCCGTATGGCGGATAGTGATTTTCAGATTGTATAAAGAGGTGTGAGATGGCAAGACCTAAAGTGATTATTGCAGATGAAGATGCAAACTACATAGTACCGCTGCAGTTTAAGTTTGTAACAGATTTTTTTAATAAAATAGATTTAGAAATCATTACAGATAGAGCATATTTCGATGATTATTTTTCAAAACCACAGAATGCAGAAATCTTGATTGTTTCAGATGAGTTATACGACTCATCCCTTCAGCGTCATAATATTCAGAACATTTTTGTGATGATGGAGCAGTATGATGAAGGAGGTACAGGAGAATTAAATGTAAACCAGCTTTTTAAGTATACAAGCATTAAGGAAATCTTTAATGAGATTATCGGAAAGAGTGCTGGGGTATTAAATGTTGCTGCTGTAGAGAAGAAAGAGACGCAAATTATAGTGTTTACTTCTGGCTATGGAGGAGCAGGCAAGACGACAATATCTAGAAATGTAGCACTATGTTTGGCAAATAATTACAAAAAGGTTCTATATGTGAATAATGGTAGTTTGCAGTCGTTTCAATTTGAATTTAATAATACCACAAAACTGTTAATAAATGATATTAGAAACAAATTATATGATAAAAAAAATGATTTATATATGGAATTGAAGCATTTATTAAGAACAGAGGGATTTACTTATTTGCCAGCATTTAAAACATCTCTTATGTCGATTGGATTATCAAAAGTTTTTTTTAATGATTTTGTAGAAGATGCAAAAAAAAGCAATGAATTTGATTATATAATTGTTGATTTAGAAAGCGTTTACGATGAGTCGATGATTAAATTCTTTGATAGTTCAGAGAAGGTTGTAATAATAACAGAACAAAAGCATTCATCAATCGAAGCAACTAATGATTTGATTGCAAATATCAGTATACATAGGGAGGATAAATATGTTTTTGTTTATTATATAATGTAAAATATAAGAAAAAACAAA
>CAVFXS010000068.1:0-8717 GCA_963626805.1 Bacteroidales bacterium H4 | reverse complement strand
CTTCGTTGCATCCGAACCTTCTGTACCCGGATGTTTCATGTCACACGTTATCCGCTCCAGATACCGGTGAATATAATGCATGGAAGTCCGGAACTCCACCTGTCCGTATCGGGTATTCAGTCGTTTATCTTCATTAAATTTATTATAATACTGTTCGAGTTCCGTCATTTCTTTCATAAATCAATTATTTTCTATCTCTTGCTCTTATCTCATGATCCTGTGATTTATCCTTCCGACATTGGCTTTATTTACTGATTTCATTATTCTTCAAACGTTTAAAGAAATCCTTACTCTCTGCCACGACCACACCACTCAATGCAAAGATTGCGATCATGTTCGGAATGGCCATTAATCCATTAAATATATCAGCAATGGTCCATACCGCTGCTACTGTCATGTATGGTCCGATAAAGACCGCCAGAATATATAACCAACGATATACCTTGATTACCTTCTGCTTACCGTTAAACAGATACTCCAGGCAACGTTCAGAATAATAATCCCAGCCAAGAATCGTTGTAAATGCAAAGAATACTAGGCACAGCATCAATATAAAGGAAGATATCCGGGACGGAAATGGAAGTCCATTGTTAAATGCATATGTAGTTACCTGCACTCCTTCCAGACCTTCTATCTGCCATGCTCCAGTCAGAATAATCGAGAGACCGGTCATAGTACATATAACGATAGTATCAATAAAAGTACCGGTCATCGATACCAATCCCTGTCGAACCGGCTCCTTTGTCTGAGCTGCTGCTGCTGCAATTGGTGCAGAACCGAGTCCGGACTCATTAGAGAAAATACCTCTTGCAATACCTTTCTGCATTGCAATCAGCATAGTACCTACTGCACCACCGGTAACCGCCTTTGGATTAAATGCTCCCTTTACGATCATGATGATTGCTGATGGAATTTCCTGTATATTACAGATCAGCAAAATGATACAAAATACAACATAAATAATTGCCATAAATGGAACCACAGCCTGTGATACCTTGGAAATGCGCTTTACACCACCGATCAATACGGCTGCTACACAGACGCTTAAGATCAGGGACGCAATAATAACGGTCCACGAATATGTACCGATTCCCGGAATTGTCAGAGTCCATGACATATCCGGATCAAAATAATTATTAACTGCGGAAGAAATACCGTTTACCTGTGAGAATGTACCGATACCAAACAGACCTACGCAGACCCCAAAGAATGCAAAGATCTTAGCCAGCCATTTCCACTTCGCTCCCATACCCTTCTCTATGTAATAGAATGGTCCGCCCAGTGCATGATGATTCTCGTCTACTTCTCGGTACTTGACAGCCAACAGACCCTCGGCATACTTGGTTGCCATACCGAAGAAGGCTGCTACCTCCATCCAGAACAGAGCTCCCGGTCCTCCGGCAGCGATCGCAGTTGCAACACCTACAATATTACCGGTTCCAATCGTTGCGGACAATGCAGTACATAAGGCACCAAATGATGTAATTTCACCATGTCCTCCCTCCTCATTCTGAACCATCCACTTTAATGCCAGTGGCAGTCTCCGTACCTGAAGAAGTCCCAAACGGATAGACAGGTAAATACCGCCGGCCAGGATCAATACGATCAGAGGGACACCCCATACCAATGTATCAATCTTATCCAGCAGGGCATTAAACATCTTCCAGATTAAATCCAGAGTGCTATCTGCCTGATACTTCGTGCTCATCTCACTTATCCAAGTGCTCATCATTACTGCATTCATTCTCTCTACTCCTCACTTTATTATTCATTGCCTCACACATACATAATCCCGTATACTCAATCACTACTTATTAATATATGTTTAAACTACGACTAGTTAAGGCTAGCATACCGAAAGAAAATTGTCAATAAAAAGCACAGCTTTATCATTTATCATTTATGAACCATTTTTGATAATGTCCTAATATAGCACAAGGAAAAACTTACTTTATTCACGGTAACAGCGGACGAAAACCTGCGTTGTCGGTATCTTCTTCGGAATCTATCCGGTCAGAAAAGCAGCGAAGCTAAGTCCGATCGAGGCCCTGCGGCGGATGTAACGGGACTGTCTAACATCATATCTACTTCACACGAATAATATAATTTTCTTTTCTCGGAGCCGGTTCCTTAATTCCCTCCGGAAGACCATAGCCGAGAATCACGTTTCCGATTCCTTCATAGTCTCCTTCAATGCCCCATTTCTTTAAAAGTTCCTTGCCTGCTTCGGAATCAAACACCTCTCTGGCCCGATAAATGTAGCAGGAATCCACACCAACTGCATGTGCTGCATTTAACAGATTTCCGATTACCAGGTTACCATCATCTACATAAGTATTCCGACTCCGATCTGCCAAAACGATCAATACGGTCGGTGCTCCATAAAATGGGTCAGTATCCGCCCCCATGACCTCTGCATTCAGCTTCGACAGATAATCTCTGGTCTCCTTATCCTGTACCACTACGATCACCGGACTCTGCTTTCCCATACCGGTCGGTGCATAGGTACCTGCCTCCAAAATAGCATCCAGCTCTTCATCCTTGATCTGTTCCGGACGATACTTCCGGCAGCTCCGTCTTGTCTTTAAATCCTGTAATGTTTCCTTCATGTTAAGTCCTCCTTTGAATATTGTAAATGCTATCCAAACATATTTAGATCACATTTATCTGGCATAATTTCATAGCTTCTATTGCGGTCTTATGTGATTCCGGCGTTACGCATGCACAGGCCTTTTCAATAATCGTTATCCTGGCTTCCGGCAAGGCCGCCTTCACCAGCATGGAATTGCTGATCACACAAATTCCCGTACATACACCGATAAGCGTAATTTCAACCTCAGCCTGTTGAGCAGAATACCTGTCCCTCAATAAATTTGCAAGGTCCAGCGACCCAAAGGATGGCTTGTCAATGATATGAACCGTTTCCGATGCATAGTTATGCTGCACTGCCTCCATAATCTCCGGCCGGATCTGCCAGCCATCTGTATTCTCTATACAATGCTTCACCGGAAGATTCCTGCCCTCCTGTGTGTCCAGATAATTCTCCTGATGTGTATCCCTCGTAAGATAAATCTCATCATACGTATTCTCATTTATAACATCTACTGCAGCCTGCACCGTCGCTTCGCATTCTGCATTTCCAAGTACACCCGATGTAAAATCAACCTGCTCATCCACTATAATCAAAAGCTTTTTCATAGAATTCATCCTCCGCTTATGCCATTTTCCTCAACTCTGTAAATGATTATATCAAATGCTGCCGCTTTTTGATATAATTATTCTATCATTTATTTAGCAGGTAAATCATGAAGAAACATACAAGAAACACCTTGTAATCACAAACTACACCTATGAATCGGATAAATTAGGTGCTGACTTTGATGGATATCGAATCGTGCAGATTTCAGATCTGCATAATGCTACATTCGGTAAGAACAACCGGAAGCTTTTAGATGCTATTAAGTCCTGCTCGCCTGATATGATCGTCATCACCGGCGATCTGGTATATTCCAATCATACAGATGTGGAACGTGCAGTCTCATTTGTAGAACAGGCAGTCACGATTGCACCGGTCTATTACGTCACCGGCAATCATGAGTACTGGCTTACTTCCACAGACAGACAGCAGACACTTCAGGGAATCCTCTCTGCCGGTGCAGATCTTGTCCTATCCGGTCATGCCCATGGCGGACAGTTCCGGCTTCCCTTTATCGGCGGTCTCGTTGCACCGGATCAGGGATTTCTGCCGGAATATACGTCCGGTGAATATACAATTGCAAATACCAACATGATTGTCAGCAGGGGGCTTGGTAACAGTATTATTCCGGTCCGCTTATTCAACTATCCGGAAATCGTGTGCGTGGAGCTTAAAGCATCTCCCAACCAGCCGACTTCTCCATAACCACCGCAGCTACTGTTTCATTATTCCAGCAATTCTAATATATCCTTTTCACTCCAATACTCATTCGGATATATCGATAAATCATCCTTATGTTTACGAATAATTCTCTTTGGGGTTTCTGTATTATCATAAACATGCATAATATCACATATCTCAAGTAACTTCTTTATATTCTCAATTGATTTGTAATATCTATTTATAACTTTTGATCCTTCAACATTATGACCACCAGCTGCAACTCTGGATCCAATTCTGGCAATATTAATTTGAGGATCTATTGTCAAAACAAATACACACTTTATAAAATACCCTTCTTCTTTCGCCTTCCTTAATATATCCAGCTTATACTCAGATGATAATACCGTTTCAAAAGTAAGATCTTCTTTCTTATTAATAGATTCATATCTCATCTTATCAGCTAAAATTGCTGCATCCATATTATCCATTCCCGTAGTTGCAACAATATCATCAGCATTTGTATATTTTCCCACTTTTTCAAAAAATGTTGTAATTGTACTCTTACCAGATCCATTAGGCCCAGCTAATACAAGAAGCATTGGTTTTCTATTTTGCATACTTTCTTTCCCCATTTGCATACTCAATATAGGCAGCTTTCTTTTCCTTATCATATCCCGCCACCGGTTTTTTACATATTTTTGCCCTATTTATTGCTGCTTTCACTGCCTCTACAGCACGTTCATCCATTTCTTTGTCTGATTCAGTTAATGTATTTTTTTCCTCTCCACAAGCTACAACTTTTATTACTTTTCCGCTTTTTGTATTTATTGTTGTCATACGCTACTCCCTTCATATAACTATTTTCTTTTTTATACCAATTATGTAACATTTTATATAAATATATTACCATAGTTCCCATAAAAAAACACCCCAGGAGTCAGAATCCCTGAGGTGTTAAAAAATCATTCTGCTTTTAAATACTTTTCTGCGTCCTTTTCCAGTTCCTTCCATACCGGATATTCGGCTCCGTTTTCTTCATAGAATTGTTTCAGATCCCGGTTCAACGCACTCATCTCATCCATTGCATGCATGGCATGATCGGAAACACAGACCTTTCCGAGACTTGTAGCACACATGAGCTTGAAGAAACGCATGCAGGTCTTGCGGTATTTCTCACCTTCGAAGTCCTTGTCCTCTACCGGCAGGATTTCGTGTCCGGCATTTTTTATAGCTCGATAGCCTTCAATATTCGCATCGATCAGCCGGTTCAGATATGCAACATTCCCTTTCAGCTTTTTCAAATCGCCATCTGTTTTATAGCTGGCAAAAACCGCCGGTAACACGAATGCTGCATGGCAGAGGAGATAGTCCTCCATATTCGGTTCATATTTCACTTTGTATTTCGTTCCGGCGAAAATCTGCCCGATCAGCTGCTCATTGGACTGTGAATCTGCAAGCTGACCAATGGTAATTTTTTTAAGATCTGCAGAATTTACCCGGTCACGGTCCCGATATCCCGCCGAAGATGCAAAGGCAAAAAGAACATTTTTCTCAGGCAGGGATGCAGCAATCTCTCTTGTCCGCACATCATTACCGATGAAGACAATGTTTTTCGTCTGATTGGCCCGCAGGGTATCCAAAATAGAATCAAGCTGTGTATAACGCACTACAACAAAGATCACATCATACCGATCCTCCGGAACAAGCTCCGTCACCACCGGAATGCGACTCACCGATACTTTAGGTGAAAATTTATCTTTAATCCTTAATCCGTTCTTCTTTATCTCCTCTGCCCAGTCGCCCCGTGCAAGCAATGTTACCTCTTTTCCGGCACGAAACAGATTTCTTGTAAGATTACAGCCGAGTACACCTGCACCGAATACTAAAATTCTCATAGCATGATCTCCTCTTTTCGATATATAATATTTGTAAGTTAGTTTTTTCTAATCGCAGTATAACAAAGGCAACCATAAAAGTCAAACCGTATCCACCTATTAAACACAATCCCCCGGAACGTTTTGATTTCCGGGGGATAAATCTTTCATATAGTTGCTTATTTTATAGTCTTTTTCTTCTTATCGATAACCGTGCCGATCAAGGTACCACTGCTGACAAGCAACAGGCCAAACCACAGAATCATATTGCTGTTATCACCGGTTTTCGGACTTGCTACTTCGCTCGTATCCGGCTTGTTATCACTCAGTGCTGTCGTTGCAGCGTCAAGCTTCCAGGTCGCCTCATAGGTGGCATTGCCTGTCACTATGGCTGCAATCTCAGGCTTCCATCCGGCAAAGGTATAACCCTTGCGGGTCGGTGTACCATTGAATGCAGGAGTAGCCTTGCCGGATTCTACGGTATAGGTCTGATCTTTAAAGATTTCTTCACCATCCACACCGTCAGTGTAGGTAATAGTGTATTTCTCGGAAGGAGTCGTACTACCGGCCTCAGGTGTCATGGTCAGATCGGTAAGTACCCACATGGTGCCGTCGGAGCCATCGCTCGTGTCGCCTTCGTAGCGCTTATAATTCACAAATTCACCGTTGATTTTCAGCTTGGTGTCGGGACCGAATACATAGCGAACATTTCCAACATCACCATAAGTCGTCACATACACACCGTAATGGTAGGTCTTTCCACTTTCAAAAGCAGTGATCTTATTTTTATAGAAATTTCCAAAGTCGGTAGACATGGCACCGGTCTTGCTGTCCAGCTCCCACCACTCACACCGATATGCGTAGTTTGCACCATCGGGCACCTCGCCAGTAAACACCGGCTTATCGCCGTCCTTAAAACTAACGGTAACATTGTTGACTTCCACCACATCAATAATAACTACGGTAGGCATAGTGATTGTTTTAACGGCAGGGGCATACAGGAAGCCTCCACTCAAACTTCCCCTTACGCTTTCCCCATTCACCGTCATGGCAACATCGTCGCTGAAGAAATATCCGTCTTTCGGCTTCAGCATAATGGAATACACATATTCTTTTCCGCTTTCAAATTCCGTGATGGCTGGCAAAGAACCATGTGAGCCATTGTCGGAATACCAGGCGGCAACAGGTTCATCGTTTTCAAATTCCTGCCAGCATTCATAAACGATCTCGTATTTATCCGCATCAGCATTATATACCTCGGCTGTTACCTGTGGGGCATCACCCGGCTGATAATTGAATTTTACATTCTGGACAGCGACAGAAGTGACGGTTGTTAATACAGATGTCCAACGTGCTTTCAGAGTAATATCCCCGGTGACATTGGTATCAAAGGTATAGTTTTCTTCTTCCAGATACCATCCGTTAAAAGCATAACCGAATTTCTTTGGATCGGCAGGCCTGACTGCCGGGGCATTCCGCAGTTTCTGCTCGGAAACAGTGCTGCCGCCGTCAGAATCAAAGGTCACGGTAAATGCATCAAAGGAATAAGGAAATACGCCGCAGTCTTCAAAACTGCCTCCGGTCATGGTGACCACAGCCTTATCGTTTCTGCCGTACACCGCAATACCAATTCCGCCCAAATCCACTTTACAACTTTTTATAGTACCTCCGGTCATGGTAAAACGACCGTCCCAGTAAATATTCACCGCACCGCCGTTAGCACCGGAAGAACAATCCTGAATGAGACCACCGTTTAACTCAAAGGTGCCGCCCTGCTTGATAAATATCGCACCGCCGTCATCATCGGCTCTGCAGCCGCTAATGGTGCCGCCGTTCATAATAAAGGTACAGCCACTCCCTATGTCCACTGCACCGCCGTCATCGCCGGCTTTGCCATTCATGATAGCTCCACCATTCATAATGAACTTACCATACTTGGTTGGTGTTTCCGTTACACCGGTGTTGGATACGTCCACTGTGCCGCCGTCCCCACTGGCATCGGTGCAGTTCACGATACTGCCACTTTCCAGAGTCAGCACGCCTCCCTTGACATTAAATCCGCAGTTCCTATTCTGCCCGTCGATTTTCCCATTGTTGCCGCTGTCCTTCACCGTTAAATTTCCGCTGCTGCGCACCAGAAACATATCCTCATCTGTCGAGCTGCAGTTCAGGGTATATCCGTTCAGATCCAGAGTCACGGTACGCTTCACATCGAGTTCCTGATTGATCTCAATGTTTCCCCCCAACTTGATTTCCGCACAATCCGTATTTTCCAATGCCGTCTCCAGTTCTGATGCATTCTGAACTGTCGAATCTGCAGCATATGCCGAACCCGGCACCAGTGGCAGCACCATACATAACGTAACCAGAATTGTCAGCATTTTAGTTCTTACTGGTCTTGTTTTCATTGACTTGCTCCTTTTCGCAGCCTTCGCTGCAATAAAATTCTCCTCATTTAATTACCTTCTCAATGTAACCGCCGATTGGCTGGGTATACATATTATCATCTGTTCCCGACTGATACCGGTATGTGCAAGCACATCCCGTCGCAATGCTCATTATATCATGTCGCCTGTCGGCTCCATGTTGTTTTCGCATTATGCCGGTATGTGCAAGCACATCCCGTCGCAATGCTCATTATATCATATACTCCGGGACAATTTTGTGCATTTCCCGAAATGTCAATTGACACTTCGGATATCTTTTGTCAGACTGGTCTTTCCATCGGTTAAAAAATCCGATATAATATTTTATCAAACAAATTTAATTGGGGCAATAGTCATGAGATTTTCTGAAAAATTAGAAGAATACATATATAAAATAACTCCCCGGAAATCCTTGATCTCCGGGGAGTTGTAAACCTTTTGATATTGTTCTGAACGGTCGACTAACGCTTGCTGAACTGTGGAGCACGACGAGCTGCTTTTAAACCGTACTCCATGAAATTCAGCCTCAAAAAGTCCTTATTTTTCAAGGCTTTTCAG
>CAVFXS010000067.1:0-52013 GCA_963626805.1 Bacteroidales bacterium H4 | reverse complement strand
ATAAGGCTGAAAAAGCCTGTGATTTCAACAAAAAAGACTTGATTATATGAGGAGGATAATGTATGCAGTTGGATTACAAGGACATCATTATCAAACACTACGCGCTATCAATGTCCGGTAGCGAAATAGCTCGTCAGACTGGTTTCAGCAAGTCTGGTGTTAATGACTTCTTGATCCTGTTCTTCCGTCTTTTCTTCCAGTAACATAACATTCACTCCTTAGGGAATATTTGATATTCTTATTATGTCAAAAGTTCCCTAAATTGCAAATATAACTTCTTTCTTGGTTTCCGTTATGACAGGTGCAATTAGCTACTATATTTACAAATGGTTAGATGGAGAGAAGCTTGCTTATAATTGTAAGACAGTTATTCTTATGATAAAATAAAGGAAGTGGGAACGGTTGTCCCCTTGAGAAAGGGGGAGATGCCTATGTATGTTACATATGAAGAATTGATACAAATAGGATTGTTTCTTGTAGCACTGATAGGTCTTATATATGAGATAATATCTAATAAAAAAGATAAAAAATAACCGCCCCTGTCTGGAAAACTAGGCGGTTATTTTAATCACTAAAATTCCAAGGGGTGCAACTTAGTACCACCTTGTATAAATATAATATCACACACCCTTCTTTTTGGCAAGAAGCACCTCCAACACACAGTATGTGTTATCAAGCGATAACTTCATGGTTCAGAGGAATTAGGTCATGGTGAAATGATCTGTGCTATCGTTTATCAGCTTACCAGAAGACTTTCCATGGACGAAATCGAGAAATCCGGATTTGATAAATACTACACCGACCACACCCTCGGTATCTGGCCACAGGCGGCCGGCGGCGTTCCGTTTAATGCCTGTGAGTTTGCGGTAAAAGGCGATCCGATCACAGATCTGCATGAGGATATGGCGGCAGAACAGAAGGCTCGTACCACTTACGACAATCTGCTCCGTCTGTGCAAGGACTCTCCGGACGTATATGAGGTTCTGAAATTCCTGCGTGCCAGAGAGGTGGTACATTTCCAGCGCTTCGGTGAGAGTCTCCGTATGGTACAGGATGATCTGGATGCGAAAAACTTCTATGCATTCAATCCTGACTTTGATACTTCTGCCCCATGCCTGAATCAGAAATAATTCCTCTGGATTCTATGCATAAAAATAACCCTCCTGACCAAATATTCCTTTATCCGATCAGGAGGGTACATAGCATTTACCCACAGCACCTCTTTATATCCTGTAATACCAGCTGATATTCTTCCATCATACTGTCGTGATTTTTTATAACCTCCTCCCGCCGAAATGCTCGCGCAGCCGCTTCCTGATTTTTCGCCATACCGGATAGCCGAACCGCTCCTATATTCATGGCGGTGCTCTTCAATGCATGCACCTGAATCATATATGCCTGCATATTCCCTGTCTCATAAGCATCCTGAATTGCTATCTGCTTCTTCTGACCACCTTCGTAGAAGATTTTGAGAATATCCTCATAATCCTCTCGCTGATTTGCAAAATAAGACAGCCCCACCTTCTCATCGATTGCCTCAAACCGATAAAAGGACTCATTCTCCACTGTTGTTTCCAGACCAGTCACGCTCTCACCATTCAGGATTGCTGCCAGCGTCAGAAGATACAGCGGCTTATATATGATCCGGATATTCTTACTGCCATGGAATACCGTATCCCGCTCAATAACTATACAGACCTGTATTTCCTCTGCCAGCCGGTCATATAACTGTCCATTTGCCTGATACTCATATCCGGAGATAAATATATGCGTATAATCTGCTTCCGGATCCCGCTCCAGAATAGAAATGATCTGCTGCTGTCTGGTCTTCTCATCTACTACCATGTAACCACGGACACCCAGTTGCTCCAGCAAACGCTCCAGAAGCTCTCCATATTCCTTCCGGACAAATTCACTGGAAATTCTTTTCAAATCCGGAATCAGCAATAAATGATATGATCTTTTCGAATGCATCAGATGCACGATCGGCTCCCATTCCGCTACGCCCTGTGGAATAAAGAAGCTGAACTCCGAACCTTCTCCATATTTACTGGTCAGAGCCAGCTCACCATTCATGCCCTCTACCAGTCGTTTGGTAATTGCAAGTCCCAGTTCGGTTCCCTCTACGGAAGAATTCTTCTTAGTATCCAGTCGTGAGAAGGACTCGAATAAGAGCTTCTGATCCTCCTCCCGAATACCGATTCCCGTATCCGAAACAGCACCCCGTAGGATTACACCGGTGCTAGATCGCTCAGAACGCAGAGTCAGCTTTATCCGTCCCTCTTCGGTAAATTTCACGGCATTCCCCATAAGATTCGTAATGATCTGACGGATTCGTATTTCATCTCCGATCAGAAGCCGCGGCACCTCTGAATCACAATCCACCAGAACTTCAATCGGCTTCCTGCCCTTCCGGACCATTGCCATTGCCACCACGTCATTGATCACCGATGACAGGCGGTAGGTCTCCTGTGCATAATCTAACTTTCCGGAATTCCGGATTCCTACTGCATTTTCCCACACCGTATCGGACAGATTCGGCTCCTGTAAGATCAGCTCGCACATACCGACATCTGCATTCATCCGTGTCCGGATCTCATGTGACATATTGGCAAAAAACGTATCCTTACTCTTCTGTGCCTGAATCAATGACTGCTTCTGCTCCTCAATGAAATCCACCTGGTTCCGGTATCGGATTACCATATAACAGATGGAAATCATCGCAAATGCGCCGATAACCGTCATCGTAAGATAAAATAACCCGGAAACTCTCTCCAAAATGACATCTTTAAAAAGTACATAGGCCAGTATCATTGCAAGCAGGCCTTCTATTGAACTGATAATGTTCAGGACCGGTTTCTGGAGCTGCGCCACCATAACACCCATGACCAGGTATACCGTAATTCCGAACTCCATGGTATGTACCCAATATCCCACAATAAATGTCGTTATAGTCGCCAGAGTGATAATAATGATCTGCTGCCATACATCATTCTTCATAAGCAGCATCACTGCAGCCATCACCGCTCCACAGGCAAGCATCCAGATCAGGCACTGATTCTCCACCTCCGGCACCTGGTCATATGCATACAGCACATGAAATCCGGTACAGGTAACATATAGCAGATACTCCAGTAACTTCATGACGGAGCCGCTGACTACCGGCTTAACCTCTGTCTGGTTTTTCATTTGTATACCCTCTTTTTCCCTAAATTCCTTTTATTTCCTCTATCATATAGTATTAAATTCGGAAAATCAACTGCTGCCTGTATTGTGGGACGGTAGTCGCATATGGCTGACGCTTTCTCCACAATGATGGTTCTATTCCGGGACCGTTCCCACTAATTTGCCCCTCGCAGCGGATACTAAATTCGTGCTCCGCACTCATTAAGTACCGGCGGGTGCAAACGTCCCTTCATAGAATCATCATTCGCTCCGAAAGCTGTTAACCGGATACCTATATGCATCTGCCACCCCTGCATTGCGGGACACCCTCTTCCTTTCATCTGAAAACTTTCATTTTGACAGAAAAAAGACAGAAAAATAGTCGCAATTTCCTATTGCAGTTTATGCAAAAATTGGTTATGCTAATTAATAGTTAGATGTATGTAACTGTAGTATATGAGGTATAAGAATGAATCGTCAAAAATTAGAAGATGGTATCCGGATCCTTCATGAGGAAATCCGGAATCTGAAGCACACACGCTTCACGGAAAATAAGGATTTTATCCAGCATGGTACTACGACTCTGTATCAGCATTGTATATCCGTTGCTTATCGAAGCATTATTATTGCTTCCAAGTTTAATCTGAATGTCGATATGCGGTCTCTGGTTCGCGGAGCCCTGTTGCATGATTATTATCTGTATGACTGGCATGATAAGGAAATACGCGCGAAGCTGCACGGATTTCATCATCCGAGAATTGCCTGTGAGAATGCCATGCGAGATTTTAAGCTGAATCGCATCGAGCAGGACATTGTACGTAAGCATATGTTTCCACTGACACCGAAGCCACCAAGGTATAAAGAGGCATGGGTGATCTGCGTTGCAGATAAAGCCTGTTCTCTTCAGGAAACCTTTAAGCTCGGAACCTCTTTCTGGAAACCGGTCAGCTTTATTTAAGATTAAGAAACCATAACCGATCCTGATTTCCCATCTACTTCGATTGTATTTCCCAGTGCCAGCACCGCCACCTTACCCATAGATGCGACCGCCTCTGCCTCCGACATTCCGTCCTCCATCTGATCATCAATCATCTCCGAATAATATTCCACGGACTGATTCGTTTCTTCGGAAGGATATTCCGCAATCTGGTTCTTTAATTCATTCAAAAAAGTCCCCTTAAACAGACATTTCTCACATCCGTCTAAGGGGACTCTCACTCATATTTCTTTGTATTACGTCAGGTTCCGGTTACAGACCCTTCGTCCGAAGTGCACGGGTTGCATTTAAGACTGCCAGCACCATAACACCTACATCCGCAAAGATTGCAATCCACATATTGATCAGACCAAACGGACTGAGCAACAGACAGGCTACCTTTACGATCAGTGCAAATATGATGTTCTGATATACGATCCGCAGTGTCTTTCTGGAGATTTTCATAGCCAGTGCAATCTTCTCCGGATCATCATCCATCAGGACAATATCCGCTGCTTCGATCGCCGCATCAGAACCAAGTGCACCCATTGCAATTCCAATGTCCGCTCTTGATAAAACCGGTGCATCATTGATACCATCACCGACAAATGCCAGCTTCTCGTTCTCACCCTTTTCTGCAATTAAGGCCTCTACACGATCTACCTTATCTGCAGGAAGTAATTCACTGTATACCTCATCCAGACCAAGCTCCTTTGCAACGGCATCCGCTACCTTATGTCCGTCACCGGTCAGCATGATCGTCTTCTTGATACCTGCTTCCTTCAGGCCTGTAATTGCTTCCTTGGAATGCTCTTTCATTACATCATTGATCAGAATGTATCCGGCATAGACACCATCCACCGCCACATGAACGATCGTTCCGACTGCTTCCGGTTCCGGTACATCTAAGTTCAGCTGCTTCATCAGCTTCTGATTACCGGCTGCTACCACCTTACCATTAACCTTTGCCTTGACACCGTGTCCACCAATCTCCTCAATATCGGTAACCGACTGGTTGTTGATCTCTTTTCCATATGCTTCCTTTAAGCTCCGGCTGATCGGATGGTTGGAATAGCTTTCCGCATGTGCTGCATAAGAAAGCAGCTCCTCTTCCTTCCCCTGCTCAGCAGGATGAATCTGTGTCACCTGGAACACACCCTTTGTCAGAGTACCGGTCTTATCAAAGACCATATACTTAACCTTGGACAGGATCTCCAGATAGCTGGAACCCTTTACCAGCACACCTCTTGCAGAAGCTCCACCGATCCCGCCAAAGAAACTAAGCGGTACGGAGATTACAAGTGCACATGGGCAGCTGATAACCAGGAATGTCAGGGCACGGAATACCCAGGTTCCCCAGTTTGCCGGATTCTTCAGAATCAGAAGATTTATAAGTGGCGGTAATACTGCTAATGCCAATGCACTGTAGCAGACCACCGGAGTATAAATCTTTGCAAATCTGGTAATAAAATTCTCAGACCGTGATTTCTTCATGCTGGAATTCTCTACCAGATCCAATATCTTAGCCACGGTAGAATCGCCGAATTCCTTGGTCGTTTCCACCTTGATCAGACCACTGATATTTACACAGCCACTGATCACCTCATCACCGACTTTACCATTCCGCGGAAGGCTCTCACCGGTTAATGCACTGGTATTCAATGTCGTGGTTCCTTCTACGATTCTGCCGTCGATCGGAACCCGTTCACCCGGCTGTACCACGATCACGGTACCGATCTCAACATCCTCCGGATCTACCTGCTCCAGGCCGTTTTCGCCTTCAATATTTGCAAAATCCGGACGAATATCCATCAGCTCCGTAATGCTCTTACGGCTCTTACCAACCGCATAGGACTGGAATAATTCTCCAATCTGGTAAAACAACATAACTGCTACGCCCTCTGCGAAATCACCGCCCTTAGCAACGCCAAGAGCCATAGCACCAATGGTTGCTACCGCCATAAGGAAGTTCTCATCAAACACTTCCTTATGGTAAATACCAAGTCCGGCCTTCCGTAAAATATCATATCCGATGATGCCATACGGAATCAGATATAATACCAGCTGTAACCATACATTCATTTCTACGAAATGTGTAATGATCATGAGTGCTGCCAGAAGAACGGCCGATATGATAATACGATACAATACTTTCTTCTGTTTTTTTGTCATATACTCGCCTCCCGGTATATCACCTGTAGACCTGAAGGTCTCTTATAAAAATACTTCGCAGTCAGGCTCTACCTTCTTGCATGCCTTTGTTACTTCCTGCATAACTGCAGCCTCATCTGCGCCATCCTGAAACTCTACCTTCATCTTCTGAGTCATAAAGCTTACAGTTGCATCTGCTACACCGGCTACAGCCTTGGTTGCATCTTCCATCTTTAATGCACAGTTTGCACAATCCACTTCAATCTTATAAGTCTTCTTCATAGTTTTGATCTCCTTTTCCTTTTTCCATTTTATTCTTCTACGTGTTCCATACCCATCTCAAGGATATGATATACATGCTCATCATCCAGAGCATAGAAAATACTTTTGCCTTCCCGGCGAAATTTCACCAGCTTTGCATCCTTTAAGATTCTTAACTGATGACTGACCGATGACTGACTCATATTCAGCAGCTCGGCAATGTCACCTACACACAATTCATCCTCAAATAACACATACAGAATTCGAATTCTGGTAGAATCTCCGAATACCTTGAATAATTCAGCCAGCTCATACAAGATTTCATCCGGCGGCGGATTATTCTTCAGCTTCTTCAGGGTTTCAGACTCTGCAGGGCTCTGTTCTTTCTCTTCAGCCATTCTGATTCTCCTTTCAATATTTCATCATATGTTCATTTGTTCATATGTATTATTGCTCATATATTAGGTTCTGTCAAGTCCTTTTTTATATTTAAAAATTTCTGATTTCACGACCGAATGGTCTTATTCTTTCTCTTTGTTCTCTTTGCTTTCTTCCGTATCCGCTTTCTGTTCGTCCTGCGTTGCCGCTCCCTCTGCCATTTTCTCTTCTGCCTTCTTCTCATTCGCTCTTTTCTCAGCCAGTTTCTCCCGGATCAGGGCATATGTGCTTTTCCGCTTCGGAGTTGTAACCACTTCTACCCGCGGCTGAAAATTCCCCTCTTCGTCAATGCATTCCATGTCATTATATACAGCGGAATTCAGTGGCAGATTCTTCTTATTCAGATTATAATTTACAATTT
The DNA here is from genome assembly GCA_963626805.1 of Bacteroidales bacterium H4. Taxonomy (GTDB): domain Bacteria; phylum Bacillota; class Clostridia; order Lachnospirales; family Lachnospiraceae; genus CAG-632. The sequence goes on along the minus strand of CAVFXS010000067.1, from coordinate 44,661 downwards.
TTCTGACTGCCGCATAGATAACCGCAAAGGTCGGAACACCTATGATCATGCCCGGAATGCCAAACAGACCGCCAAACACCGTAATCGCAAAGATTACCCAGAAGCCGGACAGACCGGTAGAATCTCCCAGAATCTTCGGTCCCAGCACATTTCCATCAAACTGCTGCAGCAGGAATATAAATATAACGAAATACAGACAATTCAGCGGATGGGTCACATCTACGATCAGAATTAACAGGGCACTCGGAACCGCTCCCAGATACGGTCCAAAAAACGGAATCACATTCGTTACACCAACGATCACGCTGACGAGCATTGCATACGGTGTACTCATAAATGTAGTTCCGATAAAGCACAACAATCCGATAATAATGGAATCCAGCACCTTACCACTGATGAACCCGATAAATGTACGGTGTACAAACCGGACCGATCTAAGGATATTATTTGCTGCATTCTTGTGAAACAGCGCGTAAAGAATCTTCTTACTCTGGTCTGCAAATTTCTCCTTGCTTGCCAGCACATAAATAGAAATAATAAACCCGATAATAAAATTCCAGGTTGCTTTCAGAAAACTGATAATACTCAGTGAAACTGTTTTCAGGATTTCGCTGGATTTGGCAATCAGAGTCGCTGTATCCTCCAGCCATTTTTCAAGCTCTGCCGATGCTTTATTAACCTGTGGGATTACATAATTTTTCAGATCCGGATGATTCTCCAGCGTATCATTCAGCCAGGTCGATACATTTGCCACATAGACGTCAAAATTACTGACAATGGTTCGGATACTCGGAACGATCTGCGATACCAGCATTGCGACCAGAACGTATATGAGAACTAACACCAGCACCTCTGTCAGAAAAATAGAAATCGCCCGAATCGCCTTCTGTCGCTTCGGTGATGGTTTTACCTTCATTTTATCAAATAATGGATTTAACAGTTTGCTCTCAAGTGCATTTAAGATCGGGGTCAGAAGATACGCAATGATCAGTCCGGAAAGAATCGGGGTGATCACGCCGGAAATAGATTTAATATTTGCCATAATATCATGGGCATGAAATATCAGATAGTAAAAACAGATTCCGGCAGCAATTACCAGAAATGCAGTCAGTCCCCATTTAACGTATTTATTATCAATTTTCAGCTTCATCCTTCGTTCCCCTTTCCTGTATCATCTGCTTCTATTTTTTACAGTATAACACAAGCTTATACCATGAACCAGTTTTTACACCTTAAAAAAATCTATCAAACCTCGCAGGTCTGTTACCTGTGCCGTCAACAGCTTCTTAAGCTCCGCATCCGGCTGTGTCTGATCGGGGATCATGATAACTCTGCATCCAGCTGCATAGGCTGACTGCACACCATTCGGAGAATCCTCTACCGCATATGCTTCCTCCGGTGCGATCTCAAGCTCCCGGCAGGCATACAGATAGATATCCGGTGCCGGCTTTCCGCACTCTACCATCGTGGCACAGATCAGCCGCTCAAAGCAGTCCCGCAGCCCGGTCTGTACCAGATACTCCTCCGTCCGGGTCAAGTCTGTGGCTGTTGCAACTGCCAGTCGATGGCCTGCTGCCCGCAGCTTCTGCAACACCTCTCCGGCATACGGCTTGACCGGTATTCCATCCCGCTCCAGTCTCGCATTCATCAGCTCCATTCTGCGATTCCGGATCTCATCATATGCATCCGCACTTCCAAACAGCTCCTGAATCCGCTGTCTGCCATATGGCCTTCCAAGGCTCCGCATGGAAAGTGCCTGCTCATCCGTCATCGGGTAGCCGCAATCTCTGGCTGCCTCCTGCCAATACTGTCGATAATAGGTCTCCGTATCTAAAATTGTCCCATCCATATCAAAGAATATCGTACTGTTCTTTACCTTCTCCTGCATACTCTGTACCTTTCCGACTTCTTCATCTCTCCGATGTTTCCCAACATTCTATTTTTTCCAGCTTTCGGTTTTTCCTTTGCTTCCTATCTCCGACACTTCACATTGCTTTATCTGCACTCCGAATTACATCAGAAGCTTCAGTGCCTCTGTCAACTGCTCCGTACTCATGCATTCCTCTTCCCAGCATGTCTTCAAAAGCAGCTCCATATTCTCTGTGCAATACTCCACTTCCTTGGAATACCAACGAACAACCGCCAGCTGCTCTGTCAATTCAAATTCCTGTTTCTGTTTCCCTGAATCCTCACCCGATCTGATGCCTTTCCGCTCATATGCCATCAGACCCATACCATAGAGCACCAGAATGCTTATCACTGCAAACTTGATCTTACCGAGAATATCACCATCAAACAACGCCTCCATGAAATACCGGTATAGGAAATACACGATCAGATTCTCGTAATCCCGCTCTGCCTGTCCATAGCTGTTCTTCCATGGCTCTCTTTGTTCCACCAATGCCGGTAACTGCTCTGCAATCCGTACCATCTGTGTCTTCCAGTCCGGATTCAATGCCTCCAGTCCGCTGTAGATCTCAAATATCTGCTTCCATGCTGTCATTCCCGCATCCGACCGCTCCGGCTCTCCGCATATCCGCAACATCTGCTTCCACGCAGCCAGTGCGGATGCCTGATTCCGGTATATATGCACGGACCGCCCGATGGCTTCCAGATCATCCAGATCCAGACTCTCCTGCAGCTCCTCACCATACTGAAGAAGCAGGATCAACCGGTCCGCAATCTCCATCTCCCGGTTCTGTACAATCGAATATGCTGTTTCCCTGGCACTTAAAATCAACTCAATATATGCATCCTGATCTTCCATATCTGCCCCGACCTCGGACTCCTCCTGCACCTCAGTCAGAAACGTCAGCGGCTCCTCCTGTGACAATAGCAGCCTTCCTGCCTCCTCGCAGCACAGTCCCAGTCCAACCTCCGTATAATCTCCAAACCATTCATAATGTCTCGGATGCTCTCTGCATATATCACACAGAATATCCTCTCCACACTCCAGAATCAGATCACAGAGATTCTCCTGATTCAGAAACGGACACCTGCGGTTCTCATCCATTGCAAAATATGCTTCGTTCTCCTCTACGATCAGATGCTGTTTCATCCGTTTTCCGAGCGTTCCCCCAAGTGTCGTATAGCGTGCTACCGATTCCTCATCCACCTCAATCTCCCAGTTTGCACAGCAGGTGTCACTGCAGGCAGAGCCAATACAATGAAACTCGTCATAATAAGATGGTTTTCTCAGCTTCATGCTTCTTCGCCTTCCTTCTGATGTGGCATTGCCGCAAAATCCTTATCAACTGTGATCATGCAATGATACCCCGGATACTCCTCGGATACCATTTGCTGGATTGCCTGTTTCAATTCTTCATCGCTCATCTGAAACTCATGCGGCACTACGCAGTCAAAGATCATCTTCGTCTGTGTCTGGCCTGGAATCATGCGCAGATCATGAATCGTCAGCCGTTCATCAATCTTCTGCACACTGCTGCTTAACCAGCTGCGCAGACTTCCGACCTGTTCATCCTTTGTCACGATCGGGTCATAGTGAATGATCATATTCAGATTATCCTGTTCCAGAAAATCCCGTTCGATCGTATCAATAATGTCATGACTTTTTAACGGATCCTCCTCCGCTGCCATCTCCACATGAACGCTCGCAAACAGCCGTCCCGGACCGTAATCATGGATCATCAGATCATGCGTGCCGAGCACACCGTCATATGACATGATCTTTCTCTGTATCCGTTCCACTAATGCAGGATCCGGTGCCTTACCCAGCAACGGATCCAGGGTATCCTTCACCAGCCCCGCACCGCTGTATAAAATAAACAGTGCAACCAGAATTCCCATCCAGCCATCCAGATTCAGATTGCTGTATTTTGAAATCAGGCTTGCACATAAGACCGCACACGTCGTAATAACATCATTTCGGCTGTCCGCCGCCGTTGCGATCAGTGTTTCCGATGAAATCCGGTTACCGATGGCCCGGTTAAACACAGCCATCCAGAGCTTCACCAGAATCGACGCGACCAGAATAATTCCCATGATCAGATTAAACTCAATCGGTTCCGGATTCCGTACCTTCTGGATACTGGTACGCAGCAGCTCCACTCCGATCACAATGATCAGGACAGATACAAACAGGCCGGACAGATATTCATACCGGGCATGCCCATACGGATGTCCCTGATCCGCCGGCTTGCTGCCCATTTTAAATCCCAGCAGGCTGATAATATTCGATGACGCATCAGACAGGTTGTTGATGGCATCCGCAGAAATGGATACACTACCTGAAATCAGACCTATGATCATCTTTCCGGTAAACAGCAGCACATTACAGAATATTCCGACCCAGCCTGCCATCTTACCATATGCAGTACGTACCTTCTCATTTTGAATCTGTTCCCGATTTTTTACAAATAAACGTACCAGCAGCTCTGTCATACGTCCAAACCCCTTCTTTCACACTCGTTTTCCGTCAGCATTCCTTATATAATATAACAAATCATCCGGAACTACAACCCGAACTTCAGCTTTGCACGCTCCAGCTTTTTGATCAGCGGAAGTGCCCCCACTGCAAGGAACAGAATGGTTGCGCCCCCATGAACCAGATCCAACGGGAACCCGGATACCCAGTAAGCGATCAGCACAGATAAATCTATCGGAACGCCTGCCATCAATGCAGATGCCGGATTCATCATTCCTCCGTATATGATCACCGCTGCCAGAAATCCATAGATACACAGAAGCACCACATTCGGACGTGTCGTCCTTGAAAACAGCACTCCCGCAAGCATTCCGACCAGTCCCATTGCCGCCATCTGCCACGGTGTCCATGGTCCCTGGCCAAACAGCATATTCGATACCAGCATCGTTACCGCTCCCACCAGAAATCCGGCTTCACCGCCAAATACCGCACCGGCAATGATCGTGATCGCCGTCACCGGCTTGAACTGCGGAAGCATTGCAAACGCCGCGCGTCCCGCTACACCGATCGCACAGAGCACCGAAAGCAGGACCACCTTGGAGACCGGGGGCTTCTTTCCCTCAAAACCGACAAAAAACGGTATCATACACTCCAGCAATACCAGCAATGCAATAAATAAATATTTCTGATTATCAAATATACGCACACCGAGATAGATTGTGACCGGAATCAGCAGAAATAAAAATTTCGTACCCACACCCGCTATTATGCTGTGATTCCTGTTCTCGGCTCCTTCTTGCCCTGATTCCTTTTTCCCTGTCTCTCCTTGCTCCGACTCTTTTCCCTCGGCTTCTTCTTGCCCTGATTCCTTTTTCCCTGTCTCTCCTTGCTCCGACTCTTTTCCCTCGGCTTCTTCTTGCCCTGATTCCTTTTTCCCTGTCTCTCCTTGCTCCGACTCTTTTCCCTCGGCTTCTTCTTGCCCTGATTCCTTTCTTCCTGTTCCTTCTTTATCCGATTCCTTTTTGTCAAATGCCCGCAGCACATCCTCCACTGTAATGGCTTTCGGAAGATGGGTCCGTACCATCCGGTTTGTAGTTGTTGTATAGAAATGGTTCTCTGCAAAAAATTCCGTTGCCGTACCATCCGCTACCAGTTGTCCGTCAAACATCAGCACACACCGATCCGCATATTCGGCACAGAATTCCACATCATGGCTGACCATAACGATCGTACAGCCCCCGGCTTTTAAGTCTTCCAGAATCTCTGCAAACAGCTTCTTAAAGCCGGCATCCAGTCCCTTCGTTGGTTCATCCATCAGTAACAGCTCCGGTTCCGTCATCAGTACCTTTGCCAGTGCCAGCCGCTGCTGCTCTCCACCCGAAATATCATACGGATGTCGTGCAAGCAGGCCTTCCAGTCTGCATAACTGCACCAGAGCCTGCATGCGATCCACCGACTCCGGATTTCTGCGATCTACCATATCCTCCAGCTCTTTCTTCACGGTTTCTTCAATAAAAAGAAGCTGCGGATTCTGAGGTAACAATACCAGTCTTGGTGCCTGCTTCTCCGGATACCGGATCTTACCCTTTTGAGCCTGTCTGCTGCCTGTCAGAAGTGATAGGAGCGTGGTCTTGCCACTTCCGTTTCCTCCCATAATCGCCAGTAATTCTCCCCTGTGAATATCCAACGACAGGTCCTGAAGAATCTCCCTGCCCTGTTTCTCATATCGGAAATACAGGTTCTGCAGCCTTATCAATGCCGGTGCTTCAACACCGGAGCCGGAACCCTTTGCACATTTCCGTTTGCCGGTATCCCACACATCCTCTATACGGATGCACTCTGAACTGTGTTTCTCCCAGTATCCGTCAAACCAGTTACGTCCCTCTCCAACCGATAACGGACATTTCCCCTGACTGTCCAGTGCCCGAAATAGCCGAACCGGTGCCGGCATTGCCTCATACAGCATAGCTCCCTCGGTTCCCAGCTGTTGCGCCACATCTACCGGACTGCCGTCAAGACGGATCGCCCCTGCCTCCATGATCAGCATCCGGGTGCAATAGCCGAGTACCTCCTCCAGCCGATGCTCGGTCAGAACAATCGTTGTCCCAAGCTCGCGGTGAATCCGGCCAAGGATTGTCAGAAATTCTGTTGCTGCGATCGGATCCATCTGACTGGTCGGCTCATCTAACAACAGAATATCCGGCCGCATGACCATCACTGATGCCAGATTCAGCAGCTGCTTCTGACCGCCGGAAAGACTGTCCGTATCCTGATGAAACCAGCTCTGGATACCGAAAAACTGACTCATTTCCGCTATCCGCTTCCGGATAATCTCATTCTTCATCCCAAGACTCTCCAGTCCGAATGCCAGCTCATGCCAGACCTTGTCCGTCACGATCCCATCCTCCGGATTCTGTCCTACATAGCCGATTCTGGTCGTATCTGCCGGAGACAGCTCCTTCAGCCGATGATTATGAAAATATATCTGCCCTTTCAGGGTACCATATGGTGCAAGCTCCGGCTTCAACTGCTTTAACAGCGTGGTCTTACCACAGCCGGAGCCTCCGCACAGTACCAGAAACTCACCGGTTCCGATAGAGAGTGACAGATCCTTCAGTACCGGCTCGGATTCCATGGAATATGTGAAATTTAATTGTTCGATTCTCAGGATTTCTTCCATTCCATTTCCTCCTTTCCACTCAATCCGGCCGGCAGCAATGCCAGAATCAGATAACTGCAAAATATCATACTATTCTCCGGGGTAATCCGGAGCGTTGACAGTATCGGCATCCAGCTCCACCGGAAGCTTCCCCGGATTTCCCCGATCAGCACGACTGCTCCCAACAGCAGCTGGAGTACCAGCATCCGGGTGTCCCGCCCCCGCCATTGGTATATGGAGAAGGCTGTCCGTCCCGGTAGTCCATAGCCTCGTCCCTTCATGGACTGTGCTGTCTCTACTGCATGCTCTATCGCCCAGGTTGTCATGATCGACAATACCCGAAGACTCATCTTTAACCGGGCCATCAGCCCGGTAACTTTTCCAGCCTTACCGATCTGCTTCTGCGCATCCATAATTTTACGGAGCTGTCTCTGATACCTTGGTACAAACCGGAGACTCATGGATACCACCAGACTGAGTGCCGGCAGAATCCTGCCAAACAGATAGATCAGCTTCTCCGTTGTCATAATCCGGTTCCAGCATACAAACCATTGCACCAGTGACCATAGAATTACCGCTGCTGCAAACCCATAAATGCATGCCTCCAGTGTAAATGGATTACCACTCCGGAAATATCCGAGAATCGTGACTCCCTGATGATTTACCAGTGGATTAATGATGATGATCATAACCGACATGGGCAGGATCCCCTTCAGAATCCGTGCCAGATTCTCTTTTCCTGTCAGTACCGATGCATAAATTGTAGATGAAATCAGGGCGATCCCCAGACAAACAGGGTGCCTGAGAAAAGATGCGAACCCAAGAACCATCAGAAAATATGTCAGATTTACAATTGGATGGTAAGTCGAAAAAGCATCTCTCATGTTATTCCTCATTATTAGTTACAGATCATTCATATCACAGGTGTAATTCCACTGAATGACATCCCCTTCCTTCAGTACGTATGCCGAGCATCCATAATTCGGATATACTCCGTTTACGCAATACTTCCAGCCGGAAAGGTTTCCGCAGTCAAATTCATAGATATTGTTAATTCCCCTTACATAGGCTGTACCATATGCCGGAGAATATGTCGCATCCAGCGGCACACCTGCGTCCCGACATGCCCGGCGCAGAACATCATATACCGTTTCTCCATCTGTAAAGGTTACCGTTCTGGTTGCTAAAATAACACCATCTGCCGGAATCAGACCAGCCTTTTCCGGCTTCAGGCTGTCCATATGATTCAGGATCGTAGCACAGGAAATCCGGATCGTACAGCTATAAGTAGGCTGTGGTGCTTCCGTGGTTGTCGGTGTCTCAGTCGTTGTCGGAGCTTCGGTATACGTTGTGCCGGAAGTCGAAGCTTCGGTCGTCGCCGCTGTTGAACTGCTGCTATGTGTCGCCTCGGTTGCAGATGCACCGGTTCCCCCTGTCGTTGCTGCTAACGTATCTTTCCGGTCTGCGGTCGTATGTGCCTCCGAGGTCTCCGTTTCAGATATCACAGTTTCCCTTTGTTCCTGTGTCCGGTCTGTTTCCTCGGTCGCTTCGTTCCCTTTCTCCGATGAAGAGGCTGCTTCTCTTATCTGTGTATCGATTCCGTTCGCCGGTGCTCCGCCATCCCCGCTCGTTCCACCAAAAAAGAAGGCTGCCAATAATACCAGTAGAATTACTCCGGCACCTATCAAGTATTTTTTATGGTCCTTCATCCACTGAATCATTGTACAGCCTCCTGTTTTATTCTATATCTGTTTTATTCTATATCTGTTTTATCCTATATCTGTTTCCGCACTTATCTTTGTGCCTTTTTCTTTCCTGCAATTACAACACCTGCCATAGAAACTGCCATCAGGAATACGATAACTGCTACCGGTGTAGCATCTCCGGTCATCGGTGTCTTTGCAGCCTTATCACCGGAAGCAGTCGTTGCCTCGGTCGTGGCTGTGGTTGCAGTTGCCGTCGTTTCTGCTGTGGTTGCCTCGGTTGTAGCTTCGGTCGTTGTCTCCGTTGTTGTCGGATCTTCCTCTGCCTCTGCATCTCTCATATCATATAATGAATTTTCGCCTTCTACATAACGATGATATGCAACCAATGCATAAGCTGCCTGTACATTCGCACCTGCGGCTATCGCTGTATCATCGATATTACCCTTAAAGCCTACACCCGGTACATAGAAGTCACTCAATGCATCGATCACAGTCCGTCCATTCTTAATAAATCGACTATCGGTCAGCGGATCTACCTTTAAGATTGATAATGCTGTCAGAACCTGTGCCAGACTGTAAGAAGAGGTATACCCCCAGCTGGAATAAGTGCCATCCGGATTCTGAATTGCAGAAAGTGCGGAAAGTCCTTTATCCACTGCTGCCTGAACAGCTGCATTTGAACTGCAATACGGAGCCAGTGCCTGCAGAACCATCGCTGTCATATCCGGATCTGCACCGATTCCGGAATAATCCCAGCCACCATCCGCTAACTGTGCGTCCAGAATCTTCTGAATTAGCCCATCTCTGGTTGTCTGAGTCTCTCCTGCCTTTGCACTCGGAATCTCATACTGCTTTGCATCAAATGCCAGTAATGCATAAATGGCTGCGTTCACACCCTGACCATTAATATAATCCATATTTGCAAGTGGCTGTAACAGATTGTAACCGGCTACATCCTGCGGATCCTTGCCGATTGCACTGATCGCCAGTGCAACTCTTTCATTCGTGGTTGCATAGGTAGGATCTAATGTATCACTCTTTAATTCTTTTACAGCTGCTTCTACGCTGTCATAATAGGTTGCTGCCTTTTCCTTGCTTAATGCACCATCTCTTGCCAGTGCAAGTACTGCCCACTCATTACCATATGCACAGGTCGCATCAGTCAGACTCTGATCCAGAACGGAAAGAACTCCCTTACGCATCGTGTCCGCCGTATATCCCTGCTCCTGCTTCACATAGATATTGTATACTGTCTGATCCGTACCGTTACTGCTGGTAATCGTAATCTTAGTACCGTTAGCTACCGGTATACTCATAGCTCTCTTATAAGTAGTTCCATCTGCGGTAATCGTTACAGTCTCCGTCTTATTCTCTGCTTCCGGTGAAAAGACTACACTGCTTACGCCTGCCGGAACCGTCAGCGTATAAGAGGTTACGGTAGAGCTGAATGCAGGGGATAAAATACCATCACTGACTGTCAGATTCTTTAAAGCCTTCTTCTCTGTATCCTGCCAGTCATATCCGATATCGGAACCACCGGTCAGTGAATATACGAAGGACAACTCATCTCCGGCACTTAATGTTCCGGCTGCTACCGTACATCCGTCAATACCAAAGTTTGCCATTGTATCATTGAGCAGATACATCCAGCCTGCCGGATTATACCCGATAGAAGTATCTCCGCCATCTCCGCTGGTAATTCCTTTAATCGCTGAAATAAAACTTCCATATGAGCTTGATGTTACTGTTACATCAGCCTCTCCGACTGCTTCCTTTAATACAGAGATTCCTGTACTGTCTGCATTAATCTTGACCCAGGTATCTACAGCTCTGCCTTCCCATGGGGCACCCGCTGTCTTTGCATAGGTCGTGTTCTCAACAATTACATGCACTTCATCTGCATGCTCATCTGCTGCAAATACGCTTGTCGGGAACAATGTAAGCACCATTGCAACCGCTACAAGCATTGCTGTCAGCTTTTTCATCTTGTTTGCCATGTTTCATTTCTCCTTTACTTATTTTTATGAATCTGTCGTATCCTGAATAATCTGAATAACTCTGAGAAATTATGACAACAAAAATAAACATCTTCTTGCCTAAAGATATTCTCCCGATTCCTCCCTCATGTATTGTGTTCCGACTCTGGTTCTTCCTACTGAAGCCGCCTTCCCGGAGCTGCTGCTCCAGTGGCATCCATGGCTTCCTCGTCCCCATTACGGCTGGGATTAACAGTCCGGCTTCTCACCCGGTTCCTTTAAACGAAGGCTCTCGCCTCCGACCACAAGGTTTACAGAACTATGACATTTTCAATGCTTTCATTGTATGCATTCCACTTCTGATTGTCAAGAATGCATTCACTCCCTTATTATATGTGCTTCAAAATACGCAGGGTGTCCTCATATTCCATCTGTTCCAGCTTTTCCCCTGCGGCACAAAGCTTCTGACGGATTCCGTCCGGCAGTTCCTCTCTCAGAAGCTGTGTCAGCATCCGCTCTGCAGAATCCACATCATAATCCTCTGTCAGTGCGATACAATTATCCAGCTGCATTCGCTGGTCCGATGTCAGCTCGTAGCTCTCGGTCTCCTCCGACTCCTCTGTTACGGCCACCTCTTCCAGTTCAACTGGATTTTCACCGATATAATTAAAGATACCATTTACAACACAGAGCCACTCTCTGCCTAATTCATCCCAGTGCTCTCTGACATAGCTCCAGTTACCGGCTCTGGACTGCTGCTCATGCTCCCATGCGAGCTGGTAAAGCTGGTTGGCACCGATACTTTTTGCATTGGATTTCAGTGCATGCACATCGATCGTGTACATATCTTCCTGCTCCTTTTGGTAGTAGTCCTGCAGCTTCCGGTATGCTTTTTCAAAGCTCTCGGCAAACAGCATGATCATCCAGTGGAACTGTCCCATAGAGTTCCCCGCATAACGGTATCCGGCAGTTACCCGAATATGTGCCTGCTTTAACATCTCCTCCAGCTCCTGCATACAGCTGTCGGCTGTCGCCGTCGGCTGCTTTTCTGTCTCCTCGCCCTGATCCTTTTCCAGATAATTCAGGACATTCTCCGCACTTTCCTCCGCCGGGATGATATATTCCTTCGGCAGAAGCTTCAGTAAAAGCTCCTCCAGCTTCTCTCCCTCGATCGGCTTTGACAGATACTCATGAAAGCCCTCCTCCAGATAATATTCTCTGGAGCCTTTAATTGCATTCGCCGTGAGTGCAATTGTCATTGTGTACTGGTTCGGATTTCCGGCCTCATTCCGTAAGCGATGCAAGGTCTCGATACCATCCATATCCGGCATCAGGTGATCCAGAAAAATCAGGTCATATTTATTCTTTCTTGTCAGTTCCAGACACGTTGCTCCACTTTCTGCAATGCTGACCTGTATTTTTGTCTTTTTTAAAAGTCCCTTCACTACCGACAGGTTCATAAAGTTATCATCTACAAACAGAACCTTTGCCTGCGGTGCCGTAAACAGCTCCCGATATGTCTCCTGCTTCCAGAGTCCTTTTCGGTAGACATTCTGATAGTTTCCGATCGGTGTTGCATCCCGGATTTCCTGCGGAATGAGCATACGAAAATCTGAGCCCTTTCCATAAGTACTATATACCTGCAGCTTACCACCCATGATGTTCAATAAGCTTGCTACAATGCTCATTCCAAGTCCGGTTCCCTCAATACTTCGGTTGTGTTTTAAGTCAAATCGCCGAAAAGACTCCGTAATCTTACCCATATCCTCCTGCTTTATACCAATCCCCGTATCTGCAACGGAAATCCTCAGTCTTCCCTGATCTCCGCCAAGCTTGTCGAAGCTGACACTTAAGCTGACACTTCCCTTTTCCGTATATTTCAATGCATTATTCAATACATTTGTCATAATCTGCTTTACACGTATCTCGTCTCCATATAGTGTGCACGGAATATCTTTTCCTATAAAAATATCAAATGCCAAGCCCTTCTCCTGTGCCTTCATATATGTCATGTTAATAACATCTGCCAGCATACTGCTGGTTTTATATTCATCATTCACAATCTCCATCTTACCGGATTCTACCTTTGAAAAGTCCAGAATATCGTTGATTAGTGACAGCAGATTACCACCGGCTTTTTTAATATTGGTCGCATATTCCACGATCTGCTCATCGGATTCTTCCCTCAAAATCATCTCGTCAAAACCCAGCATTGCATTAATTGGTGTTCTTATCTCATGTGACATATTCGCCAGGAAGTCGGTCTTTGTCTCATTTGCCTTGATTGCAAGTGCCTGCTCCTGACGCTGTTTCAGAATACTGGATATTGCTGATATACCCATCAACATTAAGAACAGAATCAGACCAAGACTGATATAGTTGTTTGTGAAAATACCGGTTGCTGACCGTTCAAAGCTCCACATCTGCATACCGACACAGCCCATCAGCAACAAAATGCCGAGCAAAAGTCGCCAACGGTGGACTCCACGTCGGAAATCCATAATAATCGTTGCCACCACTACGATTCCGCTTCCTATAATAACTGCCCAGCCGATCGGATACAGATCAAAGAAATCATATGGGCTGAATATCTCCAATGCCAGTAATGCCACATCTGCCACCAGTGCCAGCACCGAGGCCGTCATATAAATCCGGCTATAACGCCGTTCCTGTAACCGGCTGGTATAAAACATCATCGGTATCGGTGACAGGAATAATGCCTCCCACAGCACCAGCTCTCCTACATACAAATTACCATAATAAAACTGACGAAGCCGACCCTCTCCCAACATCCAGACAGCAATACAGATTGCAGAGGTACCCAGATATACCAGATTCATATTCGGATTCTCTTCTCCGGTAAAACGCATAACAATTCCCAGAAATACAATAACGATTCCTGTATAAAGAAGCAAAATTGCAAAGATCAGATCACTGGTATAGGACTCCAGCATCCAAAATATCAGACCGATGTCCGAACCGATCCGTATATCATTTAACTTTCCGGCATCTGCCGGTGTCACTGATGCATAACAGATCTCAATCTGTTTTCCGGCATCTGCCTCATGTAATTGCAACATCATATATGCAGACGGTGTATGCCGTCCAAACGGTCTGTCCTCTGAGTTATCCAGTATGCCGCGGATCTCGCCATCTATCCATACCGTCATATCCTGATGCAGTCCCTTCAGCAAAATACTAGTTCTGCCGTCTACATCCATTGGAAGAACATTCCGGATCCGTATCTCTGTGGTAGTGCTCTCCACAACTCCCGGAATCTGCACCGGAGTCATTTCGTCACCACACAGAATCCAACCGGAGTTAAAGCTCCGGCAATTATGATCCGTAATCCGGAAATCCTCATGGGTCGTCACGGCAACAACAACACAAAGTACAATCCAGATGATCACCAGTAACCAGAATACCCCCTTGACCAGCATTACGGACCACTTGTCATGACTGCTGAATTCCTTCGGTTCCATTGCCATTCCTCCCCTTGAATTCTCATGTGCTTATCCCTGTTTCAGAAGATCTGATTCAAAGCCTGCTCCAGGTCTGCAATAATATCATCCACATTCTCAATTCCGACTGATAAACGAATCAAGTCCGGTGCTACTCCGGCCTCACGCAGCTGCTCATCTGTCATCTGGCGATGCGTATGACTTGCCGGATGTAACAGACAGGTCTTACTGTCCGCAACATGGGTCACAATCGATGCCAGCTTCAGCTTATCCATAAAGGAAATGGAAATCTCACGTCCACCCTTCAAGCCGAAGGAAAGTACACCGCAGGAACCGTTCGGAAGATATTTCTTAGCCAGCTCATGGTATGCATCTCCCTCCAGATCCGGATAGTTCACCCATGCTACCTTTTCATGATTCTTTAAATATTTAGCAACCGCCAGCGCATTACTGCAGTGCTGTCTCATTCTAAGCGGCAGGGTCTCAAGACCCATATTCAGATAAAACGCATTCTGCGGAGACTGGATAGAACCGAAATCACGCATCAGCTGTGAGGTTGCCTTGGTAATATATGCGGCCTTTCCAAACCGCTCTGCATAAATGATTCCATGATAAGACTCATCCGGAGTGGTCAGTCCGGAGAACTTATCTCCGTATGTCAGCCAGTCAAAGTTACCGCTGTCTACAATACAGCCACCGACTGCAACGGCATGTCCATCCATATATTTTGTAGTAGAATGTGTTACGATATCGGCACCCCATTCAAACGGACGACAGTTCACCGGTGTCGCAAAGGTATTATCTACGATCAACGGAACTCCGTGCTTATGTGCCAGTCTGGCAAACTTCTCGATATCAAAAACAGAAACGGTCGGATTTGTGATCGTTTCTCCGAATACTGCCTTAGTGTTTGGCTTAAAATATTTTTCCAGTTCTTCCTCGGAAAGATTCTGATCCACAAAGGTACACTCGATGCCCATCTTCTTCATGGTTATACCAAACAGATTGTAGGTACCTCCGTAAATAGAGCTGGAAGCAATAAAATGATCTCCTGCTTCACAGATATTAAAGACTGCATAGAAATTAGCTGCCTGACCGGATGAAGTCAGCATAGCTGCCGCACCATCCTCCAGAGCACAGATCTTGGCTGCAACTGCATCATTGGTCGGATTCTGCAGACGGGTATAGAAATAACCATCTGCCTCCAGATCAAAGAGCTTTCCCATCTCATCACTGGTATCATATTTAAAAGTGGTGCTCTGTATGATCGGAAGCTGACGTGGCTCTCCCTTCGTTGGTTTATACCCCTCCTGAATACATTTTGTCTCGATTTTTGTTGCCATAATTCTTCTCCTTACTTGTTGTAATCATACTAAAATAGTATGTTTTATGCACTATTCGTCTACTCGTATTGTACTATAACTTTCAGGATTTGTGAATGACTAGAATATCTTATTCAACACCTTTTCGTCCATTTCGTCACCCAACATGGTCACAATATCTCCTACTTTTACATTTTCAATTCCGGTTACGTCGATCATCATCTGATCCATACAGATCTTTCCTACGATCTTTGCCTCATCACCATGCACCAGAACCAGCCCGGCTTCCTCTGACACATTCCGCGGCACCTCCTCTCCATAGCCGACTGTGACGATCGCAATCCGCTTGTCACCTTTTGCCACATAACCGCGACCATATCCGATCGTTTCCCCGGATTTTACCATCTTCATGGCTGCCACCTTCGCCTTTACCGTAATGACTGGCTTAAGATCCACTGCCAGCTTCACATCTGCCTGCCGGCTCAGGATTCCATACATGGCGGTTCCGATTCTGGCATAATCACAGCTTAATTCCGGATAATTCAATACCCCATAGCTGTTCTGAATATGCGTGCTGCCCGGCCGGATTCCCCGGCTCTTTAAATACTCGATCACATCATAGTAATACTGAATCTGATTCTGTGTCTGCTCTGCCTGCTCCGGCTCCATACTGTCTGCCGTCGTCAGCTCTGTATAGATACCGTTCACCTGCAGATACCGGAAATGATACAGCTTTTCGATCCGGGATGACTCATCCTTTCTGTAGCTGCCTGCCTCCGCATCAAATCGGACATGCACACGGATATTACATTTCTTTTCATTCAATGCTTCTGCATATTCATACGTATCGATGGTCTGTGTCAGACGGAATCGTTCAAGCTCTCTGATCTTCATCGGATCCGTCTGCCCCATGATCAGGATCAGTCCCTCAATTCCATTTCTTCTTAGGAGTACGCCTTCCTCCATGGTCGCTACCGCAAAAGCTTCTATACCCATTTTATTCAGATGTCCGGCAATCCTCAGTCCGCCATTCCCGTAACCATCTGTTTTTACCACTGCCATGATCTGCGTCTGCGTCGGAAGGATTTCCTGTATCTCATGAATATTATGATACAGATTGTCAATGGAAATTTCTGTCCATGCCCGTTCCCGCATGGTCTGTTTCTGCCGCTGTGCATTCTTCGCTTCCTTCATCTTCTTCTGTAAAACAAACAGTCCCCATGCAGTCGTAAAGGATAAGGCTGTTACCAGAACGAAATAAATAAGACTATGATCTGTCACATATGCGGTTAATCCCGTCAGCTTGCCTGCCAGTCTGACAACCACGATCATTGCAGGGTGCAGAATATACACCAGCATAGCCATACGGTTCAGGTGTTTTCCACCCTTGCAGTTCCATTTCATCGTACATGCAAACAGAAACACCATCACCAGCGGAAGCATTGCATACATACTGTCGTGCCGCTGCCAGTTCCATTTATGCAGCCACAGTCCCTCTGCCAGCATTGCTGCTCCGCTTATGATCAGACCGATTACCGCCTGCTTTCCGGAGAGTGTCTTTCCATGTCCAGCTGCTTTTCCCAGACCATATCCGAGCATCAGAAAGATCGGAACATAGAATAATCCGTTTCTGGTATAGTCTGTGAACCGGAACAACACGGCATAGACCGCCCGCATCCACGGAATCTGTTCTGTCATTCCGTAATAGCTGTCACCAAACAGCCCGATCACATAAAGGATCATGGACAGAATGAGTACAAACCGGCTGTCAAAATGCCGTAGCAGCCATCCGACCAGTGCCAGTCCGAGAATGGCTGCCGGAAGGTACCAGAGGTGATAAAATGTACCGTTTATAAAAATATCCTTTAAGAACGAAATCACCGAGAACTCTTTCCCGAAATAATCATTATAGGCCATAAGCGGTGCATAGATACCGGCAGATATCAGATATAAGAGTCCCAGCTTTCCAAGCTGATTCCGCAACCGTTTCCGCACAGACTCATCCCACCGCAGATCCGGCAGCAGAAAGAATCCCGACACCATAAGAAAGAACGGAACAGCTACCCGTGCAATGATACGGGTCAATATAAAATTCGGCAATTCGGCAAAGCTTAATAACGGTGAAGTATGAATGGTAATCACCAGTATTGCACTGATAATGCAAAACCAATCCAGTCCTCCATATTTCTGATTTCGGTTCATATGCCCGCTCCTTTCTTTCCTCTCTGTTTTCCTTCCAGTTCATATCTATTATCCTTCATCCTATACCAATCGATAATTTACTAAAAAGACCAGGCTTCTTTTTCAAAACCTGGTCTCATTATAAATGGAAGATGTGAAGGTATCGTTGATTTCTTCTGAATCTTCATTGAATATATTCTTACGTTTTTCCTACGATTTGTTACCCATCCTGTAAGATTTTCCGGAATGCGTAGTTTTTCTCCGATGACTGTCGGTTCAGATACCGTTCCCGCAGTTCCTCACTCGCCCGCTCTATCTCTTCTTTCAGTTCCCGGGCAGACATTCTTCTGGCTCCGGCTCCCCATATGATCAGCTGCTCCAGTCCGTCCGAGGTAGCGACCGTAACATCATAATTCTTTCCCATGCTGTGTACCAGCTTTTCAATATACTGGTCCGCTGTCTGGGCTTCCTTCGTATATACCACATGAATATTGTGATATTCTATCATCTCACCCGGATTGCCCGGCACCTTATAGCCGTCAAATACCAGAATCAGCTTCATCTTCCGATAGCCCTGATAATTGCAGAGGATATCCATCAGCTTTCCTCTGGCTGCCGCCAGGTCTGTTTTTGACAGTTCATTTAACTCCTCCCAGGCAAAGATAATATTATAGCCATCCACCAGAAGATACGACTCCCGCGGTTTCTTCCCGGCAGTATCGGCATATTTATTCCATGTTTCCTTTTCATCGGTATCCCCTGATTCGGAATCCGCCGTATCTGCCGCATAATCCCAGTCCTCATCCTGCGTCCCGTACCGGTTCTCATATGGCTTCCGGATACTGCCGCCATAGGTCCGCCGGAAGATAGCCTCCAGCTCATCCTCTTCTGCAATAACCTTTGAAACAGAAACCCGGTCGCCGCTTCGTGCATTGTCCGCCAATTCATGCATTCCTGTCGAGGGCTCTACCTGTGCCTCCACATGCATATAGGACTCTACCTCATTCCACGGCACGATAAATCCCGCACCATGGGCACAGAATACCGATCCGGTTGGATTCTCCACATCTGCCTCTGCAGCATAACCGATCTTCTGAACGATCTCCTCCTGATTATGGCATAGATAGTAGCCCTTTAAGGTACAGACGAATCTTCCGTATCCTTTAGTATATGCCCGTACCTCTGCCTGATATCCGGATACCTCCGCAACCGGAACCATGCCTGTCAGAAGTGTCTCCGCCTCGCCCTGTCCGGACACTTCAAAGGTGCCGGACATCCGCTGAATATCCGAGATTGCCCGACCTGCATTCTCGGTCGGAATCGTCAGCTGATATTCATAATATGGCTCCAACAGAACACTTTCTGCCTTCTTCAGTCCCTGCCGGATCGCACGATATGTAGCCTGACGGAAATCTCCGCCTTCTGTATGCTTGGTGTGTGCCCGTCCGGCAATCAATGTGATCTTCATATCCGTGATCTCGGAGCCGGTCAGTACTCCGGGATGCTTCCGTTCCTCAATGTGCGTCAGAACCAGCCGTTGCCAATTCCTTGCCAGCACATCCTCACTGCAGTCCGCTTCCACCTGGATTCCGCTTCCCTGCTCTCCCGGTTCCATCAGAAGATGCACTTCCGCATAATGGCGTAACGGTTCAAAGTGTCCGACCCCTTCTACCTTCGTTGCGATCGTCTCTTTATAGACCAGACTGCCTTCTCCAAAGGCTACATCATATCCGAACCGCTCTGCGATCAGGCTTTTCAGTACCTCCAGCTCCACCTCACCCATCACCTGAATGTGAATCTCTCCAGTCGCTTCATGCCAGGCCAGCTTTAACAGCGGATCCTCTTCCTCCAGCTGCTTTAACTGACTCCACGCCTCATGTACATTGCAATCCTTTGGCAAAATCAGGCGGTAACTGAGTACCGGCTCCAGAAGCGGCAGTTCCGAATCTTGCTCTTTTCCGAATCCCTCTCCGCTGTAGCTCTCCTCCAGTCCGGTTACCGCACAAATCTCCCCTGCAGTGACCTCCGGCACCATCTGATAGCCTGCCCCGGAATAGATCCGGATCTGATTCACCTTCTCCTCCTTACCGGAGCGATGCTTTAAGACTGCCTTTACCTTCAGACTGCCACCGGTTATTTTCAGGTGTGTCATACGGTTGCCCTGTTCATCTCTGGATATTTTATATACCTTCGCACCGAACTCCGTACCGTATGCCGGATCTTCCATATACTGTGCCATGCCCTCCATCAGTGCCTCAATTCCGGTCAGCTTCAGTGCCGAGCCGAAATAGCACGGAAATATGTATCGTTCTCGGATGGCCCTTTGCACTGCTTCCACCGGAATGTTCCCCGTCTCCAGATAGGCCTCCATCATCTCTTCACCGCCCATTGCCAGACTCTCATCCGTCAGTCGGATATCCGTAAAATCCATACAGCCCTCATCCAGCTGTGTTTTCAGGTTCTCCATCAGCCACTCCTTATCTGCGGATAGCTGGTCCATCTTGTTTACAAATAAAAATACCGGAATCCGATACTGTTTTAAAAGCCGCCAGAGTGTTCTGGTATGTGCCTGTACACCGTCTGCCCCGTTGATCACCAGGATTGCATAGTCCAGAACCTGCAGGGTCCGTTCCATCTCCGCCGAGAAATCCACATGCCCCGGTGTATCCAGAAGCGTCACACGGACGTCCGCAAAGGTGAGTTCTGCCTGCTTGGAGAAAATTGTGATCCCCCGCTCCCGCTCCATGGCAAAATTATCCAGAAATGCATCCTGATGGTCTACCCGCCCGAAGTGCCGGATTCCACCGGATGTGTAAAGCAATGCCTCTGATAAAGTTGTTTTTCCGGCATCTACATGTGCCAGAATTCCAATTACCTGCTTCTGTTTCATTGTCCGTTCTCTTTCTTTCCCTTTCATCGTCTATTAGGCTCTGATCAGAATGACTGCCGGATATACGGAACAGCCAGGTGAAGATAGGTTATATCTTCCTCTTCCTGATAAGTAAATGCGAGATTCAGATTGATCTCCCTGCCGTTTTGTTTTATGGAACGTTCAAACTGCTCCGTATATCCATAAATGCAGTCATAATTTTCATTATGAATCTCCTGCACTGTCTCTGCACGAAGCTGTTCAAATATACTGTCTGTGATCTTCTGCCGTCCCCGCTCGGAAAGTGCTCCGGCTGTCTTCCCTTTTACATAAATCCCAACCTCCGGAGTCATGCCGACTGACCGGTAAATATCCTCCAGCGTCTCTTTGCACTGCATCATATAGTCCAGATCGCCATAGATCGTAATGTCACTTAAGATCATCTGCTGATATCCTGTGACTCCACCGGCACCCTCTGTCTCTCCGTTCTCACCGGTCTTTAAACTCACGATCTGCAACACTGTCTTACCATACTTTCCATCCTTGGTCAGGGTAGATTCCTGAAAAGAATCCCCCTGTGTCGCAGTCACATCATAGCCATCTGTGATTCCCAACTGTCCGGCAAGATTCTTAAGCATGGTCTGTCTGGTCTCCTCCGTCAGCTCCATGTCACCGAAGTCTCCGTATGCACTCACACATGCCTCTACCGGAATCAGCTCCGTACTGCTGAATGCTTCTACTACATTTCCTTCCGGTCCTATCCTCTGATTGATCAGCAGCTGTAACACAAACGCAAGCGATATCAGTACCATCAATGCAATCTTTCCTATATGTTTCATATCATGATCTCCTTTTCAAATTCTTACCCTGCTTTCGGGCCCGCATTTGAAGTATGACCATTTTTATAAAATCTAATCCGTTTATCTGGATTCTGCCTGCTCTGCTGCCTCCAGAACGGAAGTACAGTGTGGGCATCTGGTTGCCTCGATTGCAATCTCACTCTTACAATACGGACACTTCCTGGTTGTCTGCTTCTCTTCCTGCTTCTTCTTGAACTTATCTCCGATTCCGTTGATAATCTTGATCATACAGAAAATTACAAATGCTGTAATCAGAAAATTGATCACTGCTGTCAGAAAATTACCATATGTAAGTACAGGCGCAAGGTCGCCGCTTCCCAGCTTCAATGTCAGGTTTGAAAAATCCACACCACCGAAAATTGCCAGAACCGGAGTAATGATATCTGCATTTAATGAGTTCACGATAGACGTGAATGCACTGCCGATAATCACACCGACTGCCAGATCCAGTGCGTTTCCTTTCATGATAAATTTCTTAAACTCTTCCAAAAACTTTTTCATTTTCCTCATCCTTTCGTTTCGGTAGAAATCAATCCATCGATTTTCCCCGATTTCTATATCTTTCAGATTACACAATTTCTTCATTTTCTTCAAGTAAAATCAAGAAACAACTGCTCAAGTCTCGGCCAATACATGACGATATATGATATAAAAGATTTCATTAATGTGAGAAAGATTCTTACTTTTAGGCTAAATATTACAAATTATAGCATGATTTAACAATGTTTTTACATAGAAAAAGTATTATAATCTTGACACAATAAAAATATCAGAGGTGGTTTTATGCAGAAATATTATAAATACCAATATCGCTTTAATGCCACACACAGCTTTGATTACAAAAAGGAACACGAGCATCAGCATACCTTTACTATTACAATCTATGTCAGTCGTGATGAACAGGCAGAACAGATTATGTTCTATGATATAGACTGTGTAGTTCAGAAATATCTGAAATGCTATACGCACTGTGTATTAAATGATCAACCAGCATTTGAACATCTGATTCCCAACATAGAAAACATGGGTGATGTTTTCTATAAGGATCTGACATCCTGCCTTGCTGAAATCGGGGTTCATTTATATCAGTTAGACATCTATGAGAATCCACTTAGCATTTATGAAGTATCCAGCCGGATTCATTTACCGGCCGCTTACTCCGTATTAAAAAAACAGTAGTTCAGAAAGGAGCATTTACCATGAAACAGACTTATTATAAGAAATTATCTATTGGAGCATATCTGCTCAGTTTTATTTTTGTAGTCAGCATGAGTCTCAGCACCCTTGCATATGGTTCAGAGAATGCCATTCAAGCTGAAAAAGGTACCCTGACCGCCTCTGCGGATGATACTTACCTGTATCTGACCTATGATGGATCATGGGATTATAATATTCAGGAACGTATCGGTATCTCCGTTAACGGAACAGCCGTTAGTGGTCAGTATGGAGATATTATCTTAAATACGGGAAACACCGACGAGAGTCAATCCCTGCAGGTGCGGGATTCCTGGTGGAGTCCGATTCCCGGTGCTTCCGGTTCCGTTCAAAACAATGGTGCAACAAATGGTACTTATACGACAACTACCTGGAAGATTCAAGTGCCGATTTCTACATATGGTTCTTCAATCGATACACTGGGTGTCACATGGCAGAATCAGTCCTTAACAGTTACTCCTTCTGCCGACAGTTCTTCTGATACGACCGAAGCTACTACAACAGAGGAAACTACCACTTCTACAGATGATACCACCGAGGCTCCCGCTACAGAAGCTTCAACCAGTGATCCGACACAGGTCGATTCAAAACTGGTCATTGATGGCTATTATGATGACTGGAAATCTTATCCGATTACCGAGATTACATATACTTCCAATAATACACAAAGTGTTCATACCGGTCAGATTTATACGGATGGAGAAAAGGTATATGTACATTTTGCCATGAATGACCTGTATACCACTCAGATGCAGATTCAGCAAATGACCCTGACCATAAATGGACAGTCCTTTGCCCTTGGTGTTTATCCGGTAAAAGAAGATCATTCCATTGACTGGGACTTCTATAATAATGAGATGCGTTCGCTGCCAAATGGAATCTGTAAGAATCTAGGTGTGATTATTAATTATACACAGTATTGTGACAGTGAAGCTGCCATGACGGTCTATGATTCCACCCATCAGTCGAATACCAAGGGAGATGAACTGGAATTTTCATTCAGCCTGAAAGACTTTCAGCGGATTACCGGTCTGAGTACGGATCAGATCAGCTCCATTACAATCGTAAATCCAAACATTGGTAATCAGGGCATTACATGGGCCGGCACTTCTACCGCACCATGGATCGGCGTTGCTATTGCAACCGTTTTATGCATTGCCGGGCTCTATACCTATAAGCATAAAAAGGAAACACGCATATGATTAACTGGATTGTTGTTCTGACTGCTATTATATGGGTCTATGCACTTTCGGTTCTAAAACGGTCCAGACTGGACTTCTGGTACTTTACCGTAGGGAGTGCCGGCCTGTTTATTATTGCTATTGTGATACTGCAGCCGATTCTGCTTATGCCAATGCAAAATGCAATCGCCGCAGTATCTGGTCTTTTAGGCGAATTAACGGGGACATATTCTTCTTATTTTGAAAAAGGCCTACTGTTTATTTCCCATGGAACAACCAGTATTTCCCTATATATCGATTTTGAATGTTCCGGGATTATTGAAACCTTTGCATTCCTTTCTCTGCTCTGGTTTTTTCCTGCTTACCAATTTTATGAAAAGATTGCAGTAAGCATTGTAGGTGTTTTTGGAATTTTTCTGGCAAATGTATTACGTATTTTTATTATCTGCCAGATGATATACTGGGGTGGAAAGGATATGTATTTCTTTGCCCACTCATTTGTTGGGAGATTAGTATTTTATGCCTGCACCATTGCTCTATATTTCTATGTATTTACGCGAGCACAGGTAGTCAGACAGAAGGTAGGTGCTTTCCGATATGACAATCATCAATGATTTTTTGCATAGCTCCATCCTGTTTTGGATGGCATGGGTCATAATTCCCATTATTATGGAAATTATACCCACAATTGTAGATTTCTTCATCCTGCTGAAACGCAGGATTTTTCATAAAAAAGAATTAAAACTGGAATACTGCCCGGAGATCACTCTGATTATTCCCGTTTATAATTCTGCCAAAACTCTTTATTCCTGTATCAAATCTGTCAATGATTCCACCTATGACAGCAAACTGATTTATATCATGCTAGTCAATAACCAGAGTACAGACAATAGCTTTGAGGTCTTCTGCCAGTGTCAGAAGGATTTCCCGGAACTGACTATTAACTGGATGAACTCCCAGCAGGGTAAGTCAAAGGCATTGAATCTGGCTCTGTTTAACAGCTATGGAAAATACATTATTCATATCGACAGTGATGGTATACTCCATCCGGATGCACTCTACAACATGATACGCCAGTTTGAGCAGGAGGTCGATATCGACTGTCTGACCGGTACGATCATGACCAATCCGAAGATTATCGACAGCAGCAAACCATTTTCCAAACGTCTGCTTCAGAAGCTGGAATTTTTTGAATACTGTCAGGCATTTCTCGCAGGTCGGAATTTCCAGTCAGAATTTAACAGCATCTTCACTCTGTCCGGTGCTTTCTCAGCATTCCGAAAATCTGCGATTCTGAAAACGCAGCTATATAATACCGATACAATCTGTGAAGATACACATGTCACCTTCCAGATCCGGGATATGTTAAAAGAACGGGTCGCACTTTGTGATGATGCTTACTTCTTTGTCGATCCAATTGAGAATCTGGATCAGTTATATATCCAACGCCAGCGTTGGCAGCGTGGTGAAATCGAAGTTATGCATATGTTTCGTCAGAACCAGATGCGGTTTGGCAAAGGGTTTATCTCTGACTTCGTGGTACGGCTTCTTATGTATGATCATACCTTCGCATTCCCGCGGATGATCTGGTATTTTGCTTTAATCTGCTTGGCATTTATTAATTATCCGGTCAAATTAATCATAGGATCCGTGCTGTTAACGTATGATCTATATGTATTTACTACTTTTTTGCTATATATATGCATTCTTCTTTTTCTTTCAAAAGAGAAAAAGTTACGCCGCTACTATGCCCGGAAGTGGTATCTGGTGGCACTTTTACCACTTTATAACCTCCTGGTATTCTGGTTTCGTTTTGCCGGCATGATTAATGCTATCAGAGGTCCTCAAAGCTGGCGAATGCATAATTTTAAGGACGAATATCAGTCATGCACTGTAATTATTCATAAAGATTTTCAAAATATAACGGACGTTATTCAAAAATGGAAAGCAGAGGTGAATACCAATGAAAAAGAATAAGTCTAACTTAAAATGGTTTCAACAACCCAGCAAACGTTTAACCTGCATACTGATTATAAGCACTATTTGTGTTACTGTCTTTCTTGGTCTATATGTTCTTATCATTAAAAGTATTTCGCAAAATTATATTACCACCGGCAGTAATACACAACAGCAATATTCCAACCAGTTGGCGGATGCCTTAAGCTCCATGTGCGAACTGGGCATCTCTGAAATAGATCTGCAGAACTATATGGCTCAATCTGTACCGGCCTCCGGAAGTAGCTGGGCATTCCTGATTAAGAATAATAACGTTATATTTGCAAAAAATCTGTCTACTACCGAAGCACTACAGGAATTAAAGGAACGTTCTGCTTTTCTGAAGCATCTGAAGGAGCAGAATGCCATTGTCACCATTGATAATTTCTATGTTGAAAATGATTCCTATACTGCCGGCATCATCACGGATGAAACTCAGTATTTAGACCAAATTCATACACACGAAGTATACTTGAGTATTCTATTTGCCACGCTTACCTTAATTTCCATCGGTGCTATCACTGCACTTACCGGTGCCTGGACCGGAAGTGATCGAAAGCTGGCTGCAATTCGTGCCGAGCTGCTAAAGCGCAATAAGGAGTTTGAGTTACTGGAGCAAGCACAGTCTGCCAGCGTTTCTGCAGATTGCTCTGAAAACATCCCCATCATCATTCATCACCGCAATGGAAGTAATCTTTACAAACAATATAAATTCAAGTTTTACCTGAATGCACGCCATGCCATTTACATTAATGGCATTCTGGGTGCCATGCACCCGCATACCTGGGAGATTACGTTACACGTTATTAAAATGCAACATGATTTTATACAGTTCGGTGATCTGGAAAAGAAGATTGAGACCTTTATGCAGCAGTATCAGGATCAGGAGTTAAACAGTATTCCACCATTTGATGTCATAAATCCAACCCTGGAGAACTGCTGCGATTATTTCAAGGAGCAGATCAGCCGGCTCCTGGAGGAAGCCGGCTGGCTCTTCCTGATGATCGAAATGAGCGAGACACCGTCCCGCTCTTATGTAATCAGTATGATAGACGAGGAATAAACATATGGGAAAGAATCCGACTACTAACCAACCTGTGATTTCATCACATACAACTCCATATATTGCAACCAGAAAGAGTAATCAGCTCTTTGTGCTTGGTCTCTTTATCCTGCTTGCGTGTGCCGGTATCTTTACCGCATTTCTCTGGTGTAATCACTGGGAACCGTCCGGCAATGATATCTGGAGTCACCTGTATAAAGCTAAAATCCTGTACGAAAGCATTCAGGAAGGAAACTGGTATCCCCTGTACTCTGAGAAATGGTATAACGGCATCCAGCTCTACCGCTACTGGGCTCCTTTCGCCTACTACTGTATGAGTCTTCTGCAGTGGATTACCGGCGGGGATATTTTGCATGCCTATTATCTGTTTGCCGGCATGATGATCTTCTTCGGCGGACTTCCGTTTCTGATAGTCGGTCGGCTGACCAACCGTCCGATTCTAGCTACCGCCTGCAGTATTCTGTGGTTTTTCCTCCCGGATAATATCCGTGTGTTCTTCTGTGAGGGAAATATGCCACGAATCATTACCTCTCTGGTCATTCCATACGTCATTTTCTTCCTGTGGTCCTATGTCCGCCGGAAGAAACGTTTTGCTCTGATCGGGCTGATGCTTTCCATGACCTTAATGACGGTTTCCCACCTGATGTTAACCGCTCTGGTCGGAATCGGAAGCTTTCTATTTCTGTTATTCGACTACATCCATAATCGGGAGCTCCGACGGGATGCAGCAGCACTGATCGCTATGGTGATCGGCATTCTGATCGCCGGTATCTGGTTCATCCCGGCGATTTCCGGCGGTATGATGTCTATGGGTGACTCCAGCTCCGGAGCTAGAGACCTGCTGACCTTCTCACTCAGCACATCCTTAAATCCGATGAACCGTGTAACCGGAGTCGCTGATACGTACTACTATGGCATCTCTGTCATTCTGGTTGCCGTTTTCGGCATGCTTCTGGCTGACAAGCACAGGAAAGCAGGCTTTATCCTTGCCATTGTAACCCTGCTCGGCACAACACCAGCCACTACTACGATCACTTCTCACCTTCCTTTGGGTGATTTCCTGTGGCTGGCACGTATCACCGCATTATCCTATGCTTTCTTCTTCCTTTCCCTTCTGGAATGGAAAACCCTTAAACGGAAATATGCACTCCTGCTTGTTGCCTTGCTGACTCTGGATAGCGGTATTACGCTTGTCTGCCTGCCACGATATTATACACCGACTTCGGCAGCGGCACGCTCCGACTCCCAGCTACTCAAGGATTACACCACACAGCGTGCAAACCTCATGGATCAGAGCAGCTACGGTTCTTATCCGTCCTGGGGACTATCTACCGGAGATGATGCCATTGATTACACATATGGCTGGGCCTGGCAGGGTGCGGCTACCGCCGATAATATCATGCTCATGAATGAAGCACAGGAGCATGAACAGTACCTTTATGTATTTGACCGAAGTATTGAAATGGGGGATGACACCGTTCTGGTTAAAAAGTCCTATGTCAAGGATGAGGACGGTCTCCTGTCCGATGCAGAACTCTGTGGCTATCAGCTGATCGATACTACCGATACAGCGTATTTCTTCCGTAAGAATACACCGGAACAGTTTGGTGTCCGCACCGATTATCTTGGTCTGACAATTGGCACCTATGCCCAGACTCTGTCGATTTATTATCCGGCATTTACGATTGGAAATTCCGCGTACATTGATGATTATACGGCGGATGAATTATGCAGATATCAGACGCTGTTCTTAAGTGGATTTGAATATCATGATCAGACAACGGCAGAGGCTCTGTTAAAAGAAGTCGCTGCCTCCGGTACCCGTGTCGTTA
This sequence comes from Bacteroidales bacterium H4, assembly GCA_963626805.1. Lineage (GTDB taxonomy): Bacteria > Bacillota > Clostridia > Lachnospirales > Lachnospiraceae > CAG-632. The sequence goes on along the minus strand of CAVFXS010000067.1, from coordinate 15,957 downwards.
TCGACAGTGCACATTTACCGGAAAACAGTATCATGCAGAAGGAATTTCTGGGTATGGTTCAGAGCCAAATCACCTTTGAGGGGAATCTGCCGAACTTAAACTATAACAATCAGACGGTCGTTACCGGCTCGATTCCAAACGGTGATGCTAGCTGGCAGACCGGCTACGTAAGCGGTCTGGATCAAGTTCTCGGCTATGTAAACAGTGCGGGACAGGCCATTCCGTTCCTCGGATATAATGATTCCGACCCGAATATCTATTACCTAGGTCTGAACCTCGCTTACTTCGCAATCAATGCCGATAACTCCGACCTGTGGCCGGTATTAAATGATGCGTTCGAAATCAACTATAACCAGATCCCGGATCGGGAGCTGGTACCGCTTACCTTAACCATTGCAGATAATACCATCACCATCCACAGTGAACAGGCAGATGTGAATACTACCCTAGCTTATCAGGATAACTTCCTCACAGAGCAGACCATCTATGAAGAGAACAATATGCTGTATATCGGCGATAAGGATGTCACAATCCGGATCGTATATCCATGTGCCAAGAAGGGCATACTCGTATCTCTGGTCGGTATCCTGCTCGGTATCGGTATGATCATCTATACCTTCTGGAAATGGCCTTTGACACAGAAGAACGCGACTACGCCTCAGCAGGAACAGGTAGCAGCTCAATAGGAGCCGACTACACTTCAGCAGAAACAAGCCGCAGCTCAGTCAGAACAGACTGCTGCCCAACAGAGATTGGCAGCTTCAGACCAGCAGAAGCAACAGGGTGCCGGCTACAATAGCTCCCAGCCCGATGCCTGATTTCAGATTCAGCTTTTCGCAGAATACAAGATATGAGAATGCAATTGTAATCAATATGCTCAGTTTATCAATCGGTACGACTACACTGGCAGGTCCTGTCTGCAATGCCCGATAATAGCACAGCCAGGAACCGCCAGTCGCCAGTCCGGATAGCCCTAGGAATAACCAGTTGGAACGATTTAATGTACGGATCGTTCCCTGTGTTTTCGTTACAAATACGACAATCCATGCCATGATCAGTACAACGATCGTACGAATCGCCGTTCCCAGTGTGGAATCAATATTCTGAATACCTACCTTACCGAGAATGGAGGTCAGACTCGCAAACACTGCCGATCCACAGGCAAAGAATAACCAGCTGCCGGCAAATGACTTTCGATTATCGGTCTGTGCCCCTGCCTTTTCGGATATCTCTTCTCCCTTCGGTGCCTCTTTCTTCTGAATCATCAGATAGGTTCCGACTCCGATCAGAAGCATACAGACAACCTTCAATACAGTCACCGATTCCCGCAGGAATATCATTGCCAACAGCATGGTAAGAACCGTACTGGATTTATCGATCGGTGTAACCTTATTGACATCTCCGATCTGCAGTGCATGGAAATAACACAGCCAAGACGCTCCGGTCGCCAGTCCAGACAGGATCAGAAATAACAGTGTCTTTCCATCTATCGTGCTCCATGCGACTGGAACCCCCTTTACAAAAACCAGAATCCATGAAAATACCAGTACTACGATCGTCCGCAATGCAGTTGCCACATTGGAATTTACATCTTTCATTCCGCACTTCGCCAATATGGAAGTGATTCCGGCAAAAAGTGCAGAACCGAATGCATATAAAATCCACATGTTCTTCATCTCCTTTAAAATTATAAATGAAGAAAAAATAGGACGCATCTCCGCGATACGTCCCCTGACAGCAGATAACGGGAATCGAACCCGCCTCTCCAGCTTGGGAAGCTAGCATTCTACCGATGAACTATATCTGCATTTCATAGTTCCTATGGTAACACAGATACGCTAAAATTACAATAGAAAAAGTAAAAATTTATATAACACAGATATGTACACTTATGTTATACTGTTTTTAATTGATTCTTTTGGGATTCTGAATAGAGTCCTACTTATACTGACCACACTATTTATAGATAAAGGAGCTTATTATGAATGATATTTTATTATGGGATCTGGATGGAACCCTGTTAAATTTCAAAGCCGCAGAGCGGAATTCTCTGCTCCACTGCTTTGAGCAGTTTCAGTTAGGACTGTGTACGGAGCAGATGATCCGGGATTATTCTGTTCTGAATGACAGCTACTGGAAACGTCTGGAACGCGGCGAGATCACAAAGGATCGGCTTGTAATCGAGCGATTTGTCGAGTTCTTCTCTTCCATCGGTGTCGATACCTCCATTGCCCCGGATTTCAACCGCCAATACCAGTATAGTCTGGGAGATACGGTATTTTATCAGGATCATTCCTATGAATTACTGAAACAGCTACATTCCAGATACCGCCAGTATATCGTTACGAACGGCTCGGCGGATACCCAGCATCATAAGCTTCAGACCGCTCGTTTTCTTCCGTTTCTGGATGGGGTTTTTATTTCCGGTGAGATCGGTGCGGAGAAACCGTCTTCCCAGTTTTTTGATGCTGTTTTTGCCAGCCTCGGAGCTGAAAATAAGAGCCGCATGCTGATTATCGGCGATTCTCTTACCAGTGATATGACCGGCGGCATCCGAGCCGGTATCCGTACCTGCTGGTACAATCCGGATCACCAACCGATCCCGGATACCATGTCCATTGATTATACGATTCAGGATCTGAATCAGATTACGACCTGCTTATCTGCTTAGTACACATTTATGATGCGGGGGACTTCTATGATTGCCTGCAGCAGCTTCCGGACAGTCTCCCGGTCTGCTCCCGGATTGATCCGGAGTGCATAGGAGTATTCTCCCTGTGTCCAGATTGCAAGACTGTCATAATCGGTATCTCCCTTCAGAAGGATCTCTGCATCATTGACGGAAATCGTTTCCTCCCGGTCATACTCGCTATAATCCCCGGATATATCAGCCGTACCGACTGCCTTACGATATGTAATATCCATATCCGCTCCGATGTACTGAAGCTCTGCGATCCCATCGTCATAGGCTACATACAGCTCCTGCGTCACTTCAAACGGAAGGGCTGGTATTTCGTTTACCTCGAATCCAACCGCAGCCTCCAGCTCCTGCAAAGAAGAATATTCATTCATCGGATTGCCTACCTGTGTCATTCCGCCCGGATTTCCTTCTATCGGCTGCCATACCTTCGGTAATACAATTGCCAGTGATATAACCACCAGCAGGCAGGCTGCAATCGGTGCATAACGCCGGAAGCTATACGATGTCTTACGTGCCGGTTCCTCTCCGGTCTGCCCCTGCATACTCTGTGCCTGTACATTCTGAAGGATCCTGGTTCTCATTTCATCCGTTACTTCTATCTTTTCCATAATCTCATGATATTTCTTACTCAAAGTCATACGCCTCCTTCAGAACCTGTTTCAGCTTCTCTCTGCCTCTGCGAAGATCTGACCGCACACTGCTTTCCTTTCGTGTCAGGATCCGGGCAATCTGAGCGGTAGAGTACCCCTCGTAGTAAAACAGATGTATGGTTTCCCGATATTGCTCCGGCAGCGCCTTTACTGCCTCCCATACAAATGACAGATCCTCCTGATCCTGTGCCAGCAGTTCTTCCTTCAATTCATCTGTGGCTCTTCTTTGGTTATAATCAATCCGGTTTTTACTCAGATTCGCCGCCACCTTCATAAACCACGCTTTTTCATGCACAGAACTCTCAAATTCCGGTGCCGTCTGCAGATATCGGATCAACGTTTCCTGAAGGATTTCTTCCGCATCACTCATGCTGTGGAGGTACGAATATGCCAGGCGCAATACAGAGTTGCCATACTGATCTAACAGCCTTTCCGCCTGCCTTCCGGTCTCCCGGTCTTTTATGACCGATCTGTCTGCCACTTGTTTCCCGGTGTCTTGACCTTCTATCTCCCTGCACTCTGCCTTACGGATGTATTCTATACGTTCAGAAAGGTTCCCTGCTAAAGCTCTTATCACATATCGTATTTTTGTAAACCAGTCTGCACCATCCCAGATGCAGCAGTCATATGTACTCATATCCGTTCCTCCATGTTACTTCCCATCCTTCAGTGATGTTATTGGATCTGCCCTACCACATCGATCATGGCATCCATCGTCAGATTACAACCGCCGACTGCATAGCTGTTTCCGTCCACGGACCAGACTGCCAGCTGAACCATGCCATCTGCCCCCTTCATCGTCACTGCAATATCATTGACTATCACTGCCGTTGTCTCTGCATACTCATTGTAATCTCCGCTGATATCATCGGTTCCGGGTGCTTTCCGGACATAGATCTTATTTCCGTCTGCATCCTGATAGTCTACCTCTAGAATCTCTGTTCCGCATGCCCGCCATGCTGTCTGTTCCAGCTGATTAATCTGCTCCGGTACCTGAACCGTAATGCCGACAGCCTTCTGAGCCTCTTCCAGGGATACATATTCTGTCCACGGATTCGCGATCTGCTGTGAATCATCCTGTCCGCCTACCTTCTCGTAATCCGTCGGTGCCGGAAAGATCGTATCCTGCCTTCCGCACGCACCTAACATTCCTACCATTGCAACACATACCATAGATAATATCATCTTTTTCATAAAACATTCTCCTTCCTGTTCATGTATTGTAAACGGCTTTGTTTTATCCGTTCTACCTTATATACAGCTCAGAAAGGAGAAATGTTGCAATCTTCTCAATATTTTTTTATTCCGGTTTTCCCATAATCTTTACTCGACCTGCAGGACTTCCATCGGGTTGATCGGCTGATCATCCTTTGTCATTGCAAAGTATAAATGGGAACCCTCCATCTGATAATAGGCTGTCGGTTCTGCTACGGTTCCCAGAATCGTGTCCTGAAAAACCTCATCTCCAACTGCGACCCTGACATCCTGCAGCTGCCCGTATTCTGCAATATAGCCGCTTCCAAGATTCACACTTACCACTGTTCCATATTCTCTGCTATCCTCAACCTTTACCACCTGTCCATGCCAGATAGATGCTACATCCGTTCCCACAGGTGCCTGAAGAAGCATTCCCGGATTGCATCGATATGTTCCAAGTGTCTTAAAATATACGGTTGTATCCATGCTGTATGGAAGAATGGTATTTCCGAGAACCGGCATGGTAACTGCTTCTATGCCGTGAAATTCCAGTCCATCGATCGGTGCATATCCAACTGTCTGATTGGATATGACTGCTGCGGCTTCTGTATTCTCTGTGTTTGCCTCCTCCGCCGCAACGGATTTCTCAGGCTCCACAGCCTCCTCTGTTTTCCACATATCCATCGGTACATCCAGATCTCCATCCTGAATAGTCTCCTGTACCGGAATATCCTCTGACGTATCCTTTGCATCTGCAAAGTCCTGTTCCAACGGCTCATTTAAGTTTATTTCCTGATTCTGCTGTGATTTCCGACTGGAATTTACATTGTAAACCGCCAATGCAGCGACCAGTGCGATAACCCCGACACCAAAGGATAAATAAAAGCCGTTTTCCCTCATAAATTTCACTACGGAATCTTTCATTTTCATCACCTCTGGTACTAGTGTTACCGGAGGCGATCTTTTTATTCACCATTTCCAAAAGAAATCACATAATTATAAAAGAACTCACTGCTTACATTTCCGTACCGATCCCGCGCCGTATACAGGATGGTATATGTATCTGCACCTGCTTCCTTCGTCCATGACACAGAAACATCCTCCACACCGCTATAAGCATCTTCTACCCATACCGCCGCCAGCAGCTGTTCTCGGATGCTCTCCTCTGAACTGCCGAAAAACTCTTTCCGGGACGGTTCATGAATCACAGGTGGCTGTCGATCCAGATGCACCGTTATCAAAACGGTTTCTGAACAGTTCCCTGCCTCATCCTCTGCCTGAACCAGGAGCTGGAACCATCCATAATCCTGTCCTTCCAGCCTGCTCGCATCTATGATCAGTTGATCCGCAGACAGTTCCTCTGTACCATCCGTCACCTTCACGGCTTCTCCGATCGCTTTCTGTATATTTGCTGCAGATGCCTGTGTACGATTCAATGTCACCTCATCCTGTAGCAGCTCGATGGTCGGTGCCATTGTATCTGCCACCTCGATCTCACTTTCAAACGAAACCGTTTCGCCCCGGAAATCCTGCACCACATAGGTCACAGGATAGGTTCCTATGGTTTCCGGATCTACCTTTCCCATTACCTTTACACTGTTCGAGATATCATTTCCATTCCGGTCAACGGCTGTCACTCCGGCCAGTGGATCAAATGTACATCCTCGCTCGATCGTACGTGGTCCCACTCCTAAGATACGTACCTCATCCTCCTGCCATGGATTCTCTTCGTCTGGATCAGTCGGATCCCAGTTTGCCCGCTCGTCCTCCAGATCCAAGATCTCTGCTACCGGTTTTCCCAGCGGTCCCGCATATTCACTGTCATAGATTGTAACCAATGTTCCTGCCGGGCAATTATCATAAATCCATTTGGCATCCTTTACTGCCAGCCGCACACAGCCCAGAGAGGCTGCTTCGCCTAATTTATTATATTCTGCTGATTCCAGATCATTTTTATTCATGGAATAATACGGGACGGAATGAAACATAATATGACCGGAAATGCGATATGCATACTGCCCGTAAACATCCCCGACCAGAAACCGCCACTCATACTTATCCGATGTCTGATAGGTACCGGTCGGAGTTCCGTCATTCTTGCCTACGGAACAGACCATTGCCCGTACCGGCCTGGTATAATAGCCATCCTCCAGTGCATAGACCGTCACTACGTTCCGGAGCCGGTTTACCTTTACATAATATGGCCGTCCGTTATCTGCCGGTGCATTGGAATAGTCCTCCAGATCCGCCAGCTTCTGATCTTCGTACGGAATCAGCTCTTCTTCCTTTTCCTCCGGTTCTTCCGTCTTTGGCTCCGTCACCTCTTCCTCCGGTGCCTGTCCGGCACTCCCCTCTGCCATTGGTACCTGACTGTCTACCTGTGTGCCACCCTCAGCGTCTGTGAACATATTCTGCTTTAAAAGTACGCAGACTCCGATCCCCACTCCGGTAGCCAGTGCTATACATATTAATACTATAATAATCGTTTTCCGTAACTTCATATCCTGATTCCTAATCTCTGTTAATGGTACTCTTGTAAAATAATACACCATTCTTCTGTGAGAAGTAAAGGACTTGTCGTATATTGTCAGAGTTTCTGCATGGTTTCTACAGAATTTCTATTTTTTCAGCTGTACTCCGGGATAATAATACAGTAAAACGGTCTCATAATCCTTTCCTTCCTCTGTCATTTTCTCAGCCCCGTAGATACTGAGGCCCATCCCATGTCCCTGCCCCAGACATACGATCCGATACTGTTCTCCCATGTCTTCTATATAGAAATTCTGCGAAGGCAGCTGGTATTCCTCCTGCATTTCCTCGCCGGTCAGTTCCGTTCCGTTTTTCAGCACCTTCTTTACATATCCATGCTCCGTACTTTCCAGTATCTTCAGCTCCCCATCCGGTTCCTTCGGTACATATTCCAGATACATATAATCCTTTGCCTCTACATCATGACTGCTGATCACAGATACCAGATACGGTATTGGTTCCCCAAATAATTCCTCCGCACTGACCGTTGCACCGGTACTGATTCTATGATACAGCGCATCTATACACTCCCCATCATAGGTCAGGATCTGTCCCTTGGTTTCCAGAACTGCCGCTTCTATCTTCTCACAATAGGACTTATAATGCTTCTCTCCCCAGCGGGTCTGCAGCTCCTCTGCCTGTATATAACGCATGCCGAGATCCGCCTCATCCATATTCCCCCGTCCGTCCATCTTTTTATAAATGTTTGTCCGCTCAATGACTGCAAGTGCCTTCCACAGCTCCGGGTTCTCCTCCCCATCCAGAACCGCCGGTAAACATCCTGCCAGATATGCTTCCACATCCATTACCGCATAGGTCCCGTCCAGCTCCAGAGATACCGTCCTGCCGGTATCTACATTCGCCAGAGTCTCCTGCTCGGTTCCGGTTGTACCGGTCAGCACCATGGTGCCAAGGTACGGAATTGCTATCGCCAATGCCAGCATGGCAAATAAAATAATCAATTTCTCTCTCATATAGATTTATCCTCCATTATAAATCTATTCGGGGTTTCTTTATATATTCATAGCCTGACGTGATTTCTGTTCGTCAGACCAGAGATTTGCCTCCACCTTCCTGTAGATTCCACCTCACAATGGACACCCTTGGTATTGACTATATCCTTCCCACTACCAGGAACTTTCATCCATCAGAAACGTGCACCTCTAGGTGCACACACCAAAAAGCCCTGACCATATCTATGATCAGAGCTTTCTGCTGCCAGACTGCATAAAGCAATCCGTTGATTCAATTATATCCTGATTACTTGCTGGTCTTTGGCAGCTTAACAGATACCTTTTCCAGCTTCCAGATATCATCTACATATTCCTGGATCGTTCTGTCTGATGAGAACTTACCTGCGCATGCTGTATTTAACATTGCGGATCTTGCCCATGCAGCTTCATCTCTGTATGCTGCATCGATTCTTCTGTGTGCCTCTGCATAAGAATCGAAATCCTTCAGAATGAAGTAAATATCTTCCTTGGTCAGAGCATCAAACAGCTCACGGAACCGCTCCGGATCATCCGGTGAATAGAAGCCGTTGATCAGCTGCGTTAATACAGTACGAACTGCCTGATTGTTGTTGTAGATATCCATTGGATTATATCCACCCTCACGCTCATACTTCATAACCTCGTCTGCTGACAGACCGAAGATAAATGCATTCTCAATACCTACTTCGTCTACGATCTCAACGTTTGCACCATCCATGGTACCCAGTGTCAATGCACCATTTAACATGAACTTCATGTTACCGGTACCGGATGCCTCTCTGGATGCAGTTGAAATCTGCTCGCTGACATCCGCTGCCGCAAAGATGATCTCTGCATTTGATACACGATAGTTCTCAATAAATACAACCTTGATCTTACCGTTGATAGATGCATCATTGTTGATAACATCTGCTACGGAATTGATCAGCTTGATCGTCAGCTTTGCACGCTTATATCCGGCTGCTGCCTTTGCACCGAAGATAAAGGTTCTAGGTACGATATCCATACCCGGATTAGTCTTTAACTCATTGTACAGATACATAACATGTAAAATGTTCAGTAACTGTCTCTTATACTCATGCAGACGCTTAACCTGTACATCAAAGATAGAACGCGAATCTACGTCGATACCATTGTGCTCCTTGATGTAGTTTGCCAGACGGATCTTGTTCTGATACTTGATGTTCATGAACTCCTGCTGGCACTTTGCATCATCTACATATACCTTCAGCTTTGACATCTGGCTTAGGTCTGTGATCCACTCATCACCGATCTTATCGGTAACCCAGTTAGAAAGCAATGGATTCGCATGTAACAGGAATCTTCTCTGGGTAATACCATTTGTCTTATTGTTGAACTGCTCCGGACGCATCTCATAGAAATCCTTCAGCTCACGCTTCTCCAGAATCTCGGTATGCAGCTTTGCAACACCGTTTACAGAGAAGGAACCTGCGATTGCCAGATGTGCCATCTTAACCTGTCCATCGTACAGGATTGCCATATTCTTAACCTTTGACTGATCTCCAGGATACTTAGCCTCGATCTCAGCTACATAACGGCGGTTAATCTCTTCAATGATCTGATATACTCTAGGAAGCAGTCTTGAGAACAGCTCGATTGGCCATTTCTCCAGTGCCTCTGCCATAATAGTATGGTTGGTGTATGCACAGGTATGCGTTGTGATCTCCCATGCTTCATCCCATTCCATTCCTTCTTCATCCATCAGGATACGCATTAACTCTGCAACGGTTACTGTCGGATGGGTATCATTTAACTGGAATACCAGCTTCTTCGGAATGTCATGAAGATCACTGTTATTCTCTTTGAACTTCTTAATTGCTGTCTGGATAGAAGCAGAAATGAAGAAGTACTGCTGCTTTAATCTTAATTCCTTACCGGCATAGTGATTATCGTTTGGATACAGTACCTCAACGATAGTTCTTGCCAGATTCTGCTGCTCTACAGCCTTCTGATATTCACCCTTATCGAAGGAATCCAGATTGAAGTCCTGAATTGCCTCTGCATCCCAGATTCTTAAGGTATTAACTACATTATTTCCATAACCGATTACCGGCAGATCATACGGTACGGCACGAATTGCCTGATAACCATCCTGGATGAAATAATTCCGTCCGTTCCGGTTCTCCACACGTACATAGCCGCCGAACTTAACCTCGCATGCATATTCTGCACGACGAACCTCAAACGGGTTACCGTCCTTTAACCAGTCATCCGGCTTCTCTACCTGATAACCATCTACGATAGCCTGCTTAAACATACCATAACGATACCGGATACCACATCCGTATGCAGGATATCCCAAAGTTGCCAAAGAGTCCAGGAAACATGCTGCCAGACGCCCCAGACCACCGTTACCCAGTGCTGCATCCGGCTCTTGATCTTCAATTATATTCAAGTCAAATCCAAGCTCTGCAAGAGCTTCCTTAATCTCATCATAGAATGTAAGATTAATCAGATTATTACCTAAGGCACGTCCCATCAGGAACTCCATGGAAAGATAATAAACAGTCTTAACATTCTTCTTCTCATACTCCTTATGAGTTGCAATCCAACGGTCAATAATATCATCCTTCACTGCATATGCTACAGCCTGAAATACCTGTTGCTGCGTTGCCTCATCAATAGTCTTACGGTACAACGTCTTCACGTTGTTAATTACTTCCTTCTTGAATCCTTCTTTGTCGAAATCGACGATCTTCTTCATGCCCCTATTGCCTCCTTAGCATTTTCTACCGTTACACTTCCAAAAAATACAATCACATTTTATCAGAAACAACTGAATTTCACAATACCTAATCCATTTTCTTCTGTGTCACACCAAGCGTAACTTTTTCACCATTAATATTCCATTCCTTTGTGAAACCTGCCATCTTTCCAATCTCAATGATCTGTGCCAGGGTGTCATGCTTGATGGTATCTGCGTTCCGAATAATGATTTCCGCGATCTTTTCACTGTTATCCACATAAATCACGATCTGATCGGTCACCTGGAAATCTGCCTCCTTACGCATCGTCTGTACCTTTGATACGATCTCACGGACAAAGCCTTCCTCGATCAGCTCCGGAGTCAGCGTTGTATCCAGAACAACGGTCACATAATTATCCTGCTGACTTACAAAGCCTTCGGTCTGGGCCATATCGATCAGCAGATCTTCCTCTGCCAGAGAAACGGTAACCCCGGCAACATCAAATATAATACTTCCTTTTTCCTTCAGCTCAGCCATTGCAGCATTACCGTCCACCTGTGCCAGATACTGCTTAATGCCACCGAGCTGCTTGCCATACTTCGGACCAACGGTACGAAGCTGTGGCTTGAAGCTATAAGATGTAAACTCTGATACATCCTCTCTGAATTCTGCCTTCTTCACATTCAGCTCATCCTCGATGATCTCTGCATAGAACTCAGATAATTCCTTTGCAGCCTTGATATACATGGTACCGATTGGCTGACGGTTCTTGATATTTGCAAGGTTTCTTGCTGCACGTCCCAGGACTACAACATGGAGAACCTCATCCATATCTGCTTCCAGCTCTGTATCAATGTGTGCTTCATCCGCTACCGGGAAGTCACACAGGTGAATACTCTCCGGTGCTGTCTGATCCAGACCACGAACCAGATTCTGATAAATATCCTCTGTCATAAACGGAATCATCGGTGCAGCCAGCTTACAGATCGTTACCAGTGCAGTATAAAGCGTCATGTATGCATTGATCTTATCCTGCTCCATTCCCTTTGCCCAGAAACGGTCACGGCAACGTCTTACATACCAGTTACTCATATCATCCACAAACTCTGCCAGTGCACGGGTTGTTTCCGGAATCTTATATGCACCAAGTGCTGCATCTACTTCCTTTATTACTGTATTTAGTTTAGACAGCAACCATTTATCCATAACGGCCAGCTTATCATATTCCAGACTGTATTTGGTCGGATCAAACTGATCGATCTCTGCATACAGTACATAGAATGCATAGGTATTCCACAGAGTACCCATGAACTTTCTCTGACCTTCCACAACCGCATCTTCATGGAACCGGTTCGGCAGCCAAGGAGCGGAATTGCTATAGAAATACCAGCGAATCGCATCTGCACCGTATTTGTTCAGTGCTTCCATCGGATCAACTGCATTTCCCTTAGACTTACTCATCTTCTGTCCGTCCTTATCCTGTACGTGACCAAGCACGATAACATTCTTATATGGTGCCTGATTAAACAGCAGCGTTGAAATTGCCATCAGAGAATAGAACCATCCACGAGTCTGGTCAACAGCCTCGCTGATAAAGTCAGCCGGGAAATTCTCCTTAAAGATATCCTCATTCTCAAATGGATAATGCCACTGTGCAAACGGCATGGAACCGGAATCGAACCAGCAGTCAATTACCTCCGGTACACGATGCATCTCGCCACCACACTTCTCGCACTTGAAAGTTACTGCATCAATGAACGGACGGTGCAACTCAATATCATCCGGACAATTATCAGACAACTGCTTTAACTCTTCAATAGAACCGATCGCATGACGGTGACCGCATTCACATTCCCAGATATTTAACGGAGTTCCCCAGTAACGGTTACGGCTGACACCCCAGTCCTGTACATTGGCAAGCCAGTCACCGAAACGGCCTTTACCAATACTTTCCGGAATCCAGTTTACGGTATTATTATTCTTAATCAGATCCTCACGAACCTCTGTCATCTTAATGAACCAGGACTCTCTTGCATAATAGATTAGCGGAGTATCACATCTCCAGCAGAACGGATAATCATGCTCGAACTTCGGTGCATCAAACAGCAGTCCCTGCTTATCCAGATCCTCCAATACTAACGGATCTGCCTTCTTAACAAAGATACCGCCATATGGTGTATTATCTGTCATATCACCTTTTCCATCTACCAACTGTACAAATGGAAGGTCATATTTCCGTCCTACCTTGGCATCGTCTTCACCAAATGCAGGTGCAATATGAACGATACCGGTACCATCACTCATCGTTACATAGGTATCACAGGTCACATAATGACCCTTCTTACCCTGCTTTGCAGCCAGATCTGCTGCCACCTGGAACAATGGCTCATATTCCTTATATTCCAGAGCGGTACCCTTGAAGGTATCCAGCACTTCATAGGCAGGTGCTTCCTCGGTTGACAGCTTACCAAGCACGGTGTCCAGCAGTGCTTCTGCCATATAATAGGTATAACCATCTGCAGCCTTTACCTTGCAGTAATTCTCATCCGGGTTTACACAAAGTGCCACATTACTTGGCAGGGTCCATGGTGTTGTGGTCCATGCCAGGAAATAAGCATCCTCACCAACAACCTTGAAACGAACAACTGCAGACCGCTCCTTTACTGCCTTATAGCCCTGTGCTACCTCATGGGAAGATAACGGAGTACCGCAGCGAGGGCAGTAAGGCACGATCTTAAAGCCCTTATACAGCAATCCCTTTTCCCAGATCTTTTTCAATGCCCACCACTCAGATTCAATAAAATCATTATGATAGGTTACATATGGATCATCCATATCTGCCCAGAAACCAACCTTGCCGGAGAATTCCTCCCACATACCCTTGTATTTCCAGACACTTTCCTTACACTTCTCAATGAATGGCTCCAGACCGTATTCCTCGATCTGCTCCTTGCCATCCAGACCAAGCTGCTTCTCAACCTCCAGCTCTACCGGAAGACCATGCGTATCCCAGCCGGCCTTACGGATAATCTTATGTCCCTTCATGGTCTGATATCTCGGGATCATATCCTTAATAACACGCGTCAATACATGACCAATGTGTGGCTTACCATTGGCTGTCGGAGGTCCGTCATAAAATGTATAGACCGGACATCCTTCTTTCTCTTCTACACTTTTTTCAAAAATCTTGTTGTCCTTCCAGAACTGTTCCACTTTCGCTTCCCGTTCTACGAAGTTTAAGTTCGTTGATACCTTTTCGTACATGCTCTTCTTCCTTTCTGTACCAAATTGCAGGACTTCCGTCTCCTGCCGAAATAAACCCGCGCTAAAACACGCTATGCGAGTTTATAACAAAAAAGGAACCATCATCCATTAGGACGAAGGTTCCATTATTCGCTATACCACCTAATTTCTTCCGGGCTCTGCTTCTATCTCTGTTCTCGCATTCACCCATCTTCCCGTTAACGCAGGAATCACGTCAGAGCCTACTTGTCTGATTCGGTCTGCAGCTCCGGAGTGATCTTCACAATCTCCATACTGACACCGGGCTTCCACCATCCCCGGCTCTCTATCGTGTTCTGAGAGTGCTACTGTCTCCATCTATGCCTTTCATGGTCTATATTCCTTTGAACACTAGCCAGTTACACCTTACAATATGGAAATTTATTTGTCAAGTACCTAAAGTGCCTCTTCCGCATAATCCTTTGCATAATCCTTTGCATAATCTTCAACTAACGTACACATGTCCTCACGTCCTTTCTCTGTGTTCTTGAAATACTGGATTCTGTCGCTTAATTTCGGAAACCGGGGATCCTTAAATGCCTCTTTCTCCAAAAATAACTGCAACTTTTGAAAATGAAATTGCACTGAATCTTAGAAAGAAAGTCAACTCAACAAAAAATAGTCCTATTGCGATATTTCACCACAATAAGACTATTTCTGAGTACTTTTACTTGAAGATTCTCTTCCTACTGTAGTGCAAGAATTTCCCGCACCTTTTCCTCTGAGATTCCAACTTTTTCAGCAATCTGTTCTACAGAATAACCGACATCGTAATAGGCGATTACTTTGCCTTCTGCTTTGCCCTCTGCCCTGCCTTTTGCTTCGACTCTATCCAACACTTCGCACATATTACTCAGTCCTCCTTTTTCATCATTTTGCACTTCCAAAAATCTGGAATCATTGAGCAGCACTCCCATGAGCTTTAAAATCTCATCGGTATGCCGGATGGTTTCTTTGGATGGTTTATAATCTCTGTTTGTCCGCATCTGTACGAAATAATCCGCTACAATCCGGAAATCACTCTGGAACTTCTGCACCTGCTCCGGCTCTAAGAATGCAATTTCAAAAAGATTGATCTTATAATCACTTACAAATGGCTTCCATTCCTCTCCGATGTTTAATGCTTCATGCAGGGAAGTGGCTTTGTTCCACCTCATTGTCCCAAAGTATAACACAAGTGTTACCACCGGGTACCGCTCCTTTTGTCCGCTAAGTAACTGACTTCTGTAGGATGCACCATCATACCCAAGAACCCGAAAGACCTCATCCGGATCGACTTCTGTCTGATCCTCCATTCCAATCATGGCAATCTGAATCCGGTTCCTTTGGAATAACTTTGTAACATCCCGTTCCTGTTCGTGAATTTCAGCACCGGCTTTATACTGGCTCTTATCTTTCACGTTTACAAGATCGTTCTCACGAACCACCTGCCTGCCATCAAATAACAACGTATTTACAATGTCTGCAAACACATCATTGTAATCAGCAAGCATCTTTTCGGTAATGTCCTTTTGCCCCATACCTTTCTTCTCCTTTGCTCTCGCTTATTTATATAAAGAGAGCAAAGGTCCTTCCCTGCTCTCTAAATACCTTTATTTAGAAAGCAGTTCTTTTGCCTTCTTATTTAATTTTCCTACCTCACTAAGTCACTTGTACTTCTAATGAGGGTTGCATTAATACCTGCTCATTAAATAGTAAAAATGTATGAATTAATATTTACATTTAGTATATATCACTTTGTAAAAGGATGCAATATAATTGGAAAATAATTTTCTGCTGACGCCTTCTCCGCGATGATGGTTCTATTCCGGGACCGCTCCCGCTAATTTGCCCCTCGCAGCGGATACTAAATTCGTGCTCCGCACTCATTAAGTACCGGCGGGTGCAAACGTCCCTTC
>CAVFXS010000066.1:84984-140350 GCA_963626805.1 Bacteroidales bacterium H4 | reverse complement strand
ACTGCATTCGCTAGCGTCTGCGTGGGTACTAAGGCATCCTCCCAACTTCGTTGGGCCCCTCCTTAGTACTGATTATGGAGCAGACGCGTTCAAAGGCGAACTGCATTCGCTAGCGTCTGCGTGGGTACTAAGGCATCCTCCCAACTTCGTTGGGTCCCTCCTTAGTACAAAATATGGAGCTGGCGGGAATCGAACCCGCGTCCGAAGGCTCTTCCACTACAGTTTCTTCCATCACAGTCCGCATACATTCATTCCCTCAACAAACCGCCTACGAACGGGCTGTTCGTTTCAGTAGCTTCATAAATCTTCGACTACCGCAAAGCTTAAGCAATCGAGTGCCCCGCATGGATGAAGCCGGTGAACTTAAGCTACGGGAGACTCAAGGCCGACTGCCGCCCTTAGGCAGCTAATGCAAATTTTTCGTCTGCGTTTATATTTAGATTTCCAGCTTTTAACGTGGCTCTGGTCCACGGATGGCTTCCATAATTTCTAAACCCCCGTCGAAACCAGTACAACCCCTGAATGTTCTGCAGTCTCACTGCTTACATGATTGTATGGTTACAGACGATTCTAATATTAGAATATACCTATCCTGTTTTTTTGTCAATCAAATCTTCCATCCGCAAACAGCTCCGGATATCCGGTTAACCCGGCTGTCTACTGCGAATCTTCATTATCGATCTGGTTATTCAGATCCTGCAGTTCCCCGGAACGATCCTGTGAATCATAAACCGTATCCGTTCCTACATCAGACGGACCCATATACTTTGGATAAAGCCAGTATTTTCCTGCAATAAATCCTGCAATAAGTCCAAATATGACGCACCCTGCAATGATCCATCCCAGATTGCGATTCTGTTTCTTCTTCTGAAGATTCTTTCGCTTATTTTTTTCGTTTTTATTTCTTGTTACTTTTTCCTGACTCATAGCTGTTTCCTTCCTGTCTGTTACACCTGAAGATTGCGGATCTTAAACTCTTTCTCCGCTTCCCGTTTCTGATCCTTCTTCGCGATATCCTGTCGCTTGTCATATAGCTTCTTACCGCGGGCTAATCCGATTTCTACCTTTACCAGACTATCCTTAAAATACACCTTTAACGGTACGATGGTATAACCCTTTTCCTTTGACTGTCCCATCAGCTTATTGATTTCTGATTTATGCAGCAACAATTTTCTGGTTCGAAGCGGGTCTTTATTAAAAATATTTCCCTTTTCATACGGACTGATATGCATATGATATATATATATTTCACCATTGTCAATTCCTATGAACGCTTCTTTAATACTGCAATGCCCCTGCCGCAACGATTTCACTTCCGTACCGACCAGTTCTATGCCGGCCTCATACGTGTCTTCAATAAAATAATCAAAATAAGCCTTTTTATTATTTGCGATCAGACGGCTTCCCTTTTCCTTTGCCATGTTATTCCTCCATATTTTGAGCTAATATAAAGTCGATTGTTTTTGAAATTCTGTCGGTTGCCTTTACCATGACCCATACCTTTTCGCCCAGTGTATACTGTCGGCCGGTATCTTTTCCAATCATAGCATATTTTTCCTCGTCATAGTAATAATAATCATCTATCATATTCGTCACATGAACCAGACCTTCTACGGTATTCGGCAATTCGACATACATCCCCCATGCATTCACGCCGGAAATCACACCTTCATAGCATTCTCCGATTCTCCGTGACATGTATTGAACCTTTTTCATTTTTTCCACTTCACGTTCTACTTCATCCGCCCGCCGTTCCAGCTTCGAACAGCTCTCCGAAACCTCAGGCAGGATTTTCTCGTAATGCGCGATCCGCTTATCGGAAAGCTTTCCATGCAGATTCTCCTTTATGATCCGATGGATCTGCAGATCCGGATATCGTCTGATCGGTGATGTAAAATGACAGTAGTAATTCGTTGCCAGTCCGAAATGTCCATAACAAACCGTCGCATACTTTGCCTGCTTCATAGAACGCAGCGTCAGGCGGCTGATCATTGCCTCCTCCGGTGAATCTGCAATCCGTTCCAACAGCTTCTGGAACTCCTTCGGATGAATATTCTCCGGATTTGCCTTCAGACAATAGCCAAAGTTGGAAATCAGGACCTCTAATTTACGGATTCTGTCCGGATCCGGACTTTCATGTGTCCGATATACAAATGGGATCTCCTGCCAGAAATAATCCTCTGCCACCGTCTCGTTCGCCAGCAGCATAAAATCTTCAATGATTTTATTTGCAGTCAATCTCTCATACGGACGGATATCAACCGGACGGCCTTTTTCATCCAGTATGATCTGTGTCTCCGGAAAATCAAAATCAATGGATCCCCGCTTGTCCCGCTTTTTTCGAAGGATTTCTGCCAGCTCCTTCATCTGATAAAACATCGGAAGAAATTCTGCATATTCCTGTTTTACCGCCTCATCATCCTGCTCCAGGATCTTATTCACATTCGCATAGGTCATTCTCCGGTCAACCCGGATGACTGTTTCGGCAATCTCATGGCCGACCACGGTTCCCTTATTATCGATCTGCATGATACAGCTCAAGGCCAGCCGGTCCGTCCCCTGATTCAGAGAACAGATTTCGTTTGACAGCCGGTGCGGCAGCATCGGAATCACCCGGTCAACCAGATATACACTCGTACCACGGTTCAACGCTTCTTCATCCAGCGGAGAATGCTCTGTTACATATTCTGAGACATCTGCAATATGCACACCAAGCTCATAGCCATCTGCTGTTTTCCGCAATGTAATCGCGTCATCCAGATCCTTGGCATCATCTCCATCGATCGTAACCGTCATCCAGTCCCGGAGATCTTTGCGGCCGGCATAATCCTTTGTATCCGGCTCCTCCGGCACTCTCTCAGCCTGCCGCATAACCATATCCGGAAATTCCACCGGAAGATCATAGGCCTTCACAATTGAGATCACATCTGTTCCGGGATCATTGATATGTCCCAGAATTTCTGTAATCCGTCCTTCCGGCTTCTGATTCTTATTTCCGTAATTTGTGATCTGTACAACTACCTTATGTCCCCGGACAGCCCCCTTTGTCAGTGCCTTCGGTATAAAAATATCCTGATTAAACTTCTGGTTATCGGGAATCACGAACCCATATCCCTTGCCCGGATCAAAGGTTCCGACAAGCTCCCGGATACCATGTGACAAAATCCGGATAATTTCACCTTCCCGTCTCCGTCCCGCACTACTCTCCGCATTCGTTACCCGCATAAGCACCGTATCCATATGCAAAGCACCATTGCATGCCTTCTCCGGAATAAAATAATCCTCATCATCGCCTTCTACCGTCACAAATCCAAATCCACGATTATTTCCCGTAAAGGCACCACATAAAACTCCGGCATCCAGCCGCTGGTACTTTCCTCTCGGTGTTTTAACGATCATTCCCTCTTCTGTTAATTCATTCAGAATCTGTGACAGAACCGGCTTCTCCTTCTCCGATAACTGAAACAGGAATGCCAGCTCCTTATATTTCATCGGCTTATATTCCGGACTGTATATAACTTCTTTTACTTTTTCTTTTCGTTCTAAATATAATTCATTCTCTTCCATAATTCTCCAACCTGCTATCCACAGCTTTTTGTTCTCTATCTTCTGTTCGCAGCCTCCTGCCGGCCTGCATCAGCTTTTTGTTCCCGTCTTTCTGACAAAACAAAAAGCTGTCGTACAGGCGACAGCTTTTTATTAAAAGAACAAGGTCAAAACCAGGGATATTACAAAGAACAAAACAGCCAATACAGTCGTGATTGTAGTTAATACTGATTCCTTTGATCGTCCTTTATTTTTATTCCAATAGGTCTCTCCGGATCCTCCACCCAGAGAACTTGAAAGACCGTCTGATTTACCTTCCTGTGATAATACAAATACTGACATCGCAACTGATACAAGTAAAAATACAATTTCAAGTGCTAATTTCATAATTACACCTCCGTTCCAAATGCTCAACTAGAGCTTATGATAACATAGTGTGTTATGAAATTCAAGCTATTTTTTACCAGCCACGATAAACAGCAACTTTTCCCAATTCTTCTTCTATCCGAAGCAATTGGTTATATTTTGCCGTCCGGTCCGCTCTGCAGGGTGCACCGGTTTTAATCTGTCCTGCATTGACCGCTACCGCAAGATCTGCAATAAAGCTATCCTCTGTCTCACCGGAACGATGGGAAATTACGGTTGTGTACCCGGCATTGGCCGCCATATGAATCGCATTTAAGGTTTCTGTCAGTGTCCCTATCTGATTGTATTTGATCAGAATGGAATTTGCAATCTGTGCATCGATTCCCATTTTCAGGCGACTGGTATTCGTCACAAACAGGTCATCCCCAACCAGCTGTATCTTATCGCCCAGCCGATAGGTCAGAATCTTCCAGCCCTTCACATCATTCTCATTCAGTCCATCCTCAATGGAATAGATCGGATATTTTGCCACCAGATCCTCATAATACTGCACCATTTCCTCTGCATTCCGATATACCTCTTTCCCGGACATCCGGCTTTCTCCCGGGAAATAGTATAGATCCTGTGTATCCAGATATAGCTCAGAGGCTGCTGCATCAATTGCGATCTGGATATCTTCTCCCGGCTTATATCCGGCTGCCTGAATCGCCTCCACAATTATGTCCAGTACCTCCTGCGAGCTTGCCAGATCCGGTGCAAATCCGCCTTCATCTCCCACTGCAGTGGACAGTCCACGTTCCTTTAGCTGTTTTTTCAGAGCATGGTAAATCTCGCATGCCATCTGCATACCCTGCTTAATGGTTTCCGCTCCTACCGGAGCTATCATAAATTCCTGCAGATCAACCGTATTATCCGCATGCTTACCACCATTTAAGATATTCATCATCGGAACCGGTATCGTTCGTGCATTCACTCCGCCAATATATCGGTATAACGGCATTTTCAGGGCAGTTGCCGCCGCTTTTGCCACAGCCAGAGACACTCCCAGGATTGCATTGGCTCCATATCTGGATTTATTATCCGTTCCATCCGCCTCCAGCATGATCCGGTCTATTTCTGCCTGTTCAAATGCATTCTTCCCTATGATCTTATCCGCAATTCTTGTATTCACATTCAGGACCGCATTCTGAACACCCAGACCGCCGTACCGTTTCTCACCATCCCGCAGCTCCAGTGCCTCATGCTCTCCGGTCGATGCTCCGGATGGAACCTGCGCCCGTCCCGTGATTCCGGCTTCCAGCTGCACTTCCACCTCCACGGTCGGATTTCCTCTGGAATCTAAAATCTCTCTGGCATGTACATCCAGAATTTTTACTTCTCGCATCTTTTCATTCCTCCTATATGCAATTAGGCTTAGTAAAAAGTATGCACAAAAAACAGACCCTTATTCATCTTTGACTGCTTCGGTCAAAAATCATAAGGGTCTGTATTTCATAATCAGAATTATATTATATAATGATCAATATGATGATTCTTTAGTTTTTCTTTACCAGCAGTGACTTTCCGGTCATCTCCTGTGGCTGTGGAAGTCCCATTACCTCTAACAGAGTCGGTGCGATATCTGCCAGACAACCACCTTCCCGTAAGGTATAAGCCGGATCATAATTAAAGAGAATAAACGGAACCGGATTGGTTGTATGTGCTGTATGCGGCTTTCCTGTCTCGTAATCGATCATCTTCTCAGCATTACCATGATCGGCACAGATGAACAGAACACCATCCATCTTCTTTATAGCCTCTACTGCTTCTCCTACGCACTGATCCACTGTCTCAACAGCCTTTACAGCTGCCGGAATCACTCCGGTATGACCTACCATATCCGGATTTGCGAAGTTAATAATGATCACATCATACTTATCCGATGTAATTGCCTCAACCAGATTCTTGCAAACCTCCGGTGCACTCATTTCCGGCTGAAGATCATAGGTTGCTACTGCCGGGGATTTTACCAGGATCCGCTCTTCGTCTTTATTCGGCTCTTCTACGCCGCCGTTGAAGAAGAATGTAACATGTGCATATTTCTCTGTCTCTGCCAGACGAAGCTGTGTCAGATTGTTCTCTGCCAGATATGCACCAAATGTATTGGTAATGCTCTCCTTCTTGAAGGCAACATATTTGTTTTCAATCGTCTCATCATAATCCGTAAAGCATACATAGGTTAATGGCATAAATCCATTCTTCCGCTCAAAGCCTGTAAATTCCTTGTCGCAGAATGCACGGGTAATCTCACGGGCACGATCCGGACGGAAGTTGAAGAAGATTACGGAATCATTCTCCTTTACCAGAGACAATGGCTTACCTGCTTCGTCAACGATGACTGTCGGAAGTACAAACTCATCTGTAACATCCTTTGCATAGGAATCAGCCATAGCCCGAACTGCATCTGTAGCAGTTTCGCCCTCGCCGTACACTAAAGAAGCATATGCCTTCTCTACACGATCCCAACGATTATCACGATCCATTGCATAATAACGACCGGATAAGGAAGCAATCTTACCGACTCCGATTTCCTTCATCTTTGCATCTAACTGTGCAACATAATCCTTTCCGGATGCCGGTGGAGTATCACGACCATCCAAGAATGCATGTACATATACATTTTCAATTCCCTGACGCTTGCACAGCTCCAGTAATCCATACAAATGTGTAATATGGCTGTGGACACCGCCATCTGATAACAGTCCCCACAAATGAAGGTCTGAATGATTCTTCTTCACATTTTCAACGGCACGGAGCAGTTCTGCATTCTCAAAGAAATCTCCGTCCTGAATCGATTTTGTGATCTTAGTCAGTTCCTGATAAATAATACGGCCTGCACCGATATTCATATGACCAACCTCTGAATTTCCCATCTGCCCATCCGGCAATCCAACTGCAAGACCGGATGCATTTCCCTTTACAAACGGATATTCCTTCATTAATTTATCCATGGTCGGGGTATTTGCCATTGCTATTGCATTTCCCTTTGGATTATCGCTTAATCCATAACCGTCAAGAACCATTAATACTACTGGTTTTTTACTCATCGTTCTATCTCCTTTGAATATATAATATAAAAATTACCATTTAACCGTAACTATCTTATCATAATCATTTCTCGCATTCAAGAAAAATCTCCCTGCATAAAAAACTCTCATCTGCTTCAGACACCTGGTATCCGCTCACAGACGAGAGTTTCTGTTTTACTTATTTATTCATACGTATATTACTTGTCGTAGTTAACTACCTTACCGAAGTCAGTCTTCAGAGATGCACCACCGATCAGACCACCATCGATATCCGGCTTTGCCAACAGCTCTGCTGCGTTTCCAGCATTCATAGATCCACCATACTGAATCCGAACAGCCTCTGCTGTTGGTGCATCATAGATCTCAGCGATCAGATCACGGATACCCTTACATACTTCCTGAGCCTGATCGGAAGTAGCTGTCTTACCGGTACCGATTGCCCAGATTGGCTCATAAGCGATTACCATGCTCTTAACCTGATCTGCTGTAATACCAGCCAGGTCAGACTTGATCTGAAGACGGATCCAATCCATAGTTACACCAAGCTCTCTCTGCTCTAATGACTCACCACAGCAAAGAATCGGTGTAAGACCAGCCTCAAATGCCTTCTTAACCTTCTTGTTCAGTAATGCATCATCTTCCTTGAAGTAATCACGACGCTCTGAGTGTCCGATAATAACATACTTAACACCAGCATCTACCAGCATAGCTGCTGAAACTTCTCCGGTGTATGCACCGCTCTCTTCAAAGTACATATTCTCTGCACCTACAGCTACGTTTGTACCCTTGGTAGCTTCTACTACAGGAACAATGTCAATTGCCGGTACACAATATACAACATCTACATCATCATTCTTTACTAAGTCCTTTAACTCGTTAACCAGAGCAACAGCCTCACTTGGAGTCTTGTTCATCTTCCAGTTACCTGCAATAATCTTTTTTCTTGCCATTTTCTTATCTCCTTATCTGCCTGCATTCTTACTTATCGTTAGCTGCTGCTACACCAGGAAGCTCCTTACCCTCTAAGAATTCAAGGGAAGCACCACCACCGGTAGAGATATGGCTCATCTTATCACCATAGCCTAACTGATTAACAGCTGCTGCTGAATCACCACCACCGATAATGGTTGTAGCATCGGTCTCTGCCAAAGCTGCTGCAACTGCCTTTGTACCTGCAGCCAGTGTAGGGTTCTCAAATACACCCATAGGTCCGTTCCAAACAACGGTCTTAGCTGTCTTAACAGCCTCTGCATAAAGCTCAATTGTCTTAGGTCCGATATCGCAGCCTTCCTTGGAAGCATCCATCTTATCAGCATCGCAGATAGTTGTCTCAACAGGTGCATCAATTGGATTTGGGAAATCAGTGATCATAACAGAGTCTACAGGAAGTAATAACTTCTTGCCAAGCTTGTCTGCCTTTTCCATCATTTCCTTACAGTAATCAATCTTGGTCTCATCTACTAAAGACTTACCAATCTCATATCCCTTTGCCTTTAAGAAGGTGTATGCCATACCACCACCGATGATCAGGGTATCGCACTTCTCTAACAGGTTGGCGATAACATTCAACTTATCAGCTACCTTTGCGCCACCTAAGATTGCTACGAATGGACGCTCCGGATTCTCAACTGCATTTCCAAGGAAATCAATCTCCTTCTGCATTAAGTAACCAACAACTGCTGTATCTACTAAAGAAGCAACACCTACGTTTGAGCAGTGAGCTCTGTGAGCGGTACCGAATGCATCATTTACAAATACATCACAGATGCTTGCCAGATCCTTGCTGAATGCTTCACCGTTCTTGGTCTCTTCCGGTCTGAAACGGGTATTCTCAAGCAGAATGATCTCGCCATCCTGCATAGCCTCTACAGCTGCTCTTGCGTTAGGGCCTACAACCTCAGGATCAGCTACGAACTTAACTTCCTGTCCTAACAGCTCTGTCAGACGCTTAGCAACCGGCGCCAGTGTCTTGGTCTTCTTATCTTCTTCTGTCTTAACCTTACCCAGATGTGAGCAAAGGATGATCTTACCGCCATCTGCAACCAACTTCTTGATTGTAGGAAGTGCTGCAACCAGACGATTCTCATCTGTAATCTGTCCATCCTTTAAAGGTACATTGAAATCACAACGAACCAGGACTCTTTTTCCTTTTACATTAATATCATCTACGGATTTCTTATTCAGCATATTTATGCTCCTTTCATTATTACATTATTCTTCTCCGGAATATTCCGGGAAAATGTTCAAAGTACAGTAAAATCAGCCTTGCAACCTCGCCGCACACGGCTCGGTCACGGGCTTCGCCACCTTCTGTGTGCCTTGCAACCTCGCCGCATACGGCTCGGTCACGGGCTTCGCCACCTTCTGTGCGCCTTGCAACCTCGCCGCACACGGCTCGGTCACGGGCTTCGCCACCTTCTGTGCGCCTTGCAACCTCGCCGCACACGGCTCGGTCACGGGCTTCGCCCTATACGAACACATATATCACGTGCGTACTGTGTGCAAGCACCCGACGCACGTGATATATATGTTCGTGCAAGGCTCATGCCTTCGTGAAAAAAAAGGGTCCGGTCCATGAAGACCGGACCCTTAAGGTCAATTAATATTCAACCAGGATTATGCTAATTCAGCAAAGTACTTAATTGTACGAACCATCTGGCTTGTGTATGAGTTCTCGTTATCATACCAAGAAACTACCTGTACCTCATATAAATCATCAGCAATCTTAGATACCATAGTCTGAGTAGCATCAAATAATGAGCCATATCTCATACCGATAACATCTGAAGATACGATTGGATCTGTGTTGTAACCGAATGACTCTGATTCAGCAGCCTTCATAGCAGCGTTGATTCCATCAACTGTTACATCAGCACCCTTAACTACTGCAGTTAAGATTGTTGTAGAACCTGTTGGAACCGGAACTCTCTGAGCTGATCCGATTAACTTGCCATTTAACTCTGGAATAACCAGGCCAATTGCCTTAGCAGCACCTGTTGAGTTAGGAACGATATTCGCAGCACCTGCTCTTGCTCTTCTTAAGTCGCCCTTTCTGTGTGGTCCGTCAAGGATCATCTGATCACCTGTGTAAGCATGAATTGTAGACATGATACCTGACTGGATTGGAGCGTAATCATTCAATGCCTTAGCCATAGGTGCAAGACAGTTTGTTGTACAAGAAGCGGCAGAGATGATCTGATCATCCGCTGTTAAAGTATCCTGATTAACCGAGAATACGATAGTCTTCAGATCATTACCAGCCGGCGCTGAGATAACAACCTTCTTAGCCCCTGCATTAATATGAGCCATAGACTTATCCTTTGAGCAGTAGAAACCAGTACACTCAAGAACTACATCTACACCAATCTTACCCCAAGGAAGGTTATTTGCATCTGCTTCCTTGTAGATTGTAAGGGTCTTACCATCTACTGTGATTGTGTTAGCCTCATCATCAGCTGAAACTGTATGAAGGTTCTCACCGATCTTACCACAGTATCCACCCTGTGCTGTATCATACTTGAGAAGATCTGCAAGCATAGAAGGCTTTGTTAAATCGTTGATTGCAACAACTTCATATCCTTCTGCTCCGAACATCTGTCTGAATGCCAGACGACCAATACGTCCAAAACCATTAATCGCTACTTTTACTGCCATTTGAAAATTCCTCCTATAAAGTGAATATTAATTTATAATATACCGTCAGATGACGGTTATTAAACATGGCTTTTACATCAATATAATACCGTCTTTGGTAAAAAATTTCAAGTCTATTTATAAAAAGATTTTTTTTGTGCTTTTTCCATTCTTCTTTTTATGATAAACTGAATCCTGTGAGATTATAAAAACTGATTTATAAATAGAATTATCAGAACAGGAGGTTTTCATTATGCTTGCAGATTGTCATGTGCATTCTGAATTTTCAAGTGATTCCGAAGCACCCGTTACAACCATGCTGGAGCGTGCGATTGCCTGCGGAATGAAATATTTTTATCTGACCGATCACCATGATATTGATTTTCCGGTGAACACAGCCGACGGAATGGATTTCCAGCTGGATACCCCGGTCTATCTGGCACGTCTGACAGAGCTGGCTGCGCAGTACCGAGATCAGATTACCGTAAGAACCGGTGTAGAGCTTGGACTGATGTCCCATATTGCAGATAAGCTGGAGGCTTATGCATCCGGTCATGCTTTTGATTTTATCATCGGCTCCTCGCATCTGGTCCGTGGCATGGATCCTTACTACCCAGCCTATTATGAGGACCGTTCCCAGACAGAGGCGTACCGGGAATATTTCGAATCCATTTATGAGAATACAAAGGTATTTCAGAACTATGATGTGTATGGTCATCTGGATTATGTTGTCCGCTACGGTCCTTCCAAGAATCAGGACTGGAAGTTCAGTGATTATGCCGATATCTTTGAGACCATCTTTAAGAATCTGATCTATCAGGGAAAAGGCATTGAGATCAATACCGCCGGACTTTATAAGGGACTGGGATATCCGCATCCGCACCGTGATATCCTTTCCATGTATAAATCCATGGGGGGTGAAATCATCACGGTCGGAAGCGATGCACATCAGCCACAGTATTTCGCCTATGGCTTCGATGTTGCGGAAGCCCTGTTGAAGAATTGCGGCTTCCGTTATTATTGCGTATTTCAGAACCGAAAGCCGGAATTTATTTCACTCAGCTGACGGTTTACTGTTTCGCATAAAATCTTCATACTCCGGTGATTGCAGACGCAGCTCCTGTATCTTGGTCTTTAACAGTCCCACGACACGGTCTGCGTCTTCTTTTGTATTCTCCTCTCCGATCGTCAGCCGGATCACTCCCTGTTTGTATTCATCCGGCACCTGAATCGCTTCAATGACATGCGAAGGCTTTGTAGAACCGGAATTGCAGGCCGAACCTCCGGATGCACAGATTCCGTTCATATCCAGCCACACCAGTAACGGCACACTGTTTACAAACCGAAATGCAACATTTATATTGTTTGGCAGACGATACCAGCTATGCCCGTTTAATCTTGCATATGGAATCTCCCGGACAATTCTGGTGATCATATAATCCCGCAGCTTCGTTTCCTCCTGCATCCTTGCTTCCATGGTACGGGATGCCAGCTCCAGGGCTGCTGCCATTCCGACGATCCCCGGTACATTTTCTGTCCCGGAACGGATACCACTTTCCTGTGCACCGCCTTCTAACAGATTATATAATTTTATTCCCTGTTCGGCATATAAGAATCCCGTACCCTTCGGACCGTGAAACTTATGTGCGCTGGCACTCATCAGCTTGATCCCTTGCCGTTTTACGTGAATCGGAACCTGACCACAGGCCTGAACCGCATCTGTATGAAAGGGAATGCCATATTCCTTTGCCAGTGCCCCAATTTCCGAAACCGGCTGTATGGTGCCGATCTCATTGTTTGCATACATAATAGAAATCAGGGAGGTTTCTTTCCGGATTGCCTGCCGGACATCTGAGAGGTGTACCCTGCCCCGCTTATCAGTATTCAGATATGTTACACTTCCGCCCTGACGCTCCAGCCTTTTACAGGAATGTCCAATGGCATGATGCTCTATCCGTGTGGTTATAATATGCCCTTTCTCCCGCTCCTGTCCATAGGACTGGATCACCCAGTTATCTGACTCTGTTCCTCCGCCTGTAAAAAATATTTCCCCCGGCTCTGCACCGATAACGGCAGCAATCCGCTCCCGCATCTGATACAGAGTCTGCTTCACTGCCTGCCCGAGCCGGTAATTTCCGGATGGGTTATAGTACTTTTCCGTAAAATAAGGTTCCATTTCCTGTAAGACCGCCGGATGTACCGCCGTAGTTGCCGCATGATCCATATAAATTTCCATAAGATATCAACTCCCGCTCCTGCATATTCCTGCCGAATTTCCATATAATGATAAATAAGTAATTTCAAGGTATCTCATTATGTCTGCTTCTGCTCAAAAATCAATTATCAGAGGGACTTTGATTCTTACCTTTGCCGGAATACTTTCACGCTTTTTAGGATTTTATAATAGAATATTCCTTACAAACCTGTTCGGTGCCAGAGAACTTGGAATTTATCAGATGGTCTTTCCTGTATACATGGTCATTTTCAGCTTCTGCTGTCAGGGAATCCAGACTGCTCTGACCAGACAGATTGCCCGTCCTGATTGCAATGCCTCTGCTGCTCATTGTCTGTTACGGCATGCCGTCCGTCTTTCTTTTCTTCTTTCCGTGCTGTGCAGTCTTGCTACGTTCTTTCTGGTAGAACCTATCAGCTATCAGCTTCTTCATTCCGCTGAATGTGTATCCTGCCTGAAGATCTTAACCCTGGCATTTCCTTTCGTATCCGTAAAGGGATGTCTTTCCGGTTATTTCATCGGTATTCAAAGATCTGCGGAAACGGCATGGGGACAATTTATTGAGCAGCTTGCCAAAATAGGCAGTGTGTATCTTCTTTCCGTCACGGTTTTCTCCCTGACTGCCCCAAAGGCATATTTTGCCGTCTGGGGAATCGTAGCCGGTGAACTTGCCTCCTGCTGCCTGCTGTTATTCTGTTATCTTCACCATTACAAACAGTTCTTAAAAAGCAGTTCTCCGGGCAGTGATTGTGCCTCTCATCCCTCCCGCTTTTATCACAGAGAGCTGTTAACCGACGCCATCCCTCTTACAATCAACCGACTGTCTTTGACCGGTCTGCAGGGTCTGGAAGCCATCCTGATTCCCCATATGCTGAATCTTTATCTGAAAAACGGCGATCATGCTCTGATCCTGTACGGTACCTTAACGGGAATGGTCCTGCCCTGTATTATGTTCCCGACAACCTTAACCTCTTCCCTTGCCACCATGCTGCTGCCTGCCATTTCTTCGGAACATAAAAAAGAACATAGCCATGCACTATCCGGTATCATTCGCAAGAGTGTTTCCTTCTGCCTAATCATCGGAGTTCTCAGCAGTCTGTTTCTGCTGTTCCTCGGAAAATGGTCCGGACAGCTTCTGTTTCAGAGTATCACTGCCGGAGAACTCCTTTTCCGATTTGCATTACTATGTCCTTTTATTTATCTTTCCACCAGCCTCGCCAGTATTATGAACGGCCTTGGCCTTGCAGGAAAAAATCTGTTATATTCCATAATCAGCATTGCGATCCGAATTGCCTGCATTCTGATGCTGGTTCCGCAGATCGGTCTGACCGGGTATATGTGGGGAATGATGCTCAGTTATCTGTTGCAGACTGTGCTGCTTCTGATTACAATTCACCGCCACACGAAATAAGCTATCCTTCTGTAGTAAGCGGTCTCGAATGCCGTTTCCGTCTCAGGACCAAAGCAATTCCGACTGCCAGAATCAGAGCCGGAATCCCCCACTCCGCAACCACACTGATGATTCTTGTCTGTGCGGTTGTATATACACTCACATCATACTGTATTTCTTTACTGCGGATAGACATCTTATCGGTATCCCCGATCAGATAATTAAATCCGTTCAGAAGAAAATCCACATTATTACCGGAAACAACCTCATCCACCTGATCGGTACACATGTTAGAGGATGCCAGTACGATCAGACTGCCGCTTCCTTCTTTTTCCGATAAGGCCGCCAGATAAAACGGGCCGGTAATATCCGAATCCTCTCTGGATAAATATTCCGAATCCAGATTCACCTTGGAAAATGCATAGTTTGAGGTTGAAAGCAGACCTGTAATTGTCCGTCCGGTACCGGTTTTCTCCGTTAATCCCTTTGCAACCGGAACTAACAGAGCCAGATTTGCCTCATATTGCTTCTTCGTTATCTCTGTATCATTTATAACCGGAATCATATAGGTCGGTGTATCTCCGTATATCCGGGAGCTGTCCTGTTCCATTACGATTCCCTCTTCGGCCCGGATTCCATAGGTTTCCATCAGATCCTCCAGATTCTCCAGCACAATCGTGGCTTCCATGATGAAGTACACCTTTCCGCCATTCTCTATATAGCTCTTAACCTTATCGCAGTCCTCCTTTGAGAAATCAGAGGTCGGCGAATTGATCAGTAAGATATCCGCATCCTCCGGAACTGCATCCAGATTAAGCAGTGACAAATCCTTCAAGGTATAATTATCACGCAGAATTGCAGTCTGTATAGAGGAAGAAAACTCCAGCTCATTATGTCCAGTTGTCTGATAGATTACAGAGGACTCTCCATCATTCACAGAATTGATAGCAGAGGTCAGCAGCGGTTCAAAATTCAGGGATGTCTGATAGGTTCCGTTATTCCCTGCCCCCACACTGGTATATTCATCCGAATCCAGATACACATGCTTGTCACCACATACCACGATGATGCTGTCCTTATTGATCGTTGTTGCACTGTCAATGTAGTCATATGCAAAGTTCGGATATAAACTCAGCTCCCGGTATGCAATCTGAATGTGGGAACTGTTTTTCGTATACTGCTGAAGGATCTGCGCATAGCCGATCGGGAAGCCTTCTTCCGAATCCAGTACATAAACGGTGATATCCTGCTCCAGTCCCTTTAGAATGCTCTTCGTCTGATCAGAAATCGTATAAACACCCTCCTGAGACAGATCCCAGGATATCTGCAGCTTTTCAACCAGAAGATTTCCGGCAATCGCTACGATCAGAACCAGCACTACTGCCAGTGAGGAAGTAAGTCCCAGCCGTAATTTCTGATTATGCTTCTTCTCTGTCTGTTCATTCTCTCCTGCCACAGCTGTCTCGTCTTCCGGATTCTCTGCACCCTGATTTTCTGTCTGATCTTCTGCATTCCGATTTTCTCTCTTTTCTTCTGTCTGGTTTTCTCCAGTCTCTGCCTCTACATTCTGATTCTCTATGTTTTCATTTTCCATATTTTGGTTTTCTGTTTCCCGCTTTTCCATATCATCCACCTCCTATCTCCATCTGCGTCTTCTGATGATACAGGTTGTCAGGAACAGACAAACTGCACATACACTCAGCATATAAATAACCGATGACAAATTCACCATACCATTTAAGAACTCTTCATATCGTTTTTCAAGAGACAGCCAGTTCAGACTGGAGGTCAGTCCATAAACAAACCAGTCCTTCTTCCAGAAATAAAGTCCGGCCGTTACAGCTGCTCCGACAAAAAGAGCAATTCCCGATATCTGTATTTTTCTGGTATCCAGATAAAAGATTACCGCAATCGCAACTACCAAAACGCCAAAGAAGATCAGGGTCGGTACTGCTCCTTCCGGCAGTATGGAAACCAGGCTGCTGAAAAACATGACCAGAAGTCCTGCCACAGCACTCACAATTCCGGATATTACCGGCTCCTCGGTCAGACTGGATATCAACGTACCAAGTGCCATCATGCAGGCAGAAAACAAAATCATTCCGATGTACCCGCTGATCGTATTTGCAATCGGAATACTGCCCCAAATACCGATAATCACCGGGAAAATACTGATAATCGCAACTCCGATCAAAAATACCGTAATACATGCCAGATACTTACCGAGCACAATCTCCCATACCGATACCGGTGCGGTCAGCAGCAGTTGATCCGTCTTCTGCTTTTTCTCTTCTGCAAACATACGCATGGTAAGGATCGGTATCACGATTGCATAAATAAACAGCATATAATAGGTGTTGCTTAAAACATATCCGGCAAAATCATTATATCCATAGGAAATATTAACAATTGAAAAAAACACACCTGTGATACAGACAAACAAGGCAAGAAATATGTAAGCCTGCATGGACCGAAAATAAGCCCCAATCTCCCGTTTATATATTGCTTTCATTTTTCTCCTCCTTCCCTGTCAGCTTAATGAAGATATCTTCCAGTGTCAGGTGTTCTATATTCAGGCTGTAAACCACGATCTGATTCTGGGCTAACAGAACAAATAAAGCATCTCTGACATCCTCATCCCCTGCGGCTGCCAGTGCCCGGACCTCATAGACACCGGACTCTGTTTCCTTTATGGCCTGAATCTCCTTTAACAGCTCTGTATTCCGCAGCAGCCGGCTGATCTCTGCCTTGTCGCCCTTTAAGACCATACGGATATGGCTGGTATCCGTATTCTCGTCTTCCAGCTTCTTCGTCTCGCTTTCCGCTGTCACCTGTCCCTGATTCAGAATCAAAATATGATCACAGATAGATTCAATCTCTGATAAAATATGCGAGCTGATGATTATGGTATGGCTTCCGGCCAGAGATCGGATCAGCTCCCGCATCTCAATGATCTGGTTCGGATCCAGACCAACCATCGGCTCATCCAGTATCAGTAATGGCGGATCTCCTGCCAGTGCCTGTGCCATTCCAACCCTCTGCCGATAGCCCTTTGACAACTGTTTTATGATCATATTTCTATATTCTGTCAGATTCGTCTGCGCCATCAGCTTCTCTGTCTCTTCCTTTGCTGTATGGTTGTTTTTGCTTCCTTTCAGACAGCAGACAAACTTCAGATATTCCTCCACCGTCATATCTGTATACAGTGGCGGTTGCTCCGGCAGATAACCAAGCTCTTTTCTGGCTTTCCTTGGATTCTCCAGGAGATCGATTCCATGAATCTTAATCTCCCCCGATGTCGGTGCCAGGTATCCGGTCACAATATTCATGGTTGTTGATTTTCCTGCACCATTCGGACCTAAAAGACCTACGATCTGTCCTTTCTCTATATGAAAGCTGATGCCCTTTAATGCCTCATTCTTTCCATAGGTCTTTACCAAATTCTTTACAAGCAGCATATCTGTCCCTCCTTATAACTCTTCTGGACATTCATTTCTGAATATAATACCGAAAAAATACGTCTAAACTGTGTTTTAAATGCCGAAAATGATATTTTTTATTTCCGGATGCTCCTGAATATCCCCCATCAAAGTGATTCCAAGCTGTTCACCGTTCAGAAACTCCCGCATAAACTGAAGCAGATCCTCTTTCTGGATTTTCTCCAGCTCGGCGAGCATCTCCTCCGGTGAGATAAAACGGTCATAATAAAGAAAGCTGCGGGCATTATGATTCATCCGGTTATGTGTATTTTCCATAGACAGATAAAGCTCTGAGCGAATCTGTGATAATGTCTGCCTGATTTCCTCCTCTGTCGGGCCGGTCTCCTGTAGCTTCCGGATCACATCCAGAATCCCGCTGCATACATCTGCCACATGTTCCGGATTCATTCCTGCATAAATCTGAATTGTTCCTGTTGTTCGATAAGAGCTTCCATACGAATAAATGCTGTAGCAATGTCCCTGTTCTTCCCGGATCTGCTGAAACAACCGGGAGCAGGAGCTTCCACCCAGGATACTGTTCGCCATGGACAGAATATAGCTTCGGCTGTCCGTATGACTGATTCCAAGGAATCCCATGCACAGATGAATCTGCTCTGTTTCCTTCTGAAACACCTGCCGGACTGGATAGTACACCGGAACCTCAGTCTTTCTCTGATAAGTACCATGCGGTATGGATGAAAAATGACGCTCCAGCAAATCCTTCACCTGCTCCGGATCCACATTCCCGGCTACCGATATCAGAATCCGTTCCGCAATATAAGTCTCCTTCCAGAATTGCATCAGTTCTTCTCTGGAAATCCGTCTGACATTTTCCTCTTTCCCGGAAATAATATATCCCAGCGGATCATCCCGCCAGGTCAGCTTCTGAAACTGTTCCTGAACCATGTCCTCCGGCGAATCCTCATACATATCAATCTCGTCCAGAATGATTCCCTTTTCCTTCTCCAGATCTTCTTTCCGGAATACAGAATGCGACAGCATGTCCCCAAGGATCTCCACAATTGCCGGCAGCTGTTCATCCAGCACTCTTGCATAAAAGCATGTAACCTCTTTTGCTGTATACGCATTGAGATCATCTCCGAGACGTGCCGTTTCGATTGCTATCTCATGCGCAGACCTTGTTTCTGTTCCCTTGAACAGCATATGCTCGATCATATGCGATATTCCATTATTTTGTTCTGTTTCGTATGCAGAACCGATTTCAACATAAATGCCCAATGCAACTGAACGTACATTGGGCACTGTTTCGATTACGGTTCGAATTCCATTTGATAATTTGCCTATTTCTATCATATAAATATTCCTTATGCCTTCTTTGCTCTCGGATGAGCCCGATCATATATTTCCTTTAATCGAACTGCGTTTCGTTTCATATAAATCTGGGTTGTCGAAATATCCGAATGCCCCAGCATTTCCTGAACAGCCTTTAAATCTGCTCCGTTATCTACCAGATGGGATGCAAACGAATGTCTGATCATATGTGGGGTAATATCCTTCTCGATTCCCGCCATATCCGCATAATGCTTGATTATTTTCCAGAATCCCTGTCTGGTCATGGCGCCGCCCTGATAATTCACAAACAGGTAATCCCTGTCTCTGTTCAGAGAATCGCGTCCCTGCTCCAGATAGCGGACAACCGCCTCCTTCGCTGCCCGTTCAAATGGGATCACACGTTCCTTCTCTCCATCATGACAACAAATATAACTCATATGAAGATTGATATCCTGAACCTTCAGAGAAATCAGCTCGGATACCCGGATTCCGGTCGCATATAACAGCTCCAGCATTGCCTTATCCCGCAATTCCTTCGGTGAATTTCCGGCCGGCTGCTCTAACAGAAGTTCTACCTCCGCCACGGTCAGAACCTGTGGTATCTTCTTCTCCACATGCGGCGGTTTCAGCTGTTCTGACGGATCCTGAGTGATTCTTCCTTTTCGCAATAAAAACACGAAAAAAGCACGAATGGACGCTACACTTCTAGAAATTGTAGCTGTAGACATTCCCTGCTTTTCCAAAAAAAGAACATAGCTTGTCAGACTGGTTGCTGTCACCATATCAACCGAAGTCCTTCCCTGTTCTGCCATATACCTTTCAAACTTTACCAGATCCCTGCGATATGCTGCGATCGTGTTTGCACTTGAACGCTTCACATCTCTTAAATAGGTCTCAAAGTAACCGATTTCTTCACCCATTCAACAATACCTTTCATAATTCGCCGATATTGTTTTTATTATACTCAGTCGTTCCTGAAAAATCAATATACAAAATGCTCATTTTCTATCACTTCACCCCCTCATAACCCATTGAATTAACAGCGGTGACACAAAGCCTTCTGCCAGAATTCCAAGCACCGTAAACAGGAGCGGCAACACTATACATTGCAGTCCATATCTAACAACTGACATTGATACCTCTTCCAGCTTCTCCTTCATCCAGATAAAACCTCCGAACGCTGCAATATAAAACAGACCATGTGGCAGAAAGAGACTGACCGCAAACAGCATTCCATGAATTCCAAGCCGCATCGTTTCCAGTGAGATCACCATTCCCCAGATCACCCCACCGAAAAATACACCAAGTAAAACAATCACCGCAGGATTTCCAAGAAATCCGATCACACAGAAAACCAGAAACTGAATTCCTCTTTGTCGAAATAAATAAAGCAGCAGCTCCTTTCTCTCCTGCTGAAGCCAGCCGGCCGCTGAATATTGATCAACCGCAAACATATATAGCAGGTCCGGCTTCACCAGTCCGGTCACATTGGTCAGGATTGTTCCGGCTATAATCCCTGCAAAGCACGCCAATATCAGCCAGGAAATCTTTCTTTCACCCATATTTCACCTCCGGCTATTTTAATAAGCCGGAACCATGTCCGGCTTATACTATATATGCTGCACGGGATAAAATTATCCCTGAAGCTTCTGCTTTTTCAATTGATAATACTGGATCGCAATTACTGTTTTTGCATCTATGATCTCCCGGTTTTGGATCATCCGGACCGCATCCTCCAGCTCCAGATAACAGATATCAATAAATTCCTCCGGATCCGGATGTCTTTCACATGGTGTCAGGTTTTCTGCCAGATAAATCTCTGTTTTCTCATCACAGACTCCGATGGCTCCGTAAACCTGTGCCACAAATTCCATGCTTCCTGCCATATAACCGGTTTCCTCCTGCAGCTCTCGTCTAGCACAGACCTCACCGGATTTATCCGTTGGGTCCAATAATCCGGCCGGAATCTCCAGCACCTCCTTGTCTACACTGTTCCGATACTGTCTGACAACCACCAGCTTCCCATCCTCTGTGATCGGTAACACAGCGGCACCGCCGGAATGCCGGATCAGATCATACACTACCTCATTTCCGTTCGGAAGCTGCAGTCTGTCACGGTAGACCTTGATAATGCCCCCTCGATATGCCAGCTCCTCTCCCAGCTTTCTGTATTTTGCCATTTATCCTACCATCCTTTATTCATCTGATATTTCTTATCGCCTATCGTAATATACACGGTTTGAATTTGCAAGCATTTAAAATAAAAGAAACCGCCATAGTATAATTCTCATTCATACTATGGCGGAACGTTTTCAGCATTATGCTTCAATGACTCAATGTCTCGGACTACTTAGCAACATCAGTTGCGCGGGATTCACGAATCAGACTAACCTTAATCTGTCCCGGATATTCTAACTCACTTTCAATCTGCTTTGCAATATCATGTGCAAGAATAACCATATCCGCATCGCTGACCTGCTCTGGAACTACCATAACACGAATCTCTCTACCTGCCTGAATAGCAAAAGTTTTCTCAACACCATCAAAGCTATTTGCAATCGCTTCTAACTGTGTCAGTCTTGTTGTATATGTTTCCAACGTTTCACGTCGGGCACCAGGTCTTGCTGCCGAAATCGTATCAGCTGCCTGTACAATACACGCAATCAATGACTCCGGTTCAACATCACCATGATGTGCTTCCACTGCATTAATTACAATTGGAGATTCCTTATACTTCCGGCACAAATCAACACCGATTGAAATATGGGAACCTTCCATCTCATGATCCAAGGCTTTACCAATATCATGAAGAAGACCTGCTCTTTTTGCCATACGGATATCTACACCGATCTCACCGGCTAACAGTCCGCATAACTGAGCAACTTCAACGGAATGCTTTAATGCATTCTGTCCATAACTGGTTCTGAATTTCATCTTTCCCAGTAATCGAACCAATTCCGGATGGATGCCATGCACGCCTACCTCTAATGTAGCGGCCTCGCCTTCCTCCCGCATTGTCGTTTCAACTTCCTTCTGCGCCTTCTCGACCATCTCTTCGATTCTGGCCGGATGAATTCTACCATCAATAATTAATTTTTCCAGCGCAATTCTCGCTACCTCACGGCGAATCGGATCGAAACTTGATAAGATAACTGCTTCCGGTGTATCATCAATAATCAGATCTACACCTGTCAGAGTTTCAAGCGTTCTGATATTACGGCCTTCCCGACCAATAATTCGACCCTTCATCTCATCATTCGGTAACTGCACCAGCGAAATCGTTGCTTCTGCAACATGGTCTGCAGCACATTTCTGTATTGCGTTTACCACATACTCTTTCGCCTTCTTGCCGGCTTCTTCCTTTGCCCGGCTTTCCATTTCCTTGATCATGACTGCAGTTTCATGCTTTACTTCATCTTCAACAGTCTTTAATAAGTAATCTTTTGCTTGTTCAGAGGTTAATCCAGAGATTCTCTCTAGTTCCTGCAGCCGCTTTGCCTGGAGTTCCTCAACCTTTGCCTTCTGCTTTTCAAGGGAAGCCTCTTTTGCAGCTAATGAAGCTTCTTTCTTCTCCATCTGTTCCGATTTCCGATCCAGATTCTCTTCCTTGGAAAGAACTCGTTTCTCCATACGCTGTACTTCATTACGACGCTCTTTGATCTCCTTATCAAATTCATTCTTGATTCGAAGATTTTCTTCCTTTGCGTCCAGTAATGCTTCACGCTTCTTTGCTTCGGCAGTCTTGAGGGCTTCATCAATAATCTCTCGAGCTTTATCTTCAGCTTTGCCAGTCTTACTTTCTGCGACATTCTTACGATATGCAATCGCAGCAAACCATGTAATTACGGCAACCACTAATACTATAATAGCACAAATTATATATTGAATCGGTTCCACAGGAGCACCTCCTTATTTAGTTTTCATTGTACGAATACAACATAACAATTCTATACTTATTTGTGCATTATGTCAAGTGCCCTCAATAAATCTTCTTTGTTTTTGTATAAATGCCTAATCATTTTCGACAAAATCGCCCATAAAATTGTAGCAATTTAGTCATTTTCCGGTATCATTATTTGCGCAATGGTCTCTCTGATCATGGAATATGAATATCCCTTCTGCCTGAAATACATCATACATTTATCCAGCTGTTTTTCTCTTGTCATGTCATGTGTAATTATGTACTTTTCTACCGCCTTTTTCAGAAGCTGCTCCTCATCATACTGATACAGCTCCAGATATTCATCAATCTCCGCCGAACGAATCCCCTTTGCATACAGCTTATCAAGAAGCTTCCTACGATTCATCCGCTGACAATGGCTCGCCACATACTGCTCTGCATATCTCCGATCATTGATAAAGTCATACTGCTTCAAAAACCGGAGCACCTCTTCAATGGTTTCATCCCGGAACTTCTTCCGGCTCAGCTTCTGTCTGATCTGGAACTCTGACTGTTCCAGACAGGTAAGACTCCGAAGTGCATATTCTTTTGCCTGTACATACTCTGTCTGGTTATGCTCCAATGCTTACTCCTCTTTTGCCTTACCCTTTGCAGTCTTTCCTGCCTTCTCTGCTTCTTCCGCATTCTCCTCTGTGCCGATTCCGCACTTTTCACGGACTATTTTCTCAATCTCTGCCATAACGGTCGGGTTCTCCTTCAGATATGCCTTCGCATTCTCTCTTCCCTGACCGATCTTTTCTCCCTGATATGCAAACCATGCACCGGATTTCTGCACTACCTCATTCGCCACGGCCAGGTCCAGAATATCACCCTCTCTGGAAATACCCTCGCCAAACATAATATCAAACTCAGCCTCTCTGAACGGCGGTGCCACTTTATTCTTAACAACCTTTACTCTGGTACGGTTTCCTACGATTTCCGTACCCTTTTTCAGAGTTTCTATTCTTCGTACATCCAGACGGACAGAAGAATAGAACTTCAGAGCACGACCGCCGGTCGTTGTTTCCGGATTACCAAACATTACACCGACCTTCTCACGCAGCTGGTTAATAAAGATAACCACACAATTGGATTTACTGATAACGGCAGTTAATTTCCGAAGTGCCTGTGACATCAGTCTCGCCTGAAGACCGACATGAGAATCTCCCATCTCACCATCAATCTCAGCCTTTGGAACCAGCGCCGCTACCGAGTCTATGATCACGATATCCACCGCACCGGAACGCACCATGGTCTCTGCGATCTCCAATGCCTGTTCTCCATTATCCGGCTGCGAAATGTACAGGTCATCAATATCCACACCGATATTCTTCGCATATGCGGGATCCAGCGCATGCTCTGCATCAATGAAGCCTGCAATTCCGCCCTGCTTCTGTACCTCTGCCACCGCATGAAGTGCAACGGTCGTTTTACCACTGGACTCCGGTCCATAAATCTCTATAATTCTTCCCTTCGGTAATCCTCCGAGTCCCAATGCAAGATCCAGACTCAGAGAACCGGTCGGGATGGTCTCTACATTCATTCCGTTCCCACTGTCACCGAGCTTCATAACAGAGCCCTTACCATACTGTCTCTCAATCTGTGCCAGTGCGGCATCTAATGCTTTTAATTTCTCTTCACTTGCCATAATATCCTCCTAGCCAAAACATACGTTCGTTCTGTTTTAATCCTAATATATTTTTCCCATTCTGTCAACTGATTTTTATAATTCTTATTGTTCTCTCCTTCCCACAAACAGGTCCTGCCTTTTATCTCCCATTATAATTTCACACATTTTCCATATCATACCATATTTTGTCAATGTTGAAAAGTTTTTTTATCATCTTGTTTTTTGCATACTTTTCATTTATAGTAAATTATATCATTTTAATCAGGAGCGTTCTTATGCAAATTACAGGTATTATTGCTGAATACAATCCATTTCATAACGGTCACGCCTATCAGCTTATGCAGGCCCGGGAGCAGACTCATGCGGATTACGTTATCGTTGTCTTAAACGGAGATTTTATGCAGCGCGGTGTTCCCGCTATTCTGAATAAATACCAGCGGGCTGCCATGGCAGTTGCCCAGGGCGCAGATGCCGTATTTGAGCTTCCGGTCCTGTACGGAACGGCAAGTGCCGAATTCTTTGCCTACGGCGGCGTAAGACTTTTTGAGGACCTGAACTGCGTATCGCATCTGTGCTTCGGCTGCGAGGATACATCCCTTCCTCTTTTGCAGAAGCTGGCGGATTTCCTGATTGAAGAGCCAGAAAACTACCGTCTGATTCTGAATCAGAATCTGGCAAACGGACTGTCCTTTCCGAAAGCCAGACAGAACGCTCTTCATGCCACTGTCCCGACCTCTGCAGGGCTGGATACCATACTGAATGCACCCAATGCAATTCTCGGAATTGAATATCTGAAGGCCTTAAAACAGACGCACAGCTCTATACAACCTGCCATCTGCCTTCGTACCGATACCGGCTACCACGATACCAGACTGAATGTTCATTACTCCTCTGCCACTGCCATCCGGGAAGCTCTAACTTCTCATGGATGCACAGAGGAACTGTTAAACCATCTGCCGACAAGTACCTA
Organism: Bacteroidales bacterium H4; assembly: GCA_963626805.1. Classification (GTDB taxonomy): domain Bacteria; phylum Bacillota; class Clostridia; order Lachnospirales; family Lachnospiraceae; genus CAG-632. The sequence continues at coordinate 114,802 of CAVFXS010000066.1, read as the reverse complement.
TCAGTTGCTTCAGACCGGCTGTCAGGGACAGCCACCGCTTACGCTGGATGCTTTTTATCCATTTCTCCAATATTGTCTCTGGAAGCCTACACGCCCGCTTTCAGACTATCTGGATATCAGTCCGGAGCTTGCAAACCGGATCCAATCTGTATACGAGCCGGATCTGACCTGTTCCGAATTTATAGATGCACTTGTCAGCAAATCCTATACAAGAACCCGGATTCTGCGTTCCTTGCTTCATATTCTGCTGGATATCCGGACAGAGCAGATGCTGACACAGCGAAACAGCAAAAGCATTCATTATGCCAGACTCCTTGCTTTCCGTAAGGAATCCGCTCCGCTTCTGAAGCATATAAACACACACGCTTCCGTTCCGGTCATCAACCGTTTATCGGATGGGCTTCGGCATCTGAATGTCTCTGATCCGGTCGGTGCTTCCATGCTGGAACAGGATATTGCAGGCGCACATTTATACGAACTGGCTGCCAGCCGACATTATTTACGAAAACCAGTCAATGAATTCCGCGCCGGTATTTTTATCGGCTCTCCTTCATAAACTATATCAATCTCGATATGGGATATTTTTCATGCAAACAAATTTCTTCCGCCGTTTTTTTCCTGCAGGGCTGTTACTTTCGGTTCTGATCCTGATGCTGATTCAGGCTCCCAGTGTAATTCAGAGTGCGCATACCGGACTCGAATTATGGTACGAGGCTGTTCTGCCCTCCATCCTTCCCTTTATGATCATTACCTCTCTCCTGTTACAGCAAAGTGGCGGTCGCTCCGTCTGCTTTCTGGGACTTCTCTGTGGTCTTCCTATCGGTGCAAATCTGGTCAACCTGCAATATCAGCAGAGGCTCTGGACCAGACGACAGGCTGACAGACTGCTTTGCATCTGCAACATCACCAGTCCAATGTTTATGATCGGCTACATTCTGCACCATACCCTTCGGAATGAAATTGCCGTCCTGCCGTTCCTTCTTTCCGTTTATCTTCCTTCCCTTCTGTATTTTTTAATGTTTCTGTTTTTTTCCGGACCAAAAGGATCGGATTCGGACTCTGCCGGGTCAATCTCTGCTGATCCGGTCAGTTCGAATGATAGATTATCCCTCGACCGGATTCTCAGTCAGTCTCTGAATGCCATCTTAACCATTGGTCTTATTATCATGCTGTTTTGTATCGGAATGCAATTCCTTCTAAAGGTCATTCCCGCATCTTCCGTTCCCTGCCGTATCCTGGTCTCTGTTCTGGAAATCACAAACGGAATTCATTTAATTATGGTGTTACCGGTTTCCTTACAGCAAAAAACAGCCCTGATCGCCGGTCTCACATCCTTTGGGGGCATCTGCAGTATTCTGCAGACAAAGCATGTGATCACCAGCCACGAGCTGTCTGTTTTGCGTTATAGTATTGTAAAACTGTGTATGGGTCTGTTCAGTTATCTGCTGGTTCACCTGTTCTACATGATCCGGTTATTCCCCAAATAAGTCGTCCTCTTCATCCTCATACTCAAACACTTCATCATCTTCGCTTTCAGCAGGTGCTTCCTCCTGTGCCTCCGGAGCTTCCTCTTCGGCTGTTTCCGGCTGTGCATACATCATCTGCTCCTCATAATTCTCCTGCGGTGCAAATGCACTGTCAACATACTGCGGCTCCGGTGTGATCTCCGGCTGCTGTGCCTGAAGCATTGCCTCATGCTGTTCCTCGATCTCACTTCTGTTTGCACCGATCACTGCAATATTATTCTGTAATGATTCAATCAAATTCTCATAATTTGTCTTCTCGACCTCCATCGTGGTCTGGATATACTTCTCAATATCATTCAACATACCGGTTGTATACTCCATCATACCCAGACGGATTTCAGTTGCCTCTGCATTTGCCTGTTCCACAATCGCATTCCGATCCATATTGGCCTGACGAAGGATCTCTTCCGCCTGAAGATTTGCAAGCGTTACGATCTCGCTTTCCTCCACCATCTTCTGTGCCTGATCGTTGGCTTCTGCAATAATTGCCTCCGCTCTGGTTCTGGCATCTGTCATAATACCTTCCTTATTACGCATGATCTTCTTACTGCGCTCCAGATCACTCGGCAGCTTTAGCTTCAATTCTTTAAGCAATGCCTGTAATTCACTCTTCGGCACTACGATTCGATCTGATGAAAATGCTGCAAACTTACAGCTGTCAATATATATTTCTATTTCATTGATCATATCTTCTACACTTTTCTTACCCATGATATATCCTCCTGGTTCTATCTTTTAATTCTGATGTTCCGTTGTATTATATTTCGCCTTCAGCAACGGCACCACATTCTCTGGCACAAAGCTCGATACATCCGTCCCATAGCTGGCATATTCTTTCACCATGCTGGAACTTAAATAAGAATACTGTATATTAGTTGTCAGAAAGACCGTATCGACCTCCTCTGCCACAATCCGATTACTCTGTGCAATCTGCAATTCATATTCAAAATCCGTTACTGCCCTCAATCCCCGTACAATTACGTGCGTATCGGTTTCTCTGGCAAAATCCACCAGCAGCCCAGAAAACGCCTGCACGGAGCAGTTTGGAATAAAATCCGTTGCTTCCTTTAACATATTAACACGTTCTTCCACAGAAAACAATGGAGATTTCGAGCTGTTCTTCAGGACACCTACGATTATTTCATCAAACATTTCCGAAGATCGTTTAATAATATCCAGATGTCCCAGTGTGACAGGATCAAAGCTTCCTGCATAAATTGCACGTTTCATTTTCATTACCTCGTAATAAATGTATGTTTATTGGTCTTGTACTGCTTGACTCTCTGAACTGTAAACGGAAGATCATCCAGATAATCAAACTCCGTTTCCAGACTGGATTCCACCACGATCAGGGTATCCTCCCCTACAAGCTCCGTATTTGCCAGAGCATAAAGCACTTCCCGTTCCAGATTATGGTTATATGGCGGATCCATAAAAATAATATCCGGATGTACGTTCCGGTCCGCCAGCATCCGGATGGCTCCGATTGCATCACTGGCCAGTACCTGCGCCTTAGCCTCCATTCTGGTATGCTTCAGATTCTCCCGGATCACAGAGATTGCTCCCCGGCTGTTATCTACGAAGATTGCCCGCTCGGCTCCCCGGCTCAGTGCCTCGATCCCGATGCCGCCACTGCCACTGAACAGATCAAGAAATACACACTCCGGAATATCCGGTGCTAAGATATTAAACAATGTCTCCTTGATCCGATCCGTTGTCGGTCTTGTATCCATACCCGGAACCGTTTTCAATTGTAAGCTTCTGGCAGTTCCTGCAATTACTCTCATTTCTGCTCTCCTTCCAATGCCAGGATTTTATTCATGTTTTCCAAGAATCTGATCCCGGATCCATTTGCCTGTTTCAGACAGATCATCCTCACTCCAGCCGGAAGTCTTGGAACAGCCTGATGAAATCAGTGCAGATGTTTCTGCTTTATTGGAAAGACTCCAGGAACAATAGCTGAGCTGATTCTCATCAATCAGGTCGAACCACTTGGCTGCCTGGTCATAATCATTGCTTCCGTTTCCGGATGCATCACAGATACTGAATTCCGAAACAAATACCGGCAGCCCCTTATCCAGTGCATAGCTTACCTTACTCCGGATACCGTCTGTATGCGTTGCTGCATAGAAATGAATCGCATACATAATATTGGTCTGTCCGGTAATCGGATTATCGGCTGCTGCATCCACATCCTGTGACCAGGTCGGGGTTCCGACAATTATGATTGCATCCTTATCATTCTTTCGAATGATTGGAATGATCGTTTCCGCATATGGTTTTACACTTCCATCCCAGGTAGCTCCACCATTTGGCTCATTACAGATCTCATATATTACATTATCGTACTTGGCATACTTTGCGGACATCTCTGTAAAAAAGGCTTCCGCCTCTCCCTGATATACCGTCGGATCCTGATCATGTAAAACATGCCAGTCAATGATCACATACATTCCAAGCTCTGTCGCGTATTCGACTCCGTCACTGACTAACTGCTTCAGCTGATCCTGATTGCCATCCGTACAATATCCGCCATTTTCATCTGTATACATTGCCAGACGGATCACATTGGCTCCCCAGTCATCCCGCAGGGTCTGGAATGCATCCTTGTTCACATACTCCGGGAACCATGCCAGTCCATGGGTACTGACACCCTTTAACTGATATGGATCTCCGTTCTTATCCACCAGCTGGGTTCCTTTTACCTGCAAAGCTCCATGATTCTCTAACGGAGTGCCTGATTCAACAACCGGCTTCTTCGCCTCCGTTACTGCTTCCGTTGTCTTTTCCTCTGTATTCTCTGCCTGACTTCCGTCCTGCTTCTTACCGTCAACGGTAAATGACTGAATCGATGGCTGAAGCTTCTCCGGTGTATCCATATTAAATCCAACCTCTATGGTTGAACCCTTGGCAACGGCAGCGCCCCAGTCCTTTGCGGTGACGGTCAGAACCGTTCCGTTAATATCAGTCTCACAACCCCATGCCTCAGATACACTACTGCCTTCCGGCACCTCAATCTGTGCATCCCAGGCCTTTACATCAGCAGCACTCCGGTTCGTAAACGACAGGTTATAGGTTCCGCCATAGCCGCTGCCGCTTTCCCAGCTGGAGCTTACGGTTATCTTCAGTTGATAATCACTGCTCTTATCTGATTGCTCCGACGATGCATCTTCGGTTGTTTCCGTATCCTTCTGTGCAGTTTCTTCCTGCGTCCCCATATCGGAAACCGGTGTTGTCTTCTTCCCTTTTCCAATTAAAATACCGCAAACCAGTGCAACAGCTACTACAAGAACTGCCACAACGGCTATCAGCACCTGTTTTTTATGCTCTTTTAACCACATAATATCCTCTCCCTTACATTATTAGCTTTCAGTATATCATTTCTGGTCTCAAAACACTAGATTTTTTTACAGATTCAGTGCCATATCCAGCTTTTCGGACAGTTTGTAATGCTCAATATGTTCAAAATCATACTGTCTCCGTTCCAGATACCGGATTGCTGACTGTGCCTCCTTCAGAATATCCGCATTGGCATAAACATCTGCCAGCTGGAACAGACACTCACCGCTCTGCGCAGAGCCGAAGAAATCTCCCGGTCCCCGCAGTCTTAAGTCCTCATTGGCAATATGGAAGCCATCATTGGAATGATACAGAACATCTAACCGTTCCTTTGCCTCCTCCTTCTCGGAAGTGTTGATCATAATGCAATAAGACTGTGCTGTACCTCTTCCGACACGTCCCCGCAGCTGATGCAACTGTGCCAGCCCAAATCGTTCCGCATTTTCTATCATAATCACCGTCGCATTCGGATTATCGATTCCGACCTCAATAACCGTGGTTGAGACCAGCACCTGTATTTCATTGGCATAAAACTGCTCCATGATCTGCGATTTTTCCTTCTGACTCATCTTTCCGTGAAGATATGCCACCTGAATGTATGGACTCAAGTTCATTCTCAGCTGACCCGCATAATCAATTACATTTTCCGCCTCCATGCCATCACTGCCTTCTACCATCGGACAGATCACATATGCCTGATGTCCCCGGCTGATTTCCTTTTCAATGAAATGATATGCGGTTTCCCGTGATTTCGCACTGACTACGCAGTTCTTGATCGGTAGTCTGGATGCCGGCATTTCATCCATGATCGAGATATCCAGATCTCCATATAGAATAATTGCCAGTGTTCGCGGGATCGGCGTGGCACTCATTACCAGTATGTGCGGTTCCCTGCCCTTTTCCGCCAGTTCTTCTCTCTGATGGACACCGAACCGATGCTGTTCATCCGTGATTACCAGTGCCAGATTACCGAATTCCACCGTATTCTGGATCAACGCATGTGTTCCGATCACAATCTGTATCTCCTGCTTCTTTAACGCCTCCTGAATTTTCCGTTTCTCCTTTGCCGGTGTCGAACCTGTCAACAGGGCGATCTTCACCGGAAATGGTTCCAGCATTTTTCGGATAGTCTCATAATGCTGCTCTGCCAGAACCTCTGTCGGTGCCATCATAGCACCCTGATAGCCCGCCTCTGCAGTCATCAGCAAAGCCAGCACTGCCACAATGGTTTTACCGGAACCAACATCTCCCTGCACCAGACGGTTCATCACAGATGCTCCGCCCATATCGGTGGCTATTTCCTGATATACTTTTTTCTGTGCACCGGTCAGCTCATACGGAAGACTGTCGATCAGGGTCTGACACCAGCTTCCTTTTTCGATCCGATACTGATTTTCAATCCGGGAGCGATGGATCTCCAACCGCCTCATTGCAAGCAGAAACAGAAAAAACTCATCAAAAACCAGTCTCCGACGAGCCTTCTCAAGCTCCTCATAATTTAACGGAAAATGAATCTGTCTGACTGCTTCCGAATATTCCATCAGCTGATATCGTTTTGGAATGTCAAGTGGCAGATATTCCTGCATCTCATGGATCACACCGCCGGCCGCCTTGATATCCTTCTGGATCTTCTTGTTGGTCAGTCCTTCCGTCAGTGGATATACCGGCTGTAATTCTTTCCGCTTCTCCAGATACTGGGCCTCCGAATAATACTCCGGATGCTCCATTACCTTCTGATAGTTGCGGATTGTTACGGTACCGACAAAAACAAAGGTCTGTCCGATATGGAACACCTTCTTTATAAACGGCGCATTAAACCAGACCAACTTCAGACTGCCGGTACAATCCTTCGCCTGAAAGCTTGCAACTGTCAGTGTACGCATTTTTTTTAATTCCACATAGGAATTTACAGTTGCCCGGATTGCTACCCGTTCTCCGACAGGTGCCTCTGCAATATCTACCGGTTCATCATATTTTAAATAGGTTCTCGGATAATGCTCCAGGAGATCCTCGATCGTATTGATTTTCAATTTTCGGTACAGGACCTTGGTCTTATCTCCGATTCCCTTTAATTCATCAATTGAATCTGTTAACCGCATATCGGACTCCTTACTCATATTCATGTATATAAAAGAAAAAGCTGCTACATCTGTAACAGCTTTTCAAAATTTCTTATTTGAATTTACGTTTTCTAGCAGCTTCAGACTTCTTCTTACGTCTTACACTTGGTTTTTCGTAATGCTCTCTCTTACGAATCTCCTGCTGAATACCTGCCTTTGCGCAGTTTCTTTTGAATCTGCGTAAAGCACTATCTAATGTTTCGTTTTCTTTAACTACTACGTTCGACATGACCTCACACCTTACCTCCCTCCAATTGTGTATTGTGCAATACATAACTGTTTGGGTATTTTTAGCACTAAGTTAGTGTATAACATGTATCCACCCTTTGTCAATACCAATTTCTAACTTTTCGCAATTACTTTCTGCTTTTTGTGATTTTTCTAACGATTTCCGGTTATCATTCTGGCAATCGTTTCATAATCCGTTCCGACTGCAACCGAATATTCTCCGGTAACAATTCTGGATGAATATCCGTTCTGTTCCAGATACTGATCAAATTCAGAGGCATTTACCACGCCCTGATCCTGAAGCAGCGTTGCTACATTCCAGGAATTCATTCCACTGACAATCGTAAAGGTAACAATTGTTTCCGTCTCTGACTCTGTCTGCTGCTCTGAAGTCGGCTCCGTACTGTCTGTCGCCGTCTGCTGTTCGGTATCTGAACCGTCTGCCTCCGTATCCGATGGCTTCTCCAAATGTTCAAGCACAGACTCCTGCTTTACCATTCCGAGCTCCTGTGCCCGTGCGATCACTTCCTCATCTGTCATCTTCGTTCCACCGAAAGCCAGCAGTGTGGTAAACCAGATTGCCGCAGTAAACAGGATACCTACTCCAATTCCCCGTAAGTAATATTTCCGTTTCATTTTGCATCTCCTTGATATAAATCTACCACTAATTTCACTTCGCCAACACCAAGACCAAGCTCTCTGGCAATTTCCATAATGCTCATCCCATTCCGTTTCATTTCCAGAATGATATCATTGATGTTATCCTCCTGTGGCACAGACTCTTCTGCAAGCTCCTCAAAGTCTGTTTTCTCCACTCCGTGAGGTGTTTCTTCCGTCTGCAGCTCCGACTCACTCTCTACATAGGCCTCCAGTGCCAGATCATTCGCCTTTTTCAGTTCTGCACTTTTCACTTCTGCTTCCGCCACCAGTGCCTTCAGTTCCTTCTCCTTGTCACCCAGCATGCTGTAAAGGAACATCACCTCTTTATGGTTTTTCTCAATTTCATCACAGACCGTAACTGCATAATCACCGAGAGCCATCATCTTTTCGTTACTCATAGTTGAAAGCGACTGATCTGCATTATACAAAACCTCTTCAACATCCGCTGAAATCTTGTCACTGACCCTGCGCTGCAATACCGCAATTTCTTCTTCATTCAGCTCATATTCATCTGTAATCCGGTTGATTTCTGCACCAGCCTCCACATTCGTCGTATCATCCGTCTTCATTCCCACAATACTGATGACAATAAAAACAATTCCAACTATCATTACTATTATTACCGGTAACATATGTCTCTTCTCCTGTCAGATTTTAATATCAAAATTCACCCAGCTTCCGCCTGGCTGATCTTCTTTCTCTTCGAAAGCTTCCTTCTCATTGCGCCGTTTTTTCCGCCGGCGTCCTTCTTCATAGGAATTACTTCCCTTTTCCTTTGCATCATAGCGATATTCCATCAGCTCAGAATCATCCTTCGTAATAACGGTTTCTGACTGCTGTCGCACCTCTTTCGCCAGCTCTGCACTGCCCTGTGCACTCTGTAATACTGCCTGCTGGTTCGCATTATGCTGCTGTGTGCTTACATTATTCGTCTGCGGCAGAATCATCTGCATATCTACAGGTCGAATCATACTATCCGCCTCCTATCAGCATCCGGACATGACGATCTCGCCATCCTCCAGATAAAATTGACAATATCTTCCTGTATCCTTCACAACATATATACTGTTTGCAATCTGAATCCGAACTCCGGCATAAATTGCATCACTGACCTTCAACCTTCCATTGGCATTCGCTTCGATTGCCTTTGTTGCATTCTCAATCACCAGATTCAGCTCCACCTGACGTTCCTCAAGCTTTCCTCTGTCCTCTCCGGCCTTTTTGATTACAGAAATCTTATCCTGTGGGATTCCCTGTCCGCTTTTCATCCGTTTCTTGAACAGAAACAGAACCTGGACACATTTTTCTATCATTTCCCGATTTTCCGCCAGTTCCTTCTGCGCAGCTTTTAACTGTTCGTATACCAGCGGATCCACACCGATCTTCACATTGGTCTCTGTTCCCATCTGGTTTCCAATCGTTTTTACCTGTATCAGATTACCGGCATTTAAGGTACCACCAATTGCAAATGATTTCCGCCCCTCACACAATATCTTATCTCCTGCTTCTACGGTACTGTGCAGGATCGATCCGGAACGAACGATTCCTCCTGCCTTCACTGAAGCACTTTCTATGAATTTCGTCAATACATCTCCCTTGGCAAACAGTTGTCCACGATTCATCCCCTGGATGCCACGGCTCAGTACAATATTACCACCTGCATGCAAACAGGCTCCTTCCACAACACCCTTTACCTGAATATCTCCTTTGGCATGGATGCTGAAACCGGTTCGGACATTTCCGTTTACGATTACATTTCCTTCATATACAATATCACCGGTAGAAGCATCCACATCTGCCGCCACTGTATAGGCATTAGATACAAACACCGTATCCCCTTCCAGCTTCACATCTCCGGATACTTCACTGAATATCTGAAGCTTATCCTCTGAAAGCCGGATGTTACGCCCATATTTCAGTATTTTTTTTCGGATCTTGTGCGGATATAACGGATTACCGAGCACATCCATCCCCGGCTCCCCTTCCTGCTCCGGTGTCAAAGTTGCCAGAAGTTGTCCTTCTTTTACTTCTGTAAATATATTTAACTGATGAAAGTCTACAGAGCCATCCTCATTCATTTTGGGTTTGGCCAGCGGATTAGTCTCAAAATGATATTCAATCATTGCGTCTTTTCCTTGCACAGCCGGTTTTCCCTTCGCCACCGGTATCGTCTGGCAATAGATCGGAGTCGTAGCCACCCGTTCCACAATCGGTTCTACAATTCCATAACTGATCTTTGCTCTTGCCAGACTTCCGAGAATCATCTCCTGATTCAGCGGTGCTCCATGATTCGATGGAGGATATAGTCTGATTGTCGCTGTCATGCGGTCCTTCGCCACTTGTACCTGCACACTCGCATCCACCGGGGTAATCTTCTTATCCATTAATCTGACAGTAACTGGATTACTGAGCATCCGCAATGTTTTAGTCAGCGTTTCAAGATCATAATCATAAATCTTATTGTCATTCAAATACGACATAACTTCTGACACATCTATAGGGTTCCCCCCATCCTGCTGTGGAACCAATCGAATATATGTTCCATTTTCCTCTGTAATCAATTGAAAATAACCATTTCGATTTGTCATAAGCTCACCTCCCTATCCCATCAATATACCGTATTGGTTGCCCAATATCTGTTTCATTTTCTGTAATGCTCTGGTATGGAGCTGTGAAATCCGGGACTCCGATACCCCTAATACAGAACTGATCTCCTTTAATGTCAATTCCTCATAATAATAAAGAACTACGACCATTCGTTCCTTTTCGGTGAGTTTATCAAGGGATTCTTTTAAAAGATCCTTCATTTCTTCTTTTTCATATACCTTTTCCGGCTCACTGTCCGAATACTTCTGATTATCAAATGCCCGAACCTCAATTCCCTGTTCGATAAATTCATCTATTGATGCAATTCCGGTTACCTTTGTCTGACCCTGCCAGGTATAATATTCCTCCAACGAGATGTTCAATTCCTTCGCAATATCATCATCTGTTGCCGCACACCCCTCTGTACTTTCCAGCTTTGCAATTGCTGCATCGATCTGACGCTGCTTCTGCCTGACCGACCGCGGAATCCAGTCCATTTTCCGAATCTGATCTAAAATTGCTCCTCGGATTCTCAGACTGGCATAGGTTTCAAACTTGATTCCCTTTCCATAATCAAATTTATCAATTGCGTCAATCAGTCCAAAGACCCCATAACTGACCAAATCTTCATACTCTACAGTATATCCCAGATACATGCTTAGCCTTCCGGATACCAGCTTTACTAATGGAACATATTCAATTATCAGTGTCTCTCTGGTTTCGGCATCCCGCTTCTGCGAGTACTTTTCCCAAAGCCTTGACCGCTTTGTTTCGTCCATGTAGTTACCTCATTATCATTCTTCATGTACCGTTTTTGTCGTTTCTTCTATCTGTCCCTCCCCGGTCTGCTCCGGAACAGGGTCTTTCTTCTCCGTATGAATTACACGGTCAATTACCCCTACAACAATAGAAGAAATAATATAAAAGATAATAATCGTTCCCAATAGCCAGACCAGAGATGATATGATCGGTCTCTTTAATACAAAATTGCTGATCAGTACAATCAATGTTGCCAAAAGGACAATAAACGGTCTCAACCATCTTAGTTTCATCTTTCTGCCTCATTTCCTTAAATCACTATTTCAGGTTGTCCGACCACCCGAATAGTAAGATTCCCTGTTTCCGGATCAAAAATAATCGTTCTTCCATAATTCTTACCGGTATCCTCTGCCAGCAACGGAATCTTAAACTGTACCAGTAATTCCTTTGCCGCCTGCACATTCTGCGCTCCGATACTGGTAATATCACTTTCCTCTGAAAAGTCGAACATAGCAGCCCCACCCGCTATCTTGGCTGTCAGATTTTTCGGATTCGCACCAGCTTTTAACATTTCCTGCAACATGTCTTCCAGTCCGGAATCAACAAATTTCGAACGATTACTGTTATTTCGGATTCTGGTACTGTCCGGAAGCATGGCATGAAGCAGACCACATCTGCCTGATTTTGAGTCAAATATCACAATTCCGACACAGGATCCCAATCCAATTGTTGTAATTTTCTGTGGCACATTACATATTCCATAATCTGCCATTCGAACTTTAATCATTGAATCCATAATCTTCACACTTTATATTTTCAATTTCTTTCGAATCGTATTATAGGACTCAGAATCTGCAATCATCATAATATGTCCTTCAATTGAAAGATCCTCTCCTTCAAACTGTGATTCTATTCGAAGCACCTCATCCCTCTCCCGGCTGTTTACAACTGCCGGAAAGCTTAAAATTGCACCTGCCATATCGATTGCCAGCATCGGATTGGAAGGACGCATCCGAATTTCGGTCAATGTCTCCAATGAAGCCAGATACGAGCTAATCAGAATATTCCCAATCTCCTTAACCGCCGACAGATCTATATCATCAAACAGGTCGATAGAAGATAATTCCAGTCCCATTAAACGGTTCACCAGTCGATGCGCATCCTCAACATCCAGTGCAAATAATACAAAACCCTCTATTTCACCGCTGATATTACTCATAACACCCGCAATGACATTCTCGGCACCACCAATACTTTCCACAAATTCATCCAGATTCATAAATGATACCTTTGGCATATTCATAGTTAATCTGGAATTTAAAAGCACGGACAGAGCGGTTGTCGCATTTCCTGCGCCAATCGTACCGAATTCCGTGAGGACATCCAGTTCTGTTGCATCCATCTGTGACATTTTCCCCCGACCCTTCTAGTCTGTAATAATTCCATTAATATTCACCAGCGAAATCAATGTATTTTTGTATTTCCCTATTCCGGTAATATAATAATTACTATCATCTCTTCCGTTGTCATATGCAACCTTTTCAATATCATCTTCCGGCATGGTCACAACTTCCCGTACCTCATCAACCAGAAGACCCAGTAATGCATTCTGCTCCGGTTTAATGATAATGATTCTCGTTGTATTACTAATCACATCCTCACCTAATTCCAGCTTCTTGTGCATACTCATAACCGGGATGATTTCTCCGCGGAGATTAATGACACCCAGAAAATACGGCTGTGTCTTCGGCACTCTGGTGATTTTCTGCATTCTGACAATATTATCAACGTAAGCGATATCAATCCCGTACTGCTCACAGCCGATCTTTGCTACTATATATTGCTTATTTTCTTCCTGCTTCTGTACTTCTGCCATAGTCTTCACCCCCTAAACCAATGTGTTTGCATCTATGATCAATGCAACTTCTCCATCACCGAGGATGGTAGCTCCGCTGAACATTTTATGTATATAAATATACTTGCCCAGAGGTTTAATTACGATTTCCTGCTGTCCAATCAGATTATCGATAACCAGACCAGCCTGCTTGTCACCTTTCTTCACAATTACGACTACCAGGCTCTCATTCTCCTCTTCCTTCGGTTCCAGATCCAGTACCTGATCCAGACGAACCAGCGGTATAACAGTTCCCCGGAGATTAATAACCTCCTTGTTCTGTATCAGCTTCACATCTGATTCCAGAATATCCTCTACCGTAACAATCGAGTTCAGTGGAATTGCATACTTTTCATCCCGAATCTCTACCATCAATGCCTGAATAATTGCAAGCGTTAACGGTAACCTTACTATGAAGGTCGTGCCTTCTCCAAGCGCAGTGTCTACTTCTACATCACCGCCAAGACCCTCGATCTTACTCTTAACAACATCCAGTCCAACCCCACGTCCGGATATATCGGATACCTTCTCCGAGGTAGAGAATGCCGGCTGGAACAACAGATCAATTGCCTCTTTATCGGACATCATTTCTGCCTGCTCCTCGGTAATCGTACCCTTCTTGATCGCAGATGCCTTTACCTTCTCAACATTAATACCGGCTCCATCATCCGCAACCTCAATCGTTACGTTATTACCATCCTGATATGCATTCAGCCGGATCGTACCAACCTGTGGCTTGCCAAGCTTAATACGGTCGATCGTAGATTCCAGCCCATGATCGGCAGCATTCCGGAGCATATGCATCAACGGATCACCGATCTCATCAATAACTGTCCGGTCAAGCTCGGTCTCCTCACCGGTCATGATCAGCTCCATCTCCTTGTTCAGCTTCTTGGACAGATCACGGATCATACGCGGGAATCGGTTCACTACGCTCTCAATCGGAACCATTCGAACCTTCATAACAGATTCATGCAGATTGGTCGTAATCCGCTCCAGATATTCAATCTGCTCATTAAACTGCTGGGTCTGACTGCCCTCCTCGCTGGCACTGGCAGATACCAGTCCGTTCTTCGCAATGATCAGCTCACTTACCAGATTCATCAGATCATCCAGCTTCTCAATATCTACACGCACCGAACGATTCACTACCGGTTTCTTCTTCGTCTCAGCTGCCGGCTTTTTCTTTGCTTCGGTGGTTTCCTTTGGTTTCTCTTCCTTTGTTTCCGTTGCTGCAATTTCTTCCTTCGGTGTCTCTTCCTTCTGTGCATTGGCAGCGATTGTTTCCGGTGTAAAAGGTTCCAGCACCACTTCCTTGATCTCTGATACATTGGAAATTACCTTCTGCACCTGCTCAGCCGGTTTGTTAGAAATAATAAACATACTGAAATCAAAATCAAACTTCTCATCCTCAATGTCCTGCACACTCGGCTCGGACTTTATGATCTCACCGACAGACTCCACACCTTTAAATACCAGAAATGCTCTGGCCGCCTTCAGTATACAAGTATCCTGAATATATACCGTTACACCATAGACATTCATTCCGTTACCAATAGCTTCCCTCATGGCATTCTGCTCAAAATCAGCAATCGGAAGCTTTAAGAATTTCCGTTTGTCACCATCTGCAATTTCCTGTGGCTTGGCTGCCTCCGTTACCGGAGCAATCTCCTTCGCTGGTGATGCCTCTGAGGTACCACCCGTTAATGCCTCATTTAACAACTGGATAACCTCTTCATTATCCTCGGTTCCTTCATCTGCAGATTCCTGTATATTGGTCAGATATCCTTCCAATGCATCCAGACATTTGAATACAATATCAACAATATCCGGAGTTACAGACATCTTTCCGTTCCGAATTTCAGAAAAAACATTCTCCATATCATGGGTCAACCGCTGCATTCGCTTAAATCCCATGGTTCCCGCCATTCCCTTTAAAGAATGTGCTGCCCGAAAAATCTCATTAACCGTATCAATATTTTCCGGATCCTGTTCCATAATCAACACCTGATCGTTCAACGTCTGCAGATGTTCCTTCGATTCATCAATAAATATTTCCAAATATTGACTTAAATCCATTTAGCATACCCCCGTATAATTTATAATTGCTTTTGCCATCTGATCCAATGAAACAACCTCATCGGAAAGTCCGGACTGTGCCACCATTTTCGGCATTCCATATACCGTAGAGCTCTCCTTATCCTGACTGATGACATATACATTTTTCTCCTGACACAGTTTACCAATACCTCTGGTTCCATCAGCACCCATTCCGGTCAAAACCACACATACAATCTCATAGTAGCCAGACTGAATCAGGCTCTCATACATATAGTTGGCATATGGCCGCAGCCCCATAACCGGTTCATCATCCCCGAGCCGGACTACGTGCTGTCCACGTTCCGCCTGCTGAATCCGCAGATGTCTGCCGCCTCTGGCTATGTAGACATGTCCGTTCTCCAGAATATCACCTTCGGCAGCTTCCTTCACCGACATCTTGCTGCGATCATTCAGCCGCTCCGCTAAAGATGCTGTAAAGCCCTCCGGCATATGCTGTACGATCACAACTGCTGCGTCCAGATCTGCCGGCAGATATGGTATAATCTCCTGCAGTGCCTTCGGCCCACCTGTGGAACATGCAATCGCTACCAGTTTTCCTCTTCCCAGATCATTCTGTCTGCGTTTCCGCTGTCTGACCTCCTTTACTACAATAGAAGGTTCATGATCAGTCTCAATAATCGATAACGCTTTCAATACCTTTTCCCGAAAATATGACATATTTACAAGGATGTTTTCCGGCTTTTTCAGGAAATCAACTGCCCCAAGTGACAATGCTTCAATTGTTTCCGAGCTGGACCGTTCTGCCACTGTACTGAATACAACCGTTGGAATCCGGATCTTGTTCTGCTTCATCCTCCGAAGCAGTTCCACTCCATCCATAACAGGCATATTGATATCCAGAAAAATAAAATGTATGGGAGTTAACCGCTGCATTGCTTCCCAAGCATCCCTGCCATTTGTTGCAGCATAAACCACCTGATATTGTTCTGTTGTATTAATTATATCAGATAACACTCTTCTCATGAGTGCAGAGTCATCAATAATCATGATATTTTTCTTCATTATTCCAAACCTTTATTTTTCAATATTCTCCGTCGTTCGTCTTCAAAAATATAACGAATAATCTGCTCCCGTTCCCTATCTCCTAACCGGGCAAACATTACATGGTATTCCTGAATCAGCGGATTATTTACATTTGGTGCCGAAGAGAGCAGGTTTCCATACGGAAGAAATTCCTGCATCTGATTCTGTATTGGCAGTGTAAACCGCATCTGTATCAGAACTGGAGTTGTCTCCTTATGCTCAGAAACCATACGGATTCCGCCACCGCTGATATCCAGAATCACCGCCTTTTTCCATTCCTGCAGTTCTATCTCTTCGGGTATAATTTCAATCGTTTCCCCGGATGTAATCAGCCGATACATCGCTTCCAACCGGCAGCCATAGCGATAATATTCCCGGCGTTGAACTTTTTTTAGACTTCCCTGCAATTCCATATCTGCCAAAAACAAATTTCCATCCTTAAAACGGTTAATGACTACAAAATCTCCTTCATAAATCCCCTTCTGTGCATAGGTTGAAATCCGATACTGCACACCAATCTCCAAAGGAACCAGTCTGCCTTCATAAAATGGCATTGTAATCCGTAACACAGCCTCAGCCGGCATATCCATAATCCGACAATTAAACACTCTGCGTCTCTGTGGGTCCGTTTCAGGTTCACCATAAAACAACTGCTCCATATCCAGTTTGTCACCAATTGAAATAATATTCTGCATACTCTCTCCTAATATTTCTTCCTCTTTTGTCGAATAAATGTCAGGAAGAATTTTGCAATTCCGCCTTTCTCATCATCCGGTGTTCCTTCTGCATCTGTCATACGATTACAAATTTCCTGATAATTTTTCACAGAAGTCGAATTGGGATATGCCAATGAGACTGGCTTCTGTTCAATAACTGCCTTTGAAACATTTGTATCCTGAAAAATTTCTCCCAAATATCCAAGATGAATATTCAGAAATTTTGTTGAGACAATGTTCAACTTTTCATAGATTTCTCTTCCTTCTTCTCTGGACGAAATCCGATTGGATACAATCTGTATTTTCTTTTCTTCCGGTATAAACTCTTTACTCCGATTCACGGTCTTTAACAGAGAATATGCATCTGTAATGGAAGTTGGTTCCGGTGTTGCCACGATCAAAACCTCCGGACTGCTCAATACAAACTCCAGCACAGAATCTGAAATTCCGGCACCCGTATCGACTATTACTACATCAGCCAATGTATCCAAACGAACCAGTTTTCCAATCAGTACCCGTAATTGTTCCTTATCCAGATTCACCATATCCTGAACGCCGGATCCACCGGAAATAAATCCGATTCCCATTGGTCCTTTTGTAATGATTTCATCAATACTCATATCATTGTGAATCAGATCCGACATTGTATATTTCGGTCTGATTCCAAGCATAATTTCAACATTTGCCAATCCGAAATCCGCATCAATAATAACAACTCTCTGCCCCTTTTTACTAAATTGAATCGCCAGATTCACGGACAGGCTCGTTTTTCCAACGCCGCCTTTTCCGCTGGTTACCGCAATTACCCTGGCGGAACCACTGTGCTGAATCTGCTGACCCACTAATTTTCTCAGTTGTTCTGCCTGATCCATGACTCGTTTCCTCCTAATAACTGCTTTGCAATTCCCTGTGCATCGGTTACACTGATATCCTCCGGCACATTCTGTCCGAATGTCGTATAGGACAATGGTTTCTGTGTCAGCATTCTGATATTCAAAATGTTTCCAAGTGCATCTGTTTCATCTATCTTCGTAAATAGCAAACAATAATCCGAAATACCCGAATATGTTTGCGTAATTCTGACCAAATCTTTATACTTCGTTGTTGCACTTACTACAAGATATATCTCATGCGGATAATCCAGTGCTGTTTGAAGCAGTCTCTGAATATCCTCCTGTTGTTCTTCGTTTTTATGTGATCGACCTGCAGTATCTATCAGAATCAAATCATAGTTCTGATATTTCTCATATAGCGATTTCAACTCATTTGCATGATATACCACTTCTATCGGTGTCGATAATATATTTGCATATGTACGAATCTGCTCTACAGCAGCTACTCGATAGGTGTCTGCTGTAACAATCGCAATTTTTGCCTTTTTATCCAATTTAAATTTTGATGCAAGCTTCGCAATAGTCGTCGTCTTACCCACACCTGTCGGTCCAATAAAAAATACGAGTTTTGGTTTCTTCTCTGACAGCTCCACGGTTTTCATCTGTCCGAGCTTCAATACAATTTTCTGATAAATACTAGCCAGCAAATCATCCAGCTGAAGGTTATCCTTGTTGTCGATCTCCCGCATAATCTCTCTGGCATTTTCCTCTGTCACTTCATTATTTAAAAGCTGTTCAAATATCAGCCTGATCATTCTGGAATTCCGTCCCTGATCTGCTTTTTCCTGCTCTTTATCGTCCTCAGTACCTTCCTCCTGCATCTGACGTTCCAGAAGCTGTGCCAGATTCTCCAGTCGTTCCTGAATTGCCGTTGCAACTGCAGGTTCCTCCAATTCCTGTTTCTCAGCCTCCGCAGTTTTTACAGAATTCTTTTCCGTTTCCGCCTGACTATAGCTGACCTTTGTTTCCAGATTCTGCAGAGATGCCCTTCCTGGTTTTCTTCCCTCTTTCTGATCCGGTTCATCTACGGCAGCTGTCACTTCTACATAATCTTTCTTAAATAACCGACGTAATCCCCTCTGTTTTACCGTCTTTACATTCATAATGACAGTATCTGTACCCAGATCCTCCTTTGCCTTTGCTATAGCATCTATTTCCGTAGATCCCTGATATTTTTTAATTATCATCGATTGTCACCATCCCTATTGACTGTAATTCCACTTCTGATTCAATTTCATTGTAGGATATTACAATCAGATTTCTAAAATAGTCATTTGTCAGCTTCTTAAAATACATTCGCACAATCGGCGATGTAATAATAATCGGTGTATGACCTGAATCTTCCATTTTTTTGATTTCTGTCTCTGTTGCTGCCAGAATCTTCTTTGTCCGATCCGGATCCAGTGTCAGATAGGCTCCCTGCTCTGTCTGCTTCACTGATGCCATAATTTCCTGCTCAATCTTCGGATCTAGGGTAACAACAGTCGTAGTCTCACCTCCACCGAAGAATTTACTGGAAATCGCACGTTTCAGTCCCTGCCGGGCATACTCGGTCAGTATATCCGTATCTCTGGTGGTTGCCGCATGATCGGCCAGCACTTCAAATATGGTAACCAGATCTCGGATGGATATTCCTTCCCGCAGCAGATTCTGCAATACCTTCTGTATTTCACCAACATTCAACAGCTTTGGAATCAACTCCTCAACCAATGTTGTATTCTTATCTTTAATATTATTGATTAAGTTCTGAACATCCTGTCTAGTCAAAAGTTCATCAATATGTGTCCGAATCACTTCTGTCAGATGTGTTGCAATGATAGACGGCGGATCCACTACCGTATATCCATAAGATTCTGCACGTTCCCGCTGTGCCTCTGTAATCCAGACTGCCGGCAGATGAAAGGATGGTTCAAAGGTTGGAATACCTGTGATTTCTTCCTCTACATACCCCGGATTCATTGCCATATAGTGATCAAACAGAATTTCGCCCTCACTGACCTGAATTCCCTTGATTTTAATTACATATTGGTTCGGATTCAGCTGAATGTTATCACGTAGCCGAATAATCGGCACTACTGCACCCAGCTCCAATGCGATCTGTCGCCGGATCATAACCACCCGGTCCAACAGGTCACCACCCTGATTCACATCTGCCAGTGGTATAATTCCATAGCCGAATTCCAATTCGATCGGATCCACCTGTAGCAGAGTATTGACATTCTCATGCCTGCGTATCTGATCCGCTTCAATCTCTTCTTCTGCAACCTCTTCCTCAATTTCCTTCGTATCCCGTCTGGTGGAAAGTACCCTTCCCAGCACCACCAGTGCCAAACCCATTCCTACATAAATAACCGGATTTAACGGTGTAAACAATCCTAAAAAAATAAGAGCGCCACCTACCACATACATGACCCTGCTCGACTGAAACAGCTCGCCGAATACAATATCACCGATTTCAGCTTCTCTAGATGCTTTCGTTACAATTACACCCGTTGCCAAAGAAATCATCAGCGATGGAATCTGCGAAACAAGACCATCACCAATTGTCAGGATCGTATATTTGGAAATTGCCTCCTGAAATGACATCCCCTGCATCAGCATCCCTGTCAGAAGTCCGCCCACAAAGTTAATACCGGTAATAATCAGGCCGGCAATAGCATCACCCTTTACATACTTGGTAGCACCATCCATAGAGCCAAAGAATGACGATTCTGCCTGAATCTTCTGCCGCCGTTCAATTGCTTCCTTATCAGAAATAGCACCGGTACTTAAGTCTGCATCAATCGCCATCTGCTTACCCGGCATTGCATCCAGCGTAAATCTGGCCGTCACCTCAGAAACCCGTTCCGAACCTTTATTGATTACCATCATCTGTACAATGATCAGAACAATAAATATGATCGCTCCTACGACCAGACTGCCTCCACCTACGAACTGTCCAAAGGTCGTAACTACATTACCAGGATTACCGGTCAGTAATATTAGTCTTGTCGATGAAATGTTCAGTGAAATCCGAAATACTGTCGTAAACAGCAGAATTGTCGGGAAGCTGGACATCGATAATGTCTCTTTGGCAAATATACAATTAAATAATATAATCATTGCAATGGACAGATTAAATGTAATCAGGACATCCAAAAGCCCGGAGGACAATGGTACAATCATGAAAATAACAGCAGCCAGTAAGTATATCCCCAAAAACATACTACTGCTAAACTTCACGTCTTTCATCCTTTACCTCCTGCTTCCTATCCTGCCTCTTTCAGGCTGTATACATATGCCAGAATATCTGCAACCGCCTTATATAATTCCGGCGGAATCTCCTTATCCACATCCACATTATAATACAGCATCCGTGCCACTGCCTTATTCTCTACAATCTCTACACCATGCTCTCTGGCAGTCTCTTTAATCTTATTTGCCAGAAAATCAGTTCCCTTTGCTACTACAACCGGAGCTGAATTTTTCTCCGAATCATACTTTAGAGCAACCGCAAAATGTGTCGGGTTTGTAATAACCACGTCCGCCTCCGGAACACTTGCTATCATACGTCGCTGGGACGCCTGTCTCATCTTCTGCTTCTGCTGACCCTTGATCTGCGGATCTCCTTCCGAATTCTTAAACTCATCCTTTACTTCCTGCTTGGTCATCTTCAGATCTTTTTTGTATTTATATCGCTGATATATATAATCTATGATTCCGATGGCCAGCATGACCATAGATATCCGAATTCCCAGTGTCCATATGATGTCCATCATCAGTGACAATGCCTCTGGTATTGTCATACCATATAGTAAATAAAGGTCGTTCGCATGCGACTGCAATACGGAATATGCAACATATCCAATCAATAGAATCTGTGCAACAGCCTTTATTAATTCAAACAATGCTCTGGATGAAAACATCCGTTTGAAGCCACTGATCGGGTTTATTTTGCTGAATTTCGGTTGCATCGGCTTAGCCGTAATTTTCCAGGTAAACTGCATCTTGGTCACCAGGAATGCAACTAAAAAACCAACGATTAGAAATGGGCTGGTAATGATCAGCGTATCCTTCGAAATCTCATTCTGCAATGTTAAAGCTCGCATTATATCAAACTCATCCAACAGATTTCTATCTAGCATTTTCCAATATTTGTCAAATATTTCGATCAACCGGACACCATAAAACCGGATTCCGAACTTCAGAAGCAAAAACAACGTCAGAATACCGACTGCATTTACCAGCTCCTTGCTTTTTGCAACTGTACCTTCTTTTCTGGATTCTTCAATTTTCTTCGGCGTAGCCTCTTCTGTTTTTTCTCCACCAGATCCTTCCTGGGCAAAAAACTGAAGATTATATTCTAATATCATCCTGCAACCTCATATCAGTACATGGTCCGGATCAGACTTCTGACAATATCAGTGGTGATATTATATACATATTCTGTTATATTCGGTATAAACATCACCGTCGCCACCATCACCATCAAACCAAGTAACAACTTTAACTCAATACCAATTGCAAACATATTCATCTGCGGTGCCGTCTTGGCCAAAATTCCAAGAATAATATTACACAGCATGATCGTAATAAAAATTGGGAGTGCAATTCGAAATGCAATTATAAAATACTGCTGTATAAATGTCAGGGCAACCTTATATGCCGCCTCTCCCTGAAAGACCGCTTCACCTACCGGAACCACCTGAAAGGAGTCACACACTGCCGATATAATAAAGTAATGCATATTGGAACAAAGCATCACTGTCAACACAAAATAATTGTAAAAATCAGCAGAGATCGTACTGGTCGCATTCATGGTCGGATCAAACTCCGTTACCATAGTCAGACCGATCTCCCGGTCTATAAACATACCACTTAGGTTGATAATTGTCATACAAAGCGATGATGCCAGACCAATAGACAGCCCCATGATTAATTCCTTGAGCAATAGTAATGTAAATCCAAACAGGGTCGTATAATTTAACGGTGTATACTCTGTAACCGATGCCACTATCAGTGCCACACATAGTCCGAATCCAATCCGAGCCTTTCTTGGAACACCTTTGGTGCCATAAATCGGAGCCAGACTGACCACCCCTGCAATTCTCGCAAAAATCAACAGGTAAAACTCCAAATGGTAAATTGAAAAACTGGTCGAAAGCATTCCTTACCTCACATATTTACATAAGTGGAAAACAAACCAAACAACTCTTTTGTAAATGCAACCAAATTATTCAAAATCCAACCCCCACATATCATTAATGTTAAAAAAATGCCTATCATTTTCGGTACAAATGTCAACGTCTGTTCCTGAATTGAAGTAACTGTCTGAAAGATACTGACTAACAGACCTATCAACAATGACACGATCAACATAGGGGCTGAACACTTGATAATAAACCAAAGTGCCTCTCTCGTAATATCCACTACTATATCTGCCGTCATACTATATAACCTCTTTTCCTATTGTGCAGCAATATTCGAACATACCCATACCTGAATAAGCTATATTCAGATAAATCTGCCATGCTCCTCTATACACTGATATCTGCTCAGAGTACAAAAGACTGAACCAGTTGACCTATAATCAGGTTCCATCCGTCTGCCATAATGAAAAGCAGGATCTTAAACGGCATGGAAATCGTTGTTGGTGGCAGCATCATCATACCCATTGACATCAGCGTCGATGCAACAACCATATCAATGATAATAAATGGTATATAAATTAAGAAACCTATAATAAATGCAGCTCTTAATTCGCTGATAATAAATGCCGGTATGATTACAGTTGTCGGTATATCATTCCAGTCATTCACAGAATCAATATTTGCAATGTTCAAAAAAAGCTGAATATCCTGCTCTCTGGTCTGATTGATCATGAAATTACGCATTGGATCCATGGCTGCATCCAGTGCCTCTTCCTGCGTCAGTTCCCCCTCTGCCAACGGCTGCAATGCATCTGTATTAATCTTCGTAAATACCGGTGACATAATAAAAACCGTTAAAAACAAGGATAGCCCTATCAGTACATTGTTAGGAGGTGTCGAAGTCAACCCAAGGGCCGTCCTTACAAAATGCAATACCACAATAATGCGCGTAAAGGAGGTCATCATAACAAGAATTGATGGAGCTAATGAAATTATGGTTATAACCAGCAACATTTGCAAGGTGCCAGACAATGTGCCTTCATCACTATCAGTATCCATAGTCAGACTGAGGTTCAGCGGCTGAGTTGCATCTTCTGATATGGACTCTGTTGTATCTGTGGATACCTCTGCCGCCATTGTCTGCTGTTGACAGCTCAATAATATAACAAATACTACAACAAATACTGCCAGACATGCTTTAATCGTCACTTGAAGTGTTTCTTGTTTCATCTGTGTCATTTTCATCCTTCTTTTTTTGAAGCTGTGACAGAATGTCTTTAAAGCTTCCCTTATTCACATCTGTCATGGCTTCTAAATTCAACTCATCCTCATTCAGTTCCGCAAGAAATGTAACCGTATCCTTCCCGACCGCAATTGCAATATAATGGCCGGCAATCTTTATAATCTGTACATACTTGTTGTTTCCGATCCGCATAGTTTCCATAATCCGCATATTACTACGTCTCTGGACATTACTTTGAAATCTGCCTGCCAGTCTAGCTGTAAGATAAGCCAACACAAGCACAAACAAAAACATGATCAGGACGACAATTAACTGAATGACCCCTTCCAGGGAACCTGATTTACTGAGTACTGCCGCCAACATTCTACTCAACTGCCTTCTTTACAGCTTCGAGTACACGATCCGGCTGAAATGGCTTTACAATAAAATCTCTGGCTCCGGACTGAATTGACTCAATGACCATAGCCTGCTGACCCATAGCCGAACACATAACAACACTCGCATTCGGATCTGACTGTTTGATTTTCTTTAATGCCTGGATTCCATCCATTTCCGGCATGGTAATATCCATCAGCACAAGATCCGGCTTGGTCTCCTGATATTTTTCGACTGCCTTTAATCCATTTTCTGCCTCACCTACAACATTATAGCCATTCTTGGTAAGAATGTCTTTAATCATCATTCGCATAAATGCTGCATCATCACAAATTAAAATATTTTTTGCCATTGCTTATCTCCTCTTCGCTTACTCGTTCATTTTTGACTTTATTATATCTGTAATCCGGACACCAAAGCTCTCTTCGATTACTACGACTTCTCCCTTGGCGACCATCTTACCATTCACTAATATATCAATCGGTTCTCCTGCAATCTTGTTCAGCTCTACAATCGTTCCCGGAGCAAATTCCAGAATTTCTTTAATTGACTTTTTAGTTCTTCCCAACTCCACTGTAACTTCCAGCGGTACATCCATGATCAGATCAATATTCTCCTGCTGGCTGGATAGATTCACACCTGGAGCAAAGCTCTGGAACTGCACTGGTTGAACATTAATATCCTGCATTGGGGGTGCATATCCGTAAGGCATCTGTTCATATGGCATCTGTCCGTATGGCATTTTTATCTGCGGCTGTGCCATGATCGGATCTGGCTGTGGTGTCGGCTGCGGCTGTGATATCGGTTGCGCCGGTTGCGGCTGTGGAGTTGTTTTTTCCTCTTCCTTACTGAGACCGGAGGAAAATATCTGATACAATTCCTTTGCAAAATCAATCGGATACAACTGCATGATATTGGAATCCACCAAATCACCGATCTCCATTTTTAGAGAAACCTTTACAAAATTCTTACCCTTCAGTCGTTCTTCAACCTTACCTGAGCTTTCCGAACCAAGAGCGGTCAGCTCCGCTTCTGGTGGACTGATATCAATCTTCCGGTTCATCATAGACGACATAGATGTGGCAGCAGAACCCATCATCTGATTCATTGCTTCACAGATAGCACTCAGGTGCAGATCTGATAGTTGATCTACCAGATTTGTTCCATCTCCACCCATCATAAGATCCGTAATGATCTTAACATCATTCTCCATTAAAATCAAAAGATTGTTTCCTCTTATTCCGTCTATGTAGTCAATATTAATAAAGACACACGGCTTGGAATATTCTTTCGATAACTCTTCCCATGTACAGACTGTAACCTTCGGGGTGCTGATTGAAACTCTTTGATTGACAAGAGAATATAAAGTTGTTGCTGCCGTACCCATAC
The DNA here is from genome assembly GCA_963626805.1 of Bacteroidales bacterium H4. GTDB lineage: Bacteria > Bacillota > Clostridia > Lachnospirales > Lachnospiraceae > CAG-632. The sequence goes on along the minus strand of CAVFXS010000066.1, from coordinate 88,801 downwards.
AGATATTGGAAATCTCTCCTAAAACATCTTTCTCCTCTGCAGACAGTTTCATATCTGTTCCGATTTCCGGAGTCTCACTTGTATCTCCGGATAATCCACCCAGCAAAGCATTTATTTCTTCTTGCGATAACATTCCGTCCATACTTTACTCCTCTCTTATTACTTTCGTAATCTTTACCGCATATTTCTCAGATGCAGAACCCGGCAAAGCTTTAAATTTCAACATATTTCCAACGTATATATCTAATTCTGCATCATATTGTCGATTAATTTTGATTATATCACCTTTTTGCAGATTTACAAAATCATTTACTGAAATTGTACTGTTTCCCAATACTGCCCGTACAGGAATCAACGCCTTCGAAATTGCTGTTTCGATAACATCTACATATCTTCCATCATCGCTGGTCTGCATTGTGGAATACCAGTACTTCGTATTTAACTTGTCCATAACATCTTCCAGTGTTATAAATGGAAGACAGATATTCATCAGTCCAACCACATCACCAATTTTCATGTTAATGGTCACAATTGCAATCATTTCACTCGGTGATATAATCTGTGCAAACTGTGAATTTGTTTCGATCCGTTCCAGACGTGGCTCGATTTCCACTACATTTTTCCACGGTTCCCGTAATAAATTTATGCAAATTGTAAATATTCTTTCAAGAATACTCAATTCAATCTCTGAATAATCCCGAATCTTCTCCAACGGTTCTCCGGTTCCGCCAAGCATCCGATCTACAATACTGAATCCAAGATTGGATGCCAGCTCCATAACAATATTCCCTTTTAGCGGTTCAAAATTAACAATCCCCAGTAATACTGGATTAGATAGTGCATTCGTAAATTCCGAATAGGTAACCGCCTCGGAATTTACCACTTCCATCTGAACATTCTTCCGAAGATATGCCGGCAGATTTGTGGATACCAGCCTACAAAAATGTTCAAATATTATCTCTAAGGTTCTTAAATGCTCCTTGGAAAACTTCGCAGGTCTGGCAAAATCATAATCCTTTACCTTCTGGGAAGGCTGATCAATATATTCGTCTACATCCAGTTCTCCGGAACTCAACTGTTTCAGAAGATTATCTATCTCATTTTGCGAGAGGACCTCACCCACATCCGCTCACCTCCTTGGCTGTCTCAATATCATATTCCATAACTACTGCGTATTGAACTGACTGAAGTTCACATCATAAATACAGTCTGTCTGATATTTGTCCTGCAAGTCCCTGGTAATCTCCTGCTTTACAAGTTTCTGGATCTCCGCATCATTCATTTCCGCATATGTATATTCCTGAACAACACTTCGTGTCACATCATATACCCAGCTCTCTGTATCGGCCAGTTTGGCACTTATATCTTTGTAATCTTTTGCTTTGCCATTCATGGAAATAGATATCCCAATCATTGCATAATGATTGGTTCCGGAACCATCGTTCTTCAGATTAATGGTTGTAGCCTCAGAAAGTGTATAACTCTGAGCATCCTTGATATCTACACTGTTTCCCTGTTCAGAATCGGTTCCATTCTTTTCAATTTCCAGATTCAGAATGGAGGCAATCTCTGTAACCAGATTGTCTGTCTTCTTAGCTGACGGTACAAATACAAATACCATCAATGCATTTAATACCAGATTTACAATACATAGTGCTAATATGATAACACTGATCAAATTTTTTTTCATACGACTCTCCTTATTCCTGTGATGAACTTAGCTGGTTATATATTTTTATTACAACCCGGCGATTACGGGCTCTGCCTTCCGGCGTGTCATTAGAATCCACCGGGTGGCTTTCTCCATATCCTGCAATCTTCATATTTGCATCCACCAGATCAGAATGCTCCATCAGATATTCATATACATTTGTTGCTCTCGCTGTAGATAAATACCGGTTACTTTCATATTTTGAATTATGAATCGGAACATTGTCCGTATGCCCCTCAATCTCAATAATACTATCCTTATATGTTTCCAATATACTTCCTATCTTCTGCATAAATGCATAGGAGCCTTCCTTCAGTTCTGCTTTTCCGGTATCAAACAATAATGCACCATTCATATCCAGTTCCACATATTGATAATTATAATCTATCTGTACACGTTCATCAATGGTATAACTCTCCAGTGCAGCAGAGATCTCCTGATACATTTCCTTTGACTGCTCCAGTCCGGCTTCCTCCACCTGATTCTGTAGCTGTTCCATTGTCATACTTCCCTGTTCGGTTGCGGTTGCATCGGATGTCCTTCCGGCTTCCGTTGAGTCTGGATCCTTTCCTTCACTGTCATCCTCAGCTTTTGAATCATCCCCATCGGTATCGTCAACCGCTTTCCCCACTTCTTCCATCAGTGACCGTACTCCTTCAAGCTGTGTCACACCACCACTTACCATCTCGCCATTCTGAAGCATCTGTGATGTCTGGTTAAATATAGTAAATGACATATTCTGAAATGATGCTGCAATTTGTTGCACCTTTCCATCATCCATTGTCGAACTGGCAAATAGCAAAACAAAAAAGCACAACAACAGATTCATCAGGTCGCTAAATGTAGCCATCCATGCCGGCGAGCCTTCATCCGGTTCCTCCTGCCTTAATTTTGCCATTACTTTTCACCTGCCCCCTCTGTCATTTCACTTCTCTTAGTCGGAGAAAGGAATGACTTTAATTTTTCTTCAATTACACGTGGATTTTCTCCCGCCTGAATTGATAATAATCCTTCTATCATAACTTCCTTCATCATGATTTCTATATCATTATTTGTTGAAAGCTTTGTTGCCACTGGTGTTGAGATCCAGTTTGCAAGCATGGAACCATATAAGGTAGTTACCAGCGCAACTGACATATTGGGACCAATTGAATCTGCATCAGACAGATTCTTCAGCATGTTGATCAACCCGATCAGAGTACCAATCATACCCCATGCCGGACCCATTGCCGCTATATTTTTCCAAAAGGCAATCAGGCGTTTATGCCGGGAATCAATATTAACCAGCTCTGTCTCCAAAATATTACGAACCAGTTCCGGATCCGTACCATCTACGATCAAAAGGATACCTTTTTTCATAAAGTCATCTTCCAATGTGTTTGCTGACTCTTCCAGTGCAAGCAAGCCTTCCTTCCTGGCTATATTGGATAAATCTATAATCTGCCGGATGATTGCTGCCTCATCAAATTTGGGAATCTTCAATGCCAGAGTAAACGATTTGATACCATTTACAAAGTCCTTCATGGAATTTGATGCCAGAACACAGGCAAATGTACCACCAATTGTTATAATAACAGATGGAATATCATAGAAATTTTGTAATTTTGAAAATACAAATGTACCACTGTCATATGTAATACCAAATATAATCAGAATACCACATACAACTAATCCAATAATACTTGCAATATCCAACGCAACCACCTCACACTTTATTTCAGAATCTTACCGGTAAAAATTTCATTTTTATATATCTTTACCAAACGAGCCACTTCCTGTCTGCTCTCTTTTACAATAATCTTCTTCCCGGTTATCAATGTAATCACTGTATCCGGAGTTTCTTCTACAGTCTCTATAATATCTGCATTTAAAGTAAACTGCGTATCATTAAATCGTGTTAATTCAATCATCTGCGCCACTCCCTTCCATAAGGCAATTACATTATGTATATTTTACTACAATCTTTACTTTTTCGCCATCCCTTTTTTACAATTCCGGAGATTTAAAACCTAAAAACCGGTCAGGTAGTTCTATCTGGCCGGTTTCAGCATATCTTTTATAAATTATCGTTTCAGATTAATCAATTCTTCCAGCATAGTATCGGAT
>CAVFXS010000066.1:0-84974 GCA_963626805.1 Bacteroidales bacterium H4 | reverse complement strand
GTATCGGATGTTGTAATAATTCTGGAATTTGCCTGGAAACCTCTCTGGGTTACAATCATGTCTGTAAATTCCGTAGAAAGATCCACATCTGACATTTCAAGAACACCCTGTGACATCGTTCCACCGCCTTCGGTAACCTCCTGTCCGATTCCATCAAAATCTCCGGAGTTCTGTGTGGTCTGATACAGATTATTACCAATCGCCTCCAAGCCAGCCGGATTAGTAAATTTTGCTACCGCAATCTGTCCAAGCAGCTTTTCCTCTCCATTATCATATACACCATAGATTTTTCCATCTGTATTGATACTTACCTCATTCAGCTTACCAACCTTACGACCTCCGCCCAAGCCGCTTAAATCTCCACGACTTGCCTTGATTGTTGAGGTAGCACTGCTCGCATACATGGTTGCAGTACTGAAATCCATGTTGATCTTTGAAAAAGCCTGATCATTAATGGTCAGCGAAATTGAATTACCGCCGCCAACGCTCTTAAATGCACCTGTATCCTTATCAAATACCAACTGATCTCCACTCAGACTATAGGTAGCACTGATTGGCTTATTGTTGCTGTCTGTGATACTTTCTACACTGATAGTATATGTATTCTGATCTGCTGTATTATTCTGTTTCAGATTCAGCTTAACATTATAACTATAACCTTTTTCATCATAAATGGTTACATTCATAACCCGTGCTCCACCATCATTAAATACTTCATCTGTCTTATCAATATTTCCCGAAATATATACATCCGTAGTAGCCTGTGGCTCAGAATACTGATTAGCAGCAGACTCAATCTGCAATGCTGATACAGTATCCTTACGAATCTTTGTAGGATCATCCGGATCTACCTGCCAGCCCATAACCATTTCACCATTACCGGTAACCAGATATCCGGCATTATCTGTTTTAAACGAACCCACCTTTGTAAAATAATTCATATTACCACGGCTTACGATAAAGAATGAATCACTATTCAGCATCAGATCGTATGGATTATTTGTAGTTTCTGCAGAGCCGGTACCTGATAAATCCTTTGTAATCGTAGCGGTTGTAGTTCCAAGTCCAATCTGTTTCGCATTGGTACCACCGGCACCATTTGCTGCATTCGATCCGGTCGCCCGCTGGGTTGTCTGATACAAAACATCCATAAATTGTACAGAACTACTCTTAAATCCAACCGTGTTAACATTCGCAATATTATTACCTATAACATCCATCCTGGTCTGGTGTGTCTTAAGACCTGCCACTCCAGAATATAATGATCGCATCATATTACATGACCTCCTTCTTCTGTCTGTAACGAATTCCGTCTGTCAGTCGGGAATTCCAAGCTTCCTTTTCGGTCCAGCTAAATAATTACAGCTCCATCAATATTTGTAAATACCTGTCCAGCTTCTCCGCTATGATCTAATGCGGTTACCACCGTATTGTTTCTGACATTCACGATAAATGCCAGATCATCCAGCATTACCAGCGACTCTTTAATATTCCGTCCTCTCGCCTGCTCAACGCCCTGATTCAGTCTCTGCATCTGCATATCTGTCAGATGTATGTTACGAAGATCCAGCCGCTCATTTGCATGCTTAGAAAATGTGACTGACTGTCCGGTCTGCAATGCTGATTCCAGTCCCAGTTTTTTCTGCTGCAGAACATCCTGAAAGGACATCTCCGTCTTTGACATCGAAGTGTTTGCGGACACTTTCTTTGTCTTAAGATACTCTCCCGCAATCTGATCCATAGAATAAATCTGATTTTTAATCTGATTCATTCAGCCTCACTCCTTTTCCTGAGTCGTATTGTCAGTATCGGTATTGGTCTCATCCTTCTTATCTGTGTCATCAGTTGTTTCACCGGCTGCTTCCTGTGCCTTCTTATTCAGGTACTGGATATAGTCATAATCCACAACGGAATCCAGTTCGTCCATCGTATAATATTCATCATTCACACGAAGCAACGCCTGATTGTTACTGATTGTTACATACTGTACCAGTCCACCAACCTGTTTTGCATTACCGGATGCATCTTTTGTATTCAACAAAACATACTGTCCTACCAGTCCTAATGCCTGAGAATTTTCATAAGAAGTGTTCAGATTATTCATTGCTTCCATTTCCGAAAACTGTGCCAGCTGAGACATATACTCTGTATTATCTGTCGGTGATAACGGATCCTGATATTGCATCTGTTTTACCAGAAGCTGTAAAAATGCATCCTTGTCCAATACGCTACTCGTTGCATTAGTTGTCTTTTGCGTCAATGCCGCCGCTGATGTTGTATCAATTCCACTTACTGCCATTTTGTTCCTCCTTTCTGTTATGCCTGAAACTCAACACTGGCTCCCTGTGCTTTCAGCATCTCGGTTTCCAGTCCCTCTTCCGGCTCTTCTTCCTCGAAGCTCATTCCCCGTAAGCCTCGCTTCCGGATGGTTGTCCTATCTTCCTGCTGACTCATTCCATCCTGACGCTCCTGTTCACTCTGGAAGCCGGATGTTGCCACGCTGACTTCTACTGCGTCCACCTTCAGGTTCTGCTGCTCGAAGTTTTCTTTCAGCTGCACCAGCTGACTTTCGATCACCTGCTTTGCAAGCTCTGTCTCTGTGGTGATCTGTGCTGTCATCACTCCGCTCTTCATCGCTACCTGTATCTGTACCTTACCAAGATGCTCCGGATACAGCTGTACTTCCATTCTCTGAATATCATTTCCCTGGAATACACGAATCTGATCTACCAGCTGCTGTAAAATCTCTGCCTGCTGTACATCTGCCTGAAAAGCCGCCGGTACCGCTTCCGTATCCTGAACTGCCTGTGATAACTGGTTTACAATTCCACCTGCAATCTCCTGTCGGAAGTTTTCACCACGTCCGGTTCCCGGATCTTCTGTCTCTGCCTGGGACTTCACCGTCACATCAATTCCTGTGTTTTCCTCATGAACCGTATACTCTTCCGCCTGATTCTTAAGCTCCGGCAAATCATCCTTCTGCGTTGCCAGCACTTCCGTCTCCGGTGCTGTATGGTTTTCACCATCTGCCACTTCATCTGTCTTGAACGCCCGTACACCGACATCCTCATCCGGTTCAGAAAGCTGTTTCAGTAATTCTGCCATCTGCCCGGAATCGACATCCTGTGCATCCATTCCCAGCTCTCCGACCAGCATACCCAGTGACTGCTTCATATTCTGCAACAGATCTGCCAACGAACTGTCCGTAACCAGATCCAATGGTTCTTTTCCGGTTGCTGTCAGCAACAGGTTCTGAAGATTCTCTGGCTGTAAAAGCTGTGGTACATTCAGATTCAGCTGAGCCAGTAAATCATCCAGCCGTTCATCATCCAGATTCAGACTCTTCTTTAATGCATCCCGCATTTCAGATATCAGTTCTTTCAGCTGATCCTTTGAAATGCCATCCTCCGCAGATGTGCTTCCCACCGCCTGTGTATCAACAGTCCGGTCATCTCTGATTCCCGTTTCATAACGTTCACCATCTGCGCATCCGGCTGCATATGCATCCTGATGTGAGACATCCTTCTGTCCAATGCCTGCAGATACTTTCTGTCTATCCTTAGCTCCCGTCTGTGTTTTTCCACTTGTTTCCACATAGGACTGAAAGGATTCTGACATATCTGTCATCTGGCTCCGTACAGACTGAGCCGCAAGCAGGTTTCCTATCAGATTCAATCCACCTGCACTCTGTGTTGTCATCCGCGTTCCTCCTTTCCTGTATTCTATTTATTCTAATACGCCTGGCGTATAAGAACCACTCTTATGGCATGAGCTTTTTAGTAATATTGGCTGCAAAATCCGGATCCATCTCGGCCATGATTTCCGCCCGGTCAGAAGAAGACATTTCTCTCATAATCTGGGTAACTGTATCCAGATCTCCCTTCATGGTTTCAAGAATCTTCGCCGCTGATGCCGGTTCCATCTCTGCATAGGTGGTAGCCAGATCTTTAATCTCCGAGCTTGCCTCCTCCTTCGCTACGACCTGTCGGTAAATCTCCTCTGCCGCATCTGCATCTATGGACTCGTACCACTTAATATATGTATCGGCATCTGGAGCCGAATTTCCATAGACCACTTCGTTATAAAAATCATTTTTTAATTGAGTAAATCTCTCCTGATCATCCTCAAAGCCCTTCAGTCGGGCAATTTCACTGTCTTTTTCCTGAATCTGTTCTGTCATGGTCTGTATTTTCTCCTGATCTGTAGCCACAGTTTCATTCAAAACATCAATCTGTGCCAGTGCCTCTGCCAGATTTTTATATGGCAGCGAGCTCTCATTTGCCGCTTCATCATCGGAAGCCGCCGGCAATATCATATTGATCACCGGTACATCCTTCAGAACCGGGCGCAGAATCCCGCTCCCGAAGTGTCCCACATCCAGCTTGATCAGAATCACCATAGCTGCCAGCCACACTACTATAATCATAAAAATGAGAACAGCCGACAGCAGCTTTCCTCCTGCCTTCTCCTCATCATCCTTTACTTTTGCCATGATCAGTCTCCTTCCTCCGACTGGCTGTATCGATAGCTTACCAGTTCGTCGATTTCCTTGCGTTCTTCTGCATTCAATTCTTGAAGAAATTCTTCAAATTGATGCTCCTTCAGCTTCTCATGTGTCTTCCGTTCCTGTACGCACTGATTCAGCTTCTGTCTTGCCTTATCTACCTCTGCCATTGCACGGAAAACAACTTCCTTTTGTTCCTTTATCTTTTCTTCCATAACTGCTATCGCCTGATTACACCGTTCCAGTTCCAAAACATTCAAACGATCCTCTGCATAGGTCCGCATTTCCTGAAAATATGCTTCCTTTCGCTGTCGAAACAGCTCCAGCCGTTCCGTCTCCTTCTGATACCGGCTCTGTGCAGCAGAAAACTCCTGCTTCGCCTGTTCTTCCAGCTTATATTTAATATCCAATATGCTTTGCATACGATAGTAAAACTTTGCCATCTGACTCCGATTTCCTTCTACTGTATCATTTACGATTCTTCAAAGATCTGTTCCATCTGCTTTAACTCATCCTCCAGCAGATAACGACTATCCACATCCTGCATCAGGAACTCATTGACCTGATTGATCTTGGAGATCGCATAATCAATCTCCGGATTCGAGCCTGCACGGTAAGCCCCAATATTGATCAGATCCTCTGCTTCCTGATAGGTTGCCAGAACCGTTTTCAGTTTTGACGCTGCCTGTTTATGCTCCCTGGAAGCAATCTGACTCATGCATCTGGAGATACTCTGCAACACATCGATCGCCGGATAGTGGTTTTTGTGTCCCAGTTTTCTGGACAACACAATGTGTCCGTCCAGAATTCCCCGTGCGGTATCTGTGATCGGTTCATTAAAATCATCACCATCCACCAGCACGGTATATAATCCGGTAATAGAGCCATTCTCTGTATTCCCTGCCCGCTCCAGCAGCTTCGGCATTTCCGAATATACGCTCGGCGGATATCCTCTCGTTACCGGCGGTTCTCCGGAAGCAAGTCCTATCTCCCTCTGTGCCATGGAAAATCGTGTCAGAGAATCCATCATCAGCAGCACATCTCTGCCCTGATCCCTGAAATATTCTGCAATTGCGGTTGCCGTTTTCGCCGCCTTATTCCTAATCAGTGCCGGTTTATCAGAAGTGGCAACAATCAATACAGACCGTTGCATTCCCTCTTCTCCCAAATCTCGCTCTATAAATTCTCCTACTTCTCTTCCCCGTTCTCCGATCAACGCAATCACATTGATATCTGCCTTTGTATTACGTGCAAACATACCAAGCAGTGTACTTTTACCTACACCGCTACCAGCAAAAATTCCGATTCGCTGGCCCTTTCCTATTGTAAGCAGTCCATCCACCGCTTTTACTCCAAGAGGAAGAATCTCAGATATGATCTTTCTCTTCATTGGATCCGGTGGTTCTGCCTCTACCGGATAAGTCTCAGGCAACACCAGCGTTTCCCCATTTAATGGTTGTCCCAAACCGTCCAGCACCTGCCCCAACAGTTCCGAACCAACATATACCCGAAACGGACATCCTGTATTTTCGACAGTTGCTCCGATTCCGATTCCAACCACTGACCGGAATGGCATCAGCAAAATCCGGTTATCATTAAATCCTACTACCTCTGCCGTTACACGCTGATTTCCATCCTTGGATGTAATAATACAAAGATCATTTAACTTTGCGGATGGTCCGGCTGATTCAATTGTAAGTCCTACTACCTTCGTTACCTTTCCCAGCTCCTTGGAAAAAGATTTTGAAAGCAGTTCTTCATATTTCGTAATATCAATCATATAATCTCCTGATATCAGGTAATTGAAAGCAGTTTTAGATTCGTGATCAAATTCTCCAGCTGCTCATCCAGACCACAATTAATAATTCCTGTATCTGTTTCAATCAAACACTCCAGCTTGTTTAGCTTCGGATCTGCAATCAGTTCCAAATCCGTATTGGAGTCCATCTGCTGTTTCAGGAAATCAAACCTGCTGTAAACATCTGCATAATCATCCTCTGAAACTTTAATTGCCAGATGTATACTATTCTCAACACCCTTTACCGCATTATCAATAATATGAACAAGCACATCATGATAATCCGAAACCAGCACCCCGGTTATCTTATGAAGCAGCTTACAGATCACATCTACCAACATCGGTTCGATCGTCTGTACCTCTCTGCCATAATCATCCTCCAGGGATTGCTTCATTCTTTCAAAATGATCCAACTGTTCTGCTTCCTGCGCTGTCAGCTGTTCCCGGGCATCTTCCATTCCCTTTCGATAACCCTCGTCATGTCCGTTCTGTTTTTCCTCCTCTTTCAGCATCAAAGCCTCTGCCCTGGCTTCTTCCAGAATTTTCTCCGCAGCCGCCCTCGCATTTTCAAAGACTGCATTTGCCTGCTCCCGAACATTTGTCATATCAATATTCTCAATTTCAAAAGAATGGAATGCATCGTCTTCCGCTGCCTCTCCTTCTTCTGATTCCTGCTGTTTTGCTTCTTTTTGCTTCTGTTCCTCCATCTGGCGAATGATCCGGTTATGATTCGCATCAATCACCAGCGTATTCTGTTTGGAAAATGCCACAAACCCATTCTTATACAGATTAGACAATGATCTCGTCACCTCCGCCACGGGAGATAACAATATCTCCGGAGTCTTCCAGCTTTCGAATAATATTTACGATCTTCTGCTGTGCATCTTCTACATCCTTCAGACGAACAGGACCCATATATTCCATATCCTCCCGGATCATGTCTGCCAAACGGGATGACAGGTTGCTGAAGATTACGTTCTGTACGTCTTCATTTGCATTCTTAAGTGCAATTGCCAGCTCGTTATTATCAACCTCTCTAAGGACGGTCTGTATTGCACGATTATCCAGTGTAAGAATATCTTCGAATACAAACATCTTACGACGGATTTCATCTGCCAGTTCTGGCTCTTCAATTTCCAGAGTCTCCATAATATGCTTCTCTGTACCACGGTCAACCGTATTCAGAATATTTACAATCGAATCGACACCACCAACGATCGTGTAATCCTGATTCACCAGGGATGCCAGCTTCCGTTCCAGAATATCCTCTACTTCCTTGATAACATCCGGAGAAGTGCGATCCATGGTTGCAATTCTCTTCGCTACATCGGACTGTTTTTCCGGTGGCAATGCTCCGATCACCGATGCTGCCTGTGCTGCTGGCAGATATGAAAGAATCAATGCAATGGTCTGTGGATGTTCATCCTGTATAAAGTTTAGGAGCTGACTGGCATCTGCTTTCCGCACAAACTCAAATGGTCGTACCTGCAAAGATGCAGTCAGTCTTCCGATCACTTCCTGTGCACGGTCCTCACCCAGTGCCTTATCAAGCAATGTCTTGGCATATCCGATGCCACCCTCCGCTATGTATTGCTGTGCCAGACACACCTCATAGAATTCATCCAGAATTTCATTCTTAAGAGAGGAGGATACACTTCTTGTATTTGCTATCTCCAGTGTCAGCTGCTCAATTTCATCTTCCTTCAAATGTTTAAATACAGATGCTGACATTTCCGGTCCCAATGCAATCAGAAGAATCGCTGCCTTCTGAACTCCAGATAAGTTATTTTCACTTGCTGTCATATCTATCACTCCCAATCATCATCATTTAGCCAGTTACGCAAAAGCTGTGCCACAGCCTCCGGATTTTCTTCCACAAACTTTTCGATTCTTTGTCTGGTTGCTGTCTTTTCGTTAAATTCTATATCTTCCAGATTCTGGTTTTCTTTCGTAGTTGCCAATAATGCCTCCACAGATAATTCCGGTTCAAGTTCTGTTACCTCTGCCGTTTTCATACCCTTCATTACAACAAATACCAAAAGTGCAACAATCAACACAGCCAGTACAATCTGTAAAATATTGGATACTGCAACCTGTGATTTCTCCTTCGGATAAAACAACGGTACCTGATATGCAATGATTGAAATGGAATTTGTCTTGATTCCAGTTGCATTTGATACAATGTCATACATACTGTCATCCACGGTGATTTGTACCTTATCGCTGTTTTGTGCCTGAAACTCTGCAAATGTAGTTCCATCTAACAATCCCTGTTCTTTCATCTTGGCTTCATCATATTCCACATACTGTGTCAGTATGATGGATACAGAGGAATTTGCCGGATCAACTGCTCCGATTGCTTTTTTGGTAGTTGTTACTGTTTTATCTGTATCATATTCCTCCCGGATTACCTGAATCTGGGAATTACCATAATTTTCATCTGTAATATCATAGCTGTTAATGTCCTCTGTATTGGCATCCGTTCCAACTACACCACCAACGCCATCTACATTCTGTGCCTTATACAGATAATAATTAGATTTTGGTCCATTTGCCCCATCCTGAAAAGTGTCATACTCTGTCTTTTCAATTGTTGTCTCATCCAACTGGATATCCAGGTTCGCCATTACCTGTGCATCATCATAGACGCCGGAAACCAATAATGACCGGATATTATTCTCAATACTGTTCAATACTTCATTTCGAATCTTATTATTCGTTCCGGTGGTTCCGCCGGTTCCATTTCCACCTTCAAAAAGCAGCTGACCAGTCTGATCCACGATCCTGATATTATCTGTATTCTTGTTTCCGAGTGAATTGGCAGTATAATTTGCAATTCCCTCAATACTCTCCGTTGACAGATCCTTGGTTGTAGTCAGCATAATGCTTGCGGACGCTTCCTTCTCATCATCAAACAGTGTGGAGCTCTTGTCCGGAAGATTGATTCTGACTGCTGCAGACTTAATTCCGTCCATTGCCTTCAAGTCCGTCGCCAGCGTATTCTGTAGTGTAATTCTGGCTTTCTGTTGCCTCTCTGTATCCGTGGTTGTAATGCTATTATCAAATAACAGGGAGTTATCCTCCTTGGTTGCCCCGGACACAATTCCATTTTCCCCCAAAATCAAACGTGCCTCTGACACCTGTTTTTCATCCACCATTAATGTCAGTGCATCATTCGATAACTTATAATCAAACGCTGTATCACTGTCATCCAGATATCCTTTTGCTGCCGCCGCATCTGCCGTACTTTCAAAGGTCTGAAGCGTCACATATTTCGTTCTTGTGCTAAACCAGATCAAGGCTACCAGGGTAAGAATTACCGCTGCCAGCACTGATATAATCACCGTTTTCTGTTTGCTTGTATATTTATTCCAGAACTCCAGGAATTTTGCCGGAAGTCCCTTAAAAAAATCAAGTACCTTGTCCATATTTTTCCCCCGAATGAATTTTTATCTATAACTGTATATTCATGATTTCTTTATATGCATCCAAAAATCCATTCGTTACCTTTACTGCATATTGTAATGCAATGGAAGCTTTTCTCTGTGCCAGTGCCAGATCATGCGTATTATTGGAGTATCCCATTGCAAAATTCAATTCTGCCGTTTCTGCATTCTTCTGTAACTGATCAGCCTCTGAGTACATGCTGATTGCAGAATTCAATAAAGAACTGAACGCCTCCGTATTATCGGATGTAACCTGCTTCTTCTGGTCACCTGAAATTCCAACACTGTCATTCAGGGACGATATTGCTGCAATATCCATCTTACTAATCTCCTTTTTCTATGTTTACTGTAACAGCTCCAATCCCTTGACTGCTATTGACTTCGCTGCATTAAACGCTGTTGCATTTGCTTCATATGCACGACTCGCATCAATCAGGTTCGTCATTTCTGTTACGGTATCCACATTCGGATAACTAACATAGCCATTCTCATCTGCATCTGGATGGGTTGGATCATAAACCATCTTCAAATCCGAAGAATCTTCTACAACCTGTGATACCCGGACTCCATTTGGCTTATAGACATTCAGACTGTTGTACAAAGTATCCCCGAAATTCAATCCATTTTTCTCACTGAACACAACTGTTTTCCGTCGATACACATTCCCATCCTCATCTCTGGTGGTATTAACATTTGCAATATTCTCAGAAATAACATCCATTCGGAACCGTTGTGCCGTCATACCAGTTGCACTTACATTCATTCCACTAAATATACCCATTTCTTCATCCCCTCGCTATTAAGATTTCAATACAATATCATATCTTGAAAATTCCTGATTCATCTGGTCAATCAGTGCCTGATAACGGATCTGATTCTCCGCCAGATAAGATTCCTCCTGATCAATATCCACATTATTTCCGTCCAGCCTGTATGAAAGGGAGGAATGATCCGTATATACAAATCCTTCCAGATCACCAAGATTCTGATTGATCTGCGTAACCTTGTCCTCCAGCTTTCCACCACCTGCCAGCGATGCCTGAAGCAATGATTCAAACTGCACATCCTGACGTTTATAATTCGGGGTGCTGTCATTGGCAATATTATTTGCCAGAATATCGTTTCTGATATACGCCGCATCCGCTGCCTTATCCAGAACATTAACATAATTGAAAATATTAGAATTAATCACGACTTCGCCTCCTTGTGTAAATATGTAAGCAAAACTTTCTTTCTTATAAGTAAAAAGGATTTATGAGAGTTCTCACAAATCCTTTTGTATGCATGGAAATCCTTTTCCTGCTGATTCATCTGAATCACTCATTCTTTAATTTCTTCAGTTCATCAAATACAACATCGTTCATAACCTTGATATAGGTTCCCTTCATGCCGGACGAACGCGATTCAATTACGCCTGCACTTTCAAACTTCCGGAGTGCATTTACAATTACTGAACGGGTTATTCCGACCCTGTCAGCGATCTTACTTGCTACCAGAATGCCTTCATTGCCATCTAATTCATCAAATATGTATGTAATTGCCTCCAGTTCTGAAAATGACAACGTACTGATTGCAGATCTCACAATTGCAATCTTACGGTTTTCCTCTGCATTTTCTTCATTCACAGACCGCATCATTTCCAGACCCACAACAGTTGTACCATACTCACCCAGGATAATATCATCAATCTCGTACTGTTGATTCTGCTTATACATAAAAACAGTCCCCAGTCTTTCACCCGCAATATAAATCGGTGTAATCAATGCCTGATACTGCTCTACGCCCTCCATTTCAAAACCGAGCGTTGTAAGGTTCACATTCTCCTTGGTAGACAGAATGCCGAGCAACCGTTCATTCAGCATAGCATCAATATGTCCGCCAATTTCATCTACAATCAGCTCATGAATCCCCCGGATGTCACTTCTGTTCCTGATTCCAAGCACCTTGCCCTTTTTACTGATTACCAGAACATCAGACGACATAATATCTGACAAAACTTCGCAAATATCATTAAACACAACCTTATGAGAATTATTATTGTGCAATAGTTTATTGATTTTTCGTGTCTTGTCTAATAATTGTACACTCATAATCTCCTCCAACACGCACTCCCCACTGCGTCTTTTCCTTTCTGAGCTCCCAGCTACAGAAACGCTCTTATACATAGAAAAGTGTAACACATACCCCCGGAAATAACAACTGAAAATTCTGTATTATTCTGTGAATTGTGCCAAAAGAACTGGCAATATTCCCTGATTTTTCTTATTTATTCATAATATGTCCACAATTTTCTTCTATGCAGACCAGTTTATTTCCCTTTTCCACCATGATGCCACCGCATTTCGGGCATGACTTTTCTGACGGTCTCTGCCAGCTCATGAAGTCACATTCCGGATTATCCTCACAGCCATAATACCGACGGCCCTTCTTGGTTTTCCGGATCACGATATCCTTTCCGCATTTCGGACATGCTACTCCGATCCGCTCCAGATACGGCTTGGTATTCCGGCATTCCGGAAATCCCGGGCAGGCAAGGAACTTTCCATGCGGACCGTATTTGATCACCATTTTTCTGCCGCAAAGATCACAGCTGATATCGGTAACCTCATCCTCGATCTTCACATGCTCCAGCTCTTCCTCCGCCTTCTGCACGGCACTTTCCAGATCCGGATAGAAATTCTCAATAATGGTCTTCCATGAAATAGTGCCCTCTTCTACACCGTCTAATAACGACTCCATATTCGCAGTAAACTCAACATCTACAATTACCGGAAAGGCTTTTAACATCATCTGGTTCACTGCCTCACCAAGCTCTGTCACATAAAGATTCTTCTGTTCCTTTACAACATACCGCCGATTCATGATCGTGGTAATCGTCGGTGCATACGTACTTGGTCTTCCGATTCCAAGCTCCTCCAGCGTCTTTACCAGCAGTGCCTCTGTAAAATGAGCCGGTGGCTGTGTAAAATGCTGCCTGCTATCCAGACTCTTCATGGTCAGCTCTGTATTGGTATCAATTCCCTTCAGGGAAGTAGTTGCTTCTTTTTCTTCATCGGTCTTATAAACAGACATAAAGCCGTCAAACTTCAGCTGCGATGCCGATGCTGTAAAGCGTTCTCCCTGTGCCTCCAGCTTAAGTGAGGTGGTCTCATAAACAGCTCCGTGCATCTGACTTGCCAGGAAGCGCTGGTAGATCAGCTGATATAACCGGAACAGATCCCTCGGAAGACTTTCCTTTATAATAACAGGAGACAATGCCACATCGGTCGGCCGGATTGCCTCATGGGCATCCTGAATCCGTTTTCCTTTCTTATCCGGCTGTCTGTCACTTCCGACATATTCCGATCCGTAATGCTCTGAAATATATGCACCGGCCGCTGCCTGTGCTTCCTCGGAAATACGAACAGAATCCGTTCTTAAATAAGTAATAAGACCGACCGTGCCTTTTCCTTTAATATCAACACCTTCATATAACTGCTGCGCCAGACGCATTGTCTTTTGTGTAGAAAAATTCAGCTTACGGGATGCCTCCTGCTGAAGTGTACTGGTGGTAAACGGATTCGGTGCTTTTACATTCCGGGTGCCATCTTTGCGTTCCATAACCTGAAACTGTGCATGTTCCAGTTTTTCTATCAGTACCTGCAGCTTTGCCTGATCCTTCAGTTCACCTGCATATCTTGCCGTAAAGCCCTTCTTGCTTCCCTTTGGCTCCAGAACAACATCCAGTGTCCAGTATTCCTCCGGAATAAATGCATTGATCTCATTTTCACGGTCACAGATCAGTCGCAGAGCAACCGATTGCACACGTCCCGCACTTAAGCCTCTCTTGATCTTCGCCCAGAGAATCGGACTGATCTTATATCCAACCATACGGTCAAGTACACGTCTGGCCTGCTGTGCATCTACCAGATTCATATCAATGTCCCGTGCCTGCTTTAAAGAGTTTTTCACTGCATTTTTTGTAATTTCATTAAATGTAATCCGCTTGTACTGGTTCGGTTCCAGCTTCAAGGCCTTCGATAAATGCCATGAAATCGCTTCTCCCTCACGGTCCGGGTCAGTTGCCAGATAAACATGATCTGCTTTCTTCACTTCCTTCCGAAGTCTGGCAAGAATATCTCCCTTCCCCCGGATCGTGATATACTTCGGTTCAAAATCATGTTCAATATCAATCCCCATCTGACTCTTTGGCAGATCTCTTACATGTCCGTTGGATGCAATCACCTCATAACTGCTCCCTAAAAACTTTTTAATTGTCTTTGCTTTCGCCGGTGATTCAACTATAACCAGATTCTTAGCCATAAAAAACTCCCTTTCAAATCACTTATATCCTTTTCTATCATGCATCAGAGCATCGATAATAATACTGGTGTGGATTCTGTTTAATGATTCCTTTTATTTCTAATTCTGTCAGTATCTGAACCACTTCCCATACCGGAAGATCCAACTGGCACAATATATCATCAATAAATTCAGGTTCTAAACGCAGACAACTATACACCATTTTTTCTTTGGGTGCAAGACCTAAATCTTTTTTTACCTTTATGGGCTTTGATGCCGTTTCCGACACTGCCAGAGTCCCGGAAAGCTCTTCCAGAATATCATCCACACCCAGGATACACTTCGCTCCCTGCTGGATCAAACGGTTACATCCAAGGCTGAGCGGGTCACATGGCCGCCCCGGAACTGCTCCAATCTCCTTCCCCTGTTCCAGTGCAAAATCCACCGTGATCAACGAGCCGCTCCGCTCCCTCGCCTCTACCACAATCACCATATCGGAGCATGCACTGATAATACGATTTCTTCTCGGAAACAGAATGGACAGCGGTGCCGTTCCCGGGCAGTATTCCGAAAGAATTCCACCGTTCACCGCCATCTTCTCATATAATGAAATATTTTCTCTGGGATAAATACGGTCAATGCCGCAACCCAACACCCCATATGTTATGCCTCCTCCATCCATACAGCCCCGATGTCCGGCCGCATCAATCCCTGCCGCCAGTCCACTGATCACATCCACACTCTGTCTGCCCAGCTCCTGTGCAAGTTCATATGCAAGCTCCTGTCCGTAAATCGTACTTCTTCTGGCTCCGACGATCGCCACACACCTGCGTCCCGGCTCCGGCAGCCTTCCCTTCCAATAAAGTCCGAACGGAGCATCCGGCAGCTTCCGCAGTGCCTGTGGATAGGCAGCTTCTCCGCAGGATATAAACCCGTATTCTCCTCTGTTCAGCCGTTCCCAGTTATGACGGATCTCAGGATCCCTGACCCTCTGTTCCAGATAAGCCCGTTCCTCCGGCAGAGGCTCTTTCAGCTTTCTCCAGTCTCCGTTATAAAATGCTGTTATTCCACCACAGGTCTCTACCCACTGTTTCAGCTTCGACAACGGGATCTTCGTCAGATGTGTCAGCCAGAATGCCGCAAATACTTCCCTCGTCTCACATTGCTTCATATCATCCGCTCCTCTCCGGGCAGACTGATTCGATATGCCACTGCTTCTTCCAGATGTTCCAGCCGGATCTCCGTGCATTCCTCCAGGTCCGCAATGGTTCTTGCCACACGTAACAGCCTATGATAGCCTCTGCCACTTAACTGCTTCTGTTCAAACACCTGCTTCATAAATGCTTCTTCCTCCGATGTCAGTCTGCAGAATATCTGCAGCTGCTCCGGTGTCAGCTGCGAATTAAATCGAATGCCTTCCTTTACATACCGCTCCCGCTGTCGCTGATGTACCCGTTCTACCCTGCTTCGAATCGTCCGGCTGTCCTCGCATGCAGTCTTATCATTCATGGCTTCAAACGAAACCGGCTGTAACCGCATCAGAATATCCATACGATCCAGCATTGCACGGCTAATTCTGCCCTGATATGTCCGAATCTGATTCATGGTACAATTGCATTTATTCCGGTCCGGATAGCAACCGCACGGACAGGGATTCATTGCCCCGATCAGCATAATATTTGCCGGAAACCGGTAAGCTGCGTTCAGCCTGCCAATCACCACACATTTCTCCTCTAATGGCTGACGCATCGCCTCAATGGCTCCCTTGCCAAACTCTGGCAATTCGTCCAGAAATAAGACACCGTTATGTGCCAGACTCACCTCTCCCGGCTTCGGAATCACTCCGCCTCCGATCAGAGCTGTCGTTGTAATGGTATGATGCGGTGCACGAAACGGCCGCCGTCTTATAATCTCCTTCCGGTTGCCAAGCATTCCACGCACACTGTATATCTTTGTCAGTTCCATACTTTCTTCAAATTCCAGTGGCGGCAGGATTCCTGTCAGGCACCTGGCAGCCATCGTCTTACCGGCTCCGGGCGGTCCGCTCATCAGTACATTATGCATCCCGGATGCCGCGATCTCCAATGCCCGTCTCGCTAACAGCTGTCCCTTCAGATTCTTAAAATCCCAGGAATCCATCTCCCATTCTTCCTTTATCTCCTCTTTGAGTTCCGGTTCTGCCATCCTCTCATCCCGCAGTACTTCCACCAGCTCCTTTAAATGGTGCACACCATATATCTGCAGATCATGAACCATTGCTCCTTCCTGCCGGTTCTCTTCTGCAAGAAACAGTTTCTGAAACCCGGACTGTCTGGCACAATCTGCAACCGACAGCACACCATTGACAGGCAGAACGCTCCCATCCAGGCCAAGCTCTCCTAAAAACACTGCCCCTTCTACACTTTTCTGCGATAAATATCCATAGGAAACCAACATTGCGATTGCAATCGGAAGATCAAATCCTGAGCCGCCCTTACGCACATCGGCGGGCGACAGATTAATAACGACCCGTTTGGGGTATAATTCAAATCCGGCATTCCGGATTGCTGTCCGGATTCGTTCTCCGGATTCCCGGATCTCGTTTGCCAGATATCCTACCATCTGAAAATTCGGCAGGCCATCTGACACATCTGCTTCAACATGGATCATTAACCCCTGAATACCGGAAATGGTTCCACTTGTTACACTACTATACATACTGCTCCTTTCTGACTTCGGAACAGGCTCCATATAGATTGTAACCCGCAGAACCATTTTCTGTCAATTGATATGTAAATTATTTTATACTTATTTATCAAGTAATTTCTTTAACTCATCCATAAAGGTACCGACATCCTTAAACTCCCTGTACACAGAAGCAAATCGGACATAGGCAACCGGATCCAGTTTTTCAATCTCATCCATAACGATTTCACCGATTACCGTACTCTCCACCTCTTTCGCCTCCAGATTAAATATCTTCGTCTCGACATTATCCAGACACTGTTCGATCTGCTCTGCCGAAACCGGACGCTTATGACAGGATTTCACAATACCGGATGCTATCTTGGAACGGTTATACGGTTCCCGGTTCTTATCTTTTTTTATTACGATCAACGGGATGATTTCTACCTTCTCATAGGTAGTAAATCTTCTCCCACAGGCATCGCATTCCCGCCGTCTTCGAATGGAATTATTCTCATCTGCCGGTCTGGAATCAATAACTCTTGTATTATCAGCTGCACAAAATGGACATTTCATACTTCTTCCTCCGTATCCTTTATATATGCTCCTTCTTTTTTTCAGAAGCCGTAACCAGATCAATATCGACCAGAACAATGTCCGGCCCGATCTTTATAATATGACAAAACGGAATCACGTATTCCGTACAGGAGCAGAAGCAGCCAAACAGCTTGCCGGGTCCCGGAACGATCAGTGCTTCTACTCTGCCACTGCAGGAATCAAACACCATGTCTGATACAAACCCCAGACGTTTGCAATCCTTACAGTTGATTACTTCCCGTTGTTTCAAGTCAGAAAACCGCATAACATCCGATCCTTTACACACTGTTTGTATCATAATATGCCGGATTTCGTTCAGGTTTCCTGTGCTGATAAGTATACATGATTTCGCAGACCTTGAAAAGTCTTTTATCCCTCCGGAAGTATTTTATAAAAAAAACACTCTTTTTTCAGATTCTTCTCCCTTGTTTTTTCGGATTTTATGTTACAATATGAATAAGGATTATGTTATATCCCGTATTTTTATATTAAGGAGTTACTTATGAACGAACAGAATCTTTCCTCTGATAATCTGGCTACCAATAAACGAAAGCTGGCAGAAGCCGCCGATACCCCATCCACCGCTGTCGAAACCGAAGATGCACTGGAGTTGTATGCCATGTCTCCAAAAGAACGCAGAAGATATAAACGGCAGCAGGAAAAAGAAAAGCTGGCAGAGCTTTCCTTCTGGCGAAAGGTTCAATACATACTTATGTATTATACCTGGAAATTCCTGGCAGTTGTTGGTGCCATTGCACTGATCCTTCTCGTTGCACAACGTGTATATATTGCCACCCGTCCGGTTGCTCTTCATATCGTTCTTGCAAATGACACCGGTTCGGAGGATATTACAGAAACCATCACCTCCATGTATAAAAGCTATTATGAAGTACGGGATGATGCCCGCTTCTATGTCGATACGAATTGCTTCATCGATCCGGGAGAAACCCTCACCTCTCTGAACACCAGCTATTATACAAAGATGATGTCGGCATTAACGCATAATTCCACACATATTGTCATCTGTGACAGTCCGGTGATTGACTATTATGCGGTAGATGGCTATTTTCTGGAACTGAAGCATGGACTTCCGGAGGATATCTGGGAACAGGTATCAGACCGCTTATATGAATGTGACGGTCCTGTCGAAGATTCCGATTACTATGCGATCGATATTTCCGGTATGGAATTTACCAAAGAGGCCGGCATCCAGTTAGAACAGCCGTATTTATGTATTCCGACCTGTCTGGATGATGAAAAGCGCGAAATTGCATTTAACTTTATCCGAATGATCTTAGATATGGAAGAAAAAGCGCCCGCAGAGTAATCTCTGCAGACGCTTTTATGTTTCAACAACCGACTATCTCATGATATGATCTTTACCGGGCATTTACTCTTACAGATTCCACAGTTTGTACATTTCTCATAATCGATTCTTGCAAGATTATCCGTTACTTCGATTGCACCCTCCGGACAGTTTCTGGCACATAATCCACAGCCGATACACCCTGCCTGGCATACCTTTTTCACCTGAACACCCTTCTCTTTAGAACTGCACATAACTACCTGTGTTGAATCATATGGGATCAATGCGATCAGATGCTTTGGACAGACCGCCACGCATTTTCCGCACGCCTTACAGGCTTCCGGATTTACAACTGCAATTCCGTCAATGATCTCAATAGCCCCGAACGGACAGACCGCTTTACAATCTCCATATCCCGTACAGCCGAATGCGCAGGCCTTGGCGCCGCCGCCCGGATTATTCTGTGCCAGTCGACAGCTTTTCGGTCCTATATACTCATATTGCTCTCCTGCCTTCTCACAGGTTCCGGCACACTGCACCACTGCACGCATACGGACACCTTCATCAACCTCTGTTCCCATAATCTGTGCGATTGCCTTCGCAACTGCCTCACCGCCTACCGGACAACCGGATACAGATGCTTCTCCTTTTACGATTGCCGCTGCCAGGCCATCACATCCCGGAAATCCGCAGCCACCGCAGTTATTTCCCGGAAGTGCCTCCCGGACAGCCACTTCCCGTTCATCGACCTCAACCTTGAACTTTTCTCCTGCAATACTTAAGAGTACCGCAATAATAATACCGGTAAGTCCTACCACCAAGGTTGCAATCAAAATTCCAACTATTACTGATGACATATCCTCGCACCCCCCCTATAACCGGATCAGACCGGAGAAGCCCATAAATGCAATCGACATCAGACCTGCCGTCAGAAGCACGATCGGCATTCCCTGAAACGGTGCCGGAATATCGTTATCTTCGATTTTTTCCCGGATACCGGCCAGAATTACGATGGCGATCGTAAACCCGACTGCAGTACCGACACCATTTACAACACTTTCCAGAAAGTTATAGTTATCTGTTACATTATTCAATGCAACACCTAATACCGCACAGTTGGTTGTGATCAATGGCAGATACACACCAAGGGTCTTATGCAGTGCCGGCATTGCTTTCTTTAAAAACATTTCCACAAACTGCACCAGCGCTGCAATTACCAGAATAAATACAATGGTCTGCAGATATTCGATATGCAGAGGGGTCAGTATAAACTGATAGATCAGACTGGCCACGGCCGAAGAAATCGCGATAACAAATATAACCGCAACGCCCATACCGGCAGCCGATTTCATATTCTTTGATACGCCCAGAAACGGACACAATCCCAGAAACCGACTCAGTACAACGTTATTCACCAAAGCCGCGCTGACTGCGATCAGAATAATCTTCGTTGCTTCACTCATGGCTGGTTCCCTCCTTTTCCTTCGTATGTCCTACGACATCATCTCCACCGTCAAAATCAAAGAACTTACCACCACAGGAGGTGTTTCCGCAATGCATACAGTCTTCCATTCTGCAAACGGTATCATTCGCCTGTCCGCTCTTATTCTTCAGCTTCCGGTAATTCAAAAACGCAATCAGGAATGCCAACACCAGAAATGCTCCCGGTGAAAGCACAAAGATACCGATCGGCTGATAACCAGGAATCGCTATGCCGAAAACAGAACCGGCTCCGATCAGTTCTCTTACGATTCCGATAGCAGTCAGTCCTACCGTAAATCCAAGACCCATTCCGACACCATCAAAGATAGAAGGAATGACCGGATTCTTGGAGGCATAGGATTCTGCCCGTCCCAGAATAATACAGTTTACAACGATCAGCTTTATATAACCGCCCAAGCTTTCGGAAAGTCCCGGCAAAAATGCCTGCAGCAAAAAGTCAATGATCGTAACAAACGAAGCCACAATTACAATATACGCCGGAATCCTTACCCGGTTCGGTATAATATTCCGCAATGCCGAGATCATCAGATTGCTCATGATCAGAATGACTGTCGTACTAAGACCCATTCCAAGTCCGTTCATTGCCGATGTCGTAACCGCCAGTGTCGGACACATACCTAAGATCTGGACAAAGGTCGGATTCTCGGTGATAACACCGTTCTTAATTCGCTCCAATGCCTTATTCATCTGTGCCACCTCCCTGCTCAGCGGAACCTGCGCCCAGCTCTCCTGCATAACAGATTCCCGCATTGACTGCATTCGTTACCGCATTGGTCGTGATCGTTGCACCGCTTAATGCATCAATCTCATTGTCCGCAGTTGCTCCGGTCTTGGAGTAGGCAAATTGCTCTACCTGCTTCCCTGCAAACTGTTCCTGGAACTCCGGCTTCTTTGCATCCATTCCGAGTCCGATTGTTTCCGATAATGACAGGAAGGAAATTCCATTGACCGTGCCATCCATCCGGATACCCATTGCAAGCTGCAGCTCGCCGCCATATGCTTCCGAAGAGGTAATCGTCATTACATATCCCAGAGTCTTTCCGTCTGCATCTGTAGCCGCCTTCACCTCATCGATTCTGTCCTTTGTATATCCGGCATCCGCCAGTACCTGCTGTGCATCTGCCGCATCTGCTACTTCCATAAATTCTGCCGCATCCGTAAATACTGCCTGATATGCCTCATTCTTCTTATCCTCCTGTGTCTTTGCAATCGGATTCTTGGTAATTGCGTAAACACCACCCATAAGCAATCCGGCAAGCAGCGTGATTGCAAACAGAATCAGCGAATCCTTGATCATCTGTTTATTCATGCTTCACTGCCCCCTTTCCAAAGGACTTTTCAGCCGTAAACCGTTCAATGATCGGCACTAGCAGGTTGCCGCACAAGATAGAATAAGACACGCCCTCTGCTGCGGTGGTCGTATTCCACGGACTTCTTAAAACAAAGGTAAGGATTCCGAGCAATACACCATATACCACTCGTCCCTTTGCGGTAATCGGTGATGTCACATAATCGGTTGCCATAAAGAATGCTCCGAGCATCAGACCGCCGCCGCATAAATGGGCTGCCAGAAATCTCAGATCAAACCCTCTGCCACTGGCCAGTGCGTAAATCAATATACAGACGGAAAAGCTGCCAATGTAAGTAAGCGGAATCCGGATATCGATCACCCGCCGGAAGATCAGATATGCACCACCTAATAAAATCGCAACTGCCGAAGTCTCACCAATGGTTCCGACCGTGCTTCCCATAAACATCCGAAGCAGATTCACTTCACCACCGGTCTTCAGAACCGCTAACGGTGTTGCCGTTGTCATTGCATCATATACAAAATTCGTCATCGGCTTTGCAAAGGAAAGAAGCAAAAAGCATCTTGCCGCAAGTGCCGGATTCACAAAATTCTGTCCGATTCCGCCAAACAGCTGCTTTACAACAATGATTGCAAATACACTGCCCAGCATTGCCATCCACCACGGCAGGGTTGACGGCAGATTTAATGCCAGTAACAGACCGGTAACCACTGCACTGAAGTCCCCGATCGTCACCTTACGTTTCATCAGATATTCAAACAGTCCCTCGCTCAGCACGCAGGTCAGCACACATACCACGATCAGTAAAACCGCGCGGAGCTTAAAATTATAAATTCCCATAATCGTAGTCGGAAGTAATGCAATGATCACATCTAACATAATCCCTGATGTACTGTCCTCATGACGAATATGCGGAGAAGATGAAATTCCTTTCTTTGTATCCATAGCATACCTCCTACTTCTTTCTGCCTGCCAGAATTGCTTTTCTGGTTGCTGCAATCGTCTGGGTCAGATGCCGTTTGGACGGACATACATAGGAACAGCAGCCGCATTCACAGCATTCCATTCCATCCTGCTCTACAAACGCATCCAGCCTTCCATGCTCTGCAAGACTTGCAAGCCTCGTCGGATTCACTCTGCCCGGACAGACTGCCACGCACCGGCCACAGCGAATACAGTTCGATGGTTCACAGGCGGCTACTTCATCCTTCTTCATACATAACACCGCAGAGGACCCCTTCACTGCAGGAACCTCAGTCGAAAACATAGCCTTTCCCATCATCGGGCCGCCGGATATGATCTTCTCCGGCTCCCCATCCAGATATCCACCGGCAGCTTCGATCAGCTCCTGAAGGCTGGTTCCCAATAATACTTTAAGGTTCTTCGGATCCACGATATCATCTCCACTGATCGTTATGATCCGGTCGATCAACGGAACTCCCTCCATAACTGCCTTATAAATCGCAGTGACTGTATCAACATTATGTACAATACAGCCTGCATCTGCCGGCAGCATACCGGAATTAATATACCGCCCGGTATTGGCATAGATCAGTTGCCGCTCTGCTCCCTCCGGATACTTTGTTTTCATAACATTGACCTGAATCTTCGGATTATCTGCCGTCTGCTCCTTCATGATCCGGATCGCTTCCGGCTTATTATCCTCAATTGCAATAATGCCGGATGCCTGTGGGAACATATGAAGAACAATCTCCAGTCCGGTTACCACCTTCTCCGGTTCTTCCAGCATTCTCCGATAGTCAGAGGTCAGATATGGCTCGCACTCGGAACCATTTACAATAATATAATCGATGGAATCCGGATTCTTCGGTGACAGCTTCACATGCGTCGGAAATCCGGCTCCGCCCATGCCGACAATCCCGGCATCCTGAATAACCGCCAGCAGGTCTTTCCTGTCCATTTCCTGCCAGTTACCGGGTGCAGGCCTTTCCATCCCTTCATATTTGCCGTCATTTTCAATAATAATAGACTCCACCTTGGTACCGCCGGCTGTCAGACGTGGTTCGATATTTTTAACGGTTCCGGAAACTGATGCATGAATATGTGCTGAAACAAATCCACCCGCTTCCGCGATCCTCTGTCCGACCAGAACCCGGTCTCCCTTCTTTACAACTGGCTTTGCGGGTGCTCCGATATGCTGACTTAACGGATAAACCAACTCTCCCTTTGGCAGATACGTTTCGATTGGTTTGTCCATGGTCAGTTCTTTGCCCTCGTAAGGATGGATGCCACCCTTAAATGTAAGCAAACTCATACGTAATACCTCGTTTCTTAAGATTTATCTCAATTTTAATACAATTTTTCTCATTATTCAACTGATTTCCATTGGTAAATGTCGGTGTAACCATGCTCCTGCAAGTCCGACCAAAACACCGGCGATCACCCCTGATACGATCAGCACCGGCAGGTAATAAAAAATGGCCACTGTCCCCATCATGATCCAGGCTGTCAGGATCTGTCCGAGATTATGAGCCACTCCGCCGGCTGCACTGACGCCTGCAACCGAAAGGCCGGTTTTCTTTTTTAAAATCGCCATAACAGCCAGACTGAGCATTGCTCCCGCCAGACTGTAAATACCGATTGCCAGATTTCCGAACAGGATACTGGAAATCAGCACACGCAGCACACTGACTGCAGCAGCCTCCTTTAAAGAAAACCGGTACAATACCAGAAGTGCTACCAGATTGGCGATTCCAAGCTTCACTCCCGGAATACCCAGCGTAATCGGAACACAGGATTCCAGCCAGCCAAGAACGATCCCCAATGCAGTCATTACCCCTAATATGGATACCTTTTTTGCCATAGAATGCTCTCCTTATCTTTTAATCTCCACCACCAGACCGTGTGGCAGGCATACGATACTTTCTCCTGTTTTCGAAATCTCTTTATGGTTCACACAGATCTGATCCCGGCAGTCTGCCTCAGCGATCCGCACCTTTCCGTTCTCTATCTGAAATACGTTTTCTCCGTTCTCACTCCGGATCGGCATCCTGCAGTCCTCCTGGAGCGGTTGTTCCAGAATTACGGTTCCATCCAGTGTTACCACTGCTTTTTCCCCGTTCTTTGTAAACAAATAAAACCCAAGCCCCACAGCTGCCGCTATAAGCAGGAGACTTGCGATCAGAATAATATCCTGTTTTTTCATACATACATTCTCCATTTATTTAATCGGCGGCAACGGTATATTCCGAAGTTACCGGCTGAAATGCTTCCGTGACACCATCTGTCAGATAGATTTTCTTATCCGTCGTGATGAATACTGCCTCTGCTCCATATTTTTCCAGTAATTCCATGGATTTTTCTCTTCCGAGCACAAAACACGCAGTAGACAATCCGTCACTGTCGATTCCTTCCGGGCAGAGCACTGTGGCGGAAATCAATCCGGAATCTGCCGGATAACCGGTCTCCGGATCCATAATATGATGATACCGGACTCCGTCCTCCATGAAATACTTCTCATAGTCTCCGGATGTAGACACTACCATGTCATCCGACACCGTTATATATCCGACTGCCGTTCCCTGTTCGCCACGCGGATCCTGAATCCCGATATTCCATGCACTGCCATCCGGTTTTTTCCCATATACCAGGACAGAGCCGCCAATCGAAACCACCGCTCCCGATATCTTCATTGATTCCAACCGCTCTGCAATTTTATCACAGGCAATCCCCTTGCCCAAAGCGCCCAGATCCAGAGTCATCCCGGCCTGATCAGCAGTCAGATTTCCATCCTCTGAGATATGGAGCTTCGTATATCCTGTTTTTTTCAACGTTTCCTGTAGCTCCCTCTCATCCGGAATCGCCGGGTGCTCCCCCTCGATTCCCCATAGATCCAGCACCGGACGCAATGTGATATCCAGTGCCCCACCGGAATCCTCACACAACTTCCACGATTCCGTCAGCCACGCCTGCTCCTCCGGATACAGCCTGCAGGCTTTTCCCTCCTGCAACTGCCCGTTCAGATAAGCGATGGAGGATTCCGGTTCTCTCCAGCTCAGAGCATGATCATTTAACTCCGTAATCAACGCAGACAGCTCTTCCACTGCCTGTTTACTGTCCTTTCCGTATATATCTGCCGTAATCACCGTCCCCATTCCAATTCCGGTATAGTGATTCTCTGCTGTCATATTCCGGTAAAACAGGAAGCCGACAAGAACCAGCTGCAATGCCAGGATCACCGGGATTCCAATCACAAACTTCCGATGCTTTGTCTTATGCCGGAAGGTATACATTCCCAGAAGACTGCCTGCACTGCCTCCCAGAATTGCAAATAAAAACAACACCTTCTCCGAAATCCGCCACTTTCGTTTCTGTGCCTTCCGTTTATCAATTCCCATGCTCAGAAATCCGGCAAGATTTATGAGCAGTAAATACAGGATTCCGATCTTCCACATCATTCATGAACCTCATTTCATTTCTTTCTGTACAAAGAAGGCTTGCGAAAAGAATCCCTTTCGTAAGCCTTTTATTTTCTATTATGCTCTTTTTACAAAATACTCATTATACCAAAGCAGGAACATGAATACCGTCCAGATCTTCCGGCTGTTATCGAACTTCTCTGCCTTATGCTGATCCAACAGCTTCACCAGATAATCGGTATCAAAGAACTGTGCTGCTTCCTCGCTGGTAAATGCTTCCTTGATCCGGTTATAGTACTTGTCCTCCCGCATCCATACACGGATTGGAACCGGGAATCCCAGCTTCTTCTTATCTGCAACCTTTTCCGGCAGAACCTCCAGTGCAGTCTTACGGAATGCACGCTTGGTCACTTCTCCTTCTACCTTATACTGTCTCGGGATTCTGGATGCCACTTCGAACACCTCTTTATCCAGGAACGGTACCCGGACCTCCAATGAATTCGCCATACTCATCTTATCTGCCTTTAACAAAATATCATGCACCATCCATACATTAATATCCAGATACTGCATCTGTGTTACGGTATCCTTTCCCTTGGTCCGTGCCCAGTAAGGCTTTGTAACATCCAACGGATTTACTCCGTTTCGCTCTTTTAACAGCTTATCCTTTTCTTTTTCATCAAAGATAAATGCATTTCCCACATAACGCTCCTGCAGAGTCTTGGAATGCCGAACCAGGAAGTTAAAGCCACGTTTCTTCGGGAACAGCGACGCAAACTTACCGATCAGTCGGCGGATAGGGAACGGAATCACATCATATGCCTTGTTTTCCAATGGTTCCCGATAAATATTATAGCCGCCAAACAGCTCATCCGAGCCTTCTCCTGACATAGCAACCTTAACATATTTTGCGGTCTCATTTCCAAGGAAATACAGTGCGATTGCCGAAGCATCGGCCAGCGGCTGATCCATATAATACTGGATCAGCGGCAGCTTCTCCCAGTATTCCTCCGGTGAGATGACCTTGCTGATATTCTGCACCTGAATAATGTCGGATAATTCCTTTGCATAGGAAATCTCATTATACTTCTTCTGTTTAAATCCAACCGTAAAGGTCTTGTCTACATTTGCCAGACACGCAATATAGCTGGAATCCACACCGCTTGACAGGAAGGAGCCTACCTCCACATCACTGATCTTATGTGCCTTCACAGAATCCTCCATAACCGTTCGGATCTCCTGTGCCCATTCATCCAGATCCTTACTCTCATCCGGTTCTTTAAACTCCGGCTCCCAGTATCTTGTAATCGTGACCTTGCCATCCTCATACACCAGATAATGTGCCGGTGGCAGACATTTTACTCCTTCAAAAAAGGTATCTGCCGACGGACTGTACTGATAGGTCAGATAATTCTCTAAAACGTCATGATTTAACTTCTTTTCAAAATTCGGATGATGTAAAAATGCCTTGATCTCCGAACCAAACATCAGAGTTCCGTTCATCTGTGCATAATACATCGGCTTAATTCCAAAGAAATCTCTTGCCAGGAACATTTTCTTTTCATTTCTGTCCCAGATTACAAATGTGAACATACCACGCAGCATATTCAGCATATCGTAACCGTATTCCTCATAAGAATGAATCAGCACCTCAGAGTCTGTCTGTGTCTTAAATACATGACCCCGCTTTACCAGTTCTTCCCGGATGTCCTGATAATTATAGATCTCACCGTTAAACATCAGTACCAGCGATTCATCCTCGTTATAAATAGGCTGACTGCCGGAGTTCAGATCGATAATACTTAACCGGCGGAATCCCAATGCGATATCATCATCCAAAAAGGTACCGTCACTGTCCGGCCCTCGATGAATGATCGCATCCTTCATTTTTTCTATTACCTCTGCCTTTTCCGGCAGATGATCTACAAATCCTACAAATCCACACATGCTGTTTGCACCTCTGTATTGTTATTTTCCTGTTTTCTCTTTCTTACATTACTGTTCATTATGGACTGAAGCCCCGGACTTGTCAAGTTTTTCTATTGTCCTTCAGACCCTCTGGTCTCCTATAATCCCAGCTGATTCCATAAATCTTCAAACCACCGCCTGATAGACTCAAACAGGTCTTTCAGCCATTGTTTCGCTGCTTCTTTGCTATCATCCTCTTCCGTAGATGCTTCCTCGGTCGTTGATTCTTCCGTGTAGGTTTCTTCGGTAGTCTCGGTCGTCCCCTCCGTTGCAGTATCCTCGGTTGCCGGTGTTTCCGTGGTCTCCGTAGCTTCGGTCGCTGGTACCTCGGTCGTCCCCTCCGTGGTCGGAAGTTCCGTCGTTGACCCTTCCGTGGTCTCCACTTCCGTCGTCAGCTTCTCCGTGGTCGGAGCTTCTGTCTTCGGTATTTCGGTCGTTCCTCCGGTGGTCGGAGTCTCCGTACTTGCTGTCTCCGTCGTCACTGCCTCTGTAGTCGGAGCTTCTGTCTCCGGTGCCTCGGTCGTTCCTCCGGTGGTCGGAATCTCCGTACTTGCCGCCTCCGTCGTTCCGGTCTCTGTGGTTGACAGCTCTGTTTCTGACGCATCCTCTGTAAGCTCCGGCACATATTGATTGCCGATCACCGGTTTCTTCAGTTCTGTCTCTACAACCGGATAGAAACTGCCGAACATCTCCTGATCATGTGCACAGACCTGTACAACATCCCCTTTATGATAATTCTTCTGGAATGCATACATGTACTGCATGGTTCCGGAGATATTTTCCTGCTCCTTACCATCCTCTACATACATTGTTACATATAATTTTAATTCATATACCGAATCGGTATCATATGTGTTTTCGATTTCCCGTGAATGCACTCCGGAATCCTTGTAGTCACATACCATATACGTACCGGAATAGAAATTATCCGTAAAATCATTTTCCTGATCTACATGAATAAAGGTACCATCCTTATAAAGATAAAGCACACTTCCATCCGCACCCTTTCTCCATGCCGTTCCGGCCAGTTCACCCGCAGACCCGAAGGCATGCTGGAAAATACTTCCGAAAAATATCAGTATTATAACGCCCGTCACAAGACTAATACCACCCATGACAATTCCGGAGGTTGCCATTCCTTTTCCCTGTGCCTTTACAACGCCAAGAATCCCGAGCACGACTGACGCGACTGCCAGTGCCACACCAAACGGCTGAACACAGATTAATAGAATCGAAAGCATTCCAAGAATCATGGCCGCAAGCCCGAATCCCCGGGCCTTCTTTTCCGGCTCCGTTCCTTCCGGCATGGTCTCTTCCGCTGTCTCCGCCGTTGCATTCATATCCTGCTTTTCACTCTGATTATACTCATTCATCTGCAAACCGCCTTTCCGATTCCACCCTGTTTATACACATCTCCGGGAATATCCTGTCCGTCCAGCACTACCCGGACCAGCTCTTCTCCCACATAATCCAGCTTCAGAGAAAAGAAATCCTTCCGGGTTTCCAGCAGGTGAAAAAATACCTTATCTCCTTCCCAGATCGGAAGCTGATAAACGGCATCCTTTGGCACCCATTCCAGTGTCCCTTCCTCACATTCACCGATCGTTCCCTGATATTCATCCGCTGTATAGAGGCACATATATTCCATATCTGCCTGCACGACATCATCCTTTACCAGCTTTCCGTCCTTCATCCATCCGGTCGTATCTGCGTCCGGCTGTCGGAACGTAAATGTAACAATCCCCCGGAACTGCCATCCGGTAAGTGTCAGTCCTGTCTCTTCCCGCACTTCCCGGAGCAGACATTCCTCCGGGCTCTCACCGGCCTCAAAATGCCCGCCGACTCCGATCCATTTATCCCGGTTCACATCCTGCTTCTTCTTAACTCTGTGAAGCATCAGGTACTGATCATCCTTCTCAATGTAACATAATGTTGTCAGATTATTGATATGCTCACTCATTCGTATTCCTCATTCCACAACCGAAACTATAACAAACCATAACCAAAAACGGCGGCAGATCCTGCCGCTGTTCTTGTATTGTTCCGGTCGGTACTAATTAAATAATACAACCTCTTCCTTCGGTTTCTCTGCCGGTACTACCTTTGTCGCATAAATGACAGGTCCGTCTCCACGGAATTCCCGGTAATATTCCTTCTTTATCGTTCCCGTGATCTCTACCCACTGACGGTCCTTCAGCATGGCAGCCATATCACTGACGCACTTGAAGCCGACAAATGCAATGTCCTCTACGCAACAGGTCATGGCATGTCTGCCCGGTACAAATGCATTCTTCGGATAATTCTTCGGTTTATATACCATACCCTTAAAATGAATGGTCTTACCGACATATTTATCCGGATTATCTGAGGCATCAATATAAAAGATACCAAAGTCATCATCCTCAATCTCAATGACATCTGCATTTAACTTATACGGAAGATCATCATCTGCATTTTCAAAGTCCGTGCTTCCGTCTTCCTTTTCAAATACGATGGTTGCCATACGGTTATTGGCCTTTATGATTCTCCGGTACTCGCCTCGTTTGGTCTCCTCTGTACAACGGTTAAATATAACCAGATTGGCAGCGGATACCTGCTCCATCATCATGGCACGCATATTATTCAGATAACTGTCAAAGGTGCTTGCATCAATATTAGCCACGATCTGTACTACCGTCCAGCCCTTTGGAACATTCAGATCAAACAGCTGCTGGAGCTTCCAGGTTCCGTTATACTCGATCAGTACCAGCTGCGGCTTGTACTGTGCCTGCAGTTTCATCAGCCGTTCTGTCGTCAGATCCTCCGGTTCCTCGATCATTTCCAGCATAATATTATGCGCTGCAAGCTCGGCAGGATCATACTCTTCCATACCTTCCTCACATACCAGCAGTAACGCCCGATCGCCTTCATTAAAATTCTGCCCAATCAGTGTATTCTGAATAAATGTCGTTTTACCGCCTTCCAGGAATCCGGTAAACAGATATACCGGTATTTCTTTTGCCATAGTAATTCCTCCTACTGTCCTTCAAAACTGGTTTTGTCCGGCTCCTATAACTGGAACAGCTTCTCCAGCTTATCTTCCTGCAATTTGCTGCCGATCACGCACAGCTTACCGGTATAATCCGGATTTCCCTTTCGGATCTCATATTCACCCGGTACCAGATCAAAGTAGATCCACTCGCCATTTACATTCGGAACCATACCCTTTGCTCTCAGGATGACACCATACTCCTCGCTCTCGGATAAGGTCTTAAGGATTGCTTCCATGTCAGAATCCGTATATTTATGCGGTGTCTCCTTACCCCAGCTTGAGAATACCTCATCCGCATGATGGTGATGATGGTGGTGATCATGACATCCGCATTCATCATGGTCGTGATGATCGTGGTCACAATGGTCGTGGTCATGATGATGCTCTTCATGATCGTGATCATGGTGGTCATGCTCATGTTCCTCATGGTCGTGATCGTGGTGGTCATGCTCATGTTCTTCATGGTCGTGATCGTGGTGGTCATGTTCATGCTCATGGTCATGATCGTGGTGGCACTCTTCTCCATGCTCATGATGATGTCCGCACTCCGGACATACCTCAGCCTCCTCCATCAGCTCGGCAACCAGGGAATTTCCCTCTGTCATAGCCTTGCGGATAACAGAACCGTCAATCTCATCCCAGGCGGTTGTGATAATTGCAGCCTTCTCATTATGCTCTCTTAACAGAGCTACGATTGCCTCCAGCTTGTCCTGTGCCATCTTCTGTGTCCGGCTTAAAATAATCGTGCTTGCACTTTCAATCTGGTTATTGAAAAATTCGCCGAAATTCTTCATATACATTTTAGCCTTAGTTGCATCTGCAACCGTTACAAAGCTGTCCAGTTCCAGCTCTGTCTCCTGTGCCACACCCTGAACGGCTTTGATAACATCCGATAATTTACCGACTCCGGATGGTTCAATCATGATACGATCCGGTGCATACTGTGTCAGAACCTTCTTCAGGGCCTCACCGAAGTCACCGACCAGAGAACAGCAGATACAGCCGGAATTCATCTCTGTGATCTCGATGCCCGCATCCTTTAAAAATCCACCGTCAATACCAATTTCGCCGAATTCATTCTCGATCAGCACCAGCTTTTCTCCCTGAAATGCTTCTGCGATCAGCTTCTTTATCAGGGTTGTTTTACCAGCTCCAAGAAATCCTGAAACAATGTCTACTTTTGTCATTTTAAAACGCCTCCATTTGTTCATCCTGCCATGCAGGTATCTTCTATATTTTAGTCTGCACAAGCGGCAGCTCTCCCTTTTGTACACCATGTACGATTGCTACAGTGTTCCAAACTGTCCCTAGTATTATATTCTTATTTTCCAGCATTGTCCAGTCTGACCTTTTCCGACCTCTCAATTCCTGCTTTCTCCGGACAATACCCGGTGTAAAATATATGCCAGTGGCTCCATCGCATTCCTTGCCTCCTCCAATGTATTGGTCTGCCCGCCTACTTCGATCAGCGTTGCCTTCGGCCTCCGGTCCAAATTATACTGATACCCTTTTATATATGTACGACGCAGAAAATCCGGATAATCCGCAGTTCCCTCCAGATATAACTGAAGACTGAATGCCAGATTCGCCTGCCGGTTCGGATTGGCCAGATATGCAAGCTCTCCGTTTGATACCGTCCGGCTGACACCGTTAAAAAACATGATCTTTGCGGTTGGCTTTCCATTGATATCTGTTACCAGATGTGTATTTTCATTTAACCCATCCCGGTGCAGGTCAATCACAACCTCAATCTCCGGGTGCTCTGCCAGGATCCGGTCAATGCCCTCTCCGGATGCCGTATAAGCATAATTCCGGTCCACCTTTCCATCAATCCGGTCATAAACCGTCCGGTCATGATATACCCGATAGCCGTACCCCTCCAGCAGCTCGGTCAGAGTATCTCCCAAACCGATGGGCGTATCCTCCAGCACATCCGGTCTGCTGTCTGCAAACATCTCCGAAGAGCTATGGGTATGATAAATCAGGATCTGATATCCGGAATCATCCTGCTGCATTGTCATATCCATGGACAGCAAGGTATCCGCATTCATTTCATCCCGTTCTACATACGTGGTCGAATCTACAATATAACAGTTGTCGATCAGAAACTGGAAATCCGACAACTGTTCTCTGGAAAAGCTCCTACCATTCCCGACAGCCGGAACCGATGCCGTAAGCGTCTCCTCTGTCGACACCCCCTCCGGATTCTTTTCTCCGTCCTGTGCCTCTCCCGTCTCCTCATCCTGATAGAAATACTCCGGTACGGAATTGCCCCTGCTCAGATAATCCTCCGGATTTCCATAGATTTCCGCATATGTCATGACCGGAAACAGCTGCCGCATGAAAATACGGGAGCCGGTCTCCCATGGATGTTCTGTTTTCTGCTCCTGTTCCAGCACCGGAAAATATCCGGCAACCACCCGGTCTCCGGCGAACAAAAGCAGGTACAACATTCCTGCAAAGAATAGAACACCAACGATTCCCTCCCGTAATTTCCATCGGTTCTTATATTCACTTTTTACCTGTTTTACTGCATGTATCCATTTTCTCATATTTCATTATATGAGTGTTGCAGCCGATTTATTGCTTCCGAAATTGTAAAACTGATTCTTTTAATCGCCTCATCAATGTTTTTAGGTGTTACAAACATATTGGCAAGATAGGGTTCAACCATTTCACAGGCCAGCTGATACCGCTCCTGTTCCGTAAATGTCTCCATAGCCTCCCTTGTTCCGTTTTTCCCGAACGCATCCAGCATGACATCCATGGCATCATCTACGATCGCAGGCACAGAGATCACGGTCGGAACCCCGATCGCGATTACCGGAACTCCCATACTCTCATAATTAATCGCCTTTCTGTGATTTCCTACACCGGACCCCGGTGCGATCCCGGTATCCGCAAGCTGGATCGTTTTGTTCAGACGATTGGACGTCCCGGCTGCCAGTGCATCGATCACAAGAAGCACCTCCGGTTTCACCTGGGCCACAACTCCCTTTAATATCTCCTGTGACTCCATTCCGGTCTGTGCCATAACGCCCGGTGCCACCGCACTGATCTCATATGCACAGAACAAAATATCCTCCCGGATCAGATGTCTGGTCACATATAGATTATCAATGACCATCGGTCCCAGTGCATCCGGTGTCACTGCCCGATTGCCAAGTCCTGCTACCAGAACCTTTGTTTTTCCTTTCATCATCCTTTTCAAGCTATGATAAAGAGATTCACTCATAGGCTCATGATACTCTTCATCGCTGCATCGCAGCTCCTCACTCTCAATTGTGATATAGGTTCCGATCGGTTTTCCGATCCTGTCCGCTCCCTCTTTTGTTTCTATAATAATCTCTGTTTCTTTTATATCATTATCCCGATTCACTTTCGTTGACACTCTCACTCCGGAGAGATCTCCCGTATTATCCAGATTTTCCCTTAATTCTACAGCCAGATCGGTTCTCTGCATGGATATCAATTTCATCACCTCATATTCAGTATCTGTACTTTTTTTCAGAATATGCGCCTTTCCTGAAAACATCTTCCTGCCGGATCATTTCGGTTTCTCCATATCTTTTAAAATACCGGAAATTAATTTCAAAAAAATATTGACAAAACATCCTTCCCTGTTTATCATGTAATAGTATGTTTACGTGAAATTGTCCGTGTCCGGTTTTTATGTAAGCTGCAAACAGTAATTACAATCTGTAGTCAGATAAATCAATACGTATGGAGGTGTAGGATTTGGCTAATATCAAATCTGCTAAGAAAAGAATTAAGGTTATCGAAAGCAAAACTTTAAGAAACAAAATGATTAAGTCCAAGGTTAAGACTATCATCAAGAAGCTCGAGGCTGCCGTAGCTACTGGTGATAAGGCATTAGCTCAGGAATTATTAGTAACAGCAACATCTGAAATGAACAAGGCTGCTTCTAAGGGAGTTTACCACAAGAACACTGTTTCAAGAAAGGTTTCCCGTATGGCTGCTGCTGTTAATAAGATGGCTTAAGCAATTCATTATATTATTTTTTATATTAACCCACAGAAAACCCCATCCATTCGGATGGGGTTTTCTGGTATCTCTTTTCTATTCTCTTCCGCTCCAGCAATAAGTACAGAGCTTATCCGGATCAATCCCGACTGCCTCGATCATATCATCCAGACGATGGAATCTAAGTGATGTGAATTTCAGTTTTTCACAGATCTTTTCTACCATTCTCTCATATTTCTCTGAATTATAATCTGCATATTCCCGAAGGGTATCCTCTGATACCTCTCCAC
The DNA here is from genome assembly GCA_963626805.1 of Bacteroidales bacterium H4. Taxonomy (GTDB): domain Bacteria; phylum Bacillota; class Clostridia; order Lachnospirales; family Lachnospiraceae; genus CAG-632. The sequence goes on along the minus strand of CAVFXS010000066.1, from coordinate 49,913 downwards.
CCTCCAGTTCCTGAATAACTACCCGGGTGATCAGCTCCATTTCTGACTTCGAACGGGAGAAATTCAGATATTTACATCCGAAGATCAACGGCGGACATGCCGGACGGATATGTACCTCCTTTGCCCCGCTTTCATATAAGAACTCTGTCGTCTCACGAAGCTGTGTTCCTCTGACGATCGAATCATCGATCAGCAGAAGCTTTTTGCCCTTGATCAGCTGTTCTACCGGTATCAGCTTCATCTTTGCGATCAGATCACGCTTACTCTGCATCGTTGGCATGAAGGAACGTGGCCAGGTCGGTGTATATTTAATAAACGGTCTTGAGAACGGAATCCCTGACTCATTGGCATAGCCGATCGCATGTGCGGTTCCGGAGTCCGGGACGCCGGCTACAATATCCGGCTTTACATGATCCCGTCTGGCAAGCAGCTTACCGCAACGGTAACGCATCTCTTCTACGCTGACTCCCTCATAAGAGGATGAAGGATAACCATAATAGATCCAGAGGAAGGTACAGATCTTCATATCCTTACCCGGAGCAACCAGTGTTTTCACACCATCCGCAGTCATAACAACGACCTCACCGGGTCCCAGCTCCTTCACTGCGGCATAGCCCAGATTCAGATACGCAAAGCTCTCAAAGGAGGCACAATATGCATCGTCTTTCTTACCGATGGCAATCGGTGTTCTTCCGTATTTATCACGGGCACAATAGATTCCCTTCGGTGTCAGGATCAGCATGGACATGGAGCCTTCTATGATCTCCTGTGCATACCGGATACCATCTATAAAGTTCTCCTTCTGATTAATGATTGCAGCGACCAGCTCCGTGGAATTGATCTCCCCGTTTGTCATTTCAAAAAAATGTGTATTATTCTTCAGGATCATCTGTATGATTTCTTCTGAATTATTGATCTTTCCGACTGTCGTGATTGCAAAGGAACCATGATGGGAACGTACCAGAATCGGCTGTGCCTCATAATCCGAAATACATCCGATTCCATAATAGCCTTTCATGGAATTTGCTTCTTTTTCAAACTTTGTCCGAAAAGGAGCATTTTCAATTTTATGAATGGATTTCTCAAATCCCTGTTCTCCATAGACTGCCATTCCTGCCCGTCTGGTTCCAAGATGCGAATGATAGTCTGTACCGAAAAACAGATCAAACACGCAATCGTCCTTAGCTGCAACTCCAAAAAATCCACCCATTGTAGTGAAACCTCCTTAAAACCTCTTTTATCACTTCATTTATCTTCAGGTAATTCCTTACCTTGAATTCGTAGAAAACGCAACGATCAGAAGTTCAACGCCGACAATATCCTGATACAACCCCCGCTTGATCCCAGCATCCGTACTCTGACAGGATTCCAGCATCTGTAACAGCTGTGTATAGGAAAAATGTCCGACCTGACTTTTGTATTTTCCGACTGTAAAAGGCGGAATCCCCGCTTTCCCTGCAATGGATGAATTATCCATGCCCAGTCGGACCATTTCTGATACCTGCAATAAAATATTGATCTGCCTGGTCAGCAAATACAGAATCCGCATTGCCGGCTCCCGCACCTCCAGCAGATCATGATACAGCTTTAAAGCCTTCTCCTGGTTCTGATTTCCGATGGCATCCAGCATATCAAAAATCTGGCTTTCTGCCTGTGCACTTCCAACCTCCTGCACATCCTCCTGTGTAATCACATCCCGGTCTATCGCATAGGAAAACAGCTTCTCAAGCTCCATCTGAAGCAGATTCATACTGCTCCCGGCCTGCTCCAGCAGCAGATTCGCCGCACTCTCCGTAATCTGCTTTCCCTCCTGCCTGCACTGAATCGTGATCCAGGATAACAGCTCCTTATCCTTAGGAAGCTTCATCTCTGCGGCATAACCGAGATCCTTTACGGTTTTATATAACCTTCCCCGCTTATCGACTTCCTGTTCCACAAAGATCAGATATGTGGTGTCCGGAAATGTCTTCAGGCGATCTTCAAATCCGTCGGAACCATTCTTAAACCAACCGCTGTTCTCGATCACGATCACTCTCCGGTCCGCAAAGAACGGAAGCGTCTCTGCCAGTTCTGCCACCTCCGGCATGGAAATGCCTTTTCCCGAAAATCGGGTCACATTCATCCCATCATCCTCCGGACATAATGCCTTCTGCAGACGATCCCGGTACTGATGGCACAGGTACATTTCCTCTCCGTAAAGAAGATATACGTTCTTAAATTGCTGCTTCTTAATATCTTCATTCAACACTTTCATCTGTAATGAATCCCTTACCTTCTGCCTGTCCGGCCGTTTCAGCACATAACATGAAAATTATACTACACTTTTCTCAAAATATACAGTCTAAATTATCTGTTTTGATTTTTCAGATATGTATTAATCTCGATTCTATGCCTGCTATCCATCTCCAGCATAATCGCTCCCTGCTCATCCGTTCTGAATATCCGGACCGCTTCCTTCCGGAACCGCTCCAGAGTTTCCTCATGCGGATGTCCGTAGGAATTATTTCTGCCACAGGAAATAAAAGCATATTGCGGACAGACCTTCCGTATAAACTTCTCAGAAGAAGCTCCCGAGGATCCATGATGTCCGACCTTCAATCCGTCATATCGTCCCAGCTGTGATTCCACCTCCAGTGCCCATTCTCCTTCCTGTTCCAGATCTCCCGTAAAAAGCATCCGAAATCCTTCTGTCGAAAGCTCCAGGACCATGGAATTATTATTGGCATCCGGATATAAAAACTCCTGCGCCGGATACAGACATCGGATCGTTACGGTTCCGCTTTTCAGCCCGGCTCCTGCCTGTAAATACATAACGGATATCCCTGCTTTCCTTGCCGTCTCTGCCAGCTCCGGATAGCCGGAATCCGTACAATTCCTGCCTGCTTCCGGTAATACCAGACAGCCAATTTCCATCTCCCCGGTCTCCATCATTTCGAGCAGCTCATAAACTCCGTTCACATGATCACTGTCCATATGACTTACAAATATATAATCCAGCCTTCCGAATCCATAGTATTTCACGGCCGGTTTGATCACATAGGTTCCGACAGAGGAACGACTGCTGCTTCCACCGTCGATCAGGATCATCTGATGCTCCGGTGTTTCTATCAGAGTGCCATCGCCCTGTCCGACATCCAGCATGGTAATGCGGAACCGCTCCGGTCTCCCGGTCAGGATCATTCCGGTTAACAGAAGTCCCAGTATCACTGCCGGTCTGGGTTTTCCATATTTCAGGAGAAAATATATTCCGGTCAATATTGCATAATAACCGACTAACATCCAGACAGAAAGATTCCCCGCATGCCATACAGATCCCGGAAATGTCTGTATCCGGCGGCACAGGAATGAGAAGCTCCTCAGAATTCCTTCACAACCGATGGCCAATATTCCCGCTCCCCCATAGAACCAGGGAGCCAGAAACAGGCACCCAATTCCAAGCAGGATCACCGGCGTCATCATCGGGATCACATAAAAATTCAGTACTATTCCATAAACCGGATATTCATAATAGAAGAAGATCACGATCGGCCCGGTGATCATCTGGATAATGATTCCGGTCATGACCGTATCCGGCACTTTTCGGATGATTCCTGCTATTCTCTGTTGCCCTTTTATCCATAGTTTCCCTGTTGTCTTTTTCTCTGTTACCTTATTCCCTTTCCTGGTCCGATAAATAACCGCCAGTTCGTTTTTCTTTAACAGCTCCTTCCATGCCGGGATTACCAGTCCCAATGCCAGCACGGCTCCAAACGATAATAAGAATCCAGCATCAAACAACCGATACGGATATTCCACCAATTGTAGTACTGCCGCAATTCCGATTGCCGTCAGCATATCATAGGTCCTTCCGATCATATCACCGATCATTGCCAATATCAGCATTGTAATTGCCCGGATGGCAGACCCGCTCTGCCCGGTCATCCATCCGTATGCCAGAAGAAGGCCGATCACAGGTGTCCCTGCCGTTCCATATGGCAGTCCCAGCTTTCGCAGCAGCCGATAAAGCATACTGCCGAGAATGGACACATGCAGTCCCGAAATAGCCAGAATGTGCGCAATTCCGTTCCGCTGATACAGCTGCTTTATTTCAGGATCCAGATTTCCGGAATCTCCAAGCAGCATTGCATTCATCACAGAGGCATAGTTCTCCGACATATGCTCCCGAAATGCTGCCTGTGCCCGCGCCCGGAGTTCCCACAGCCACTGTTTCCCGCTATGGATCTCATCCTCCAGAACCGTAACCGTATCTGTATAACCCAGAAACTCTATCCCCCTTGCCAGATAATACTGCCGGCTGTTAAACTCCCCCGGATTCGTCGGAACCGATAATCGTTTTAATGTCAGCTCACAGGTAATGCAATTTCCGATTTTTATATCCCCTTCCTTACTATATACGCGGATTCTACAGGAATTCTGGTATAGAAACCGTTCATTCCGGATCTGCCTCGTCCGGAGCACCAGAACCCACTTTCCCTTCTGAAGCTCTGCACGCTCCACCGTTCCTTCCGCCTCACATAGAATTTCCTCCTGCCCGCTCTCTGCATAACAGGCATCCAGATAATCCTGTAGCGGTGATAGCATACGGCATCGCATTCCGTTCAGTCCGCCAAGCACCAGACAGCATATGATCGGTAACAATAAAACAGGCATGGTTCCGGATTGGTTTCTTCTGATGCACCAGATTATAAACCCAATCGGAATCATGCCAAGCCCCCAGGCAATTGTTCCCTTACTTATGATAATTTGACCAATTATAAACATCAGGACTCCGCATAGCAGCGGACGTTTCAGCAAATAATTATTCCTCCTCTGTTGTTTCCTTTTTTACAATCTCATCCTGCTTTTCAAACATTCCGTCAAACGGAATCGTTTCTCTGTAGAATTCCTGTTTTTCTCCGTTGATCAGGAACTGTACCTTATTGATCGTCGGCAGCTCACAAAGCGAATTTACAACCGAATAGATCGTAACCGTATCCATACAATTATCCAGAGTATTATTAAACTCGCTGGACAGATCCACATAGCAGACACCATCCTTGATTGATATCTTTTTCAGTGTCGTTCCGTCCGGAATCGTCTTATAATATCCATCCCGCATCGGCCCTGCAATCAGAGATTCTATCACCAGCTGCTCCAGCGATACATCTGTCGTGATTTCTACTGACTTATCGTATTCCAGAAGCATATTTCCGGATTCATCCGCAAAGTACAATGTGATGATACCCTTCTGAAGATAGCCGCCTTCTTTTTCATTATCAACAAATGATATGTCATTATAATATTCAACTGCAGCTCCTCCATCCAGCATTTTGGTAGAATCATAAATCGTAAATATCACCTGATCCACCTCCGCCAGCTGACATAACGTCTGCGTGATCGCTGCCTTACTCAAAACCACCAGATATGCATCCGACTGTTCATTCGTAATATTAACGGTGATCTGCACCTGTCCGCCCTTCACCTTAACATCCATCATCTTCATGGACGAAGCGATCACATTTGACCGTTGCTGGTTCGTCGTACTTGCGGTATTTATGCCGTTGGTGCTGCTAAACATCTGATCCAGAATATCCTTTACCTGCGTTTCGGTTGTATTATCCGGATTCAGTGCATAGACCTCTGTCCCGAAATCACAGGTGTCACCGTTTATATAATAGATCCGAATACTTCCCTCCGGAAGCTCTGTTGTCGCTGTAGAAGCTGCTCCATCTGTATCACAGCCTGTCAGAGTCAGACATAAAATCACTATGACCATATAAACAATCCACTTTTTCATTCTGCCTGCCTCCTGTTAACTGATATAGGTCAGCGGGATACGGACGGTAAATGTCGTTCCTTCTCCCGGCTTACTGTACAGATTGATCGCACCCTTATGCATCAGGATCGCATTCCTTGTGATCGCAAGTCCGAGACCCGTACCTCCGGTCTCTCTCGACCGTGCCTTATCTACTCGGTAAAACCGTTCGAATACCTGCTCCTGACAATCCTCCGGAATACCGACTCCGGAATCTGCCACCTTAACATAGAAAAACTTATGATCCGCATCCAGGGTAACACGTACCCAGCCATCATCCACATTATATTTCACTGCATTTTCAATCAGATTCGTAAAGGCAAGTGAAATTTTCACCTCATCGATTTCGGCCAGTACCTCCCGCATACTTTCAAATATAATCTCAATGTTCCGTTTTTCTGCGATTGGCCGGATCCGTTTCAGCAGTAACTCCAGCAGCTCATTAATATTCACGGTTTCTATATTCAAATCCGAAGACTGCTTATCCAGTCTGACTAATGTCAGCAGATCATTGATGATCTTATTCTCCCGGTCGATCTCATCCGCAATATCCGTCATAAACTCCCGGTACATCTCTGCCGGAACATCCTCCTGCATCAGTAGGGAATCAGCCAGTACCTTCATAGATGTGATCGGTGTTTTTAGCTCATGGGAGACATTCGACACGAACTCCTGTCTGGAGCTCTCCAGCATCTGGATTTTCCGCAGAATCCGGTTAAAGGTCTCCTTTAGATCCGTGATTTCCGTACCACCCTCCAGCTCTATCTGCTCATCCAAATGCCCCTCTGATACACGAACCAGCTGACGGTTCAGCTTTTTCAGCGGTCTTGGCAGCAGATATGCCAGAAGTAATGAGATTAACAGGGCAACAAAAATAAACAGTGCATACAGCACTCTGCCTTGAACTGCCATGTAGGAATCCGTTTCCGCCAGATCCCGGATAGAAACCATACATATGATCACACCCAGTGCCTGCTTGGTGGTGTTCTGTGAGGAATCTCCGCTCTTTGCCGTCACTGTACTGTTTTCGATCGTTGTGGTTACTGCCGCAGAATCAAGAATCGGCACCATGATCTCCGCATACTGATTGCCTTCTTTGATTTCACAGTTACTGGAGGATTTTCCCAGCATGATATTGTGAACATCGTTTGAGATCATATACTTATTCTGCTCAATGGTATATGTATCCTTTATGATCTTATAATCGGAATTCACTACAATCAGCCGACCTTCCAGTACATTTGCCAGCTGATCTATCTCGATATCCAGATTATTGGTGTTACTGTTGATATTAAATTCATTCAACTGAATCTGACTGGCCAGAATATTGCATTGACTCTGCACCTGGGAAATCTTATTCTGCAATGCCTGTTTATGGTAAGTTGCCTGTAAAATATTACCACATACCAGTATGATCACAACCGTTGTCAGAAACGTTGCCGCAAGTATACAGAACCGAAGGCTTCTGATATGGCGGAATAACGGTTTATCCCTGGAAATAATATCCAACACCCCACTTCGTATGAATGTATTTCGGCTCCCCAGGATTTGATTCGATCTTTTCCCTTAACCGTCTGATATGCACATCCACGGTTCTGACGTCTCCCGGATAATCACTTCCCCAGATCGTCTTCAGCAGATTCTCACGGGAGTATACTTTATTCGGATTAAATACCAAAAGCTCCAGCACATCGAACTCCTTTGCAGTCAGATTCACCTCTCTGCCTGCGATGTAGACCCGTCTGCTGTCACAGTCAATACTTAAATCTCCGGCTGTCTTCTTCCGAACCGGCTCCGATACCTCCGGCTTCTTGGCATTTCTTCGCATGATAGCCTTGATCCGTGCCTTAACCTCCAGAATATTAAATGGCTTGGTGATATAATCATCCGCTCCGTATTCCAGTCCCAGAATCTTATCCATATCCTCACCCTTTGCAGTCAGCATAATAATCGGCATATTGGAAAACTCACGGATCTGCTGACACACCTCAAACCCGGTCAGCTTCGGAAGCATTACATCTAACAGTACCATATCATACTCCGTCTGTCTCGCCAGATTCAGTGCCTCTTCTCCGTCATATGCACAGTCCACCTGCATATCATCCTGCTCCAGACTGAACTTGATTCCTTTTACGATTAATTTCTCATCATCGACTACCAGTACCCTTTTCATAATTCACCTCATTCAAGCATTACACAATCTTGTATCTTCTGAAATACTCCCTCCTTGATTCCGGGAATATTCATTAATTCTTCTATTGTTTGGAAACCACCGTGTGCCTCCCGGTATTCCAGAATGGAATCCGCCTTTGACTCTCCGATCCCTGGAAGCGTCATCAGTTCTTCTTTCGATGCCCGGTTCAGCGACACTCTTCCATCTGCATCCACAGCTCCGGCATCCGTACCGGAATCCACGCTTTCCCCCGGCTCCGGAATATAGATCCGCCTCTCATCGGTCAGAAGCTCCGCCTGATTTACCGCATACGGATCCGCTATATCCAGACAGCCCCCAGCTGCCTCAACCGCATCACATACCCGGCTGCCGACCGGCAGACAGTAAACTCCCGGGTTCTTCACCTGACCACAGACAAATACATAGATTTCTTTCGCCTCCGTACTCGCTGTGCTCTGTGAATCCGTCTGCATCTCTGCTTCCTGCGTACTCATCCATTCCTCTGTCTCAAGCTGGAGTCCGCCGTTTCTCTGGTCCGTATCTGTACATCCGCATACCGTCCACACCAGACCCGCAAGCATAAAAACCACCTGAAACCATTGATATAATTTGCGCATATGTCCTTCTTCCTCCTGCACAAATCATAACATCACACAAAATTATTTTATCATATTTCCTTTTGAATACAACTACTTTTTTCACTTCCACTTAAATATTATCAATCCCGCGACTGCCACAAGCATCCCGATCAGTTTACTCCACTGGAAGCCTGTTTTCTCTACTGCAAACCATCCAAACAGCTCGATCAGATATGCCACTGCCACCTGGGATATTACGATCAGTAAAACAGCCTGTGCCGGTCCAAGCTTCTCCATGCTGACCATTACCGTCAATGTAATAAATGCTCCGATCACACCTCCGGCCAGCATATATTTATGATCTACCTGAAACAAACTGCTAACCGGGTTTGTCTGCCGCTCCTTCGCCAGCCATACCGCAATACAGACCAGAAATCCTGTCAGCTGTACCCAGCTGTTCGTCAGCCAGTTGCCGGTCTGCTTCGTAATCCCCGTATTAAAAACTCCCTGAATACTCATCAGTGCACCGGAAATCAATGCAATAATAATGCCCCACATATACTCTAAATCTCCTTCCTGTAATAGTAATAGGATACGCAGGATTTCCAGGTATATGCAGGGCATTTTATTTCGTTTTATTTCAGACGTGCATCCATCTTCTCCTGCAATGCATTCAATTCGGCTGCTACATCATTTCCATTCCAGATATTTTTAAAACAGATCTCGGAATAAATCCAGAAATCTCCGTTTTCCAGTGCCTTTGGTAATGATACGGTATTACAATACTGCTCATAGGCCAGAGTATCATTGGCATCACTCCGGTCAATATCGGACCGGACAGCCACCTTCCGACTGATTCCAAACTGATTTCCCGCATACTCATAGGATAAAAATGCCGAAAACAGATTGGCATATTCCGATGTCTTTGTAAATGGATTCACAAAGGCCGCATAGGTTACCGACAGATCCTGTACTCCAAGCTCTGCAGATAAATCCGGCACCGGACATAGTGCATAGGTCGTTCCGTAGGAACTCAGCTCTCCCAGAACATCTGTCTTTACGATTCCGTAAACCAGTGTTCCGTCCTTTAATGCACTCTTGATGCTGTCATAAGAGCTGCTGTCCGCATCCATGGAGAAATACTCATGAAGCGACTGATAATAGGTCATATTCTGAACAACACTCTCATTGTTGATTTCAAAGGTACCTGTGTCCTCACCATAGGTTCCGAGTATCTGAGCGTTCTTTCCCAAAAACAGATAATCACAGAACGGATCCGCAATGTCCCATTTAAAAATCGTCTTCGTATTCGTCTCATCCACAAAGTTTACAGCAAAATCCGTAATACTTCCAAAGCTTTCCGGCTTTGTGGTAATCGTAGAATCATAGATCATCAGACAGGTATCCATATAGATCGGATATCCATACTGTTTTCCGTCTGAGGTACAGGCATTCCTCGTCACCTCCGGATAATGTGCTTTCCAGAACTCCTCGGTATACAGGGTATTTTCCTGGGCAAGTCCGGCCAGATGAAGCTTCCGGATCTCATCATTGGATGCAATCAGCACATCCGGTCCGGTTCCGGACTGATTTGCCTTATTTATATCCTCCAGATAATTCACTTCATTCTTCTTTGTACAGACAACCTCTACCCCATAGCGGTCATGAAATTCAGCCGCAGCTGCCTCATAATACGGTCCGGCCGCCTCATCAAAGTACCAGACATTCAGCTGAAGCGGAGCCTCATTTCCATCCTCACCTTTTACCGTTACAGGAAGACCTGTAACCGTTTCCTCAAAGGATGCATAGGTTGCCTCTGTCTGTGCCTCCGGTTCTCCGTTGCCGCATCCGGTCAGTAAAAGTCCGGCGGTCAACAGGCTCATGCCCCCGGCAGCCAGCTTTCGCAGCATATTTGCCGAATGCTTTTTTATTCTCTTTCTCATAAAACTTCCTCTTTTCAAAATCCATCCGTCTCAACCCGATCTCAGATATCCGGATTTCAATTAAAACAATGGTTCTTTTAAGATTGCGGTACCAATACCCTTGGTCGTGAAGAACTCCAGCAACAGGCAGTGTTCTACTCTTCCGTCAAGCACATGGACTCTGGCTACACCATTGTTGATCGCTTCTATACAATTGGTCAGCTTCGGAAGCATACCGCCGCCAACAACCCCCTTGGCAATGAATTCCTCTGCCTCTTCCACGGTCATTTCCGAGATCAGCGTGTTTTTATCCATCGGATCTACAAACACACCTTCAATATCGGTCAGGAATACCAGCTTTTCAGCCTTGATCGCCCGTGCAACCGCGCAGGCTGCATCATCCGCATTAATATTATAGGACATATAATCCTCGCCAATACCGATCGGGGCAACAACCGGAATAAAATCGTTCTCAAGCAGGGTATCCAGAATCTGTCCGTCTACCTTACATACCTCACCAACATAACCGATGTCCTTACCGCCTGCCAGTTTCTTCTTACAGGTCATAAGTCCGCCGTCCTTACCACTGATTCCGACTGCCTTCAGACCCAGCTTCTGCATCATCTGAACCAGTCCTTTATTCACCTTGGAAAGTACCATTTCTGCGATTTCCATGGTATCCGCATCTGTAACCCGGAGTCCGTTTACAAATTCAGGCTCCTTGCCGGTCAGCTTTACCCACTTGCTGATTTCCTTGCCACCGCCATGTACGATGATCGGCTGCATACCGATCATCTTTAACAATGCCACATCCTTAATTACATTATACTTCAGTTCCTCATCCAGCATGGCACTTCCACCGTATTTTACTACAATCTTCTTGCCACGGAATTTCTGAATAAATGGCATTGCCTCTATCAGTGTCTGTGCCTTGATCAGCACCTGATCCATACTGTTCTCATTATTAATCATTTCTAATTCTCACCTTTCTTCTATCCTATATCGTTCTATTGCCTTTATCCTGTAATCGTTTTATGAACGATAATCTGCATTGATCTTTACATAATCATAGGTCAGATCACAGCCCCATGCGGTTGCCGAAGCTTCTCCCTGCTTCACATCTGCCAGCACAGTCACCTTTTTCGGTGACAGCACCTTCGTTGCAAACGCTTCATCATACTCTGCGGCCTTGCCGTTTTCCACCAGCTTCACGGTGCCGTTTTCACTGCTGATCTGGATATCGACCTGTTCCGGATCAAAGCTGGCTCCGGAATAGCCCATTGCACAGAGGATTCTTCCCCAGTTGGCATCCATACCGAATACAGCTGCCTTTGTCAGATTGGATGTGATGATCGCCTTTGCCAGAATCTTTGCCTGCTCCTTAGAGGATACATGAATTGCTGTCGCCTCCAGCAATCTGGTTGCGCCTTCTCCGTCCCCGGCAATATTCTGTGCCAGGAATGTCATCACTTCTTTTAATGCCTGCTTAAATACCTCATATGCCGGTCCTTCTTCTTTCACTACAGTGTTCTCTGCCTGTCCGTTCGCCAGAACGATCACACTGTCATTGGTCGAGGTATCACCATCCACCGATACCATATTGAAGGTATCCTCTACCAGCTCCTTCAATGCCTGATTCAGCAATGGCTGACTGATCATGGCGTCCGTGGTAATGATACCGAGCATGGTTCCCATATTCGGATGGATCATACCGGAGCCCTTACACATACCTGCCATTTTAACCGGTGTGCCGTTTAATTCAAAGGAAACCGCAACCTCCTTCGCATGTGTATCGGTTGTCAGGATTGCCTCCGCCGCATCATGTCCGGACTGTTCATCGTTTCCAAGTGCCTGATGCAGCTTTCCGACTCCCTGACAGATAATGTCCATCGGAAGCGGCTGACCGATGACTCCGGTTGACATTACCATAACCTGCTCTGTCTGAATGCCAAATTCCTTTGCCACACATTCCGCAGTTGTCTGCACGTTCTGATACCCTTCTTCACCGGTACATGCATTGGCAATTCCACTGTTGATCACAACTGCCTGTGCAACTCCGTTCTTCTGTAACATTTTGAAATCCCATTGTACCGGGGCCGCCTTTACCAGATTTCTGGTAAATACACCTGCCGCTGCACACGGAACCGCACTGATCACCAGCGCCATATCCTTATTGGTCTTTCCCGGCTTAATTCCGGCGCGAAGACCGGCCGCCTGAAATCCCTTCGGCATGGTGATACATCCATTCTCTATTTTCTTGATCTCTTCTGTCTGACTCATAGCTTTTCCTCCAGTCTTTTACGGGAACATCGGTGCCAGTTCTAGGCCCTCTGATTCCGGAAGTCCGAATATCAGATTCATGTTCTGGATTGCCTGTCCGGCTGCACCCTTTACAATATTATCCAGAGCGCCCATTACCACGATCCGGTTCGTCCGCTCATCAATCTTGAAATTCACATCCACATAATTACTGCCCTCTACCCAGCGTGTTTCCGGACACACATTCTGATCCAGAACCCGGATAAATTTCTCATCTGCATAATACTTGTCATAAGCCGCCCGAACCGTTTCATAGGTTAAAGGCTGCTTCAGATTTGCGTAACCGGTTACCAGAATACCACGGTTCATCGGAACCAGGTGCGGTGTGAATATGATCTTCAGCGGTTCGCCTGCCGCATACCCTAACTGCTCCTCGATCTCCGGGGTATGTCGGTGGGTCAGAACACCGTATGCCTTGATATTTTCATTCACCTCACAGAACAGATTGTTTACCTTTGCACCACGACCGGCTCCGGAGGTACCTGACTTTGCATCAATGATGATGGAATTCGGATCGATCAGTCCTTCCTTTAACAATGGATAGAAGGAAAGGATGGAACAGGTGGTATAACATCCCGGATTGGCAATCAGTCTTGCACCCTTTATCTTCTCCCGGTTGATCTCGCAGAGACCGTACACCGCTTCGTCAATAAACTGCGGACTCTTATGCTCCAGTCCATACCATTTCTCATATACCTTTACATCTTTAATACGGAAATCCGCACTCAGATCGATAATCTTTACTTTATTCAGAATCTCTTCATTTACCAGAGACGCACACAGTCCCTGTGGGGTTGCAGTGAAGATCACATCCACTGCTTTTGCAAGTTCTTCCATATTATCATCCAGACACTTGTCATCTACGATCTGGAACATATTTCCGAATACCTCATAGTATTTCTTATCAATGTAGCTTCTAGAACCATACCATACTACTTCTGCATCCTTATGGTTTAAGATCAGTCTTACAATTTCCTGCCCTGCATATCCGGTAGAGCCAATAATTCCTACTTTAATCATTTCTTTTCCTCTTTCCCGCAGCTAGAGTGAATATTTATTCATATATTATGTATATTATTCGTTCGTTTTTGCATAAAGACATAAATATTCTTTGAAAAACTGCTTGCATAATATGCATTATAGTTGTATATTTGTATTTAGTCAATGGCTAAATTGATAAGAAGGACAAATTCAAGGAGGAACATTATGAAAGAAAAAGTTGTATTGGCTTACTCCGGTGGTCTGGATACTACCGCTATTATTCCATGGTTAAAGGAGACCTATGATTATGATGTTGTCTGTGTCTGCATCGATGTCGGACAGGAAAGCGAATTAGAGGGTCTTGATGAGCGTGCGAAATTATCCGGAGCAGCAAAGTTATATATAGAAGATGTTGTTGATGAATTCTGTGATGATTATGTTGTACCAACCGTTATGGCAAACGGCGTATATGAATACGAATACTTATTAGGTACTTCCATGGCCCGTCCAGTCATTGCAAAGAGACTGGTAGAAATTGCCAGAAAAGAAGGTGCTGTTGCGATCTGCCACGGTGCTACCGGCAAGGGGAATGATCAGGTTCGTTTTGAGCTTACCATCAAGGCTTTGGCTCCTGACATCAAAATCATTGCTGCATGGAGACAGCCGGAATGGACAATGGATTCCCGTGATGCTGAGATCGAATACTGCAGACAGCATGGTATTCACCTTCCGTTCTCTGTAGATAACAGCTATAGCCGTGACCGTAACTTATGGCATATCAGCCATGAAGGTCTGGAACTGGAATCTCCTGCAAATATGCCAAATTATGATCACTTATTAGTATTAAGCAATACACCGGAAAAAGCACCGGATGAGGGTGAGTTCGTAACACTTACCTTTGAAAAGGGTGTTCCGACCAGCGTAAACGGTAAGAATATGAAGGTTTCCGATGTTATCCGGGAACTGAACCGTCTGGGTGGCAAGCATGGTATCGGTATCATTGATATCGTTGAGAACCGTGTAGTAGGTATGAAGTCCCGCGGTGTTTATGAGACTCCTGGCGGAACAATCCTTATGGCAGCTCATAAGCAGTTAGAGGAACTGATCTTAGACCGCGATACTCTGGCATTTAAGAAGACTGTCGGCAGCAAGTTCGCTGATCTGGTCTATGAAGGAAAATGGTTCTGTCCATTACGGGAAGCTCTGCAGGCATTCATTGAGAGCACACAGGCTCGTGTTACCGGTGAAGTAAAGTTCAAGCTTTACAAGGGCAATATCATCAAGGCCGGCACTACTTCTCCTTACTCATTATACAGCGAGGAGCTGGCAAGCTTTACAACCGGTGATTTATATGATCACAAGGATGCAAACGGCTTCATCAACCTCTTCGGTCTGTCTATGAAGGTTCGTGCGATGTTAGATGCAGAACGCAATAAGAATAAAGACAACTAAGCTTAAACCTGAAGGGCTGTACCGTGATATTACGATACAGCCCCTTTTTTATTATTCTGTTCTATAATTGCAAGATCTTTTTTGCCCGAACAATATCCGTCTGCATCTGTGCAACCAAGGCATTCAACTTGTTAAACTTCCGCTCTGCCCGCAGAAAATGCAGCAACTCCACCTCCAGATACTCTCCATAAATATTCCTGTCAAACTCAAAAATATAAGTCTCCAGTCCAACCTCTGCCTTCTCGCTGACGGTCGGCTTACATCCCAGATTCGCAATTCCGTAATATTCGTTCTGATTCCAATGAAGCCGAACCGCATAGACTCCGTATGGGGGTACAAGCTTATCCTCCAGCACCTTCTGATTCGCAGTCGGTATTCCGATCGTGCGTCCCAATGCCTGCCCATGCACCACCGGTCCGGATATGGTATATCCATGCCCCAGGCATGCCGTTACCTGTTCCATCTCTCCGACCTCAATGGCTTCCCTGATAATGGAAGAGCTGATGTCCCGCTCCTGCTCCTGCAGCTTATCGAATACCTTTACTTCAAACCCTTTCCGACGTCCCAACTGTTCTAACATTGCCGCATCTCCGGCACGATTTCTGCCGAAATGGAAATCACTCCCCACTGCCACCGCTTTTACATCCAGTTGTCTGATCAGTATCTGATCTACGAACTCTTCCGGCTGCAGTCCTGCAAATTTTTCTGAAAACGGATATTCCAGCAGCACCTGAATCCCTGTATCTGCAGATTTCTGAATCTTCTCTGCATGACTGTCAATATGCTTCTCGGCACCAATCCGTCGCCCGGACGGTGCAAATGTGAAGATCACACCGGTCATTCCCTTGTCCTGCCAGGTCTTTACCTGCTCAAGCAATAACTGATGGCCTCTGTGAAATCCATCAAATTTTCCCAAAGCAACTGCCGTATTCTGTAATTTTAAGTCCTTCACTTCTGTAATGTGCTGCATATCTAATCCTGCTTTTTGTCAAATCTCATTATAAAAACATCTTGTATGGGCGAAATTCACCCGCTTTCAGATCATACTCATAAATTCCTGTAAATCTCTTTTCGGAATCATATACCAGATATCTGACCGTCTTGTTCTTGCTATCCGCTTCACAAGTCTCTGTCTGTGTTCCTTCCGTCATTGACGCAATGCACGCTTTACGGAATTTATTTCCGTTATGGATCAGTCTGTCACCATCCTTCGCTACCGTAAGCTTCGGCAGTTCTGCATACATTTCATCAATGGCCGTTATATATCCGGACAGCGTGCCAGCCTTCTCATGTGTTTCAATCTCGCTCAGCCGCAGACTTCGCTCCGCCCGAAAGCCACAGGCTCGGGTACGGATCAGCTGTTCCATGCATCCGCCACAAGAAAGACTCTCTCCGATATCCCGGCACAGACTCCGGATATATGTTCCCCGGCTGCACCGGATCCGTAACTGAACCCTCGGCAGATCCATATCAAGAATCTCCAGCGTATAAATAGTCAAAGGTCTCGGTTTCCGTTCAATCACCTGTCCCTGCCTTGCCAGATCATATAGCTTCTGACCATTTACCTTAATTGCAGAGTACATGGGCGGTACCTGTTCATACGTACCAACATAAGATGCAACCACCTGACGCACCTGTTCTTCCGTCACATCAACCGGTTGTTCCGTCAATACCGTTCCGGTCATGTCCTCTGTGTCTGTGGTCGTTCCAAGTAGCAGAACTGCCTCATACTCCTTGTCATGATCCGGTAAAATATCACACAGCTTCGTAGCCTTTCCAAGACAGACCACCAGGACACCCTCTGCCTGCGGATCTAATGTTCCGGTATGTCCGATCTTCTTCTGATGAAGAATCCCCCGAAGCTTTGCTACCACATCAAAGGATGTGTAACCCGGCTCCTTATATACATTTATGATACCGTCATACATATCAAGCCTCTTTCAATGCCTGTGCGATCTGTGCAAGTACCTGTGCCTCTACCTCAGACTGCTCGCCTGCCAGTGAAAATCCGGCTGCCCGGATGTGTCCGCCACCATCATGTGTTAATGCAATCTTGCTGACATCTACCTTTACATTGGAACGCAGGCTGAATTTATATACATTCGGCTCATACTCATAATAAAAGACTGCCACCTCGATCCCTCTGGTTACCCGGATCTGATCTACCACGCCATCCACATCTACACTGCTTGCATGATAATGATCAAATACATCCTTTCTCAGGCAGGTCACAATACACTGTCCGTCCAACTCCATATGACTATTTAACAATGCCTGTCCCAGAATCTGATTCTGCATAAACGTCTTGCTGTAGAAGGTATCATCGATCGTTCTCTGCGGATTGGCGCCCAGTGCGATCAGATCACCGGCTACACACATGGTTTCCTTTGTTGTATTACTGTGCTTAAATACTCCGGTATCATGTACGATTCCCAGATATAAAGACTCTGCACAATACCGGCTGATCTTATCCTGCTCCAGAATGCCATAAATCGCTTCACAGGCTGCAGATGCATCCGGACGCACCAGACAGATATCTCCATATCCCGGATTACTTGCATGATGATCGATTGCTGCCTTCCGCTTTGCAGTCTCATAATATACACCAAATTCGCCAAACCGGTCTGTGCTGGCACAATCAAGTGCCAGACAAAGATCATAGGTCTTTCCGGTATCCGTTGCATGACTAATCTTATCTGCTCCTCGCAAAAACAGGAACTTATCATCGAAGTCTCCCAGATAAATATCCACCTGTTTTTCCGGATAATTATCAGTAATATAATTATACATTCCTGTACAGGAGCCTACGCAATCTCCATCCGGACGTATATGTCCCAGAATTACAATTGTCTGTGCTTCTGAAATAGCCTGTAAAAACTGATTCATATCTTACCTCTCTTCTTTGTCGATCTCCTATAATTCCTCATGTCCCTCTTCCGGTTCCTCGGAATCATATTCTTCCACATGTAAATCCGAAATCTTTTTGGACATTGCGGCACCATAGGCAATGGAATCATCCAGAATAAATGTAATCTCCGGTGTATTCCGTAAATTTACCCGATGTGCAAGCTCCCGTCTTATATACCCTTCCGCACTCTTTAAACCGGCCAGGGTATTCGACTGCTCCTCCTCATTTCCCATAACACTGATATATGCCTTACAGGTTTTCAGATCCGGTGCCACCTGTACATCGGTAACCGATGTCAGGAAATGGATTCTCGGATCCTTCACTTCCCGGATGATCATACTCAGTTCTTTCTGAACCTCACTATTAATTCGCGTGTTTTTCACACTGTTTTTTCTCATTCTATCATCCTCTATCTGCTTCATCTGAAATCATCTGCATTCCTGCAGACGTCTCAGACAATGCCCTAATTAACCTTCGATTATCTCGGAACCTCAACCATGATATAAGCTTCGATCTGGTCAAATTCCTTAATATCATTAAATCCTTCAAATACAAGACCGCATTCAAATCCGGTCTTAACCTCTTTTACATCATCCTTAAATCGCTTCAAGGATGCCAGCGATCCCTCAAAGATCTGCTCGCCTTCACGGAAGATCCTGCAGGTTGCATTTCTCTGAATCACACCATCCAGTACATAGGAACCGGCAATGGTTCCGACTCCGGAAGCCTTGTAGGTCTGTCTTACCTCTGCATGACCGATTACCTTTTCCTCATAAATCGGATCCAGCATACCCTTCATAGCAGCTTCAATATCCTCAATGGCATCATAAATAACACGATACAGACGCATATCTACCTTTTCACGCTCAGCAGTTTCCTTTGCAGTTGCATCCGGCCGGACATTAAATCCAATAATGATTGCATTGGATGCAGATGCCAGAATGACGTCTGATTCGTTAATCGCACCAACACCGGCATGAATTACCTTGATGACAACCTCTTCATTAGAAAGCTTTAAGAGACTCTGCTTCACTGCTTCTACAGAACCCTGTACATCTGCCTTTACAACCAGATTCAGCTCCTTGACATTACCTGCCTGAATCTGTGAGAACAGATCATCCAGAGACATCTTGGACTTGGTCTCTGCAATCAGCTTCTCTTTCTCATACGCAATGAATGCCTCTGCCATTGCTCTGGCCTCTTTTTCATTCTCAGTAGCCACGAAGATCTCACCTGCATTCGGCACACCGTTTAATCCAAGGATCTCAACAGGAGTAGAAGGTGTTGCCTCCTTCACTCTGCGATGCTTATCATCCACCATGGCACGAACCTTACCATGTACATTACCGACCGCAATCGTATCACCGATTCTTAATGTACCCTTCTGTACCAGCACGGTCGCAACCGGACCACGTCCCTTATCCAGCTCTGCCTCAATAACAATACCTCTTGCTTTCCGGTTCTTGTTTGCTTTCAGCTCCATAACCTCTGCTGTTAACAGGATCATTTCAAGCAGGTTATCAAGACCTTCCTTGGTATGTGCAGATACCGGACAGAAGATAGTAGATCCGCCCCATTCCTCTGCAACCAGATCATACTCCATTAACTCCTGCTTTACACGCTCTACATTGGCACTTTCCTTATCAATCTTATTAACGGCTACGATAATCTCAACACCGGCAGCCTTTGCATGGTTAATAGCCTCTACTGTCTGCGGCATAACACCATCATCCGCTGCAACTACCAGGATTGCAATATCCGTAGACTGTGCGCCACGCATACGCATGGCAGTAAATGCCTCATGTCCCGGAGTATCCAGGAATGTAATGGTCTGACCGTTGATCTCAACTACAGATGCACCGATATGCTGTGTAATACCACCGGCTTCATCACTGGTTACACTGGTTGCACGAATTGCATCCAGAAGGGATGTCTTACCATGATCTACGTGCCCCATAACACAGACAACCGGTGGTCGTGGTGTCATTAAGGATTCATCCTCTTCATCTTCCTTCAGCATCTCTTCAATTAAGTCTACCTGTTCCTCTTCCTCTGCAATAATATTATATTCCAGTGCAATTTCGGCAGCTGCTTCATATTCAATATCTGAATTCACAGTTACCATATTGCCAGCAAGGAACATCTTCTTGATCAGCTGGTTTACAGGAATTCCAATCTTATCCGCCAACTCCTTCACGGTCATTACAGGAGGAAACGCAATGGTACGGATCGTATCCTTATCTTCCTTCGGTTCCGGCTTTGGCTCCGGTTTAATAAACTGACCGCTTCTCTTTTCCGGCTTTGCCTGCTTAGCGGAATTATTGGCATTGTTATTATTGCCATTTCCATTGTTTCTATTATTGTTATTGCCGTTATTATTCTTATTGTTCTTTTTATTTTTCTTATTGCTGTTCTCAGCCTGGAATGTCACAATGGTATGCTCCCGTTTGCCATTGTTATTCTGCTGATTCTTATTGCCGCCCTGCTTATCGTTCTTTCTCTGCTCCGGCTTCTTATCTGCCTTTTCCGGCTGTTTCTTTTCTACCGGTCTTTCCTCCGGCTTCTTATTCTCCGGCTTCTTATTCTCCGGCTTCTTGTTCTCCGGCCCTTTATTCTCAGGCTTTCTGGTGTCTTTCTTTTTCGGCTTTGCTTCTACCTTTTCCGGTTGTTTCTTTTCTATCGGCTCTTCTTTCGGCTTCTGCTCAGCTGTTTTTGCTTCCTTGCCTGCAAATGCCTTTCTGACAATTGCCTCTTCCTGCTCATCCAGTGCAGACTGTGGTTTTTTACCTGTTATACCGTTTGCTTCCAAGACCGCAATAATCTCTTTACTTTCGATTCCCAATTCCGTTTTTAATTGATGTATTTTAATTTTTGCCATCCGTTACACCTCCAAATTATTCTGCATATCAATCTTTTTTACAATTTCATTTCCAAACCCTGCATCCAGTACCGCCAGCGACGCTCTCATCTGCTTTCCGATACTGTGTCCCAGAGTTTCCTTTGTACCATAGATTGCAAAAGGTATCTGGTAGTAATCACATGAATCTCTGAATGCCTTTTGGGTATTGTCTGAAGCATCTTCTGCAACAATGACCAAAAAGGCCTTCCGGGTTTTTATCGCTTTTTCCGTTGAAAACTCTCCACTGGTAACCTTTCCTGCCTTTGCAGCAAGGCCAAGCAGGGATAATACCTTATCTGGTTTCAAATGTCTTCAACTCCTTACCTAATTCTTCATATACCTCAGCCGGTATCGGCATCTTGAATGAACGCTCCAGGCCCTTGGACTTCTTTGCCTTTTCCAGACACTCTCCGGACATGCACAGATATGCACCTCTGCCATTTTTCTTACCGGTTGCATCCAGCTCGATCTGGCCTTCCGTTGTCCGGATGATGCGAATCAGGGACTTTTTATCTTTGGGCTGCCCACATCCGATACACTGTCTCATTACTGCTTTCTTAGCCACGCAATCACTCCCTTACTCACTGTACCTTATTATGAAAGAGTCTCTGCTTCCGTAGGTTCCGCTTCCGGCTCAACCTGTGATTCACTCTTAATATCAATCTTATAACCTGTCAGACGTGCTGCAAGTCTTGCATTCTGGCCTTCTTTACCGATTGCCAGCGATAGCTGATTATCTGGCACAATTACCTTGGCACTCTTCTCATCTACATCAACTGTTACGGATACAACACTGGATGGACTCAATGCATTTTTAATAAAAATAGCCGGGTTCGAATCCCATGTGATAATATCGATCTTCTCTCCGCGCAGATCACTGACGATTGCATTTACACGGGCACCGTTTAATCCTACACAGGCGCCTACCGGGTCTACATTCTCATCATTTGACCATACTGCGATCTTGGAACGGGAACCTGCCTCTCTGGAAATTGCCTTGATCTCTACCGTACCGTCCGCCACTTCAGTTACTTCCTTTTCAAACAGCCGCTTTACCAGCTCCGGATGGGTTCTGGAAACCAGAATCTTAGGTCCCTTATTGCTTTCCTTTACTTCAATAATATATAACTTTACGCGATCGGTCGGGCAGAAGCTTTCACCCGGAATCTGCTCATTCTCGGTCAGAATAGCATCAGTCTTATCATCTAAGCTGATACACACATTTCTTCCTACATAACGCTGAACTACACCGGTTACAACATCCTTTTCCTTACACTGGAAATGATTGAAGATGGATTTTCTTTCCTCTTCCTTAATCTTCTGCACAATTACATTTCTTGCATTCTGTGCTGAAATTCTTCCGAAATTCTTAGGCTGTACTTCAACTCTGACCACATCACCGACTTCATACCGTGGATCATGCATTTTAGCTTCTTCCAAACTGATCTCTGTTGCCGGATTAGTAACATCCTCTACTACCTCTCGTTCAATAAATGCACTGAACTCGCCGGTCTTTCGATCCATCTGTACCTGCATATTAACGTCGCTGTCTTTATCCTTCTTATAAGCATCAACGATTGCTTTTTCAATCGTTTCCATTAATACTTCATGATCTATTCCTTTCTCCTTCTCAATCTGAGCAAGTGCATCCATAATTTCTGACATTTCCTTTTCCTCCTTAAATTAAAAATCAAATGCTAATCGTATCAGTGCAATCTCTTTTCTTTCGATCACTGCCTCTTTATCTTCCAGTTCTACTGTTACGGTATCCGTATCATATGCCTTCAGGATTCCGGTAAACTCCTTACCATACTCTCCGGCCTTATAAAGCTTGATATCTACTTCAGTTCCAAGACTCTTCTCAAAATCCCGTTCCCGCTTCAGGAGCCTTCCAAGTCCCGGTGAGCTTACCTCCAGAATATAAGCCTGCCCGATAAAATCATCCTCGTCCAGTTTTGCCTCCAGTTCATGACTGATTGTTACACAATCATCAATCGTAATGCCACCCTCCTTATCTGCATACACCCGCAGATAATAGTTTGCACCTTCCTTTACGTACTCTACATCCCACAGTTCAAATCCGTGTTCATCCAGAATTGGCTGCACCAATGCTTCGCATCGCTGTTCAATTTCTGCCCGTTTCATACTCTGATCATCAGCCTCCATTCTTATTAAAAGCTTTGCAACCAGACCGTGACCATGATTCCCGCTTAAACAGCCAAAACATAAGATAAGAGTGGACTTTCGTCCACTCTTACTGTCACACTGGTATCACAACTATTGTTAATATAACACAGTATTTCCAAATATGCAAGTTTTAATCTTTGTAAACTGTAATTTCAATACACTTTACATTATCATCTTCATCATATTCCAGATATAGATTGGTATACCCGTCTGCCGATTCATAATAAACACCTTCCGTAACAGTATCGTCAGGCTCACCGAGCAGATTGAGTACCCCTACCTTACTGGTGCCGAGCGTAATTCCATTTGCAAGCATTACGCTTGGTTCTGCACAAGTCGAGCATGAATAATTATCGACATTTAGTCCTGATAACATTAAGTCAGCCTCTGAATAAATTGTAGCATCTGACATATTTTCTACAAATCCATATACGGAAGTTCCATCTGAAGAATCCAGTAGCACAAACTTATAGTCACCTGGTGCCCAGCCATCGTCAGCTAGTGAATCCATATCCTCTTCGTATTGCTCATTGATTGAAAAGCCAGAATTACTTAACGATATTGGTAACGTATATACAATTCCATTAATCATAATCTGATTTGCATCTGATAGTGATTCAAAGGAAGATGGTAATACCTCTGCCTTTCCATCTTTATCATCTGTATAGACCGAATCATAATCTCCAGGCACATAATCCAGACTGCCATCACTGCTGTTATCTTCAAGTGTATTTATGATTTCCTCCAAATCCATCTCACCAAGTGATGTACCGGCTGAAGATAATACACCCAGCACCAGAAACATAAAGATCAGACCACTGATCAGACCCAGAATACTTACGATCAGGCCTGAGATTCCAAGTCCCTTGCTTGACTTTTTCGCCAGACATACAATCGCCAGAATAATACCTACTAAACAGAAAATAAGCGGAATAACCATAATTCCACAGGCAGAGGTTAACAGACCCAGAATACCGAGGATCAGACCAACGATTCCGGCTGCCTTGCTAGGCTTCTTCTGCATTTGTGGCTGTTGGGCACCCATCTGTGCCTGCTGACCGTAATACGATCCCTGATATGCACCGGTCTGCTGATATGGTACCTGCTGTGGCTGTGATACACCCTGCTGATAGATTCCGGCCTGTGACTGCGGTGCACTCTGCTGATACGGTACCTGCTGTGGCTGTGGTGCACTCTGCTGATATGTACCGGTCTGTGCTGCCGCTGTATCCTCTTCCGCTAATGAGAATGGATTTGTCGCCGTTTTTTCCTCCGGCTGTGCGGATACTGCTTCATACTCAGGCTGTACTGCTTCTATTGTCTCCGTAGTCTCTGCTACTATAGGAGTCGGCTCTGTCACATCCGGTGTGACTGCAACTGTCGGCTCTGTTACTTCCGGCATAACTGTTTCTTCCTGCTTCTGTGGCTGAATTGGATTTCCGCAATTCTGACAGAATGAATCTCCCGCATTCACTGGGGATCCGCATATGCTACATTTTAATTCATCCATATAATTCCTCCTAAACAAACCTCTTGTTTCATTTCCAGGTTCCTATTCAGAAATTGTATCATAGCTTTCCCGTTTTCGCAATGGTGAAACAATTTCTTAAGAGCCCTGTAACTCTTCGTTAAGGAAATATTGGCAGATCAGCTTTTTAAACACATATGAATAAGTGAGTCTCTGAACATCCCTGCCTGCATATACCGGCAGGCTCTGAAAGCATGCCCCGTTTATATAAATATCCAGAGTTCCAACCACGGTATCCGCCTCAATCGGTGCCTCTGCATCCGTAATCAGATTCTCTTTTATCTGTATATCCTCTCCTGCCCGCACCAGCAGCTGAACGGTTTCTCTGATCTCCGGCTCCACCTCTGTGATTTCCTGACCGTGCAGCACTGTGAGACTGTTGATCTTCTGTTCCGGTGTTACGAGTGTCTGCATCTCGTACTCTGTCATGCCGTAATCCATAAGACTTCTTGTGTCATCCCATTTATAGGTCTTATGTGGCGGCCAGCCGGATGCAAGGACTACCGTGATCAGAGTTTTCTCTCCCCGTCTGGCAGCTCCGACAAAGCAATATCCCGCCTCTCCGGTAAAGCCGGTCTTGATTCCCAGTGCCCCGTCATAAGAGGTCAGAAATGCATCCTTATTCACAACGGAAACCGTGCGTTTCCCCTGAAGCTCCTGAAACGTATGTGCCGGTGTCCGGATAATTTCCAGAAACTCCGGATTCTGAATTGCATAGCCGGCAATTCTGGCCAGGTCGCAGGCGGTTGTCTGATGTCCCGGAGCATCCAGACCGTTCGGTGTTACAAAGTTGGTATCAAATGCACCTATCTCCTGCGCCTTCTCATTCATCAGCTCTGCAAAAGCTTCCACCGATCCACCGATATGCTCTGCAATTGCGACTGCGGTATCATTGTGCGATTCCAGCATCAGCGAATAAAGCAGATCCTTCAGATAATACTGCTCTCCTTCTGCGCCGTTCATCTGAACATCCGGCTGTGCCGCCGCATTTTTCGAAAATGTGACCACATCCTCCAGATTTCCGATCTCCAATGCCAGAATACAGGTCATGATCTTGGTCGTACTCGCCATCGCCTTTTTCTCATAGCCGTTCTTTTCGTACAGGATTCTTCCGCTGTCTGCATCCATCAGGGCTGCTGCCCCGGCATGCAGCTCCGGGATTTCTGCGCTTTCCGCTTCCGCAGCCTGTGTTTCGGGACCCTGTGCCTCCCTGCTCTGCAACGCTCCGGTTTCTGTAGTGCACTCTTCCGTAACCGCCTCTGTTTCCACTTCCGCTACGGTATGTTCTGATAGCTGTCCAAGCTCTACCAGTCCGGTTCCAAAGAGGATCACCGTAACTGCCAGAACCCCGACAATCTTCCAGATATCCTCAATCTGCCTGAGGCTTTTTATTTTTTCCTTCCATTGGCTCCAATCCTGTTTCATAAAAAATACCTGCCGGTCTGCTTATGATATTGTATCGCAGACGGCAGGAAAATATGACCGTTTTCGCACATTATGTATTTAACGTAATATTGGCCTCTTCAATGGCCTGCTGTTCAAAATCCGCAATCTTATCCGGTGTGATCAGCGGCAGGTCATCCGTTGACTTCACTCCGAAGCCCCGGAGAAAATCCTCGGTCGTGCCGAACAGGATCGGTCGTCCCAGTGCATCCAAACGTCCGACCTCCTCGATCAGATTATACTCTACCAGCTTATTGATGGCATGTACACAGGATACCCCGCGGATTGCCTCAATCTCCGCACGCGTAATCGGCTGCTTATAGGCAATGATCGATAATGTCTCCAGCTGCACATCTGTCAATGCATGCTTTTGCGGCAGATTGACGATCTTAGATAACACCTCATAGTATTCATTTCTGGTGCACATCTGAAATGAATCATCCAGCTCTATGATCCGGATTCCCCGTTCTTCCTGATCATATTCATCCATCAGATGATGAAGCAGCTTTCTGGTCGTATCCGTATCATGTTCGATTGCCGCTGCGATCTGGCTGACTGTAACCGCTTTTCCCATAGCGAACAGTATCGCTTCGATCGCCGATTCCAACTTCTTTATCTCCTGTTCCATATTCTATCTCCTATTCCAGTGAATCTATCATAATATCATCAAATAATCCGTCCTGCCGCACCGTGATCGCACCGACCTTCATCAGCTCAAGAATCGCCATAAAGGTTACGATTACATTGATCTTTGATGCCTGTATTTCCAGCAGTGTCCGGAAACTGATCCCTTTTAATCCCTTCACCTGATCCCGGATCGTATCCATCCGTTCTTCAATGCTGATTTCTTCCCGTTCGATGGTTCCGAATTTACTTCGGATCGGATCAATCTTTTCCACCTGCTTTTTCATGACCATCTGAAAAATCTCATTCAGACGATTCAAGGTCAGTCCGTCACATAACTCCACCGGATCGATTTCCTCCCGGTATTCAGCCACCTCTTTCGGAATTGTCGGAGGTCTGTAAACACTTCCCGCAGCATCCAGTTCCATATCCTTAAGCTCTGTTGCCGCATACTTGTACATCTTATACTCCAGCAACCGACGCACCAGCTCTGCCCGCGGATCCTCTTCCTCCTCTTCCTCTTCTTCCTCCTTCGGTAACAGCATCTTCGCCTTAATATTGATCAGCGTGGCTGCCATAACCAGAAATTCACTCATCACATCCAGATCCTGTTTCTGCATCTCACCCAGATACTCCAGATACTGCTCTGTGATCGTAACGATCGGAATATCATATATATTTACCTGATTCTTTTCGATCAGGTGTAAAAGCAGATCCAACGGTCCCTCAAACACCTGAAGCTTTACATCTATCGACATGATTTCTCCTCAGCTTTCAATACGATTTATTATAAAGAAAAGCGGAACAAATGACAACTGCTTCTTCAGCCTTTTCGTTTCAGCTCCACAACCATGATTTCCGGAATGTTATTGACCCGGATCTTCAACGTATGATTTCCAAGTCCGCCGCTCAGAAGCATGGTACTGTTTCCCTCTTCGTAGCGACCTCTGTCATATTTCGGAAAGATCCGGACTCTTGGTGAAATTGCACCTCCCAGTCCCGGAATCCGCACCATTCCTCCGTGCAAATGTCCGGATACGATCAGATCCGCTCCCCATGCTGCATAATCCTTAAAATATTCCGGTGTATGAGCGATCATAATATTAAACTTCGTTTCGTCCGGTCTGCCAATCATCTGATTCATGATTTCCGGTGAAAGTGCTTTCCTGTGAAATCTCTGATAATAATCCAGTCCAAGCTCCAGTCCGTATACCGGAATCACAACCTGTCCCCTCCGAAGCTCTGTTTTCTCATTTTCCAGTAAAATTACCGCATCCTTTATCTTATTCCGATAGCTTTCCCACATGGTACCATACTGCTCTGTGTCCTGCTTTACTCGCTCTTCATGATTTCCCAGACCATAATATACCGGATACCGCTCTGCAAGCGAGCAGATCAGGGCAGCGGCTATCTCTGTCGACTGCCCCGGATGCCCGACCAGCATATCTCCGGCAAGGAGAATATAATCCGGCTGTTCCTCATTAACTTTTGCAATTAACCGCTCATTGTTTTCTCCAAACTCTGCATTATGAAGATCTGCCAGAATCAGGATCCGGCTGCCGTCAAATTCCTCCGGAAGCTTCTCCGAGCTTATGCAATAATGACTCACGGATAATTTTCGATTCTCGATCATACTGACAACTGCTATGATCAGAAGAATACATACCAGTACAATTCCAATTATTATTAAAATCTGCATGGGATTCCTTTCGTATTCTTTTATCAGCCTGCCTCCTTCAGGAAAAACAGACGATAAACTGCCTGTTGAAAACAAAATCCATAGGTTTGTTTTTCAACCGTTTCTGCTGCCCGAATCGGAACCGCTCCGATTCGTTCTCCGCCATAGTAATAAACCGCCTCTCCGATCACACTGCCCTGTTCAACCGGAGCTGTCAGCTCTGAATAATTCATTTCCTTCTGTATATCCTCCGGATGCATATCCCCGGTCAGAACATATGTAAACGTCTCCTGCTCCGGATAACAGGTTAACAGCTCCTTCTTTCCCTGTTTGACCGGAATCTGACTGCCGGAGGTCAATACCGTCTCATCCTGATACAGTCTGCAATTTGCAAACCCGTAATCAAACAGCTTACATACCTCACTGTTTCGGATTTCCTTGGTCGATGCTCCCATAACAACTGCGATCAGATGCACATCCTCCTTTGCAGCGGTTGCCGAGATGGAGAATCCGGCTTCACTGGTATACCCTGTCTTCAATCCGTTACAATATGGATACGCCTTTAATAATTTATTCGTATTTGCCAGTCCGAACTCCGAAGAACCTCTGGCTGTCACATGCGTGATCTGATCCATCCAGATGGTCGAATAGTTAAATATCTCCGGATGCTTCACCGTCAGCTCACGGCTCATGATCGCAATGTCTCTGGCTGTGGTTAAATGTCCGTCTGCATCCAGACCGCAGGCATTTTCAAAATGGGTATTCACCATTCCAAGCTCTGCTGCCTTCTCATTCATCATAGCCACAAATGCCTCTTCACTGCCGGCAATATGCTCTCCCATTGCCACAGCGGCATCATTTCCGCTGGCTATAATAATACATTTGATCATAGCCTCGACAGTCTGTGTCTCACCTGTCTCAAAAAAGCACTGGGAACCACCCATGGATGCTGCATGCTCGCTGATCGTCACCGTATCTGACAGAGCCATTTTCCCTGCATCCAGCTGGTCAAAGATCAGCAACAGTGTCATCACCTTTGTTACGCTGGCCGGATGCCTCTGCTCATCGGCATTCTTCTCATATAAGATCTGTCCGGTCACCGGCTCCATCAGAATGACAGATGGAGATTCCAGCTGCAGAACATCTCCGGCCTCCACGACTGTTTCCGTGACCGCCTCCGACTCTCCCGGATCTGCTGTGCCATCCGGTTCCGTTGATTCACCAGTATCTGTCTCTGTCAATTCGCCTGTTTCTGTCGTCCCGTCTGTCTCTGTTTCCAATGCCTGTGCAACGGTATTTCCTGTTGTCACATTCAGCGTTATATAAGCTCCCAAGGTCAGTAAAAGTCCGAACACTACGATTCCTGAAATACTTCTGTTCCGGTTCATACTGTACTCCAATTACTTCTTATTGTCACTATATTCCGCCATCCGGGAAAACAGAACCTTTTATTTCAGGATAATCCCTTTTATGATTGGCTCCGGCTGCTTCCGCACGGATGATATCTCGTATGCATTGATCAGACGATTTTTTGCCTCTTCTACCTGATCCTCCTGATTGCCATAAATATATGCAAACGGCTCCTTCGTAGTTACCGCATCTCCCAGATGTCGGACCAGTCTTACACCGACCGTCGGGTCGATCACACTGTCCTTGGTGGTACGGCCGCCTCCCAGGATCAGGGATGCCATGCCTACCTCGCTGGTTCTGCAGGCGGTCAGATAGCCATCCTGCGCCGGATATACCGGCATCTCAATCGACGCCTTCGGGAAATGCGTCTCCGGCTCGTATACCCAGGATGCATTGCCTCCCTGCGCTTCCACAAACTCGGCAAACTTTCGGAGAGCCGCTCCGCCGCGGATCGTTTCCTGTAACATCTCTGCAGCCTGTTCCACAGATTCCGCCTTGCCCGCTCCCAGTACCATATGGGAAGCCAGCGTCATCGTAACCTCTGTCAGCCGCTTTTCGCCATGTCCGTGCAATACCTGAATGGCCTCCTGTACCTCCAGAGCATTTCCGACCATTTCTCCCAATGGTTCATTCATATCCGTAAGCACTGCATAGGTCTTCTTCCCAGCCATATGCCCGATCGATACCATCGTCTCGGCCAGCTTTTTTGCATCCTCCGTGGTCTGCATAAATGCACCGGAACCGGTCTTAACATCCAGTACGATCACATCCGCACCGGATGCCAGCTTCTTACTCATAATACTGGATGCGATCAGGGACAGATTATCAACGGTAGCCGTCACATCCCGCAGGGCATAAATCTTCTTATCTGCCGGTGCCAGATTGGCAGTCTGACCTGCGATAGCCAGCTTCAGGCGATTGACATTCCCGATAAACTCCTCTCTGGTCAGGCCGGTATGAAAGCCTTTTATGCTTTCCAGCTTATCGATCGTACCACCGGTATGTCCCAGGCCTCTGCCACTCATTTTTGCTACCGGTATGCCAAGACTCGCTAACATTGGTCCCAGAATCAGAGAGGTCTTATCTCCAACTCCGCCGGTACTGTGCTTATCTACCTTGATTCCCTGTATTTCCGACAGATCCAGCTTCTCTCCGCTATCTGCCATTGCCATTGTCAGGTTTACGGTTTCCTCCGGATTCATTCCTCTGAAATATACCGCCATCAGAAAGGCAGACATCTGATAATCCGGAATCCTGCCATCCGTATAGCCCATCACGATCTCATAGATCTCGTCCTTTGACAGAACGCCGCCGTTTCGCTTCTTTAATATCAGATCATACATGTTAAATGGATGGTTCATGAAACAGCGCCTCCTTTCTGCCTGTACCAACCTCCAGCGGTTGTAACCCGAAAATCTCGCAGAGTGTCTGTCCTGCATCTGCAAAGGTATCTCCGGTATGGAGATTCTTTCCATGTGCGAATGCGGCATCCTTACTGTACCAGAGAACCGGTACATACTCTCTGGTATGATCGGTTCCCTGATAGGTCGGATCACAGCCATGATCCGCAGTGATCACCAGCAGATCCGTTTCCTGCATGGCATCCAGAACCTCTTTCAGTCTCAGATCAAAGGCCTCCAGCCCGGCACCATAGCCTGCTGCATCTCTCCGATGTCCCCATTTGGAATCAAATTCTACCAGATTGGTAAATATCAGCCCCCGTTTTACTGTTTTCATATAGGCAAGCGTCTGATCCATTCCATTCATATTATCTCTGCTATGAACAGCCTCTGTAATTCCTACGCCGTCAAATATATCCTCGATCTTACCGACCGCCGCTACCGTCAGCCCTGCCGCTTTCATATAGGAAAGCAGGTTCTTTTCATCCGGTTTTCTGGAGAAATCTCTCCGGTTTGCGGTTCTTACAAAGCCTTCCCCTTCCCGCACAAACGGTCTTGCAATAACTCTGGCTACGTTATGCTCTCCGGTCAGAATCTTCCGGGCAATCCGGCAGATCTCATATAAGCGCTCCGGTGGTATCACCGCCTCACAGGCTGCGATCTGAAAAACACTGTCTGCGGATGTATAGATAATCGGATAGCCGGTCCGGATATGCTCCTCTCCCAGCTCCTTGATAATCTCTGTTCCGGATGCCACACAGTTTCCCAGATACCCTTTACAACCCGTCTGTTTCAGGAATTCATCCATGATCTCCTTCGGAAAGCCCTCCGGATAGGTTGGAAACGGGGTCGGTGTATAGATACCGATCATTTCCCAGTGACCGATTGTCGTATCCTTGCCCTGGGAACGCTCCTGCAGTCTCCCGTAGGCACCGATCGGATGCTCTACCGATGCAATTCCTTTCATACCGTCAATGTTTCCATATCCCAAGCTTCTGAGATTCGGCAGCTGTAACCCTCCACATGCCTCTGCCGTATGTGCAATGGTATTGGCTCCTACGTCTCCAAATGCCGCCGCATCCGGTGCCTCTCCCATTCCAACACTGTCTAATACAATCCATACTATCCTTTGAACCATAAGCATACCCTCCTTATATTCTATCCGGCTATATACCCCAGATACCGCATCAGGAATATCCAGAATGTCAATGTTACGCTTGATAATAATGTTGTCAGTACAATAATACTGGAAGACAGCACCTCATCTCCATCCATATTCTTCGCCATGATATATGCCGTCGGAGTTGTCGGGGAACCCAGCATAATAATCAATGCCAGCAGCTTCTGATCCCGGAATCCGAACCAGATGGCTACCGGTAAAAAGATAGCAGAAAGTCCGACCAGCTTGATCAAGGTTGAAACAATGGTCGGTTTAATTCTCGCCAATGCCTGCTTTCCTTCAAATCCGGCTCCGATAGCGATCAGTGCTAACGGTGATGCCATGCTTCCCAGATTACTGATACTCTTTTCTACCATATGTGGTAGCTTTAACTGAATCAATGATGCTATCATTCCCAGCACAATTCCGATGATGATCGGATTTTTCGCAATATTGATCAGGGTTGTCTTGATCCGTCCCTTCTGGGAACGCACCTCCTCATTATTGCTTTCCAGCGTCAGTATCGTTACCGCAAATATATTATATAGTGGCACGGCACCAATGATCATAAGCGGTCCCATACCGGAATCTCCGTATATATTCTGGATAAATGCGATTCCTAGAATTGCAGCACTGCTCCGGTACGAACACTGTACAAACGCTCCGACCTGCGACTTGTTCTTTAAAAACAGCTTAGTCAGAATCCAGATTCCCAGAATACTGATCAATGTAATGACCGCACAGAGCCCTATGTACTCTCCGTCAAAGCTATGACGGATATCCGTTGCCCACAAATCCAGAAATAACATACACGGCAGGCATACTTTAAATACAAACTTATTGGCCACCGACACAAAGCCTTCGGTCAGCATTCCGATCCGTCTTAAAAAATATCCTACCAGCATAACCGCAAATATCGGCACGGTTGCATTTAAACTATATATAAAACTATCCATTGTAATACCACATTCCTTTTGGGTGTTTTCTTAAAAAACCATTGCTCCCCGGCATTCTCTCCGGGAAACAATGGTTTTATCTTTCCGCTTTTCTGATTACAGTAAATCAGCAACTTCCAGGATCAATTCTTTGGAAAGATCCCAGCCAAGGCATGGATCTGTAATGGATTTACCATAGCATCCGCCATCCACCGGCTGATTTCCGTTTTCAATATAGCTTTCTACCATAACACCCTTTACCAGCTTTTTAATGTCTGCAGAGTGACGCATGCTGTGAAGAACCTCTTTTACGATTCGAGGCTGTTCTGCCCACTTCTTACCGGAATTATTGTGGTTTGCATCTACGATACAAGCCGGATTCTTCAGGTTGAACTTCTCATATAACTCTACCAGAAGCATCAGATCCTCATAGTGGTAGTTGGAAATAGACTGTCCGTGCTTATTTACCGCACCACGCAGAATACAGTGAACCAGATCATTTCCGTCTGTCTTGGTCTCCCAGCCTGTATAAAGGAATGTATGCTTCATCTGACCTGCCATACAGGAATTCATCATAACCGTTAAATCTCCACTGGTTGGATTCTTCATACCTACCGGAATATCCATACCGGAGGTTACGATCCGGTGCTGCTGATCCTCCACGCTTCTTGCTCCGATTGCAACATAGGATAAAATATCTTCCAGATACTGCCAGTTCTCAGAATATAACATCTCATCTGCAGCTGTCATTCCGGTTGCCGCTATTGCATCAATATGCATCTTACGGATGGCCTTTACACCCTCAAATAAATCCGGTGCCTTCTCAGGATCCGGCTGATGTAGCATACCCTTATAACCGGCTCCGGTTGTTCTGGGCTTATTTGTATAGATTCTCGGAATGATCAGGATCTTATCCTTGACCTCATCCTGAACCTTTGCCAGTCTGGTCACATAGTCCAGTACCGCAGTCTCATTATCTGCAGAGCAGGGACCGATGATCATAATAAACTTGTCAGACTCACCGGTAAATACCTTACGAATCTGCTCGTCACGGTTTTTCTTGATTGCTTTTAATTCCGGCGTCATAGGAATCAGCTCCTGTAATTCCTGAACGGTCGGAACCTTTTTAATGAAATGTAAACTCATTCTTCTATCTCCTTTTTCTTTTTATCCTTTGATGGATTCATAAATTTGCTTTTATTAATCTCATAATATACAATTCCAACACAGACCATTCCGCCTACAATGTTTCCGAGTGTTACCGGAATCAGATTGGACAGATATCCGGTTGCACTTAATGCGGAATGGATCTGATCTGCTGTCATTCCATAGGCTTCCTCTGCAACCTGTACATAGTTTGCATTGGTAGCCGCAAACATACCGGCCGGAATATAAAACATATTCGCTACGCAGTGTTCAAAGCCGGAGGTTACGAATGCCATGATCGGGAAAAAGATGGCAAATAATTTTCCGATGATGTCCTTGGCCGTACCCGCCATCAGGATTGCCATACAGACTAAGATATTACACAAAATACCGGAACAAAATGCCGGAAAGAAATCCAGGCTGCATTTTCCGACTGCCACCTTGATCGTATAAGCTCCGAGCAATCCGGATGAATAATTGAACTGGTTCGAATAAAAGGTAAGCGCGGTTGCAATCAGTGCACCCACCATATTACTGAAATATACAACTACCAGATTTCTCAGCATCTGAAGAACCGTTACCTTCTTATCCATGATATCCATAATCAGAAGACAATTACCGGTAAACAGCTCACCACCTACCAACACGATCATCATCAGACCAACCGGAAATACGGTACCCGCCAGCAGTCTTGCCAGACCGACATTCTGAATATTGTGAACCGCCACATTCGATGCCTGTCCGCCGATGGCAATAAATACACCGGCCATCAATCCCATGATAATCATCTTCCATATGTTCAGATTTGCTTTTGTGACACCTGCTTTAATATTTCCATCAATAGCTTCCGCTGGTGTGTTATAAATATTTTCCATGAGTTTCTTCCTCTTCTTATGGTATTTTGTTTATATATCTATCGTTCTTACTTCTGGTTCTTTTCTGACAGCACGGAATGATTCTTGATCAGATAATCCAGCAATGATACTACAGTTAAGATCAATGCCGCATAGATCAGAATCTGCTCTGCAACATGGAAGCCAAATGCTGCTGATGGCATCGTTTCACCCAGATTCAAAATCAAAAGGATCACCATCAACATTTGGACAGTTGTTTTAATTTTTCCCCAGTAGCTGGCTGCAATTACGATTCCGTTATCAGATGCGATCAATCGAAACCCACTGATAATAAATTCTCTTGCAATAATTACAATGACCACCCATGCCGAAATCCGGTTCAGCGAAATCAGTGCAATCATTGCAGAACAGACTAACAGCTTATCGGCAAGCGGATCCATGAACTTTCCGAAATCCGTAACCAGATTATATTTCCGTGCAATCCTTCCGTCCAGAAAGTCTGTCAGGCTTGCTACGATAAAGATTCCGACCGCAATCCATTTTCCTCCCGGAATTCCCGGAACCATCAGGGCTACAAGAAAAAAAGGAATTAGTATTGTTCTGAAAATTGTCAGCTTATTCGGTAAATTCATATACTACCTCTCCAATCAAGTCATACTCATTCGCATCTGTAATACGAACTGTCACCATTTCTCCGGATACGATCTCTTCCTCTGCAGATACAAAAATATAACCATCTACATTCGGTGCCTCCCGGTAAGATCTTCCCATATATACATCATCCTGATAGAGATACCCTTCAATCAGAACCTGTAGAACTTTTCCTATCATTTTCTGATTATTATCGTAGGATACTTCCTGCTGCAGGGTCATGATTTCTTCCTGCCTCTGCTTCTTTACATCCTCATCGATCTGATCCGGCATATCTGCAGCTCTTGTGCCCTCTTCCGGTGAATATGTGAATACTCCCAGACGTTCAAACTCCATTTCATCTACAAATTGCATCAATGCATCATGCTGCTCCTTCGTTTCACCCGGAAAGCCCGTGATCAATGTCGTCCGGATCGTAATATCCGGCATTTCCTTCCGCAATCTGGAAACCACATCCCGGATCTGTGCCTGATTCGTTCTGCGTCCCATGGCTCTCAAGATGGCATCCTCCGAATGCTGGATCGGCATATCGATATAATGACATACTTTCGGATTTTCCGCCATAGTCTGAATCAGCTCGTCCGTAATCTCCTCCGGATAGCAATATAATAACCGGATCCACTGAATGCCTTCCAGCTCGCTCAACCGGTTCAACAGCTCCGGCAGCTTCTTGCCGCCATATAAGTCCTGTCCGTAGACCGTTGTCTCCTGTGCCACCAAAACCAGCTCTTTATAGCCGGCATCTGCCAGCTTCTTCGCCGTCATCAGCACCTCATCCATCGGAATGCTTCTGTAATTACCACGTAAATACGGAATAATACAATACGTACAACGTTTATTGCAACCCTCCGCAATCTTTAAATATGCCATTGCATTACCGGTCGTTACCACGCGGTCCGTCAGATTGGTCGGCAGATACTCCACATCCTTACAGCAGATCAGATGCTTTCCAGCCGTTGCCTGCTGTACCACCGTAACAATATCATCAATATTGGTCGATCCCATGATCGCATCGACCTCCGGAATTTCTGCCTGAATCTCCGCCTGATACCGCTGTGCCAGACAGCCTGTTACGATCAACGCCTTTAAGCGGGCTGTCTTCTTTAGCTCTGCCAGCTCCAGGATCGTTGTGATACTTTCTTCTTTCGCATCATGGATAAAGCAACAGGTGTTTACAACCGCAACATCCGCTTCTTTTTCTTCATTTGTAATATTATACCCATGTGTTTTCAGTAAGCTGAGCATGACCTCACTGTCTACCAGATTCTTGTCACAGCCCAGCGATACAAATAATATATTCATCCCTGTTCCTCTGCTATGCTTTCCGGATTTCTACTGCCTCTACACAGTTATGCATCAGCATCGCTATGGTCATCGGACCAACGCCGCCCGGCACCGGTGTGATCGCACTTGCGACCGGTTCTACCGATGCATAATCCACATCTCCGCAAAGCTTGTTATTCTCATCCCGATGAATGCCGACATCAATGACTACGGCACCCTCCTTTACATAGGATGCATCTATCATCTTCGGTCTGCCGATCGCAACCACCAAAATATCTGCCCGTCTGGTCACTTCCTTCAGATTCCTGGTTCTGGAATGGCATACCGTGACAGTTCCGTTCTCACGCAGTAACAGCATTGCCATCGGTTTTCCTACGATATTACTTCTGCCGAGTACTACGCACTCTTTTCCCTCGATTGCAATCCCGGATCTTTTTAACAGCTGGATGATACCGGCCGGTGTACAGGACACAAAGCCTGTCTGTCCGATGCTCAATGCACCTACGCTCTGCGGATGGAATCCATCCACATCTTTTTTCGGATCAATTGCCTGAATAATATGATTCTCATTGATATGCTTCGGAACCGGTAACTGCACCAGAATGCCATAAATGGAATCATCATGGTTTAATTTATCAATAATTGCAAGCAGCTCCTCCTCGGTGGTTTCCTCCGGAAGCTCATAGGATACCGACTGGATTCCGATGTATTCACACGCTTTCTTCTTGTTTCCCACATAGACTGTCGAGGCCGGATCATTTCCCACCTGAATCACCGCCAGTGCGATTTCGGTGCCCTGCGCCCTGTAGGCTGCTACCTGCTCCTTCAATTCATCCTTGATCTGTTTACTGATCTGTTTTCCATCAATAATTGCTGCCATTTATGTCCTCCTGATTCCTCTTGTCTGCTTAGAATAAGCCAACTGTTTTTCCTGTCTCATCTACATAAATCCGCTCCGCTGCCGGATGCTTCGGGAGTCCCGGCATGGTCATGATCGTACCGGTGATTGCTACAATAAATCCGGCACCTGCACTGACATATACCTCCCGGATCGTTACTTCAAATCCGCTCGGTCTGCCTAATTTCTTCGGATCATCGGAAAGAGAATACTGATTCTTTGCCATACAGATCGGGAGCTTATCATATCCCAGCGCCGTCAGACGTGCGATTGCCTTCTTTGCTGCCGGTGAATACGTAACACTGCCTGCTCCGTAGATTTCCTTTGCGATTGTCTCTATCTTCTCTTCGATTGATAATTCTGTATCATAAAGCGGTGCATAGTGGCTCTCCTTGGTCTCCAGCGTATGAAGAACTGCCTCCGCAAGTGCAAGACCGCCTTCTCCGCCCTTTTCCCATACTTCTGCCAGTGCAAAATTACAATCCCGTTCTTCACAGAAATTCTGTACAAAGGTAAGCTCTGCTTCTGTATCTGTTACAAACCGGTTCAGGGTAACCACGATCGGTACTCCGAACTTCTTCAGATTCTCAATGTGCTTCTCCAGGTTTACAATTCCCTTGCTTAAGGCATCGATATTTTCCTGACTTAATTCATCCTTTGCGACACCGCCGTTGTATTTCAATGCACGCACAGTTGCTACCAGAACGACAGCATCCGGCTTTAATCCTGCCTGTCTGCACTTAATATCCATAAACTTCTCTGCACCGAGATCTGCACCAAAACCAGCTTCCGTAATGACATAATCCGCTAATTTCAGTGCGGTCTTTGTTGCACGGACACTGTTGCATCCATGTGCAATATTCGCAAACGGACCACCATGAACGATCGCAGGTGTATGCTCTAAGGTCTGGATCAGATTCGGCTTGATCGCATCCTTTAAAAGAGCAGTCATGGCTCCTACTGCATGAAGATCTGCTGCGGTTACCGGTTCTCCGGTATACTTATAAGCTACAATAATACGTCCCAGACGCTGCTCCAGATCCTGCAGGTCATTTGCAAGACATAGGATTGCCATAATCTCAGATGCTACTGTAATGACAAAGCCATCCTGTCTGACAACTCCGTCCATCTTGCCACCCATACCGACAACAATATTTCTTAATGCACGGTCATTCATATCCAGACAACGCTTCCATACGATCTGCTTCGGATCGATTCCAAGCTCATTTCCCTGCTGAAGATGATTGTCCAGCATCGCTGCCAGCAGATTATTCGCTGATGTAATGGCATGAAAATCTCCGGTGAAATGAAGATTCAGATCTTCCATCGGTACTACCTGCGAGAATCCGCCACCGGCAGCTCCGCCCTTAATTCCAAAGCATGGACCAAGGGATGGTTCCCGAAGTGCAATCACTGCCTTCTTGTTCAGGCGGCCAAATGCCTGTCCAAGACCTACGGTAACAGTCGTCTTACCTTCTCCGGCAGGTGTCGGATTGATTGCTGTTACCAGTATCAGCTTACCGTCTGGATTCTTCTCGAACCGGTTCATCAGCTCATCACTTAATTTTGCCTTGTATTTTCCATATAATTCCAGATCATCCGGCTGAATATCCAGCTTCCCTGCGATCTCCTCAATTCTGTTTAATTCTGCTTCCTGTGCAATCTCAATATCTGTTTTCATCTTAAATCCTTTCTGCCCGTGTTTACCAGACTACCACTAGCCATCCTACCGAATTCCCCGGCTATTGTCAACCCCACGGCCGCTTTGTCCTCTAGTAATACTCTTCCACCCATTCCTCAAACTGCTCTTTCGACATCAGTATGGTTCGTGGCTTTGTGCCCTCATCCGGTCCGACTACACCGGCTTCCGCCAGCTGATCCATGATCCTTGCTGCCCGGTTAAATCCGACCTTAAACTTCCGCTGCAGCATACCGATCGATGCCTTTTCGCTCTCAATGATCAGCTCTGCCGCCTGCCTGAAATATTCATCCCGGCCGGAATTATCCGACTGGGTTCCGGATGCGGACGCTGCGCTCGATGATGCGGCCGCACTGTTTTCTATCTGACTGGTAATTTCCGGATCATAGGTCACCTCACTGCTCTGCTCCTTCAAGAAGTCTACCACTTTACTAACCTCTTCATCCGATACAAAGGCTCCCTGTACCCGCACCGGCTTCGGATACCCGGTCGGATAAAACAGCATGTCACCTTTTCCGAGCAGCTTCTCCGCTCCGGACATATCCAGAATGGTTCTGGAATCTACCAGAGAAGATACTGCAAATGCAATTCTAGATGGCACATTCGCCTTGATCAATCCGGTAATGACATCTACCGATGGCCGCTGTGTCGCGATAACCAGATGGATACCGGCCGCTCTGGCCAACTGCGACAGTCTCACGATTGCATCCTCTACATCTCCGTGTGCAACCATCATCAGATCCGCCAGCTCATCCACAATTACCACGATCTGTGGCATTTTTTTTATTTCACTTTCTTCTTTATTTACTTGAGCCTGTACCTCTTCAACCTTCTTGTTATATCCCTTCAGGTTCCGTACATTGTATTCTGCAAACAGCTGATAACGTTTGGTCATTTCGATTACTGCCCAGTTCAATGCACCGGCTGCCTTCTTCGGATCGGTCACAACCGGAATCATCAGATGCGGAATACCATTATAAGCGGTCAGCTCTACCACCTTCGGATCAATCATGATCAGCTTCACATCCTCCGGATTTGCCTTATAAAGGATACTCATAATGATCGTATTGATACAGACTGATTTACCGGAACCGGTAGCTCCGGCGATCAACAGATGCGGCATTTTCGCAATATCCGCTACCACCGTCTGTCCGCTGATATCTTTACCGACTGCAAACCCAATATCGGATGGGAATTTCTGGAATGTATCTGTTTCCAGAAGATCACGCAGCATAACAGCTGAATTCTCCTTATTCGGAATCTCAATTCCGATTGCCGCCTTTCCGGGGATCGGTGCTTCAATTCGAATATCCGCTGCCGCAAGATTGAGCTTTATATCATCTGCCAGCCCAACGATCTTGCTGACCTTCACGCCCTGTTCCGGCTGCAGTTCAAATCGGGTTACTGCGGGCCCGCAGCTGTAATCCGTTACCCTTGCACGGACTCCGAAGCTGTCCAGCGTATTTTGCAGCCGGTCAATGGTTTCCTGAATATGTGCATCGTTATTTTTCTTTGAACCTTTTCCCCTGGTCAAAAGATCAAGTGGAGGCAGCTGATATCCATTTTTCGTTTTTGCAATGGATGTTGTGTCTGAACCGGCACCTGCTACCTTCGGTTCAATCGGCTTTGCGTCCGTCGGTTTCGGCTTCGATGTCCTTCTTCTTACCGGTACAGGCTTCTCCTCCTCCGGTTCCAAAGGCATCACAGGTGCCTGTGCTTCTTCTTCCGTCTGCATGGTAATCTCATGGATTCCACCCGGAATTTCTCCGGTTGCCGCCGGTTCCTCGGTCTCTTCCTCATAGGTCATGGTGATTTCGTGAATCTCTTCCTGCTTTAACGGATCCTCCCGCTTGAACTCCTCATGCTCAAGAGTTCCCTGTTCGCCGTCCGTCGGTAATACGGTCAGATTCCGAAACAGCTTCTTATCAATCTTCCGGTTAAACCGGTCATATTCCGGCTCTTTGGCAGCAGCCTCTTTTTCTAACTGTGCTTTTGCCTTTTTCTTTTCTTTTTCCGCACGTCGTAATTCAATTTCGTTCTTTCGCTTCTCTTTCGCGGCAAGCTCTTTCGCTTCCCGTTCTGCCTGTTTGACTGCTCTGGCTTCATCCAGCGTCATGCGATCAGCCTGACGCTTCTCCTGATACTCCTGGCCACGTTCCTTTGCATCCTCAAAGCCTTCCTTCATACGGACTCCGCCCTTTTGCAGCAGGCGAATAAAGGATTTCTCT
The DNA here is from genome assembly GCA_963626805.1 of Bacteroidales bacterium H4. Taxonomy (GTDB): domain Bacteria; phylum Bacillota; class Clostridia; order Lachnospirales; family Lachnospiraceae; genus CAG-632. The sequence continues at coordinate 7,763 of CAVFXS010000066.1, read as the reverse complement.
GTCATCAGAATAAGCATGATCAGAATGATCACAATCAATACCAGATAACTGCCTACAACTCCGATTCCATTCTTTAAAAGTAATGCCAAACCGCCCCCGACAAATCCACCTCCGGACTTCTCCGCAAATGCGGTAAGGTATAAATCTCCCGCTTTTGTTCCATCCGGAATCCCGACGATCAGCTGTGCCAGCATGGATATATCCAGACATACCACTCCTGCATAGACAGTTTTCTTGATTGCCTGTGTGGAGAATCCGTTTGCAAATAAAAATGCCATTCCCACAAACAGGAGAATCGGTAATATGTATTGTATACAGCCAAACACACCAAATAAAAATCCGCTGATTGCATTTCCGACGGTTCCGCAAAGTCCAAAGTTACTGACTTCCAGGAATATTGCCACTGCACAGGCTACAATCAGGACAATTTCCAGATGAAATCCATCTTCTTTCTTTGCCGGTGCCTGTTTTGTCTGCGTCGATGATCTTGCTCCTGTTGCCTTTGTCCTCTGCTTTGTACTGCCGGTAGTCGTTCTGCTCCGACTGCTTCCTGTATTTGTTTGTGATTTTCCAGTGCCTTTCTTCTGGGCCATTCGGTTCACTCCTATTTCTTATATTCTGACTGTTCAGTCTTCATTATCTGTTCGTAATTTTCCATTCCTACAATACAAAGTAGCAGACTATAGATGCAATACCTACAATCAGACAGTAGATGGAAAATACGGTAAATTTATTCTTCTTTACTACTAACAGCATTGCCTTAATACATAAATAACCTACAACTCCGGCAACGATCATTCCGGCCAGATAGTTCCAGATCAGACCGCCCGAAAGCTCCGCTGCCGTAAAATTCTTCAGTTGCAATATCATAGCTCCGAGAATGGCCGGTATCGACATAATAAAGGAATACTTGACCGCGAACTCCCGATTAAAGCCCCGGATCAGACAAGCTGTAATCGTGGTGCCGGACCGAGACAATCCCGGCAGTGTTGCGACACCCTGTGCCAGTCCGAGAATCACAGCATCCTTATAATTAGCGGTCTCTTCTGTCTTTTCTCCGATCTTAATATGATCTGCCATAAACAGAAGGATCGAAGTCAGGATCAGGCAGATGCCCGGCAGGATCAGATAATCTGAAGCCGAACCAATGATCTTTTCCAGAAGTACACCCATAATTCCGGTCGGTATCGTACTGATGATGATCATAAGCACGAATCTGCGATATGTACTGGTAATTACCGGTCGATAAGCATGCTTTTCTTCCTTCTTCCGAAACAGATTCGCAATCCAGATTGCCGCATTGCAGATCCATAATCCTACCATACAACAGCCATTGACAAACAGCTCCTTAATGTCCTTCCAGTATACAAAGCAGATAGCCACCAGGGTCGCCGCATGCAGTAAAACATCATATAATAATCCTGTATCCGTATTTACATGAAATATATTTTTAAAGATCGCCAGATGTCCGGAGCTGCTAACCGGCAGAAACTCCGTTAATCCCTGTATCAATCCCATAATAATCGCTTCTATAAATGTCATGAATAGATTCCTCCCTTTATCCATGCTAACTTAACAAGTCCTGTTCTGTGTCCGGATCATTTCATGCAGCTTCGTTACCGCATCATGGATCCCACCGACTGAATCGATCAGTCCTTCTTCGACTGCCTCATGTCCAACCAGCATGGAGCCAATGTCCTTCACCAGCTGCTGATTATTCATCATAATCTGTCGAAGCCGTTCTTCCTTTACCATGGAATGCTCGACCGTAAATGCAATGATACGGTCCTGCATCCGTTCAATGTACTCATAATTTTGTTTGACGCCTATTACCATACCATTCATCCGGATCGGATGAACCACCATCGTAGCTGTGGGGGCAATAAACGAATAATCACCGGATACCGCCAGTGGCACGCCGATGGAATGACCACCACCTAAAACCAGGGTTACGACCGGCTTCTGAATCGAGCCGATCATCTCCGCAATCGCAAGCCCCGCTTCTACATCACCACCCACCGTATTTAACAATACCAGCATACCATCGACCTGATTGTTATCTTCAATCTCCGCCAGCATCGGTAATACATGCTCATATTTTGTAGTTTTTGAACTCGATGGCAGGCACTCATGTCCTTCAATCTCACCTATAATATTCAACAGGTGAATCCGGTGGTGCTGCTCGTTGTTCTTCAACATAAACTGTCCGGAGTCATGAATCAGCTTCCCGACAATCTCTTCCTTCTGCCGTTCCTGATAAGATACTTCCTCTTTGGACGGTTTGTCCTGCTTTGTTTCTTTTTTTTCCATAGATTCCTCCTACTATATCGCGATAAAACATGCTGTCGCCATAACACTAAATCAACATCTTCCGGAATCCTCCGGTTGATGTTGATTTCGTTACTATAGTATATGGAATTTCCATGGAATTATACGATGATCACAGGTTATAAAAAACAACTACACCAATAATGATTCCAAGAATCAGGCCGATCAGTACCTGGCTCGGAGTATGCCCCACATATTCCTTTAATATGGTCTCTCCCCATTTATCCCTGCTCGTCTGATCAAGCTTTGCCTTAATATCCTCGTTTTTAATCAGTATATTCAAAATCGCACCCTGCTTTCCGGTCTCCAGCCGGACATTCATTGCATCATACATAACAATGAATGCAAAGATCGCTGCGATTGCAAATTCAAACGAATCCGGTCCGAACTGTAAAAATGCCGCCGTTGCCAGTCCGCCAACCGTCGCTGAGTGTGAGCTCGGCATTCCGCCTCCGCCCACAACACGTTCCCAGTTCCATTTTTTTGTCATACACAGATGAATTATGACTTTCAGAATCTGTGCTACCAGCCATCCCAGTATCGGGGCTACCAGTATCGGATTATGCAAAGCCAACTGAAATTTGTTCATTCTCTGTCTCCCTTTCCCCTGTCTGCTTCTACATCAAAACTTCTATCTCATTTGTATCGGCCAGATCGGAAGCAGCAATATAATTTCCATCCACAGACTTGCCATTGACTACCAGAGAACTTACACCGCTCTCCCTGCCATTCGGATTCTTCACTACCATATGCAGCTTCCTGCCTCGGAACACCTTATCAATCTTAAATTCTTTCCAGTCAGAAGGTACAGACGGATTAATCTGCAGTCCGTCAAAGTCCGGACGCATACCCAGAATACCCTCTACGCAACCGACCATAACCGTAGATGCTGTACCGGTCAGCCAGTGTACATGAGCCCTGCCTTCAAACGGACTCTCTACACTCTCGGTAAACTGTCCGTGGCAATATGGCTCCAGCTTCCGGATCTCCGCCTTATCATTCATGGATGCCGGTGAGCTTTCCTCAAAGTACTCAAATGCACGGTTACCATGTCCCATTAATGCCTCTGCCAGAATGATCCAGCCCTGCGGCTGTGAGAAAATACCGCCATTCTCCTTTGTGGACGGATTAAAGAGTAGCATTAATGCTCCGTCAAATGCATGATCCACATAAGAAGGTGCCATCAGACGCACACCATGTGGAGTGTTCAGCTCCCGATGTACAGACTCCAGTGCCAGCTCTGCCTGTTTCTTATCTGCCAGACCACTGATTACGGCCCATGACTGTGGGTTCAGCCACATATTTGCTTCCGGATCCTTCTTGGAACCGATGACCTGTCCGTCTTCCTTAAATCCGCGGATATATCTGTCATCCTCCCAGCACAGATTCTGAAGTGTATCCCTCAGCTCCTTCTGAATCTTATCAACGTATGCTACATATTCCTGATCCTGACGATCTTCTGCGATCTTTCTGATCATAGACATTGCATAATAAAGCTGCATTGCTACGAATGTAGATTCACCCAGCTTACCCAGTCTCAGACAGTCATTCCAGTCTGCATGCAGACCTGCCGGCATTCTGTGATTGCCCAGATGATTCATGGAGAAGTCAATCGCACGCTTCAGATGCTCATAAACGGTATCCTCACCACCATTTGCATATACGATCACCTCATCCAGAAATGCCTTGTTTCCGGACTCGGAAATATACTTATAAACGGTCGGGAACAGCCACAATGCATCATCTGCACGATAAGCCGGATGTCCGGTTGCGCGTACATAAGACTCATCATCCGGTGTATCCTCATGACCTGCATTATGATCAAACTTTACAAGTGGAAGTCCTGCTCCGTTATTTACCTGTGCGGATAACATGAAACGAATCTTTTCCAGTGCCATTTCCGGTGCCAGATGAATCACACCCTGAATATCCTGAACCGTATCCCGGTATCCATATCCGTTTCTCAGACCGCAATATGTAAAGGATGCAGCTCTTGACCAGATAAATGTCATAAAGCACTGATATGCATTCCAGGTATTGATCATGTTATTAAAGGAATCGCTTGGAGTTTCTACCTGCAGATTATTTAACTTACCATGCCAGTAACCGATCAGCTCTGCAAGCTCTGCCTGACAGGTGTCACCTACATTCGCATAAGAAGCAAGAATTGCATCTGCCTCTTCTTCCTTCTTCTCGCCCAGAATAAAGGCAAGCTCCTTCGTTTCTCCCGGCTCCAGAGTCAGAACTGTCTGAAGGGCACCACAGGCATTGGAGTTATAGTTTAAGACGCCGCCACAGTCTCCCTGCTCTACAGCAACCGGATTTCCATAGCCATGATATCTTCCGAGGAAGCTCTCACGATCACCGCAATAAGAAGCCACCTGCTGTCCTGCCATTCCGAAAAATCTTGCGGAGCTGTTGCTTCCGTTAATGGAATGTCTGTTTACATTTTCATTGATCATCTGTAAGATCTTATTGTTCTTAAAGTATGTACGGGTAATGAATAATGTATACTGCAGATTCACCTGATCCTGCTCATAATTTCCTTCATTGGTAAACTCACAGTAACCAAAAACGGAAATCTTACGCGGACGATCGGACTGGTTGGTCACCTTCAGATTCCATACCTCATATGTCTTATCGAGCGGTACGTAATATAATGCCTCAGAATGGATTCCTGCATAATCTGCATGTATATTGGTATAGGCGGTACCATGATGGCATTCGCTCTTATAGCTGTCCAGATCTTTGCCTACCGGCTGCCAGGATGCTGACCAGTAATCTTCGGTCTCCTCATCCCGAAGATAAATATAACGCCCCGGCTGATCAAAGCTGTTAAAGATGTAACGAATCACACGTCCGTTTGCTCCGCTCTTTACAAAGCTGTAGCCTCCCGCATTATTGGAAATAATTGCACCATATTCCGGTGAACCCAGATAGTTCGCCCACGGTGCCGGTGTATCCGGGCGCGTAATCACATATTCTTTCTTCGCACCATCAAAGTAACCATAATTCATGTTGTATTCTCCTTTATATTTCTTTCATTTCGCAAAATAACCCACGTTGATTTATTATAGCAAAAAAGTCCACTATCCGCAAGGGACAATGGACTTTTCACATTATCTGATTCTGATTAGTTTAATTCCGGCTCAGCATCCTTTAAGCTTAAGCTGATCTTACCCATTTCAACGCCGATACACTTAACGCGAACCTTGTCTCCGATGTTTACAACATCTTCAACCTTTGCAACACGCTCTTTGGCAAGCTTAGAAATATGGATCATACCATCCTTATTCGGTGACAGCTCTACGAATGCACCATATGGCATAATTCTTACAACGGTGCCTTCATATGTCTTGCCAACCTCGATCGGATCTACGATAGAATGAATGATCTGCATTGCACGATCAATACCTGCACGCTCAATGCCGCAGATATATACGGTACCGTCATCATCAATATCGATCTTCACACCGGTCTCATCAATGATCGCATTAATGGTCTTACCCTTCTGACCAATGATCTCACCGATCTTATCCGAATCAACCTTCATCTGCTCGATCTTCGGTGCATATTCACCAACGGTCGGACGTGGTTCAGAAATTGCCGGCTTCATACAGGTATCCATAATGAACAGACGTGCTTCTCTTGTTCTTGCAATTGCCTCTTCTACAATCGGACGTGTCAGACCATGGATCTTAATATCCATCTGGATCGCTGTAATACCTTCTGTTGTACCGGTTACCTTAAAGTCCATATCGCCGAAGAAATCTTCCAGTCCCTGAATATCTGTCAGTACGATATAATCGTCATCGGTATCACCGGTTACCAGCCCACAGGAAATACCTGCTACCATAGCCTTGATCGGAACACCGGCTGCCATCAAGGACATGCAGGAAGAACAGGTAGATGCCATAGAGGTAGAACCGTTGGACTCAAAGGTCTCTGATACGGTACGGATTGCATATGGGAATTCTTCCTCACTCGGAATTACCGGAAGAAGTGCTCTCTCTGCCAATGCACCATGACCAATCTCACGACGTCCCGGACCTCTGGATGGCTTTGTCTCACCTACAGAGTATGAAGGGAAGTTATAGTGATGCATATAGCGCTTGCTGGTCTCGTTCGGATCCAGTCCGTCAATCTTCTGAATCTCAGAAAGAGGTGCCAGTGTACATACATTACAGATCTGAGTCTGTCCACGGGTAAACATTGCAGAGCCGTGAACTCTAGGAATAATATCAACCTCAGCCGACAATGGACGGATCTGATTGATTGCACGGCCATCCGGACGCTTGTGATCCTTTAAGATCATCTTACGAACGGTCTTCTTCTGATACTGATAAATAGCTTCGCCTAAAACAGCCAGCCATTCCTCATTATCTGCAAATGCCTCTTCCAACTTCGCAGTGATCTGACGAATGTTCTCTTCTCTTACCTGCTTAACATCTGTAAAGACAGCCTCCTCCATCTCTTCCGGAGTTACGATTGCCTTCATTGCCTCAAATAATTCAGCAGGAACTGCACAGCTGATATACTCATGCTTTGGCTTACCAACCTCAGCAACGATCTTATTGATGAATTCAATAATTGTCTGGTTGATCTCATGTGCCTTGTAAATAGCCTCGATCATCTTAGCTTCCGGAACGATATTGGCACCGGCTTCGATCATGATAACCTTCTCACTGGTAGATGCAACCGTCAACTGCAGGTCGCCTTCCTTCCACTGCTTCTGAGATGGGTTTACGATAAACTCTCCGTCGATAAGGCCGATCTGAGTCATTGCACATGGACCGTCAAACGGAATATCCGAAATACAGGTTGCAATGGATGCGCCAAGCATAGCCACCAGCTCCGGACGACACTCCGGATCTACGGACATAACCATATTATTCAGAGTAACATCATTTCTGTAGTCCTTCGGGAATAACGGACGCATCGGACGGTCGATAACACGGGATGTCAGGATTGCATTCTCAGATGCCTTTCCTTCTCTCTTGTTAAATCCGCCAGGAATCTTTCCGACTGCGTACATCTTCTCTTCGTATTCAACACTTAATGGGAAGAAATCAATTCCCTCTCTCGGCTTCTCAGATGCAGTTGCGGTTGAAAGCACAACTGTATCACCGTAATGCATAAATGCACAGCCATTTGCCTGTGCTCCAACTCTGCCAACATCTACACGCAGAGTTCTGCCTGCAAGTTCCATTGTAAACTGCTTATACATATTCGTATCTCCTTTTCTTCGATTTTGTATAAGACACCGAAACAACTAAAAAAAGCATTGCACCAATGACCTTTTTAGCGGTCTCGGTTAGCGTCTTACACAATCTGTTTTATTTTAACATACTAATATTCAAAAAACAAGTCAAATCCCCTTCTTGAGTTTCCGCAAAATGTAATTAAAAAATAGTTATGTCTTCCCAGAGCACCAA
>CAVFXS010000065.1:0-33071 GCA_963626805.1 Bacteroidales bacterium H4 | reverse complement strand
TATAGCAGAGCCTGTGAAAGCAGGGGATTGTGGATAAAAGTACGGAAACTCAAGACTACTAATTATTGACGTGTTCATATCACTATACTATAATGACTATCAGTAAATCTTTATGTACCATATAATAAAGAAAGAGTTCTGTAAAAGGATGGTAAAACTATGTATCAGATAAATTTTAATCAACCGATTCACGTTCATTTTATCGGAATTGGCGGTATCAGTATGAGCGGTCTTGCTGAGATCATCTTGCAGGAGGGGTTCACAGTCAGTGGATCTGATTCCAAAGCCTCGGACATTACTGCCATGTTAGAAAAGCTGGGTGCCACCATTACAATTGGTCAGAAAGCCGAAAATATCACAGATAGCATGGATCTAATTGTCTATACAGCTGCTATTCACAAAGACAATCCGGAGTTTGCTGCAGCCGTTGCCAGTGGGAAACCAATGCTGACCCGTGCACAGATGCTCGGACAGATCATGGCAAATTATGATTACTCTGTTGCTGTCAGCGGTACACACGGCAAAACAACCACAACCTCCATGTTGTCTTTAATCTGTCTGGCTGCAAAGGTAGATCCTACCATTTCTGTTGGTGGTATGCTGGATGCGATCGGTGGAAATATCCGTGTCGGTCAGTCAGAATATTTTGTAACCGAGGCCTGCGAATATACAAATAGCTTCCATGCTTTCCAGCCCAAAATCAGTATTATCCTGAATGTAGATGCAGATCATCTGGATTTCTTCAGTGATATCGACGAAATTATCCAGTCCTTCCGAACCTTTGCACATAAGCTCCAGCCGGATGGAACACTGATCATCAATGGCGAGATGGATTGCCTTTCCACAATTACCGACGGTTTATCCCAGGAGATCCGGACCTTCGGTTTATCTCCGGAATGTAAATACAGTGCAACCGACATCGCCTACGATGAGCGAGGGTGTGCTTCCTATACATTGTTAATTGACGGAAGGTCGGTTACTACCATTCATCTTCATGTAAATGGGATTCATAATGTAACGAATTCCTTAGCTGCGATTGCCGCTGCCGATGCTTTACATATTAATATAGAAGATATGAAAAAGGGACTTGCTGACTTCGGTGGTGCCAAGCGTCGTTTTGAAGTAAAGGGTACATTTAACGGTATTACGATTGTGGATGATTATGCACATCATCCAACTGAGATCAAGGTTACCTTAAATGCCGCACATCAGGTTGCACACAATGACATCTGGTGCATTTTCCAGCCACATACTTATACCCGTACCAAGGCTTTGCTGCCGGAATTTGCCGAGGCATTAAGCCATGCCGACCATATTGTCCTGACCAGGATTTACTCTGCCCGTGAAAAGGACACCGGTATGGTTTCCTCTCAGGATATCGCAGATTTGCTTCAGAATAAATACCATAAGGACGTTGTTTATCTGCCGGAATTTTCTGAGGTAGAGACCTATGTAAGAAATAATTGCAAAGAACATGATTTGTTAATAACCATGGGTGCCGGAGACGTTGTAACCGTTGGCGAAGACCTCTTAAAAATTAATCATACATTATAAAACAGCGAGACCATATGCATTCTTATAAAGGTGAATGTATATGGTCATTTTTTCTATATATTTTATAATAATGTTTTCTGAATAGTATTTTAAAGCACTATCAGAAAAATAATTTTCAAAAATGATTTGTTAATAACTATAAGCATCAGAAACATTGTAATTGTTAAAAAAAATACCTAAAAAAAATAGTTATACACAAAGTCCACAATTTTTCGCACAATGGAAATTGTGAATTGTTGTGGACATTTCTCCACCGATTTTTCGACGTTTTTTAATGTCTTTTTATTTTATCCACATTTTCCACTTTTTGCACATTTTTTTGTGCACAATCCTTTGAAAATATGTTCGATTTACAATTTCTACCCCCTATTATATACTAACATCTACAAGGTCATGGCTGATGTATCTCCGCCTCTGGCGGGGGAGGCGATATGGCGTAGCCTGAATGTCACGTATAAACTGGTAAAGGAGTTTCGGGGAATGAAAAACATAACAATCACAACAGAAAACGGAGAGACCTTTTCCTCGATTTCTAATTTCTTTATTGATTACTATATGACAACTGCAAACGGCGAGTTTGTAAAGATCTATTTATATCTGGTTCGTTTATTACAGACCGGACATCCTGTCAGCATTCAGACCGTTGCCGATCATTTTGAATGCACACAGAGGGATATCTGCCGGGCTATCCGCTATTGGGTAGACCGCGATTTATTGCGCCTGGAATATAACCAGAAAGGAGAATTGCTTGGCATCACTATCACGCATCCACCGGTTCCGAATATGACAGATGAATCAGATTCTGATTCCGGCATGGAGTTATTGAATAAACGTGAGTCTGTTGCCGCTATCAACGACTCCATGGTTGCTACAGGCACAACTGCTATTCCGCAGGAAACCGCTACCGCTGATGCTGTTTCAAAGATTCCGACAAAAAAGCCTTATTCTCAGACCCGCCTCGCTGCCTATGAGAAGGATCAGGCACTTGGCGACATTCTCTTCCAATTTGAAATGTACTGCGGTCACACTCCGACCCAGACCGAATTAAATTCATTATTATACATATATGAACAGCTGCATTTTTCTTCTGAATTATTGCAGTTTTTGATTGAATATTGTGCTTCTCTTCAGCGCACCTCTTATCGCTACATTGAGAAAGTAGCCATCGACTGGTACACCCGTGGCATTTCCTCCGCAGAGCAAGCCAAGCAGGAAACAAGTGCTTATCATGAGCTCAATTCCGCAATATCCAAAGAGCTCGGATTAACCCGTGTCCTGACACCAACTGATCTCAAATACATCAATACCTGGAGAAATGATTATGCGCTCCAGCCGGATATTATTATTGAAGCCTGCCGCCGGGCAGTTGCAGAGAACAAGGGCAGCTTTAAGTACATAAACGGAATCATCACCAGCTGGCATAACAGTCATGTGGAGAGTCTTCAGGATATCCAGCAGTTAGATGAGCAGTTCCATGCACAGAAGAAGGCGGCTGTAAATACCAAGGCCGTACCGATCCGTAAAATTCAGAATCTGCCGTTTAATAATTTTGAACAAAGAACCTACAATGACCAGGAACTCGATGATTTCTTTATTCATGAAGTTCAGAAAATGACAAAAGAAAACTAGAGAACAGGAGAACCATTATGTCTTTGAACGCTGCTTACTTAAAAGAAATCAAACAGGAATATGAACAGATTCGATTCCGCAATCGTCAGGAGCTCAATGCCAGAATCAATGAGATCCATACAAAGGTTCCGCAGATTGCTGAGATTGATGCTGCCATTCGTGACCTTGCAATTGATGCCGCTCTGACTGCATTGCATGAAGAGGACAACGATAAAAAGGCGGCTGATAAACTCGTAGTCGAGCAAAAGACCAATGAATTAATTAAGCAGAAATACCGGTTACTTGTACAGGCAGAGTACCCTGAAAATTATCTTGCTCCGGTTTATACCTGTAAGAAATGTCAGGATACCGGATATATCAATCAGGATTACTGTGACTGCATGAAGCACAAGATCGTAGAGCGCCAGTACCGGCATTCTAATCTGAATCGTGATCTGGCACATGAGAATTTTGAACATTTTTGCTTTGATTACTATGCCAGTGAATCAGATGGTGTTCACAAACTAACTCCTCGCGAGAATATTGAGAATGTTTATCAGTCTCTGCAGCAGTATATTCATCATGTACCGGAATATTTCGACGGTAATGATCAGATAAAGGCCAGCATTTTATTTAACGGTACTACCGGTGTCGGCAAAACATTTTTAACCAAATGCGTTGCCAAAGAATTATTGGATGCCGGCTATGCCGTTCTCTATACATCTGCTTCCAATCTTTTTCAGATGGCGGCAGATGTACAGCTGAATAAGAATCAGATGGAAGGTAGTCAGGAATTTCTTTTCGGCATGGAACAGTGCGACTTTTTAATCATTGATGATCTCGGCACGGAGCTGTCAAATAACTTTACCGCCTCCTGCTTCTATTCGTTGATTAATAACCGTCTGCTGCAGCATAAGCCAACAATTATATCCACGAATCTTTCATTAAAGGAGATTCGGGAGCTTTACAGCGAACGCATCTTTTCCCGTATATGCGAGAATTATTTGATCTATACTATATATGGTGACGATATCCGTTTTGCCAAACGTAAACAATGGCAGTCTTCTGCCTCCGCCTCTCAACCGGACTAAGAAGGACTTGACGCGGACTGTAAACAATGTTATAAAAGCAAGGGGAATTCCCCTCGTTTTTACATATTTCATCACTATTAACAATCTAACCAATGGAGGAATCATATCATGCCAGATGATAGCAAATTAGAAACCATACCTGTGGGTCGCCTTGGAATTATTGCCATGGAAAGCTGCACCGAGCTAGGCAATAAGGTAGACAATTACCTTGTAAAATGGAGAGCTGACCGTCAGAACGAGCACAAATCTACCATTGCATTTCATGGTTATGAAAGAGACTCATATCTGATTGCGAGTGCATGTCCACGTTTCGGTTCCGGCGAAGCCAAAGGTGTCATTCGCGAATCGGTTCGCGGAACAGACTTATATATCCTGGTTGATGTTTTAAATCACAATCTGGAATATAAGATTAGCGGCAAGCCTTCTCCAATGTCACCGGATGATCACTATCAGGATTTAAAGCGTGTGATCGCTGCTCTGACTGGAAAGGCCAGAAAGCTCACCGTTATCATGCCGTTCCTGTATGAGAGCCGCCAGCACAAGAGAAGTTCCAGAGAGTCTCTGGATTGCGCATTAATGTTACAGGAATTAATCGGTCTGGGTGTAGACAATATCATTACCTTTGATGCTCATGACCCTCGCGTACAGAATGCAATTCCTCTTAGCGGTTTTGAAAATATTCGTCCAACTTATCAGTTTATTAAGTGCCTGCTTCGTTCTACTCCGGATCTGGAGATCAACAAGGAGCATATGATGGTAATTTCTCCGGACGAAGGTGCTATGCACCGTGCAATCTTCCTTGCAAATATGCTGGGTGTAGATGTTGGCATGTTCTATAAGCGCAGAGATTATACACAGATCGTAAACGGCAGAAACCCAATTGTTGCACATGAGTTTTTAGGTGACTCCGTAGAGGGTAAGGACGTTATTATCATTGATGATATGATTTCATCCGGTGAAAGTATGCTGGATGTTGCCAAGCAGTTAAAGAGCCGGAATGCACGTCGTGTTTATTGCATGTGCACATTTGGTCTCTTTACAAATGGTCTGGAGCTTTTCGATCAGTATTACAAGGACGGTATCATTGAGAAGGTTATCACAACCAACCTGACCTACCAGCCGGAAGATCTTTTATCCAGAGAATGGTATGCTTCTGCTGATTTAAGCAAGTATATCGCACTGTTGATCGATCATCTGAATCATGATGCTTCTATCAGTGATATTCTGGATCAGACAGAGCGGATTCAGGCTCGGATCAATGAATATAAGGAAAAGCATACAATTACTGAAAACTACGAGTCTTAAGGGACGGCTCGATGTTGGGCTGCGCCCTATAATTCAATAGAAACAGAACGCCTGCGAAAAGCACATTGTGTTTTCCGCAGGCGTTCTGTTTCTACCGAATTGCATGGCTTAGAGTTCCACGTAGTTATAGTCGTTTTTTGTTTTGTCCAAAGTGTCGGCGATTCTGTCGCTGGCGGTGAACAGCAGGATCTGCTCGGTTCCCCGATATTCTGCGATGCATTGCAGAGCCGCTTCCAGTCTGGCGTCATCATAGGATCCAAAGATGTCATCTAAAATAATCGGCATACCCGATGTACTCATTTCATCTGCCGCTGCCAGCCGCACTGCCAGATAGATCTGCTCCAGTGTTCCGGTGCTTAAATGTTCTGCTCCTATATATCTTCCCTGCTTGCGTACCTTGATTCTCAGCAGTTCATCCAACTTCACATCCGTATATGCCCCATTGGTAATCTTACTTACCATTTCTGAAACCTGTTCATTCATATCACTACCATATTGCTCAAAGATATTCTCTGATAATTCCCGAATCGTTGCAGCCGCCAGATCAATTGCCTTCGCTTCAAACTCTGCCCATTCTTTTTCTGCCTTCAGGTCATCATACCGCTTCTGTAACTCCTGCTGCTTTGCATACTCCCGCAGGATATCATTCTCCCGCACCTGAATATCCGTCAGCTGATTACTGTACGTAAGGATCTGTGCACTATCGGTTTCTGTTATCTCCACCGGTGCATGCTTCTTCTTTTTATCGGCAGATCGTTCTTCTTTATCAGTCTCCACCCTTCTCTTACTCCGATATTTTCCCATGATCCAGATTGCAACCGCAACTGTTACAGCAATCACACACAGCCAGCCTTTATAATGTAAAGAGATCGGCAGAATAAAAATAAGCACAAATATCAGTGCCGCCACACCAAAGCCCAGAAGCACTTTAATCGTAGTAAGAATCTGTTTCAGCTGAGGATCCATATTCAGATTCGCCGATAACCACTCTTTCCATAAAGTGTGCTTTTTTGCTGCGGTCTTTCTCTCTTCTCGTTCCGGCTTCTGATGCTTGATCTCAGACGTTGCCGGTTCCGACTTCTCCGTCACCGGCTTAGTGACTGATAACAGCTTCTCTTCGAGCTCCTGTCGTTCCTGACTTAATTCCTCCAGTGTTTCCTCCAGCTGTACATCCTCCAGACGTTTTCCCAGTGCCTGTAATTCATTCTCCAGACCCTTTTGATTCAATTCCTTTTTGCAGCTGCTTAAGTATGCATTGGCATCCTTCAGATTCAGATTACCGGTATGTGTCGTGCTTACATTCATCAGATACTGCTTCAGCTGTTCCTGCAATTCCGACTTATAGGCTGCACCATTGCTGGAAATACAAAGCGTATTGGTATATCCGTTCTTATCCAGATCTATCATCGTTCCATATAAGGACTGTCCACTATCCGTCTGCACTTCTCGACCGGTCTTCTCCTGATAGATATGCAGCATCTTCTGATCTTTCCGGAAATTCCGTTCAATCAGATACGTACCATCCTCTGTCTGCAATTCCATACTGCCTGCATATCCACTGCCATCCAATGGCTCATGCCGCATATATTCATCCGTCCGAGAAGCAATTCCACGTTGCCGCTCAATTCCATAAAACATACCGATAATGAAATCCTTTACCGTAGTTTTTCCTGCCTCATTCGGCCCATAAATAAGATTCAGCCCCGGCTGCAGTTCCATCTCCCTGTTATTGTATTTTCCAAAATGCTGTAACAGCAATTTCTTAATATACATTCCGTTTCTCCGTCAACTATTTTTTCTCCAGCGACCACTCGCGGCATCGCATCAGTGCCCGAACTCCATAATCCAGCGCCTTCTGATGTAATTCATCCTCCTGATTTTCAAAGCTTCTGATATACCGCCCCAGCAGATTATCTGCATTCTCCTCTGCCAAACGTTCCAGATCATAGACTCCGTGTGTATGATCCACAACTTCATAAATATGATACAGGTTCATCAGGCTGTTAAAATCCGGTCGAAAGACCCCGTCATGGCATCCTTCCAGAATAATCCGATATATATGCTGTGTCCCGTTTTCTCCGATCTTGTCCTGCACCAGCTGTAGCAGCTGGAAATTCGTCATATCCGGTTCCATCTGTACGGTCAGATCAACATACTGTCTGCTGCAGACAGGAATCCATTTCGTATGAATCTTCCATCCGTCAGCTTCTTCTGTCGTCTCACCAATCATATATCCACGCTCTCCGGTATCCGTATAATCAATCGGTTCCGGTGAGCCGACAAATGCCATGCGATCCTGTGCAATAATCTCCGGCTTATGAATATGCCCCAGTGCGATATAATCAAAATCAGACGCCAGCAGTCTCTCCCGATCCAGCGGACAATGTCTGGCATCTCCGCCATGTGCCAATAGAATCTGACAGTAACCTGCCGTCTCCGCTGTCTCCTCCGGCTCCAGTGCATCATAGATCCCTTCCGGTATCTCCTGCCGATCATAACTGATACCGGTCACACAGGTTCGCAGATCATCCAATACCACCCGTTCTGCCTCACCGGCCTTCAGACATATCGTATCCGACTGAAACTCATATCGGTCTAATGGTGAGCCTGCTGCCCGGTAATCATGATTCCCGGCAATCAAAATCGTAGTCATGCCCGGAACGGCTGCCAGCTGTGCATCCAGCTCCTTGAGCATCGCAATTCTCGGCGGATAATGGAACAGGTCTCCGGCTATCAGTAACAGATCAACCTTCTCCTCACCGGCAATCTCCAGTATCCGTTCAAACGTATGATAAATCTCTCTGGAGCGCTGCTCTGACCAGGTCTTTCCCTTATCCGGAACCACCCCCAGATGCACATCCGCTATATGCATAAACTTCAATTTTTTCACCTGCCCGATTTCTCTTTTTAATATATTTCATTTTATCACAGCGTTTCTGGAATATATAGTTTTTTGGTCAAAATTAAGATTAAATTTATATTCTTAATCTCCTGTTAATTGCTGCCAGGTTTCCCACAGAAGGCTCTTATATTCTATTTCTGCATTTTCCGGTGGTGATACCAGAATCTGTGCATACTCCTCCGGAGCCAGAACCTGTTTCAGCTCCTCCTTTCCTTCCGTTGCAACCACACCGCCGGCAGTTTCCACGAAGCATAGTCCCGGATACATGACGCACCACCAGTTTGCTCCCTCATGCTCTCCGATATCCACCCGTAATGCCTGATACGTACCGCTTGGAAAACGCATATCACCATATTCCTTAATCGGGAACTCCTCCTCCGTCAGATATGCCCGCACCGGATAATCATATTCTTCCTTCCGAATGATAGTCTCTGCAGCCCGTTCAATATCCCGCAGATGATCCTCAATGATCTGCTCTGCCTCTGCTTTGGATGTTGCCTCCTGTAGCAACGGCTCCATTTCCTTCAAAATTCCATCCCGCACCAGAAGTTTCAATGCCTGATCCTCCTCTGAATCTGAATTGGCCCGCACATGAAACCGAAGCACTGCTTCTGCAATTCCTTCTGTCAGGCTATCGGGTTCTATCGCATCCGACACCGCTTCATTCAATAAAGTTTCATCTGCCAGCATTGCTTCCAGCTGGTTCACCTGTTCTGCCGAATATGCACTTAATGCCTCCGCCTTTTCCTTCATTTCCATATAATTCTGAATCATATGCACACTGATTCCACCTACGATCGGTGCCAGGATCAGTGCCGATAATGCTGCTTTATAAACATTCATAAAATAACCTCCAATTTCATCTGACATAAACACCTGAATCTATTGGAGATTATTTCCATTTGTTATTATTTTATTCTGCCCGTGCTTCTTTTAACCAGCCCCCCAGATTTCTGTCCGCCTGTTCACCGGCATCCAGCTCCTCCTGATATACCGGCGTTGATAATACCACCTGCGTTTCCTGCCAGATATTATCAAGAAGCTTATCTGCCGCCTGTGAATGATATACGATGTCATCCAGATAGATTCCCTGCAGATGCGAATAATCCAGACGTGTATCCGTCTCCTGTTCAAACCGGTCATTCACAGCCTTTATCCCCTCCCCACTTCTATACACTGCCATTCCTTCTTCATTCTTCTGATCTTTATCCGATCCTTCTTCGCCCGTGTAAGAGATCAGGCACCGATATTCATATTCATCCGGACTTTCCGTTTCCGTCACATGAAGCTCCATGACATACACCCGGTCCTCGATCGCGTCCCGGTTCATACATCCGCCAAAGCAAATACAACAAAGAAACAGAAGTCCCAGTGCACCCGTGTGCTTCCATACCTTTGAATCCTTTCCCCTTTGTCTGACCTTATAATTGATCCAGATCAGAACCGGCAGCACAATCGAAACCGGAAAATCAATATAGCAGGCATAGTTCCAGTACCAGTCACTCCATGCTTCCGCTCCGTCCAGACAATAATAAACCGCAAAGATAAATCCAAGCATGAGCAGTACCGATGTACTTCGTTTACACTGTGTCCAGAAGATCCTGCGGATCAGCTGCTGCCCCTGAAAAATATATGCACTTAAGGTTATCATGCCTCCGACCAGCCAGAAAAGGATCATCAGCACATCCAGCCGTTCGAGTCCTCCGCTCCGGACTGAAATCAGCTCCATCGCATCGGTCACTCCGAGAATTGCCTGTCCGCCCCAGACCTTTCCGATGATCCCGACCGTTACCGTATACACCAGAAGCATCCATACACCGGTTAACAGGATCCCACGAAATCCGGCAATCCATGCCTGTTTCCGATTCTCTCCCATCACCGTTATCCGGAACAGCAGGAATTCCAACGGAAGAAACAGTACCATCAGACGATACTCTCTGCGAAATATTTCCCGGCTGTCGATCGGCTCTGTCGGTGCCAGCTCCCTTAGATCCAGCTTCCATATCCCTGTCAGGAATAACAGAACCAATGGTAATATTACCCACCAGAACAATAATTCAACAAATCTCGCCCGCCCCAGCAAACTCCGGATACTTGCATATCCGCATACGAGCAGCAGCGGAATCAGAATCATATATCGGTTTCCCGGATACAGAGTTTCATGAATCAGCTCTTCCATGTATGCCAGAATCCATGCCCCGCGTATTACAAACCGTACAATATAAATACACCATACTGCCCGCCATAAGAACCCGGACATGTTCTGTTCCGTCAGCTCCATGAATCCCCCACCTGCCTTTCCGATCGCCATCAGAAGTCCACCATAAAAAAGGCTCCCGATCACACTCAGCATAACGACCGGCAGACCATTATTCCCACCACTCCAAAAGGTTACAAACAGACAGCCCACAGATCCCGTTTCCAGAATGGTCATCCGCTGTAGCTGTCTGGCAGATATACGATATTGACTCTCTTCCATACTATTCTCCCACCTTTTATGATTTCTTTTTGCTTCGCATACGTGTCCGTTCTCCTTCTCTGGTGAATACCGGCCGCTGCCGCATCAGATAAAGCGGCAGTCGTAATATGAAATCCTTGCAGCTCTCCTTTCGCCCGTCCGGCATGGAAACTGCCGGTGTCATATATGGAATGCCATAACTGGTCAGACCGGACAGATGAATACCGATCACCACCATGCCCAGTATAAATCCGTATAATCCCCAGATGGCACTGACAATGATCAGGAAGAATTTCAGAAGCCGATACGCCGATGCAAAGCTCTCATTGGGAATCGTGAAGGACGCCAATGCCGTTAATGCCACTATGATCACCACGATCGTGCTGACCAGACCTGCCTCGACTGCTGCCTGTCCTACGATCAAACCACCAACGATTCCTATCGTATTACCCATCGGTCCCGGCAACCGGATTCCCGCCTCCCGTAACAGTTCAAACTCCAGCTCCATTAGCAGCACCTCCAGTACAATTGGAAATGTCACATTACTCCTTGCCTGTGCGACTGCCATCAGCAGCTTCGTCGGCAGCATTTCTACCTGAAAGCAGGTAATCGCGATATAGAATCCCGGCAGCCCGATTGCCAGAATAGACGCAATATACCGCAGAACCCGCGCAAAGGTTGCCACGGACCACTGATTATAATAATCATCCGATGCCTGAAAATACGTGTTGAAGGTTGCCGGCAGAAGAAGCACCTCCGGTGAATTATCCACGATCACCGCCACCCTTCCCTCCAGAATGGATGCTGCCACCTTATCCGGTCGTTCCGTACTCTGTATCACAGGAAATGGAGAATACCACTTCCGGTTCATATAGTGTGCCAGCATTCCACTGTCATAGATCGCATCTGTCCGATACTGTCCCAGCTGCTCTTCAATCTGATCAACCAGTCCATCCGGCACCAGATCCTCCATGTACACCACTGCATAATCTGTCCGGGACCGTTCTCCGAACTGGTGCTGTACGATCTTACATTTCGGGTCCTTGATCCGCCGTCTTATCAGTGCCGTTCCCATCCGCAGACTCTCATTAAAGCTATCCCGCGGTCCACGCATCACTGCCTCTGTCTCGGACTCTTCAATACTCCGGACCGGAAGTTTTTTACTGGAAATAACGATTGCCCGATCATAACCATCTAACAGCAGGGCCGTATCTCCACGCATCACTGCCAGCACCATTTCATCAAAGGACGGTTCTTCCTTCAGATCTGCCATATCAATCTCACTGTAAAAAAACGCCGACCAGATGTCAGCCTCCACATCCGTCCGATACCGTAGCTGTAACGGATGGATCACATGCTGCTGCACCATATCTCCATCTGTCAGTCCGTCAATATAGATCATATATCCGGAAACCGCCCCATCTTTCCGCTGAAACAGGAATTCCTTTTTTACAATGTCGTCGCAATCCCGAAACAGCTCCTCCAGCACTTCGATATTTTCCACCAGGGATGTACTTAACTCTGCTGCTATTTTATTTTCTGAACTATATAATTGATTCATAGAAAAAGCCCCCACACATCTACACTTTCGTATAGTATGTGTGAAGGCTGCTCTTGTTATACATGATATATTTCGTGTCGAATCCGCTTTTATGCGTGATTCATTTTATGCACGTTATTAATTACGATCGTTTCCTGATTATAGATATGCTTTCGCATGACAATCCGTGCTTCCTCCGCATCACCACGGAGAATTGCCGCTGTAATCGCATCATGCTCTTCTACCAGCACGTCATGATAGCTGAAATCCTTTACATATTCCACCCGGTATCTGGATACCTGCTCCCACAGATTGTGTGTCATGGTAATGATCCGCTGGTTCTGTGTTGCTTCAAAAATCGCATCATGGAACACAATATCGCCCTCCACGATTGCCGGAACCTGCTTCGTCCGAATGGCCTTCCGAAATGATTCACAGGTCGCCTGCAGCTTATCTTTGCCTTCTTCTGTAATGCGCCTGCAGGCCAGCTGTACCGCCAGCTCCTCCAATGCACATCGAACCTCCAGTGCATCCCGCAGATCCTTCTCGGTTATCTTCGCCACCTCTGCACCACGTCGCGGAATCATAACAACCAGACCTTCCAGCTCGAGCATGCGGATGGCCTCCCGCACCGGTGTCCGACTGACGCCCATTTTCTTTGCCAGCGGGATCTCCAGCAGACGTTCGCCCGGTGCAATCTCTCCGCTTATGATAGCCTGCCGTAAGGTCTGAAAAACCACATCCCGAAGTGGCAGATATTCATTTATATCAAGTTTCAGTTCCATTCTGTCTCCTCACCTTACGTTCCTGCTACCTGCTGATTTTCCCTGCTCTTAATACTGTGGACGTGTCAGATAAATCTGCTTCGACAGCTCCGCCTCACCAATGGCAGTTCCCGCTTCGCGGGCAGCCTGCTCGTCCTTAAAGATACCAAATACGGTAGGTCCGCTTCCGCTCATCAGTGCATTCTCCGCACCATGCTCCAGCATCTGATTTTTAATTGTCTCAATCACAGGATATGCCGGAATCGTAACCGTTTCCAGTACATTTCCCATCCGATCCACAATACCGCTCAGATTCTGATTTTTAATTGCTTCCACCATACCGTTAATATCCGGATGCTCAGCCAGCTCCTTAACCTTCAGATTGCCATATACAAATCCGGTAGAAACTGCAATCGGAGGTTTTGCAATCAGAATCCAGCAATCCGGAATCTCCGGTAATGCGGTCAGCTTTTCACCAATTCCTTCTGACAGGGCGGTTCCACCCATAATACAATATGGAATATCCGCACCCAGCTTAACACCCCGCTCGCATAACTCCTGCTCGGAAAGGCCCAGCTCAAACAACTGATTCATACCCTTCAGAGCGGCAGCGGCATCCGTGCTTCCGCCTGCCATTCCGGCTGCAACCGGAATCCGCTTGGTCAGGATTGCATGAATACCTTCCTTAATCTGAAATTCATCCTTCAGCATCTGAATTGCCTTGTAGATCAGATTATCCTGATTCATCGGCACCTCCGGTACATCCTCACCGGTTGCCGAGCACAGCTCGATCTCCGGATGTGCGGTCTTTCTGAGCTCCAGCGTATCGGATAATGAAATATTCTGCATGATCATCTTAACTTCATGATATCCATCTCTTCGTTTCCGGATTACATCCAATCCCAGATTTATTTTGGCATATGCCTGTAAGGTTATTGACTCCATATTCATTCCTTCTATCTGATCTCGTTCTTCTATATTTCTATTTCCTTCCGATCCCGGTTTCCTTATTTTCCAGGCCCATCGGATTCTATAAATATTTCTTCAACAATTCTACCTTATCTGTCTTCTCCCATGGCAGATCAATATCGGTTCTTCCGAAATGTCCGTAAGCGGCTGTCTGCTTGTAGATCGGCCGACGCAGATCTAACATCTTAATGATTCCTGCCGGACGAAGGTCGAAGTTCTCACGAATGATCTCTACCAGCTGTTCATCGGAAAGCTTACCGGTACCAAAGGTATCTACCATAACGGAAGTCGGGCTTGCCACACCGATCGCATAGGATAACTGAATCTCACATTTGTCTGCCAGACCGGCTGCTACGATATTCTTCGCTACATAACGGGCTGCATAGGCTGCGGAACGGTCTACCTTTGTGCAATCCTTACCGGAGAAAGCACCACCGCCATGTCTGCCATAGCCGCCATAGGTATCTACAATAATCTTCCGGCCGGTCAGTCCGCTGTCACCATGTGGTCCGCCGATTACAAATCTTCCGGTTGGATTAATAAAGAACTTGGTCTCGTCATCTACCATTTCCTTTGGAAGGATCGGATCAAATACATAGGTCTTGATATCCTCATGGATCTGTTCCTGTGTTACCTTCTCGTCATGCTGGGTAGATAATACGACTGCATCCAGACGGAATGGCTTACCGTTCTCATCATATTCTACTGTAACCTGTGTCTTTCCATCCGGTCGCAGATATGGAAGTGTTCCATCCTTACGGACATCCGTCAGACGCTTTGCCAGCTTATGTGCCAACGAGATCGGATACGGCATTAATTCCTCTGTCTCGTTAACTGCATATCCGAACATCATACCCTGATCTCCGGCTCCGATTGCCTCCAGCTGTTCATCTGTCATCTCAGACTCTCTGGCTTCCAGTGCCTTATCAACGCCCATTGCAATATCTCCGGACTGCTCATCCAATGCAACGATGACACCACAGGTATCGCAGTCAAATCCAAACTTGGCACGGTCATATCCGATCTCCCGGATGGTATCCCGTACCGTCTTCTGAATATCAACATAGCCCTTGGTCGTAATCTCACCCATAACCAGTACCAGACCGGTTGTCGTTGCTGTCTCGCAGGCTACCCGGCTCATCGGATCCTGCTTTAATAATTCATCCAGAATGGCATCTGAGATCTGATCACAGATTTTATCCGGATGTCCTTCGGTTACTGATTCTGACGTAAATAAATGTTTTTCCACTGTTTCCTCCTTCTGTTTCGGTCTTTACGAAATCATTTCACATGCTCTGCGAGCTTATCTGCTGATTAGCGGTCATCAAATGCTGCTATGGTATGCCGCATTTCTATCGCCTTAACAAAAAAACAAGCCCGTGAATCGGACTTGAGTCTATTCAAATCCTCTTATTGCTCGATTCATCGTTCTAAAACCGGTTCCTCCGGCTTCTCACTGACTCGCTCAGGTTGGCACCTTCCGTCTCACGGGGTTGCCACAGCTTCAAAGGCCCTTCTGCCTCCACTGTTCTGAATAAGAGAAGTCTTTTCAGTTGTTACATTGATAATGTACTACAATTCATACACTCCGTCAACCGGATTCTTTCTAATTACCGGTGTTCGAATATTTTTCTCAATTCATGGTAAAGTCTGGCGATCGGCAGTCCAACCACATTATTATAATCTCCGCAAATGCCCCGAATATACACACCGGACTGTGTCTGGATTCCATACGCTCCTGCCTTATCCATACAGTCTCCGGTAGCGACATATTCCTGTATCTCCTGCTCCGTCATCGGATAGAATTCCACTTCTGTTTCTTCATGAAAGGTATGCTGCTTCTTCACACAGCCTGTACCAGCCTCCTGCTCATTCCAGATCAGTGTCACGCCTGTATACACCTGATGCTTTTGCCCCTGCAGTCTCCGGAGCATTTCACGGGCTTCCGCCTGACTCTGCGGCTTTCCGAGAATCCTTCCGTTTAATACCACGATCGTATCCGCACCAATCACCAGAATAGATTCCACCGGTCGTTCTTCCTGATTCTTCCGGTAGATCTCTTCTGCTTTCCGCATAGATAACTCTTCTACTACCTGCCACGGAATCGTAGACGTAATAATCTCCTCTCCGCATGTCGGCTGGATTTCAAACTGCAAGCCCATCTGTACTAACAGCTCCCTTCTTCGTGGCGACTGGGATGCCAGTATGATCTGTCTTGATTTCAATTCCTGCATAATTGTTCTCTCCGATCGATTCTTCTGATTCTGAAATAGTTATATCACATCCATAATAATTATGCTATAATGTGGAAAGAAATTGCGTTAGAAAAGGAGTGTTCTTATGTTATCTCAACATTATATTGATATGACTTCGCAGAAATCTGCGATTCGTGAGCTGTTTGACTACGGTTCCAAGCGTGCAAAAGAAATCGGCTATGAAAATGTATTTGATTACAGCCTTGGCAATCCAAGTGTACCTGCTCCGCAGGAATTTACAGATGCATTATCAGACCTGATCCGGAATACCGATCCGATTGCCCTGCATGGATACAGTCCAAGCCTTGGTATCCCTTCTGTTCGTCAGGCGATCGCTGATTCCCTGAATCGCCGGTTTGATATGAATTTCAAGATGGAAGACATCTTTATGGCAGTGGGTGCTGCCGGTGCCATTGCACATGCAGTCCGCGCCGTTACCGTGCCGGGTGATGAGGTGATTACATTTGCTCCGTTCTTCCCGGAATATTATCATTACGTAAATGCAACCGGTGCCGTTTTAAAGGTCGTGCCTGCTGATATCACCAGCTTCCAGATCAATTTCGACGCGTTCGAGGAAATGATCACCCCTAAGACCATGGCAGTCCTTATCAACACCCCGAATAATCCGTCCGGCATCGTTTACTCTACTGCTACGATCAAACGGCTGGCTTCTATTCTGGAGGCGAAATCAAAAGAATACGGACATGTTATTTATATTATTTCCGATGAGCCTTATCG
The DNA here is from genome assembly GCA_963626805.1 of Bacteroidales bacterium H4. GTDB lineage: Bacteria > Bacillota > Clostridia > Lachnospirales > Lachnospiraceae > CAG-632. The sequence continues at coordinate 15,887 of CAVFXS010000065.1, read as the reverse complement.
TGAAATCGTATTTGCCGGCGCAGATGCTCCGTTTATTGCAAAGCATTACGACAATACCATTATCTGTTATTCATTCAGTAAGTCCCTGTCTCTGCCGGGCGAACGGATCGGTTATGTCGCTGTCAATCCGGCCTGTGAGGATGCTGCACTGATCGTAGATATGTGTGGTCAGATTTCAAGAGGTATCGGTCACAACTGTCCGCCTTCTCTGATTCAGCTGGCGGTTGCACGGGTGCTTGATATGACCTCGGATCTGTCTGTTTATGAGACAAATAAGAATATTTTATATAAGGAATTAACCCGAATCGGATTCGATATTGTAGAGCCGGGTGGAACCTTCTATCTGTTCCCAAAGGCTCTGGAAGCAGATGCCGGTGCATTCTGCGAACGTGCAAAGCAGCATGACCTGCTTCTGGTACCAAGTGATTCCTTCGGTTGTCCGGGACACTTCAGAATCTGCTACTGCATTCCGACGGAGAAGGTGGAGCGGTCGATTCCGGTATTTGAGGCACTGGCGAAGGAATATGGGTTATAAAGGCTTGTAATGAGCCTTGCTCACCTCGCCTCACGGCTCGGAGGGCTTCGCCTTGTAATGAGCCTTGCTCACCTCGCCTCGCGGCTCGGAGGGCTTCGCCCCTTGTAATGAGCCTTGCTCACCTCGCCTCGCGGCTCGGTGTAGGGCTTCGCCCTATAAGTCTAAAAAAGAACAGGGGCGGAAATGAGCATATATGTTCATTTCCGCCCCTGTTCTTTTTTATCCTTGCAAGGCTCAGAGTTTCATGTATCCATAGCTGTTGACGATGGCATCTATTTTCTGTCCTGCTTTGCAGTATGGGCATTCGCTATGCTGATAGGTTTTATATTCCGGGAAGTCGGACATCTTGAAGATGGAGTGGATTTCCTTTCCGCCGATTTCTTCGGTTGCGGAGAACAATGCAGATACGCCCGCTACGCTTCCGCCATAATATTCAATACATTCCAGTGCCCGCTCAATGGTACGTCCGGTGGTTGCAGTTGCCAGCAGAAGCAGTACATGCTTACCACGGATCATTGGCTGCAGATTATCACGGAATACCAGCTGACCCATGGAGTTCAGCTCCGGTGATACTACATAAATCGTCTGATGTGCATTCATAGACATGAATCCGGCTGCGGTCAGCTCCTCTGCCAGATACGCTCCGACAACTTCAGTACCATCCATACATACAATTGTATCTACGACTGTACTTGTAACATATTCATGTACAATTGCTTTCGCTGCTGCCTGTGCTTCCTTCTGTCTGGTCTTCAACGTTGTCATATCCATATAGTAGTTAATATGGGAATGATTCGTTGCAAAGTGTCCCGGCATAATTTTTACTGATAACAGGTTGCTATATTGTGAATATACTTTCATTGCATTTTCTTCCATGAAATAACCCTCCCTAATATGATTGATTAGTCCTATCTTACCTTTTTTTCGCTTTCTTGTAAAGTACAGGTCTGATTTCCGCATCTAATTTCTTACTCAAACAGCTCTGACAGCACCCAGCTTCCATTCTCTAATACCGCTGTTGTTGTCACCGTATACGGCTCTACCTGTGGTTCATCTGACGGCCATTCCACACTTGCCGTTACCGTAAATGTACAGCTATCTCCATCCACAGAATCAATCGTTACGGTATAATTCTCCCAATTAACATAATATCCCTTACCGCCGTCATAATTCAAATCAAAATAAAGCATGCCATCCTTGTTAAAAAATTTCTGCACACCTTCCATTGGGAAATTATACAACAGATGATCTGCCTCTTCTTTACAATATACAGAACGAATATAGGTTTCAAAAGAAGCATAATCTGCAAACAGGCTACGATCGACCAGTCTCTCATTCTGTGATTCATCCGCCGTCGGATCTATCGGCATACCACCACATACAATCCACAAATGGCACTTTATATTCTCATCAATTAAATGTCTTAATTCCTCCTCTGTGATAGCGACCGTTTCCTCTGTTGCCTTGTCTGCATTTCCTTCCGTCTTATCCTGCTTATTTTCTTCACTTGCCGTACTGTCGGATGCCTGCTCCTGACTGTCTGACCCAGTGGTCTTCTCCTCATATCCTACCATTTCCATCTCCGGCTGTACGGACTGCAGTCCACAGGAACACGTCAGTCCCATGCCCGTTACCAGCATTCCCGTCATCATTACTGATTTCCATATACCTAATCTTCTCATATGCTTCCTCTCCTTGAACCTTTATGTCCGTAACCATTTCGAATAATTACCTGTAATTCCAATATAGCATATTCCATCCTTATGTCAATTCATTCTCCGATCTGTCAGTTTTTCTTCATTTTTGTTTGGATTGAATTTACGAATCATCTATGCTACGCTTGTTTACAGACAGAGATCTGTTTCTTCAATTATTATGTTTACTATGATAGAAATGAGGTGCCGGATTTTGATTTCACAGACTGTTTCTCCCATTAAGGTCGGCATTACCGCCTGCTCCAACCCACACCCGGCAAGCTTCCGCCCGGAGCTTGCTGTTCTACAGCAGACTCTCCGCGATCTGGAACAGGAGTCTGTCTGCAGTCCGTATCTTTTCTCGGATGAATGTGGTCTGTCCGGCAGCGGAACAGACCGTGCAGATGCCCTCATGCAGCTTTTCAATGATCCGGAAATCCGGAATATCTATGATATTTCCGGCGGAGATATAGCGAATGAGGTTCTCATTCACCTGAATTATGACGAGATCCGGGAGAGTTCTGCCACCTTCTGGGGCTATAGTGACCTGACAACCATTATCAATGCAATCTATACCCGGACAGGGAAGCCTTCCGTTCTTTACCAGATCCGGAATCTGACCGGTGATGACGCTGCTTTACAACAGGCGCATTTCCAGAATGAAGAGGAGCTGTTTCATTTTTCCTATGATTTTCTGCAGGGTACTTCTATGTCCGGTACTGTTGTCGGCGGAAATATCCGTTGTTTTCTGAAACTTGCAGGAACTCCTTATTTCCCGGATCTAAGCGGTAAGATTCTTCTGCTGGAGGCTCTGGGTGGCAGAATCCCGCAGATGATCACTTATTTAAGCCAGTTGGAGCAACTGGGTGCTTTTCAGTCCGTGAACGGAATCCTGCTCGGCACTTTCACAACCATGGAACGTCATGGCTATGTTCCGGACATGCCGACTCTGGTCCGTAACTTCGCCGGCCCACAGGTGCCGATTGCCAAAACCGCAGAGATCGGTCACGGCTCCGATGCCCGTGCGATCCGCATTGGTTCTTACTATGAATTGTGTTGACAAATAACACGTTCTCTGCTAGTCTGACTATTGTTAAAACCATTTGTGGATTTTTCCGGGCATTGTGCCATCTTTTCGCCACATAACAGTGAATCTGTTATGTGTTTTTTTATGCCCGGCAGAAAGGAGTTTTTATGAACCAGACATTTATGAAAGAACGCAAGATCCTGCCACTGATCCTATCCATGGCGCTTCCTATGGTGATCTCCATGGCAGTGAATTCGCTTTATAATATTGTTGACAGTTATTTCGTTGCCAAGATCAGTGATGAAGCCATGACCGCACTATCCCTTGTCTTTCCGATTCAGAATATGATCAATGCCATTGCCATCGGCTTCGGTGTCGGTGTCAATGCCAGCATTGCCTATTTTCTGGGTGCCGAGAAGCAGGAGGACGCAGATACCGCCGCTAGCTTCGGCGTTCTGCTCAGCCTCATTCACGGCATATTGTTAACCATCATCTGTATCCTGATCATGCCCGCATTCCTGTGCATGTTTACCTCAGATACCGATATTCTGGATCTGGCACTGACCTATTCCAGACGCGTCTTTCTTTTTTCAGTATTCGTAAATGTCGGAATCTGCTACGAGAAGCTGTTTCAGGCAGTAGGGAAAATGAAGGTTTCCATGTTCAGTATGATCTGCGGCTGTATGACCAATATTATCCTGGATCCACTTATGATCTTCGGAATCGGTCCTTTTCCGGCCATGGGTATCCGAGGTGCCGCTTATGCCACAGGCATTGGTCAGTGTCTGACCCTTGCGCTCTATCTTATTATCCTGGCATTGCGTCCGATCCCGGTTCATGCGCACCCTAAATATCTGAAATGGAGACCGTCACTGATCGGCCGTTTATATCAGGTCGGAATCCCGGCTACCCTGAATACCGCTCTGCCTTCCGTTCAGGTTTCCGTATTAAATCAGATCCTGACCGCATTTTCCGGACAATATGTACTGATTCTCGGTATTTATTATAAATTGCAGACCTTTATCTACCTGACCGCAAACGGCATGGTACAGGGCATCCGTCCACTGGTCGGCTATAATTCCGGTGCCGGTGAAGCCAAGCGGGTGCAACAGATTTTCCGGATCTCTCTGATCCTGATCATGGGTATTATGGCGGTCGGAACTGCTCTGTCCCTGATCCTGCCTCAGCAGATCTTCGGCCTGTTCGCCCAGAATCCGGACGTTGTTTCCACCGGAGCAAAAGCCCTCCAGATCATCAGCTTCGGCTTCATTATATCAGGCATCTCTGTCACCTGCTCCGGTGCTCTGGAAGGACTGGGAAAGGGCCTTCCATCTCTGTTGATCTCCCTGTCCCGCTATCTCATTATTATGCTGCCTGCAGCCCTTCTTTTAAGCCGGCTTGCAGGAGTAGCCGGCGTCTGGTGGTCCTTCCCTGTCACAGAGCTTCTGACCGCCATCCTTTCACTCATTATATGGAAAAATATGGGAAATAAGAAATAATACTAGATCAAATCCAGATGTTTTAGTCCATTCCAGATACCATCTGCATGAATGTCCGTGGTAACATAGTCTGCCTGTGCTTTCAAGCCGGGCAGACCGTTGCCCATTGCAACTCCAATCTCTGCATATTCGATCATCTCATAATCATTGGAACCATCACCGAATGCTACCGAGTCCTCCCGGCTCAGTCCCATGGAATCGAGCAGTCGCTGCATTCCGGTAGCCTTATTCACTCCCCGCTTCGTCATCTCACCGGAATAAATAATATCGTCGCCAAAGCTGCAGCCGGTCAGCTTAAAATATCCATCGGTCCTCGCATCCAGCTCCTTCTGTAACGCATCCACAGTCGCATCCGCATGGAAATATACACCACATTCCAGATCCTTTATCACAGCCGGATTCTCACACACTACCATATCCTTCCGGATACTGTCAGCCGTCTTTCCACCTGACAATGCCTGTTCCATAACCGCATTACTTGCAGCGGTCAGGAAGCGTCCCGGATATCCCTGCAGAAAATAAGCCGCCCCATGCCGTTCAAACAGATCAACCAGCTCCTGCAGCTTTGACTGCTCCAGTGTACTATGATAGATCACATCATTTCCTTTCCGGATATAAGCACCGGCAGATGCCACAACGCCATCAAACCCCAGCTCCAATAAAAAAGGATAAATGATCGAGTACGGTCTGCCACTGCAAATCGCGATTTTATGTCCATTCTCCTTTAATCGATGCAGAGCCTGCATTGTGCTTTCCGGTACCTGCATTTCAGAGTCCAGTAAAGTTCCATCAATGTCAAAAAATACCAATTTACTCATATCATTTATCCTCTATTATTTTATTTTGTGTCCCGGATAATCTGGCGGATCGGAAGTACACATCCAGGAGATACTGATAATTCATCGATACCCATTTCAAGGAATGTCCCTGTCAATTCCATATCAGCACCCAGCTCTCCGCAGATACCGGCCCAGATGCCTGCCTCATGTGCATTCTTTGCAACCATACGAATCAGTCGGAGAATTGCCTCATGATGCGGATTATAGAATGCATCCAGCTTCGGATTCTGGCGATCAATAGCCAGTGTATACTGTGTCAGGTCATTCGTTCCGATACTGAAGAAATCTACATGCTTTGCAAGCTGATCGCTGATGATCGCCGCTGCCGGCGTCTCGATCATGATTCCTTCCTCTACTTCTCCGATCGGAATGCCTGCTGCCCGCAGCTCTTCCTTCACCTGCGCAGAAATCTCTTTGATCTGCTCTACTTCTTCTACCGAAGTAATCATCGGATACATAATGGCAATATTTCCGAATGCGCTGGCACGGAACAATGCGCGAAGCTGTGTCTTAAATATTTCCGGTCTGGACAGACAGATTCTGATTGCCCGGAAGCCAAGTGCCGGGTTGTCCTCCTTATCCAGACCAAAGTAATCTACCTGCTTATCGGCACCGATATCCAGTGTACGGATAATGACCTTCTTGCCAGCCATGGTTTCTGCCACACGCTTATAAATCTGGAACTGCTCTTCCTCTGTCGGATAGTCCTTGGACTCCAGATAAATAAACTCACTTCGGAACAGACCGATTCCTTCCGCATCATTCATCAGCACGGTTGCCAGATCCGATACATTCCCGATATTGGCATATAAATGAACCTTCTGGCCGGACTGTGTCACAGTCTCTTTTCCCTTCATGGTCTGATAAAGCCGGTTCCGTTCTTCCTCTTCTTCCTTGCGTTTCCGGTATTCAAGAATCGTTGTCTCATCCGGATCCACATACAGGATTCCTTCTTTACCGTCTACAATTGCAAGCTTTCCGTCCCAATCCTTCTGAATCTGAATTCCGATCAGTGCCGGAATTCCCATGGTTCTTGCAAGAATCGCGGTATGAGAATTCGTAGAACCATGCTCTGTTACAAATGCCAGAAGCTTGCTCTTATCCATTTTTACCGTTTCACTTGGTGCCAGATCATCGGCAACCACGATCACCGGCTCGGCCCCCAGCTCTCCGGTACTGCCCTTTCCGGTCAGCACGGATACCACCCGGTCGGAAATATCCTTAATATCTGCCGAACGTGCCTGAAAATATTCATCATCCATATTCGCAAACATTTCAGCAAAATGATCTCCGGTCATGGCAACTGCATACTCTGCATTTACCTCCTGTGATGTGATCATATTGGTAATCGAATCATTATAATCATCATCCTCCAGCAGCATACTGTGAACCTCAAATACCTGTGCATTCACCTCACCGACTTCCTGAACTGCCTTCTCATATAATTCCTGAAGCTGTTCGATCGCAGTCTCCTTTGCCGCCTCATAGCGTGCCAGCTCTGTCTGAACATCCTCCACATGTCTTCGCACAATCTGACCCAAATCCTTAGAGTAGAAGAAAATCGGTCCGATCGCAACCCCGTTAAAAACCTTTTTTCCCGTATACTTTTCCATAAGCTCCTTCTTTCTCAGGCTTATAAATTTGCTTCAAAAAATGCCTGAATCTCTTTTGCTGTCTGTTCCTCGTTCTCGCCTTCTACTTCAATTGTCACTTCATCATTCTGCTTTACGCCAAGTGCCATGATTGCCATTAGCTTTCTTGCATCTGCGCTGCCCCTTGCTGTCTTTAATGTAATGGTTGCAGGATATTTCTTAGCCTCTTTTACTAAGATTCCTGCCGGTCTTGCGTGAATTCCTACCTCGTCTGTGATTGTGTACTTGAATGATACCATAGTTCATTTCTCCCTTCTTTTTCTTAATATTGTTTTTTGACGATGCCGTGATTTTTATTCATAGAGTTTAAAAAACCCGGACACGAAAAGAAATCTTTATAATTCTTCACATGTCCGGGTTATGCCAACTCAATGTTACACCCCGCAAATAGGAGTATGTAGTTAATCACTTGCTTATATTCCCATAATAAAAGATATTAAAATATTTGTCAACCACGTTCTTCTAAAAAATTAATTTTTATTGTGTGGCAGCGGCAGTGCCATCTGCTCCGGTTATACGTTAATGCGGATTTAACAATAAATGTGAGATGTCGCCCGCATGAACCCAGAGTTTTTTTGCATCTCTTTTCCTTCATAAATCGCGGTTTGTGGAGACAACTCTGCTCGTCGCCGCTTCTTGTCATATACTCCTGTGGGGCAAGCTCTCGCATCTGCCAGCACGTAGTGGCACGTAAGGCCGTAAAGAACACAGCCTAAGTGCCAACGTGCTTCTAGAGCCCCACAGGAGTATATGACAGAAGCTCTGGCTACTACAGTTCTCCATCTTCCCAATCCAGATTTGATGAGGTGGGGGATGTACATGCACCAGACTCCGGTTCCTTGCGGGCAGGATTTCAGTACAGTGAAAATGGAGCCTCTGTCCTTGTTTTATGTGCGGCCCTAGAAGCACGTCGGTTCTTGGACTGCGTATTTTGCAGTCCTATGTACCGCTACGTGCTGGCAGGTGCGAGAGCTTGCCGCACATGAAATATAGGACAGAAGGCGACATCTCATATTTAATGCTAAATCCTGCATCCGCTCACAGCCGGAGCGTCGGCGAGCGGAACCATCTGTACAAACCGCAAATTCACAAAATTTCTCCTTGCATTTCCATATGCATGCGAGTACAATAAGTCCTAGCATAAATAGTTCTTCGGGGCAGGGTGTAATTCCCTACCGGCGGTACAGTCCGCGAGCCGTGTGGCATGATTCGGTGTGATTCCGGAACCGACAGTATAGTCTGGAGGAAAGAAGATTCTCGCATGCATATCATGAATGACCCCGGAATCAGATTTGATTCCGTTTTTTATTTATACGGCTTCGATATGGTTTGTAACAGGATTTGAATCAGCTCCGCAGACTGCGGGGCTTTTATTTATGCTTGAAGGAGGAATGTGAATATGAAATTAGCTATATTTTTCCCCGGAATCGGCTATCATACAGATAAACCACTCCTGTATTACAGTCGTAAACTGGCCAGACTGGCCGGTTATGATACCATAGATGTTTCTTACGGTGGTTTTCCATCTGATGTAAAGGGGAATCCCGAAAAAATGGCTGCTGCTTTTCAAAGTGCACTCTCCCAGACACAGGAATGCTTAAAGGATGTTGATTTCTCTTCCTGCGAACAGCTCCTTTTCGTATCAAAGAGTGTCGGTACCGCTGTTGCTTCTGCGTTTGCAACGGAGAAAGGACTGCATCCGTTTCAGATCTTTTATACTCCGGTGGAGGCTTCCTTCCAGTTCATGCAGGGGGACGGCATCGCCTTTACAGGTACCCATGATCCATGGGTCGATACCGCAATCGTTGAGCTGAACTGTTCCCGTCTGAACATCCCGCTCACCATTATCCCGGATGCCAATCACTCTCTGGAAACCGGTGATGTCCAGCAGGATTTAACCAACCTGAAACAGATTATGGAAGTTACCGAGGCTTATTTGTTACAGAAAGGAGACCACTGATGACAGAAGAAGAAATCATGCGTCGTGCCATTACTCTGGCACAAAAAGCCGTTGGAAAAACGAACCCCAATCCGATGGTCGGTGCCGTAGTTGTAAAGGACGGACGCATTATCGGTGAAGGCTATCATATGCATATCGGCGGACTGCATGCCGAGCGGAATGCCCTGGCAAACTGTACAGAATCTCCGGCAGGTGCAACCATTTACGTCACTTTGGAACCATGCTGCCATTATGGCAAGACACCACCCTGTACCGATGCGATCATTCAGAATCATCTGGCTAAGGTTGTCATCGGCTCGCGTGATCCGAATCCCAAGGTTGCCGGTAAAGGTGTAAAGCTGCTTCGGGAAGCAGGTATTGAAGTCGTAGAGGACTTCCTGCGCGAAGAATGCGATGCTATAAATCCTGTATTCTTTCATTATATAAAAGAAAAACAGCCGTATGTCGCATTGAAATATGCAATGACGGCAGACGGCAGAATTGCAATCGATTCCGGTGAATCCCGCTGGATCACCGGCGAGTCAGCAAGAGAACATACGCATCAGCTGCGGAATTATTATAAGGGTATTCTGGTCGGTATCGGCACTGTCCTGCTTGACAATCCGCTCCTGACCTGCCGGATTCCGAATGGCCGGACACCTGTCCGCATTGTCTGCGACAGCCACCTGCGAATCCCTGTGAACTGTAACCTGTGTAACTCTACAGATCAGGGGGCGGTGATCGTGGCATATCTGGATTCCATAACCCATATGCAGGATGCTCCTGTTGATCTATCGGATAAGATGCAGATCCTGAAGCAAAAGGGTGTAACCCTTCTGCCGGTAAAAGAAAAAGACGGTCATATCGATGTCACGACCCTGCTCACACAGCTTGGACAGATGGACATTGACGGAATCCTGGTAGAGGGCGGCGGAACCATGAATGCCGCATTTATCGAGGCTGGCCGGGTCAATCATGTTTACGCCTATATCGGTGCCCAGATCTTCGGCGGCTCCCATCCTTACACGCCGGTGAAGGGACAGGGCATCGCTTCCATTGAAGATAGCCTGAAACTTACAAATCCTACGGTACGACTATTCAATCCGGATATTCTGATTGAATATGATGTCTTGGAGAAAGGATAGATTACAGATGTTTACTGGTATTATAGAAGAAACCGGAACCGTTAAGAAGATTATCGGACAGCAGGTATCCGGTTCCATTGAGATAAACGCACATAAGGTTCTGGAAGGAACTAAAATCGGTGACAGCATTGCCGTCAACGGTGTCTGTCTGACTGTGACAAGACTCCAGCATGATGGATTTACAGCTGATGTTATGGCTGAAACACTTCGTCGCACCAATCTGGGACAGCTTCCGATCGGTGGTGCCGTGAATCTGGAACGAGCTATGGCTTCCGGCGGTCGATTCGGTGGTCATATCGTCAGCGGTCATATTGACGGCACCGGTACGATCCAGTCTCTCCAGAAAGAAGGAAATGCCGTATGGGTTACGATTGCAGCTCCTGCATCCATTCTGGATCTGATCGTAATGAAGGGCTCGATCGCCATTGACGGTATCAGCCTGACCGTTGCCTATGTTGATTCTTCGGTCTTCAAGGTATCTGTCATTCCTCACACCGGTGAAGAAACGACACTGCTTTCCAGACGTCCGGGGGATATCGTCACTCTGGAGAATGACATTATCGGCAAATACGTGAAGCGCCTGCTCCAGCCATACACTCATTCCGACGAAGCTGTGAATGAAACTTCCTCAGGACTTACTTTAGATTTTCTACGTGAGCATGGATTTTAAATTTAAGATACATCATTTATGATAGGAGGAATATAAACTATGGATTTCCAATTTTCAACCATAGAACAAGCATTAGAAGCATTGCGTGCCGGAAGGATTATTCTCTGTACCGATGATCCGGATCGTGAAAACGAGGGTGATTTCATCTGTGCCGCAGAACATGCCACCGGCGAAAATATTAACTTTATGGCCGTCCATGGCAAGGGACTGATCTGCATGCCGATGTGCAAGGAGCTTGCCGACAAATTAAATGTACCACAGATGGTATCCGAAAACACCGATAACCATTGCACGGCCTTCACCGTCAGCATCGATCATGTGGATACCACTACCGGTATCTCCGCATATGAGCGTTCCATCACTGCTATGAAAGCTGTAGAGGATGATGCAAAGCCGGATGATTTCCGTCGTCCGGGACATATGTTTCCACTGGTCGCCAGAAAAGGCGGTGTTCTGGTACGGAATGGGCATACCGAGGCAACCGTTGATCTGATGCGCCTTGCCGGCTTAAAGCAGTGCGGTCTTTGCTGTGAAATCATGGCAGATGACGGTCATATGATGCGTATGCCGGAGTTAAAAGTAATTGCACAGAAATACAATATTCCGTTTATTACGATCAAGGATCTGCAGGACTATTGCCGGTTACACGAGAATCATGTCAGCCGGGAAGCAACCGTCAATCTTCCGACCAAATACGGCACCTTTAAGGCTTACGGATATGTCAGCGATATTACCGGCGAACACCATATTGCGCTGGTCAAGGGCGAGATTGGAGACGGTATGAATGTGCTGTGCCGTGTTCATTCGGAATGTCTGACCGGAGATGTATTCGGTTCTCTTCGCTGCGACTGCGGAGAACAGCTGGCAAATGCCATGAAACAGATTGAAAAAGAAGGCAGAGGTGTATTGCTTTATATGCGTCAGGAAGGACGGGGAATCGGTCTGATCAATAAGTTAAAAGCCTATGAGCTTCAGGAACAGGGTCGGGATACCGTGGAAGCCAATCTGGATCTCGGATTTGCTCCGGATCTCCGGGAATACTGGGTCGGTGCACAGATTCTTCGGGATCTGGGAATTAAGGAACTGCGGCTCCTGACCAACAATCCAAGCAAGATCTATGGTCTGGATGGCTATGGCCTGACCATCAAAGAGCGGGTACCGATTGAAGTGCCGGTGCAGAAGTTTGATAAGTTCTATATGCAGACCAAGGAACAGAAAATGGGTCATATTTTTACACATCACATTGAGTAATAACCTTAGCTGATATTTTTAATGTAAATAATAAATAATTATATATTCACAGGAGGATGATTATGAATACTTTAGAAGGAATGTTAGTCGCAAAAGAAGGAATGAAGGTTGGTATCGTTGTTGCCCGTTTTAATGAGTTCATTACCAACAAGCTGTTAGGCGGCGCCGTAGATGGACTGACCCGTCATGGTGTAGCCGATGAGAACATCACAACCGCATGGGTACCGGGTGCATTTGAGATTCCATTGATTGCAGAAAAGATGGCAAAGTCCGGAAAGTACGATGCTATTATCTGTCTGGGTGCAGTCATCCGTGGTGCTACCAGCCATTACGATTATGTCTGCAATGAAGTATCCAAGGGGGTTGCCCAGGTCGGTCTTCAGGCAGAGATTCCGGTTCTATTCGGCGTTGTAACCACTGAAAATATCGAGCAGGCAATCGAGCGTGCCGGTACAAAGGCTGGAAACAAGGGCTACGATTGTGCTTTATCCGCAATTGAGATGGCAAATCTGATCCAGCAGATCTAAACATTTGTCAGCCATCCGTTGTTAAAAAATCTGCTGACATTTAACAATTCTACCTTGCATATAATATAACCGGAGGTATCATTATGAAAACAAAGTCCTTCTTCCTTCATATGTGTCAGGGAGCCCTGATCGGTCTGGGAGCCGTACTCCCAGGCATCTCTGGGGGAGTATTAAGTGTTATTTTCGGAATATACAAACCCATCATGGAATTATTGGCAAATCCTATGCACAATTTCAAGACTCATGTGCCTATGTTATTTCCAGTTATTTTAGGCGGCATTATCGGATTCTTAGGAATTGCCAATCTACTTTCCTATGTTCTGGAAAAATATCCCAATCCTTCCATCTGTCTCTTTGTGGGTCTGATTGGCGGCATGCTCCCATCCTTATTTCGAGAGGCCGGTTATAAGGAGCGCAGCAAAAATTCCTACATAGCTCTTGCTGTGTCTATGCTACTTGTATTTGCACTACTGATCAGTCTGCAGTTTACATCTTTCACTATTTCTCCATCTTGGGGCTGGTTTATATTCTGTGGTGTCTGTCTGGCATTAAGTATTATCGTGCCTGGCATGAGCTTCTCTACCCTGCTGATGCCCCTTGGTCTGTATACTCCATTTGTAGACGGTCTGGGGCACCTGTCACCTTCCATTGTTATTCCCGGTCTGCTGGGGGCGGGTGTTACCATGTTGCTTTTGCCTAAATACGTGAATCAACTATTTGAAAAACATTACTCCGTCGCTTTTCATGCCATCATTGGTATAGTAATTGCCGCTACAATCATGATAGTGCCATTTAAAGGCTTTACCGGATCCGTTAAGGAAAGCTTGATCAATCTCTTTTTTATGACTGCAGGCATATTCCTTGCCCAATTCTTAGATACCTTTAACCGTAAGGTTAAAGTCCCTGATCTATAATCAATCATATATAATCTGATTCCATACAATGGTTAAAGAAAGTGTTTACTTTGCAACCATCATGGTGTAAACTATATTTAAAATTGACTCCAAGCAAAAAGCGAGTGGTTTTAATAATTACAATATGAGGAGGATGTGTATGAAATCAAGAATCACAAGACAGTTGGGGAGTTGCATATTGGCATTGACAATGATGCTTTGTTTCTGCCCAACAATGACAGTTTTTGCTGCAGACACAAGTAGTCTCAGTATATCCGAAACAGGAAAAGGGAGCATCGATGAAGGTTATACAGCCAATGTCACAATTCCAACTAACAATGGCACACCATTTAAGGTATACAGTGTTTATTTTAATGGCGGCAGCTTTACTGTTCCGGCAACAACCAGCGGCACTTTTTCCAACGGTGTTTATGGCAACTATGCTACCGATATTAGCAATGAACTGACTAGTGTACAGTATACTGTAACAGGTGATGCTTCAGTAGAAAATATCATAGCAGACTTATCTGGCATTATCTACAAGGGTGCAGGTACCGTTACTATCTCGGCAGCACAGTATGCACCCGCCGATGGAGATGCTTACTATAATGGCCATTATTACAGACTTTCCTCAGGTAGTGATACCTGGTACAATTCTATGCAAACCATGCTACAGGGCGACACAAGTGCCTATGAAGGATATAAGGGTCATCCTGTTACTGTGACTAGCGAAGATGAGAATAATATGCTTATTAATATGCTTAACCGTAGCAATGGACGCATCTGGTTAGGTGCAGTTCCTAGTGATTCAACTACATTCGCAGATAACGGTCTTCCAAATGCGGGTTATACTTCTGGTGCACGGGGTGGTGACGGAACCGGTTGGAGTTGGATCTGGGGAACACCGGAGGCTGGAAAGACAGTTGTAAGTGGTACTCAGTTCTGGTCAAATGTTCAGCCTGACGGCGACAGCAACACACCTTCCTATATCGTATATATCGGTTTTGAAAGCAGCACAAAGTGGGATGATCTTTCAGCAGACCATGCTCTTAATTATCACAACCTTGGTTCATCCAGCTATGTTACTGAATATTCTCCATGGGACGGAACCGATTGGGTTTATGATGCAGAAGGCAATAGTGCAACCAGCGGATTCGATAAGGCACAGAGCGTAAGTAAGACATATGATAATAGTAATGTGGGCACTGCTCAGGCTGATGCTCAGATTAATTATTCAGGCGAAGTACTGACCGGTCTTGAGCCGAATGCTGCATATATAATCATAATTGATAACACGAACTATCCTGTAACAGCAGATGAGAATGGTAATATTCCGCTTGCAACAAGTAGCTATAGCTTATTTGGAAAAAATGTCACATTAGCAAGAGATGGTTATCTAGCCCAATCATTTACTGTAGCAAGCAGACCAACAGCCGGCGATCTGGAAGCTGTAGCCGGTGAAACAGATATTACTGTGACTGCTGTTAGCGGATATGAATATAGTATTGACGGCACAACATGGGTAAGAGATGATGATGGAGATGGTAAAGTTGTATTTGATGGACTTACTGTCAACACAAGTTATACTATTTATTATAGAATTGCATCAACAGAGTCTAGCTTTGTATCTGAGATCAAAACAACAGATCTGAAGACATTAGGTAGCACTGCCGCAATTTCCCCAAAGACCGGCGACTGTAGCACACTTCTTTGGGCACTCCTGCTTCTTGTTAGTAGCTGTACCGTTACAACACTTCTTGTTGTTAAAAGAGAAAAATAAAAAGCTATTCGATTGAGTAGTTACATCTACAAGTTTTTCAGAAAAAAGTGGTTGCCGTATTTCCGACAACCACTTTTTTCGTAAGCGCATAATGTCTTCTCAACTTTTGCCTCGTTAAAATATTTCGTAAACGCCACCGCCGTCGGCGTAGCTACCGGAATTACCGGTTATATATCCTCCCCTGCAAATGCAGTCGTGGGCATAAAACTCAGAGCCATGACCAGCACAAGAAAAACGCTGAATAATCTCTTTTTCATATTCATTCTACAATCCGAAGCTCTTCACAATCTTCTGGAACTCCGGACAGCCTGCAAATGCTTCCAGCACACTCTTCCGACTTTCACCCTTATTCAGACGTGCTACCCAGTAGTCCAAACCACTCTTATCATACTCACGTCCCATAAAGGTGCGATATAGCACTTTCACATACTCGGTA
>CAVFXS010000064.1:0-24298 GCA_963626805.1 Bacteroidales bacterium H4 | reverse complement strand
TTTCAGCATTTATACCATTCTGCTCCAGCTCATAAAACATACACTCAGCCAGCTCTTTCTTTGATATTTCATTAAGGACTGCAACCTTTTCAGCATTTAAACAGTTCCAGTCCTCAAAATACCTGTACACCTCAGACTTATCACCTATATAATCGTTCAGCAAATACGCAACATATCTTTGAACAGCCAAACGTTCTCGGTGTTTAATATATAACCTGAGCTTTTCAGCATACACCTGCACCGGAAATCTGAAAGTACCCCATAACAGCCAAGCAATAAAATTATATACAAATTTATTCATCACCGCTTACCACCCTGAATGAGTCTCGTTCAATAACAATAGCCATTGAACCACCATTGAGCCAGCTACCATGTAACTGCAAAGCATCGTCAATACAGCCAACTCTGAATCTGTCGCCAGCCTTCTTTGGTGTGTATGGATCGTCTATGTCGGCAGTCAGCTCAACAATAGTACCCCTTGGATAGCGAGCCTCATATACTGCTTTCTTATCAATCTTCATCGGCATCTTCCTCGTAATCCAACAACTCATCATGATTAAAGTAAAACATTGAATTAGTGCGATACTTTCCATCCTTACCCATAACAGACATATTCAGCCTGATTGGTGGCAATAATCTCTCGATTATTTCACAATCCTCAGACAAAATATCAGTGAATACATCACCACAATGTCGTACCGCTATAATATTTCCAACAAGGAAATCCAGTGGCTCGCCATCTTCACTGAGCCAAATTCTGTTTAATGGCATACCCCGTAGCTTACCTTCATCGTTTATGATGATATCTACATCAGGCGTTAATCTAACCACCTGAATCAGACCACCTACGATTTCCTGTTTCGCTTCAACGGTATTATCTATCTCAGTAAAGTACCCCTTGTATTGTCTTCCCTCTTCATCTACACGGATGATATATGCTTTAATCTTCTGCTTCATTGACATCCTCGCTCTCTGCACTACCCCCGATGACTACAAGATTTGATATGTTGAAGTATTGACCAAAATCATCAGCCATCGCAAGAAGTCTGCCCTCAGTTTTTACCCTCTTCACGTTTCCATTACCCTTATTGGCTTCATACTCCTCATTTACTGTATTGGCAAAGCTGTCTATGAAACCACGATACTGCTCTGGAGTAATGCTATTCTCCAATGCCAGCTTTCCAATAACTGCTACCATAGGTACTGCCGATTTCTTCAGGAACTTACACTTGTCGGAGAATGCCTCTGAAAGATAGTCAAACAGTTCCTCAATTACCACACGCTTTTCTGGAGAGAATCTACCCCTGATATGGCTGCAATACTTTAACACCTCAGTATTGGATATTGCCTTATACTCGTAATTTTCACTACGATTATCCAGCAACAGCATGGTCTGGAGTAATACCTCAAGATCGCCCTCTCTCCGCCACTGTGCCTGAGTAAGGCAGATTGCCTTAGTAAAGAAATCCTTTTCCAGAATATCCCTTGTCCATCTTGCAAGCTCCGTACCCATAACAGACCTTGACTTTTGGATTTGGGTAAGTGGCGTTGGAGAGTTTAAGCGGTAGAAAATATCTTCTACCTCTTCTTCTGTGGCATCTTCAATTACAGAAATACTATATCTGTAGCCAGATATAATATCCTTCAGCTCATCCGAAAGTTCGTCAAAGCTCCTGCCTGCGATTTCATAAACCTCGCCATCCAGCTCTACGTCTGGAGTACCGCCATGTAACGCATACTCCCCAGACATAAAGCTGAATGTGTTAAGCAATCTCTGCTTGCCCTCGATGCAATCATATATGGTGGCATCATCATTCTTATATTTGAGCAGGAACACTGGCGGTATTGGGTAGCCTGCCAAGATACTATGGATGAGCAAGCTCTTTTGAAGAATACCCCATTGACCACTGGAACGCTGAATCGCATTATCGAATACAAGCTGACCATTGGCATACCACTTCTGCAATGTTTTCACGCCACTCGGCAATGTACTTCTAATCATAAACCACTACCTCCTGACTACTCGTCATAATCTCCCCACTCTTCATCGTCGCCTTCCTCTTCGTAATCTTCATAGTCCCACATATCTTCCTCAGCATTTGTCTTTGGCTTAACAAGCTCTCCACATGGCTGTGTAGCTGGATTTGAAAATATTGGATTTACCAGAATATTGCTACACTCTGTGATACCCCATCCTGTAGGACAATAATAAGAAAATGATGCTGGAATCTTATCCTGACAATTGTTTACAATCTTCATACCAACGGTATCAGAGAAATCGTAATACCCCTTGATAAGTAACTCACGCATGAGATCCTTACACAACGCTGTAGGTAAATTACCCACAACCTTACGTCTCTCCATTGGCATAAAAATACCATCGTCACGCTCCTCGACATTAAAGACCAACGCTGTAGGGTTCTCGCAGAAATCCTTTGCCTTCTCCATCAGGCGGATTGTCTTATCCGCAATTTCTACAACCTGCTCGCAGTATGCTTCAACTTCCTTGATAACACACAGCTTTCCATCTGGAAATAAAACCTTTGCAACCTTTGACATAATAAAACCTCCTTCATGGTCGGTGACCACTATTTATTTTTGGTGTTCCATTCATCACTCTAGTGCCAGAAAATTGCAAGTTTTTTCTGCAATGCTGCAACATCTTTGTCACTTGTACACAAAAACATCAAAAAGAAACCCCGTTGTTGTTTGTTAGTTTTTTACACCAATACTTCCACACAAATAAAAAAACTCCAAGACAGCCGACAGGCTTTGTACCTGTACTAGGCTATCTTGGAGCAATATAAGAGGATGATTATATGTTGCGGAATGCTGGAGTATTGAGCATATATGCGTCTTGCCTATAAACTCAAATATCGGCACACGATATGATAAGAAAAGCTAGGGAGGGTTTTGTCTTATCATTATTGGGTGTAGTTGATTCCGTCACTATACTTGAAGTTACCTTACTTGATTTGTTTTAATCTGATAAAATCGGCAATATTGCTATATTGTCTTTGTTATCTATATTGTCTATATAGACGATAAATTTCTCACACTCATTCATCAGGCTTTCTAGGTACTGGCATATACTTATCAATCAACCGCATAAAATCAGCAAACTTATATATTTTAAACTGAAATTTTTTACTTTTCTTCTCCAACGGATACTCGGCAAATTCAGAAACCTGAAAATTTGTCAGCATGATTTCACATTGAGATACCCCGTTCTGTATAATATGCTCTACCGTATACTTTTTACTCAATATAACAACCACATATAAGTTCTTAATTTTGCATTCCTTAAACACTTCGTACACATTAGCTTTAATAGACGCATTAGCTTTCTTCCTTACTTCACTTCTTCTGCTTGTGCCTACCGCTCGCATAGAAAAAATAAACCTATCCTTAGACTCGGATAATATATTAATCAAGGCTTTCATATCCTTCGGAGTAAATTCGTCTACATTACCATCTTCCTCATTGTAATCTGAAGTGCTATCATAAGGAGAATCAACATAAAACAATTTTGAACCCTTAATTTTTTTGAACTCGTCAAACACTTTTCTAAAATCTACATCTCTTAATAGACCTTTATCTGCACATCTTTTTACCCTGTTATGAAAAGCATTAATCAAACTGTCAAAATCATCTTTTAAAAATTTATTCAATTCATTACGTTTGTTTTCAAGCTCAGACCTATCGTACCCCAAGATTGAAGAACTTATAATATCCCCCAGTGTAGATAAGTTGTGTAAAAAGATTTCTCCCGCAGCCCTCTTAACCTTACTGACTTTATCGTTAAATCTTATCTCTTTAAAATAGCAGTAATATATGAGAGCTTTCACTTGAATAATATTTTTCTTATGCCATCCATAAAATATATCTTTAAATATTATTGTGCCTGTGGCATCTATTGCACTTCCATTTACTCTTGACACTCTATTATTATTAAAATATGATTTCTGGCTATCCAAAATAGCCTCAGCTTTTTCTATGGTCTTATAATGTGCAATAAACTCCTGATATGTTTTCCAGTTTTTCATTGTCGGGATATCATATCCATCCACTTTACAGTTTGCCGGCAACTGATCAAATAATGTATTAGGCAATGATTTTAAACACTCGTTTACTGAGTTCTTATCAAATACAAAATCTAAGCCCCATTTTTTTAATACTTTCTGCTCCTTCTCGTTCATTGTTCTGAAACCATAATTCTTCAAAATATGTTTAACATCATAATATGAATCAAACGAATACTCATAGTTTTGAAAATCTTGTTTTAAAATATTGATTGCGTATTTTAATTCCTCATAATCATCTGACGTCAATACATCAAACAAATTATATACAGCAGGGTTAAGCTCATTATATACTTGCTTCACTCTATCCTGAGGATACAACGCTGTGGTTGCTGCACCAGAGCCACCAAACACATCTACATAATAAGAATATGAACCAGCCTGATATGCTATATTCTTAATTGCGTATGCAAGTTCTTCTTTTTTCTGTCCTTTGTATAAACATGGATTTTTAGGTTGATTGTACCTAACCATATCCAGATAGCCATCTGGCGTCATGCCGCCAACATTTAACAGCTTCTTTGTTTTGTATAATCCAGCCGACTGCAAATCGCCAAGAAAACCATTCAATCTCAGATCTTCATTGTTACTTTTAGCCTCACAATATATATAGAATAAAACCTGTTTAATCAGAAATGGCATTTCTACTGAAACCAACGGAGTCTCATCCTCGTTATACCCCTTATCATAATAGGCAAATTCTGGATGTTTCTTTATAATGCTTACCACTCTATTGATAGAATTGAGATACCACACATTTTTCTTTTGATCTTGTTTCTTTTTACTCTTTTTCTTGTGTTCTTTTTTCTGTTCTTCATTAGAAGTTACTACATCGTATAATTCATCTTGTTCAACATCCGATAATAATTCATTTGCTTTCTTAGCCCTGCCAAATTTGTTCAATTGTGGTAAAATACCATCTAATATCTTTTGCACTTCTTCCTTTGTAGCCATAGATAACCTCCTTATACATACCCCATTGTTGCAACATTCATTATATCAAGAAAAAAGCCACTAGCATAGAATAAATTTCCATACTAATGGCTTATACCCCATATTTAAAACTTGCTACTACTCAATAACTTCAAACTCATCTACAGCATTCCGCAAATCCTTATAATCTCTTAAATCATACACCCTTGCCTCTATATTACGTGCCGCATGCCCCATTATACGATTAATCATTGTATCGTCAATACCACTACGCTTCGCATAGGTACAAAATGAGTGTCTGGTCTCATGAGGATGATGATCTCCTAGCTTTAATTCCTTTATAACCTTCTCAAATCTGTGTCTGTATTTGTCATAGGTCATATTAATACCCTGCTGACCATATTTGTCATTGAACAGATACTCGCTACCCAGTTCTAATGCTTCCTCGTAGCGTTTTTTAACAAGGGGAATAATCTTATCATGGATTGGCACCTTTCTTCCCTTACCTGCATTAGTTTTCATACCCCCTTCTATAAAGCCACCAAGGAAATCAAAGTCTATATCCTCAAGTTTTATAATGGCTAACTCCTGCGGTCTCCATCCCATATAGATACCAATTAACAGCATATCGGCAAAAGGTACTTTGTCTACGTTATCCCAAAGCGTTTGAATTTCTTCAACTGAAAATGGATTATTCAATCGTTTATCCAACTGTCTTTGTTCAACAATTTTCTTGTCGATTTTGAAGGATCTCGCAACGTTTTTGGATACATACTCCCGTTCAAAAGCATAATCAAACATAAGATTAAACATTGATTTTATCCTTGCCTTTGTCTCAGCAGATGCTTCACGCTTTTTACCCTTTTCTTTTCCACATTCAACAATTACATATGCCGCATCCATACAATCCTTAATATGGTAGGACTTTACATCTCTTATATTCATCTTTACAATTGCTGTATTAGCAATATACTTATACGCTGATGTAATCGTCCTGACTGAAGATACCCCGTTCAACTTTGCAGAGTATTTATCAAACCACTCGTGATACAACATCTCAACTGTCATCTTGCCCTTGTCAATCTCATAAGGATTATTAATGAAATCATTCAATGCTCTCTCAGCTTCTACCCTTGTATGGTAGTACCCCAAGGTGACTATCTGCTGCTTTGACTTGCCTTCTACCATATCCAGCAACCATCCCTTTGTAATCCTAACTCTATAAGGATTTGTTCTTCTTCCTGGCATTTTGGTTATACCCCCTGTGCCGTTCTTTCTGCGATAACTCATATAAGTTACCTCCTATTCGTAATTATATTTCGCATAAAAAATTTGCGATATCCAATACAATCTGCCTTGCTGTTTATCTGATTTCTAACATTTTTTACATGTCTCACCAAAACAACTCAGACATTTATTCATTTCAGACACTGCAAATAAATTTTGCGATATTAAGAATTCATCAACTGAGTAATCACCTTATACTGAACATAACAACACAGGAACTAACCCACAACTCACACAGTCTACAGGGTTTGTGACTTGTGTGACTTGTTGCTTGTGACTTGCTTGCGACTTTTACGTGTCTTATGGACATAAAAATAGGGCTATCCAGACCGAATTACCTAGTCTGAATAGCCCGAAAAGTCTAGCTTTTAAGCCTTTTATTTAGAATTTACCAGCCTTTGCTGCTTCCTCTACAGATACGGCAACAGCTACGGTAGCACCTACCATAGGGTTGTTACCCATACCGATCAGACCCATCATTTCTACGTGTGCTGGAACTGATGAAGATCCGGCGAACTGTGCATCTGAATGCATACGTCCTAATGTATCAGTCATACCATAAGAAGCAGGACCTGCTGCCATGTTATCCGGATGAAGTGTACGACCTGTACCACCACCGGATGCTACAGAGAAGTACTTCTTACCCTGCTCTAAACATTCCTTCTTGTAGGTACCTGCAACCGGATGCTGGAATCTTGTAGGGTTGGTTGAGTTACCGGTAATTGATACGTCAACACCTTCCTTATGCATGATAGCAACTCCTTCCGGTACAGAGTTTGCACCATAGCAGTTAACCTTTGCACGAAGTCCTTCTGAGTAAGACTTACGGAATACTTCCTTAACTTCGTTTGTATATGGATCATATTCAGTCTCAACAAATGTGAATCCGTTGATACGTGAAATAATCTGAGCTGCATCCTTACCAAGACCGTTTAAGATAACTCTTAAAGGCTCTTTACGAACACGGTTAGCCTTCTCAGCGATACCGATAGCACCTTCTGCTGCTGCGAATGACTCATGACCTGCTAAGAAGCAGAAGCACTTGGTCTCTTCTTCCAGAAGCATCTTACCTAAGTTACCATGTCCTAAACCTACCTTACGGGTATCTGCTACGGAACCAGGAATACAGAATGCCTGTAAACCTTCACCGATTGCTGCAGCAGCATCTGCTGCTCTTCTGCAGTTCTTCTTAATAGCGATAGCAGCACCTACTGTATATGCCCAGCAAGCATTCTCGAAACAGATTGGCTGAATCTTCTTAACCTGCTCATATACGTCTAAACCAGCATCCTTAGTAATCTTCTCTGCCTCTTCGATAGATGAGATACCGTAGCTGTTTAATACTGCATTAATTTTATCAATTCTTCTCTCATATGATTCAAATAAAGCCATTTTCGTTACCTCCTTCTATTATTTAGCCAGTTCTTTATCTGTTCTAGGATCAATGATCTTAACAGCATCATCTACACGGCCGTACTGTCCGCAAGACTTCTCATATGCTGTATTAGGGTCATCACCCTTCTTGATAAAGTCTGTCATCTTACCAAGGTTTACGAATTTATAGCCAATGATCAAATCATCTGCATCCAAAGCAATACCGGTTACATAACCTTCTGCCATCTCCAGGTAACGAGGACCCTTCTTTAATGTACCGTACATAGTACCAACCTGTGAACGAAGACCCTTACCTAAATCCTCCAGACCAGCACCGATCGGAAGACCTTCCTCTGAGAATGCACTCTGAGAACGACCGTATACAATCTGTAAGAATAACTCTCTCATAGCTGTGTTGATCGCATCACATACAAGGTCAGTATTCAATGCTTCCATAACAGTTAATCCCGGCAGAATCTCTGCTGACATAGCTGCTGAATGTGTCATACCTGAGCAGCCGATGGTCTCAACCAATGCTTCCTGAATAATGCCTTCCTTAACATTCAGTGTCAGCTTACAAGCACCCTGCTGTGGTGCACACCAACCAACACCATGTGTTAAACCGGAGATATCCTTAACTTCCTTTGCCTGAACCCATTTAGCTTCTTCCGGAATCGGTGCACATCCATGATGAACACCCTGAGCAACTGGGCACATGTTTTCTACTTCCTGTGAATAAATCATGTTGAAACTCCTTTCAATTGTAAAAATTTACATCAGGCAGCTCTGGATCCGCCTGATTGTAGGAATCCCTGGAATCAAGACCCCATTTGGCTATATTTTCGCATAAATCGGCAAAATAGTCTAGGACTTTTTTGCATTTTTTTCTCATTTCCTGTGTTATAATAACGATTATGAATGTGAATGCGAGGTACTGACTTTATGAAATATGTTGATTTACATGTTCACTCTACTGCATCGGACGGCACACTGTCTCCGACCGAGGTGGTGAAACTTGCTCTGAAAAAGGATCTGTCGGCAATTGCCCTCTCCGATCACGATACGGTCAAAGGTGTCCCGGAGGCCGTGAAAGCCGCAGAAGGAACTCCACTGGAGGTAATTCCCGCTACAGAGCTTTCCTGCTATTATAATAAGATTGAGATTCACGTAGTCGGACTGTTTGTCGATTATCAGAATCCGGACTTTCTGGCAGAGCTGGACCGGCTGGAGGCTGCCCGCACGCAGCGGAATCTGGATATGATCGAGCTGTTCCGCAGGGACGGCATTGAAATATCCTTAGAAGAATTACAGGCCGGAAATCCGGGCAGCGTGATCACCAGGGCCCATTTCGCCAGAGTTCTGACTGAGAAGGGTTACTGTAAGGATAAGAATGCCGCTTTCAAACGCTATGTCGGCGTCGGATGTCCGTACTACCTGCCGAAGCCGCAGGTCACACCGGAGCTTTCTCTTTCTCTGATCACACAGGCAGGCGGCATCCCGATCCTTGCACATCCAAATCTTTACAATATGGGCTGGAATGAGATTGAAACACTGGTGCAGACCCTGATCCCACTTGGTTTAAAAGGCATCGAAGCCTATCACTCTTCCCAGAATATCTCTCAGAGTGACAAGCTTCGTTCTATGGCTGCCAAATATCATCTTGTTGTATCAGGCGGTTCGGATTTCCACGGTGCAAATAAGCCGGATATTGATCTCGGTATCGGTCGCGGCAATCTCCACATCACAGAAGCGGTTCTGGACCGGATCCGTGCCTGCCGATAATGCTTTAACCGGCATATGGCAGGTCATCGAACAGCTCCGTCTGCTCGATGCCATTCACATATTGTCTTCCATCTTCATCGATCTGAACCTCAAGCTCCCCATAGGTTCCGTCAATCAGCTCAAATCCGATAGAAGACGTTCCGCTTTCCGGGTGATCCTGAATGATGATCGGATAGATTGTGATTCCTGCCCGCAGTGTAGAATCCTCCAGTGCTCCATCCATTCCCCGTTCCATTCTTACAGATATATCCTGTTTTGGTGTGATTCCATGCCGGTACTCTGCATCCTTCGTATTTGTCAGATTATATATATCAGACTCTATTTGTAATATTCCATCCTTCAATATATAATATCGATATCCCCAATAAGTACCCAGCTTTTCAACTACTTCTTCTATCCAAACCCCATCCTGTGAACATCCCCATACCTTACCTCCATCCAGATGATATACTTCTATCGGCTCACCATCCGGAAATTCATATAGTCTGGTGGTCTGATAATCGGAATATCCATAAGTCGTCAATAAAAGATACATGGTTCCACTGTCCTTACAAATATATGCTGAAGTCACTCCCAGGGAATCCTGCAATATCAGTTCAGATGTGTTGTATCCAATAGTAACCGCTCCCAAATTTCCTTCGCTCTCATAATCAACATTAATATGTAATGTATCCGGCAAACCATCATTATTCATATCCAAATTATAGACAGTCTCCTCTTCCAATGAGAGATACAGGATACCTGCAGTAGATTCTTCTGGTATATATTCTGATTTCATTTCTGTCAGTTCCTGATAGGGCACCAGAATTTGTCTTTGTCCGGCTGCGAATGATGCGATTTCATATGGGTTAATCACAATCTGTATGCCCTGAC
Organism: Bacteroidales bacterium H4; assembly: GCA_963626805.1. Taxonomy (GTDB): domain Bacteria; phylum Bacillota; class Clostridia; order Lachnospirales; family Lachnospiraceae; genus CAG-632. Next base: position 13,967 of record CAVFXS010000064.1, on the reverse strand, counting down.
CGGTCAGATACCAGCATATATCTCCTGTCTCAATCAGATCAGCTATTACCTGCTCACTATCCTCGAACAGTTCGTCTGAATCCGGCTCCAGCTGCTTCCATATGTAATCCTTTAATTCAGTCTGTATGTCCCCCAGATCTGCAAGTGTCAATTGCTCACCGGTATAAGTATCAAAGGTAACTCCCTTCGTCCAATAATCTCCATGCACGCCACCTCGATATGCACTATTTGCAAGACTCAGACTGACCACCTGTGAATCTACACGTTCAGTCTGAATTCCATTCTTCAAATAATAATACATATCATTTTCCTGCATATATGCATCTTCCTTCGCTTCACTTGCATATCCTGCAGCCTCTGTCAGATAATTCTTCTTTTGTTCATTTGCCCATGTCTCCAAAGCCTGTTTAATGGAAGATTCCGGGTCTGTATCTGTTACCTGCAAGGTATCATATTCCCCGGAAAAAAAGATCGTCTCTTCTGAATTCTCCTCACTATCATAATAATGATGTTCTATCTGTAACCGAAGTGCCCCGGTTACCGCCTGAGTATCCGATTGCTCCGTCGTCGCCGCCTCAGTCTTCTTCTCTATCATTTGTTCTGTCTCGTAACTACTGCCTGATACTTCTGTCCCTTGCTCCGGCTGTATCTGACATCCTGTCAGCATCCATACCGATGCCAGAAATAAAACGATTCCTTTTCTGTAATATTTCATAGAATCCACTCCTTCTTCCCTGCAGTTAAAATGAACAAAGCTATCCTTTCCATTCTAACTGTCATCTTGTACATATGATTATATTATAAAAAAATCATAGGTGGTTGTCCACAAATTTAATTACAGCAATTCTTTCTTTTTTCTTAACACAACTTATCTGAACATAATCCCCTCTCGCTGTTTACACTCCCCTCGGAAACGATCCGACCAGTGCCGGTCGTTCGATACTGTATATCTCCGAGAACCGGTAAATATAACTGTTTACCACATTGGCCGAATATACCTTCTGCTCCAGGCAACACTTCACGATCTGGTCATTCAGGCATCCCGCATCAAACCGGTATCCTGCCAGTGCCAGCAGTTCTTCCGCTTCCTCCACACTCAGTCCCAGTGCAATGCAGTATGCCAGTGCCATTGCCTTGGATGGCTGATATTCCTCTTCCATGTTCTTCAGACGGCTATGTACACGCCGGTCAATGTTGCCACGCTTATAAATATTATATGGGTGCTTAAACTCTCCGGTTGCGATCAGCTGCCGCATCTTCCGCTCCACATACTCCCGAAAGCTCTGTCCGCTCCCTTCTGCCAGATGTCTCTGCAGATAATCTTCCATAATCGTATCCAGCTCTGCCATTGTCTATATACCCCTTTCTCTTTCGTCCCGCCCTTCCTGTCGCCTGCATGCGACATTTGCGGTTGTTAACAGTATATATAGACGTTTTCTTTTCGCTTTTAAATAGGGATTGCATAACTTCGGTCTATGCGTGCATAACTTGGATCTTTCTCCCTTCTATCCATCACTCTTTCGGCAGAAATACGCAGAGCATTCCCTCGCCCGTCCGGTCCTGAATGGCCAGACTGCCATGGTGCCGTTCCACGATTTTCTCTAACAGATGCAGGTTCTTCCGATACTCCTTCGGCATTCCCGGCATCCGGAACCGCCGGTATCGTTCATAGGAATCCCGGTCTGCCCGGTTCCCCTCCAGCTTTATGATCAGCATTCCGTTTCTTGTTCTCAGACTGACTGACAACCACCGTGTTTTATCCTCCCACACACAATGATCCAGTCCGATCTGCAATGCACAGTCCAGAATCGCTCCCAGCTCATCCTCCCGGATCTCCAGCTCCGGCAGAGGTTCTATCACCGCATCAAACAATATCTGCTCCTCCACCGTCCGCTTATAATACAGGAACAGGATGGAATCCATAGGCAGATTACCGCTTAACGGCACCAGGGCCAGCTCCTCTTCCACCTTTGTCTGCCGTCCGGTTTCCGCTTCATCCAACGACCGTGTTGTCAGACTGTTCCGGATCGTCAGCAGCTCCCGGTTCTCATCTGCCACCTGCCTGTAATGCTCATACCGTCCGGCGATCATTTCATCCAACTGCTTCTTCTCCCTTTGCAGTCTCCGGATTTCCATACGACTGTATAAAAATGCGATCAGATTCACCAGAAGCACCTGCAGAACCACCCAGTAGCCCCAGAACATAACGGTTGCCACGGTCGGTGCTGCCGACTGATTCGCCATACGCTCAATAAACACACGGCTTCCGGTATACATACAAGTCTGCATGCCAAGAATCAGTAATGCACAGTATTTATAAATATACTCCCGCTTCGGAATGATCTCCGGCCGGGCGGTCTTCCTTGCAACGAAACTGGTACCGATCGTCGCTATGCCGAGTATCAATACAAACAGCATTCCGCCCTGCAGATCCGTTCCATCCCCGGTCACAACTCCCGCAACAATATTCCGCTTACTCGGAATGAGCAGGAAGCCACCGATTCCAAGTACATTGCTTACCATCAAGGTCAAATGATTCACAATGACATTTTTCCACAGACTCCCGCCAAAATATATCGCAAGCAGAATCATACCGCCGTAAAGCTCCAGTACAATGGCTATTACAGCCCCGAATATCCCCTGCGCCTTAGCTACAAACACCGCAAAATAAAGCACCAGCGCCGCCAGAAAATAATCCAGGATATGTATCGGTTTCCGCTTAAACGGGAACACAATCAACGCAGATGCACATTCCAGAATCGTCCCCCATATAAATGTATAAGAATTGCTCCAGTCAACCTGTATATTCATACTTACACCTGCTCTGCCCAGTAATTCAGATACCTTCTCCGCAGCTCCTTCTCATAAGATACTCCGATCGGGATGATATCGGAATTTTCCATCTGGATCTGCTCCTTTTCCACAACCTTTACATAATCCAGATTCACAATATAGGCCTCATGGCAGCGCACAAACACCTCGTCCAGCTGTCCCTGCAGCTTCCGCAGCGAGCTGTAATAGGAGTACTCCTTCTCCTTCGTATGGATCTGCAGCTTCCGCTGTGCCCGCTCGATATAAAGGATCTCATTCTGAGAAATGATTACCTTGCTGCCCTGATTGAAAATCTCCAGCACAGAATTTTTCTTTCGCTTCTGAATCAATACCTCTGCCTTCCTCACTGCTCTCGGAAGCATCAGCTCCATATTGGCCTTCAGCACGAAATAGCAATGCTTTGTCTCATAAACCTCCGGTGCAAATTCCAGAATATTCGTCAGATAAATGATCTGACTCTCCGGCAGCAGCTCATTGATTGCCGCACTCAGGGTAATTCCGTTGTAATCCCTGCCATCAAACTCAATATCCATGATGAAAAGGTCGCACTGTAATGCCTGACTCCTGATCTGTCTTAGCAGCTCCTCCGGCTGACAGGTCGTTACATCCTTCTCCTCTGCCAGCTTCTGGGTCAGGATTACCCTTTTTGATTTTACGATTTCTTCTTCACAATCATCACATATTATAATCTTCATCTTCCGGTATCTCCTTATTCTCTCGGCAGGAAGATACATACACAGCCTTCTTCTTCCTGATTCTCCACTTCTATGATTCCCTTATGACTCTCCACGATCCTCTGCAGGAGCTTCAGATTCTTCCGGTATTCCTTCGGAACTCCCGGCAGATAGAACTTATGGTAACGTTTATAGGAATCCCATGCCACCTTACAGCCCTCCAACTTCAGCATCAGCATACCGTTCCGGCTTCGTAAGTTCACCGCCATCCATCGTCGATCTCTTGCAAGAATGCAATGCTCATATACGAACTGCAATGCACAGTCCAGCATGGAGGTCAGATCCTCTTCCCGGACAGTCAGATTGGACATCGGTTCTATGGTCGCATCAAAAACCACCGCATCCTCCCCGGCCCGCTTATAATACTGGTACAGAATGGAATCGATCGTCAGGTTTCCGCTTAGCGGAACCATGGCCAGTTCCTCACCCAGTGCATTCAGATCCTGTGCATAATGCTTCATCTGCTCTTTGCTGCCTGTACCGTCTCCCTGTACTTCCCGGTACAGTTCCTGTCTCACATTCTGAAGCTCCCGGTTCTCCTGTGCGACCTCCTTATAGTATGTATATTTTCTCGCAATGATCTCATTCAGTGCGATCTTATCCCGTTCCAGACGCCGGATCTCCATCCGGTTATAAAGGAATGCCAGCAGATTTACCATCAGAATCTGCAAAATGATCAGATAGCTCCAGTACCAGACGGTCGTTACCTTCGATGCGTCATACTGCTTTGCATAATGCAGTACCAGTGCCTGACTGCCTGTATAGATACAGATAAATCCGATAATATACGTCCATGCACATAATTTGTAAATCGACTCTTTTCTCGGAGATACCTCTGTCCGGAAGATTTTCCGGAAAATCGGGCTGATGATCACCGTTGCCACCAGCATGAAACATACGATCAGCATGCCATCCTTCACGGCAACTGCCTGCCCGGTCTTGATCCGCTGCATGGCCTCCTTCATCCCCGGAATCAGCAGATACCCACCGATCGATACCGCATTGATAACATTGATATTGATATAATGCACCAGCGTATTTTTCCAGAGACTGCCTCCGAAGAATACACCAAGCATTGCGATCTCGCCATACATTTCCACAATAACTGCCAGAAAATTCCCCCATATGCCCTGCGGCCGCAATATATAAACCAATACAAACATCAGGTTAATCACCAGAAACCATGTCAGAATATGAATCTTCTTTCTCTTAAACGGAAATAAAATCAGACCGCTGACACATTCCATCACGGCAGTGCCTACGATCGTATACGCATTTGTCCAATCAATCTGTATATCCATCCCTGTATTCTCCTCTTCTGTACCTCATATCTCTGCTACTTTGCCCGCTTCGAGCCTGATTCCCGGATTTCCTGATCCTGCATTCCATAATCCCGGATGCCTGATCCTGCAATTTGATTCCGGCTCCTACACATCCCCGGTTCGTAGATCCTGCAGCTCTCCTTTCCGGATCCCGGGCAGCCGGATCTCTGTCAGAAATTCCGTTCCCAGATCCTGCATATGCATCGTGCCCGCATATGTCTCCACAATCTCCCGAATAATGGATACGCCAAACCCGTGAGCCGCCTGATCCTGCTTGGTCGTCTGCAGCCGATCCACGTCCAGGCTGATCGCCGCAGATTTCGTGTTCCGGACCTGAATATACAGAGTATCTGCTTCCATCCGGAGCTGCAGGTACGTCCGGCTCGCCTCTCCGGCTACTGTTCCCGCCTCTCTTGCGTTATCCAGCAGGTTGGCAAACAGACTGACGATCTCTCGCTCCTTCAGCTTCAGCTCCGGCAGCTTCTCACTCTCTATCTGCAGCTGCTGTCCGGCTGCCTGTGCCTCCTCCTGCTTTCCGGTCAGCAATGCATCCAACAGCTGATTTCCCGTATATGCCAGAATGACTGCTCCGGCCTGATTCATTCTGTCCTGTACCTGCATATGCTTCCGCAGATCATGCTTCACCTTTCGCAATCCCTGATTCACTTCTACCAGGGTGTCATAGTATGCTTCCTCCGCACGCATCCGTTGCTGTGCCTCCGATTGCTGCTTCTCCAGACCTTTACGTTTCCTTATCAACAAAATCTGTATGGCACAGAGAATCATTAGTATTATTAGAATTGCAAGGACTAAAATGCCTATCTGCCACTTCTCCATCTGTCTTTCACTCCCGCTTATCATTTCTCTGACGCATCATTTCATTCAGGCAGTCACTCTGCCTATCCGTACCCGCTCAAATGTCTCACAGCCATAGTCAAATTATGCCGTAAGATGAAAATGGAGCAAACTTTCGTTTACTCCATTCTATACTCCTCGTGGAATTTCTCTATTAGTCTTCCTTCTTCTTACCGAATAAAGACTTCTTTTCCTTCTTCTCGTCGGTAGCTTCCTCTTTCTCAGCGGTTGCTTCCTCCGGCTTATCGATCTGTGCAATTGCTGCCTTGTTCATCGGAATCCGGCAGTTCTTATTGTTACCAAACTCAACAATAACCGTATCGTCTACGACATCCAGAACCACACCATAGAATCCACTGGTTGTCATAATGCTGACACCCGGTTTCAGCTCTGCGACCATCTGCTCCTGTTCCTTCTGCTGCTTCTTCTGTGGGCGGATCAAAAGGAAATAGAAAATAACCACCATCAGAACGATCCAGATGATACTTCCCCATCCGGCTAATCCTGCTCCGGTCTGTGTCGTAGTCGTTGCTTCTAATAACGTATAAAACATTTCAAGTCCTCCATTTATTCGTGATTTTCGAATCCGGCAAGCTTCGCCTGCTTGTACTCCTGATAGCAGCCTTTCGCGATTGCCTCTCGAATCTCTTCCATCATCTTATTATAAAAATACAAATTATGCAAGACGCAAAGTCGATAACCTAACATTTCTTTTGCCTTTAACAGGTGACGGATATACGCTCTGCTATAGGTTCTGCATGCCGGACACTGACATCCTTCCTCGATCGGGCGGCTGTCCAGTTCAAACTTCGCATTCAGCAGGTTGATCTTTCCGTGATTGGTATACAGATGTCCATGTCTGCCATTTCGGGTCGGATATACGCAGTCAAAGAAATCCACACCACGGTCAACCGCCTCCAGAATATTCGCCGGGGTTCCGACCCCCATCAGATAGGTTGGCTTATTCTCCGGCAAATGCGGAACTGTCACATCCAGAATGTGATACATCTCCTCATGGCTCTCGCCCACTGCCAGACCGCCAACTGCATATCCATCCAGATCCAGCTCGGAAATCTCATCTGCATGTGCGATCCGGATGTCCTCGTAAATAGCACCCTGATTGATACCGAACAGCATCTGATGCGGATTGATCGTATCCGGCAGACTGTTCAGTCTGTCCATCTCAGCCTTGCACCGTTTTAACCATCTGGCAGTACGCGCTACCGACTGTTCTACATATTTCCGCTCCGCCACACTCGACGGACATTCATCAAACGCCATTGCGATCGTGGATGCCAGATTCGACTGGATCTGCATGCTTTCCTCCGGACCCATAAATATCTTCCGACCGTCTACATGAGAATGGAAATAAACACCTTCCTCTTTGATCTTCCGGAGTCCTGCCAGAGAGAACACCTGAAATCCGCCGGAATCGGTCAGGATCGGCTTATCCCATACCATAAACTTATGCAGACCACCCAGCTTCCGAATTACTTCATCGCCCGGTCTTACATGAAGATGATAGGTGTTGGACAGCTCGATCTGGGTTCCGATCGTCTGCAGATCCTCGGTCGATACAGCGCCCTTGATCGCAGCTACCGTTCCTACATTCATAAATACCGGTGTCTGTACAGTGCCATGCACGGTCTCCAACACCGCCCGCTTTGCTCTTCCATCTTTTGCTATAATCTTATACATAATTACCCCTTTTATCTACATATGCCCGGATCAGGATTCCATCCTCTCGGTACACTTCCTCTATAACCTGTCCGCTCTGCCTTACCCGTGCGATTTTCGCCGCATCCCGGTACGGATATACATGTTCAAAATATACCCGGCTCTCACGGATCATCCGACTGATTCCCTGCTGCAGCTCCTGCAGGCCCGCTCCGGTTCGCGCCGATATCCGGTATACCTCATCTGCCCGGAAATCCTTCAAAACCTCCGGCACATTCTCCCGGTCTGTCTTATTAAATGCGGTCAGAATCGGCCGTCCTTCGATCTCCAGATCCCGCAGGGTCTCATATACCGTATGCATCTGAATATCTATCTGCGGATTGGACGCATCTACCACATGCAGGATGTAATCGGAATATTTCGCTTCCTCCAGTGTGGAACGGAATGCCTGAATCAGATGATGTGGCAGCTTCCGGATAAACCCAACCGTATCCGTCAGTAATATCTTCTGTCCGTCCGGCAGCTCCAGACTTCGCGTTGTCGGGTCCAGAGTTGCAAACAGCTTATCTTCGGATAACACTTCGGAATCCGTTAATGTATTTAATAACGTGGATTTTCCCGCATTGGTATAGCCTACAATGCAGACCACCGGAACTCCGTTCCCCAGCCGCTGCTTCTGCTGCGTTGCCCGGTTCGTCTTCACCTGCTCCAGATCTGCCTTCAATCTGGAAATCCGTTCCCGGATTACACGCCGGTCGATCTCCAGCTGCTTCTCACCGGGGCCTCTGGTGCCAATTCCGCCACCCTGTCTGGACAGAATGCCGCCCATGCCGATCAGGTGTGTCGACCGATATCGCAGCTGTGCCAACTCTACCTGAATCTTACCCTCTCTGGTCGATGCTCTGGCTGCAAAAATATCCAGGATCACCATCGTCCGGTCTAAGATCTTTACCTCTAGCTCCCGCTCCAGATTATTCATCTGTGAGGGAGTCAGCTCATCATCACATACGATGCCGTCTGCATCCATCATCACCAGATACTGTTTCAGCTCTGCCACCTTACCGGAGCCTATATAGGTTGCAATGTCAAAGCCTGCACGGTTCTGTATAAACTGACCGACCGACAGTCCACCCGCCGTCTCCACCAGCTCTGCCAGCTCCGCCAGAGAATCCTGTGCCGTCACTTCATCTCCGACTGCCACACCTACCAGCACCAGCCGCTCTGCCTGCTCTTCTAATTCATATAACTCTGTCATAAACACTCCTGTCTTATGATTCGAGACTCTGTCTGGTATACAGGAAATCATACTCCTTCTGTACCAGATCCGTAACTGTGTAATTCTTCCTGTACTCACAGATCAGCTCATATGCCTTATCATAATCATGCTGTGACTCATAGTACAGGATCTCAATATATCGCAGCTGCTCAATACAGCTCTTATCCGTTGACTGCAGTCCCTGCTTCAGATACTGATAACAGGTACCGTACCGTCCCTGCTGGAAATAATAGTCTGCCAGCTGTACACAGGCATACGTATTTTCCGGATCATAATCCACATAGGTCGTCAGGTATGCCACCTGCTCCGCTGTTTTTCCAAGCTCGGTCGCACACATCCCCGCATACAGGGTACACTCGGTATGTCCGGCCTCGATTGCCACCTGAAATGCCGGTAGTGCCGCCTCATAGTTGCCGGCTTTCATATCAATAAAGCCCTGCGCCATCTGCTTCTGCAGATTCAGATACGCGATCTGCTCTTCCTCGGTCTCCAGCAGAATATCATACTGCTTAATTGCCTCTGCATACTGTTCTGACAGGAAATAAGAATCTGCCAGATACAGTCTGGTATCCCGGTCTACCGGCTCTGCAAACTGTACCTTTTTACTTAGTGAAGTCTGAAAATTCGATATGGCTTCCGCATAATTTCCTTCCGTATATGCCAAAATCCCCTGATTTCGATACTCATTCTTATCCTGCATATTCGTATAGATTCTGACTCCGTATGAAATCAGAAATCCAAGTGCTCCCATCAGAAGCACCGCTGCCACTGCCTGAATCACACTCTTCTTCCGTGACTTCTTTTTATGTTCCATAATGTCCTCCCGAACAACTTCTGATTCCGAATCCCTTACCGATTCATAACTGCATCGATCGAGTCAATGCATGCTGCCCGCAATCCTGCATGCTCCAGTGCATCCACACCACGGATGGTCGTGCCATTCGGTGAGCAGACCGCATCCTTTAATACGCCCGGATGCTCTCCGGTCACCTGCTGAAGCTTCGCACTGCCAAGCATTGTCTGCGAGATTAATTTATAAGCGGTTGCCCGCGATATGCCATACTTGACCGCCGCATCTGCATAAGCCTCCAGGATCAGATCCATGAATGCCGGTCCGCAGCCGGAAACAGCACCGCCGATTCCCATTAATCCGGTCGGCAGCTCCTCTGTCAGTCCCAGTGCGGAAAACAGATCCACCACCAGCTCCCGTTCTCCTGCAGACAGGGTATTCTTCTCTTCAAAAAGGATCACGCCCTCGCCCACCATTGCCGGTGTGTTCGGCATAATACACTGAATCCGTACATCTGCTCCCAGAAGCTTCTCATAGTTCGCAAATGTCCAGCCTGCTGCGATCGAAATCAGTGCCTTTCCTTTCATATATGCACCGACATCCGCCAGCACAGCCTCAATCTGATATGGCTTACATGCCATGATCAGGATATCGGATTTCTCCACCAGTTCAAGCAGATTATGAACCGGAACAAATCCCATCCTCTCTGCATTCTGCAATAATTTATCCTTATGTGGTGCATAGGCCAGCACCTGATCCTTTTCTACCTTACCGGCCTGAAAGAAACCTGCCGCAATTGCCTGTGCCATATTTCCCATTCCTATGAAACCGATTCTGCTCATTCTGCATCCTCCTTCTTATCTGCGATTCCATCTACAAAGCCTTCTGAAATGCAATTAGTTTTTATTATATTCCATCAAATAAGAAAGTCAAGTTTGCAATCATCAGAATTCTTCTTCCATCATTGCATAGATCTCACTTAACCGTGCTCTGCTTAAATCCGTCTCATTCAGTATCGTATACCGATCCGGTCTGGTTTCCTGTGCCTGTTGCCATGCATTGATAAAGATATCTTCTGTCACCTTCCAGTCGGACGGCTTCACCGGAAGCTTGTACTCATGCAGGATTCGCTTGATCTTGCTGATATTACGATTCTGAAAGATACAGACCGGAACGCTTCCCATTGCCACGGCGATGCCGTGTGGCACATATACATCATCCGCGAAATTCTCCTCCAGCGAATGACAGAATAAATGCTCCGCACCGCTGCTCGGTCTGGAATTTCCGGCAATCTCCATAGCCAGCCCACCCATAACCAGTGCCTGTGTCAGCACCTTAATGAAGCTCTTGCTCTTAATGGATTTCTCCTCATTATAACAGATCGAGTTGAATGCCATCTTAGAGATCATATAGGCAAAATCATCGATCTTACTTCCGGTCACTGCCGCATCCAGCTTCCAGTCATTCAGTGCCGTATACTTACTGATCGTATCACCGACACCTGCCAGCAGTTGTCCCTCCGGAGCACCCATGATCAGATTAACATCTACTATAATACTATGCGGAATCGTGCAACGAAATGTCTTCCGCTTCAGACCCTCCGTTCCAAGCACTGCCACCGGTGACGCCAGACTGTCGTTGCTAAGCGTTGTCGGCAGACACAGGAACAGAGACTTGCTCACAAAGGCTGCATACTTGGCCAGATCCAGCACCATACCGCCACCGAATCCGATCACTACCGCAATATCATTCATGCAGATATATTTCGCCAGATCCACTGCCTGATCAAAGGATCCGTTCTCCACCAGATAAATCTCACTGTATTTAAAATCTGCCCGCAGCTCCTTCAGGGTATCCGGAAACAGCTTCTGCAGATTCTGATCCGTCACGATCACGACCTTCTTGCTGTCGATGCCCGGCACACAATCCGACATTACCTCATTAACTCTGGCAAAAATTCCCTCTTCTACTAACAAATGATATGGCAAACGAAAATGGTTCATAGTTTTCACGCTTCCTTTCCTATCTATCCTGATTCTATTCCGGCATCCGTCCTCACTATCTTCCGCCTGCATAAGGCAGAAATCCGTGCATCTCTGTCAGATCCATTTCCTCAAATAACCGACTCACCGCCGGAAGATATTCCGCATATGTATTGGCTTTCCGGATCTTTTTCAGATATCCGTCCGCCTCCTCAAACACGGTTCCCCAATAGTTCCATAATTCCTTTAACTTAAACAGTGTATTCCGCTCTCCGAAATCAATGCTCCGATATGCGTGAAGTACCTGATCATGCAGCTGCTTCAGCTCCTCCTTCTTCAGGCACGCACCTCCATGCAGTTCCCGAATCAGTGCCGGGTTTGCAAGGAGTCCTCGGCCGATCATAACAGCACCGAAGCTGCCCTCCGGATAGTGTTTCATCAATTTCTCATAGTCTTTTACAGAGAAGACATTCCCATTATAACAAATGTCCATAGACTCTGCCAATGCCTGCTGAAAGATTTCCTGTCGCGGCTCTCCCCGGTAAAAGTCTTCCCGATATCGCGGATGGATAATCAGCTCCCGGATCGGAAACTGCCGGAAGATCGCCAGCAGCTCCCCGAAGGCTTCTTCTCCCTCCTCTATCGACATTCCCAGTCTGGTCTTTATCGTAATATCCGCAGTCCATTCTTCCTGAAACACGGTCTCCAGAAATATCAGCAGCTGTTCTCTGTCCTCCAGCATACCGGCACCCTTTCCCTTGGATACCACCGTTCCGGACGGACAGCCGAGATTTAAATTAATCTCCCAGTAGCCTAACTCCTCCAATGCACGGCCGGCACGGATAAACCCATCTGCATGATTGGTCAATACCTGCGGCACCAGCGGAATCCCGATATTATTCTCCGGCAGCAGATCCCGCCGTTCCTTCGGTCCCAATATCCGTTTCGTATTCGGCTGGATAAACGGTGCATAAACCTTATCTGCCTCCGGAAACAGCTTCCATGCCTCTCTCCTGTAAATGTATCCTGTAATCCCCTCCATCGGGGCAAAATAAAACCGCATAATTCTCCTCTCACTCGCTTCTGCGCTCAGCCTGCCAGTTTCCTGTTCATCAATCCTGCCACCTTGGTAATCGGTCCCCAGAGCAGCAGATTGAATAATGCAATTGCACGTCCGACACCAATCACTGCCAGAATCGTACCCAGTCCGACTCCAACCAGCTTTCCTTTCATCGTCAATCCCAACGCAATCGTAATGATAATACATCCAATATCGAACAGATTCTTGGTCAATCCCAGACTTTTACCACTTTTGTCCGAGATAGTCTGCACGATACCGTCTCCCGGATTCGGCACCAGCCGCATATCAACAGATAATACAACGCCTAATCCAGTCAGCAGAATCGCCAGAATCAGAAATGCCAGATTAATCCAGAAGCTCTCAAAATGAAAATCCTGCATCAGCCAATCAAATAGATTTAACAACTGACTGACCAGCAATGCGACCGGAATCTGGAGCAAATCCAACCATTTCTTATCCTTGCCCCGTATGATAAACTGCGCAATCACAAGCACACAATATAATACCATTGTTGTATTTCCAAAATTCAGATTCCAGATTATAGACACACTGTACGCAATCGATATGATCGGAGATACTCCAAGTCCCGTTTTCGTATTCATTGTAATTCCAAATGACAAAATCACCATTCCCGCCAGATAGATCAGCATCCGCATTATCTGCTGTCTGCTGATTTTCTTCTGCTTCTTTTCTGTTTCCTTCTGTTCCATGCTCTGTCATCCTTTCTCTTTTCTTCTGCACAATGGGAGAGAGCATTCCGCCCTCTCCCATTCGTATAGCTCTTCTGTTATTCTTCTGTTAATTATTTTCTCAGAATATCCACGGTATGTGCTGCCGCTCCGATCAGATCCTGCCGCTCACAGATCGATAGCTGATACCGCATGAATTCCTCAAAGGCCTCGTCGTCCATTTCATTTAATATCTTCCGCATATAATTGGCCGGTCCGTCCGGGGTTATCAGCTGAATCCGAGTCAGTCCTGCCGCTCTGTTATATCCGTCTATATCCTCCACCCGCACATAATCATACAGATTCTCTGGATAAGATACACTATGGAAATCCTCCGTTAACCGGTTCTGCTCCACGCATTCCTTTATATGCCCTTCCTTAAATGCATAGGTCAGTACACAATACTCATTCATGCAATAAGCAACCATGATGATACCGCCCGGCTTCGTCACCCGCTTAGCCTCTTCCAGTGCCCGCACCTTATCCTCCTGTGCGAACAGATGATACATCGGTCCAAACAGCAGCGTCAGATCAAACTGATCCGACTCCAGCTTTTTCAGATTCAATGCATTGCCCTGCATTGCCTTTACGGTACTTCCTTTTTTCTTTAAGATTCCGAGGTTATACCGCACCAGCTCAACAGCTGTCACATCATAGCCCTCATTCGCCAGTGCCACGGAATATTTTCCG
>CAVFXS010000063.1:0-83544 GCA_963626805.1 Bacteroidales bacterium H4 | reverse complement strand
AGAGCGGCACAAAAGGAGCTCGATAAGATAAGAGATGCAAGGGAAAAGAATGTTAATTCAGAATATAAAAGCATCGACAAGGCTTCATACTCGGAAGGAAGAAAAGGGTCCACCGGATGGCTTGCCAACAAGATTTTCGACCTGCTTCTTGGTACTAAATATTTTAGAACCGCAGATGTTGATACTCCGAAAGATGCAACTAAAATTGATTACACTTATGACTTGGAGAATGGCAGAAAAGGTCATTTGCATGGATATATGTTTGAACCTACAAATAAGAGTAATGGTAAAGTAGTACTTGTCTATAGCGGCAGCGGTTCACCTGCCGGAGTTTATATTAATAATATTGCAGGTGCATACAGAGATGCTGGCTGCAGGGTAGTAGTTATGGATTATAGAGGCTTTGGCAAGAGTAAAACTGAGGATCAAGATGGGAATGAAATTGATTTTCAACTGGGAGAACGCAGTATGTATCAGGATGGAGAAGCCATGTTAGCATATGTTCAGAAAAACCTTGGCTATAGTAACAGTGACATTATTCTGCACGGTTATTCTTTAGGAGGTGCTGTAGCAAGCAAGGTAGCGGCTAATATGGCAGAGAGAAATGCTGTTAAAAGAAAAGATGGTAAACTGGCAAAGGAGAAGGACAGACTTGGAGGTTTGGTTTTACACAGTGCGATGGGATCAAATTATAAAACCAGTTCAGATTATTACAAAAGTAAAGGTGCGAGTACAATAAAAGCTGCAGGAGCCGGTTTTTTAAGCTGGCTGTTAGCCGGTAGTTATAATACTATTTCTCATATGAAAAGATTACATAAGTACGATCCAAAGCTTCCGGTACATTTAGTCAGCGGAAGTGTTCGTAACGATCATCTAAATATTATTAATTCTGGTATAATGGCTAATAATCCTTATACTACAGCGACAACATATACAACGAATTTAGGACATAAATCCGCTAATATAGTGACAGAGGATAATGGACTACAAAATCTTATTCAGAGCGAAAGAGTGAAAGATAATCTTATAAGTCCTAAGAAGAGTATGAACGAATTGCAATTATGAGAACATTGACGATATAGGAGGTGCGATATATGGCCATTAGTGTCTTAACGGTAGATGAGCTTATAAAATTTAATGGATTATATCCAGATGTAATATTGGACGAATTGCCTGAGAATGAATTGCTCATAGGATATATAGAAGAAAATCCACTCAGAACGGCAGGCATTCTTATGGCACACCCTGAGAACTCTACTATGCTCTTGGACTGGATATTTGTTGATGAGAATTCAAGACGAAAAGGGTATGGAAGAGCAATGCTGGAATTGTTAACGGATAGCTGTGAAGCTTCTGGCGAAATAGATGCTATTCTTCTTACCTTTTATAATGAGAATCTCTCTATATATGAGTTACTGTTAGATTGTGGCTTTATAGCAGGTTACATGCCAGGACATAAAAGCTTTGTGACAAGACTTTCAAGAATAAAACCTCTGGGGAAGATAAAGGACAACCAGATTGATTGCATATATCTTAACCAGGTTTCCAACAACGAATTGGAACAGCTTAACAAATATTTGTCATTGAATATGGTAAGTAATATAGGAATAGAGCTTCCATTAAAGCCGGAAGATTATCGGGAGGAAAGCCTGGTTCATGTGGATAACAACCGGATCGACAGTCTATTGCTGGTAAGGGATGAAGAAGAGGGACTATCCATTCCATGGTTCTTTAATGAAGCACAGAATCTGGCTGTGCCAATTGGTCTTATGAATCATGTTCTTCTTGATCTTAGAATGAAATTCCAAGAAGAAACCAAAGTATTCGTTACAAGCCTTGCACCGAATCTGGAAAACGTAATTTACACTTATTTCAATCCGGAATCATATAAAGAAATATATATCGGGGTATATATTGTCAAGTAGCACTATAATGTACAAAGTCTGTATATAATTTAACACCCATATCCGATGCCGTAATTTGTATCGTCCCGCATCCATATTCTCTGGCAGCTTTTATAACAGGGGATAGCAGTTCCTTGCAATCCCCTTTCTTATTATATAAAAGCCATCTCCTTAATAATTCTCTTCATGTACCTCAAAGTAGCTCTGCGGATGGTTACATACCGGACATACCTCAGGTGCCTTTGTTCCTACTACAATATGTCCACAGTTACGGCATTCCCATACCTTAACTTCACTTTTTTCAAATACCTGTGCAGTTTCAATATTCTTAAGCAGTGCCCGATATCTCTCCTCGTGGTGCTTCTCAATCTCTCCTACTGCCCTAAATTTTACTGCAAGCTCAGGGAATCCTTCTTCCTCAGCTGTTTTTGCAAAGTCTTCATACATATCGGTCCATTCATAATTCTCACCGTCTGCAGCGGCTGCCAGATTTTCCTTTGTATCACCAATTCCCGCCAATTCCTTGAACCACATCTTTGCATGTTCTTTCTCGTTATCTGCGGTCTTTAAAAATAATGCCGCCATCTGCTCATAGCCTTCCTTCTTTGCCACAGAAGCGAAATAGGTATACTTATTTCTTGCCTGAGATTCTCCTGCAAATGCCTCCTGTAAATTTTTCTCCGTCTGTGTTCCTGCATATTTGTTTGCTGCCATATCTTTTACCTCCGCTTTCTCTACTACTTTTTCAAAATCTGATGCCGGATGCTTGCATAAAGGACATATAAAATCATCCGGTAATTCTTCGCCTGCATATTCATATCCACAAATTCTGCAACGCCATATCGTCTGTCCATCCTCCGTTTTTCCGACTTCCTCCGGCTTAGGCTTAATATTATTCTGATAATAATCATAAGTGACAGAAGGGATATTACTCAGAACTTCCATATCCGTTATTTCACCGATAAACATTGTATGCGAGCCTAAATCTTCTGTTTTAGTAACTGTTACAGAAATGTATGCATTTGTACCTTCTGTAATATAATATATACCGTTTGTTCCCCTGGCACACATTTCAAATGTTTCAAACTTGTCGGTAACCCTTCCTGATTGAAACCCAAAATGTTTAAATAATTCAAACCGTGCATTCCGGCTTAGAACGGATACTGTGAATTTTCCAGTTCTTTGGATCATATCATGCGTGTAATTTGCTTTGTTAACGCAAATGCTTAACTGATTCGGTTCTGAAGCCGCCTGAATCGCCGTATTAATAATACATCCATTGTCTTTTTCATCTTCCCTGGCGGTCAGTACAAACAATCCATAGCTCAACCTGTACATTGCTTTCTTATCCATGCTTTTCCTCCTTTACCTTCTCCCTGCATTTCGGACAAATGCCTTTAAATGCAATATCATAATCCAAAAATTCAATTCCGTGAGTGTTATGAATTCTTTCCAGCAAGTCCGGTATTTCATCCATATCCACATCTAAAACCTCACCGCATTTTACACACCTGACATGATAATGATTTTTCAATGTAAAATCGAAGCGATTCGGCCCATCCGGTACTTCAACCTTCCTTAAAGAACCTTCCTCTACCAGTATATCAAGGTTTCTATATACAGTTCCTCTTCCAATTGTAGGATATGCTTCTTTTATAAATTCATATACTTCATTTGCTGTAACATGCCTTCTCATCTCATATACGGCATTTCGTACCAGGTCTTTTTGAATCGTATTTCTTCTGCTTGTCATTCTCCCTCCTTATCAAGATTAATTCTTAATAAGGATTATATATTATTTTTATTCTTTTGTCAAACAAATTAATAATTATTCCTACAATTAAATAAAAGATACCCACGCAGAGCATCTCCTTATCTGTGATAATCACATTTCTGACATTGTACCATTTCATTTTCACCGTCTTCCTTATAAAAAATATCTGACCACTGGCAGATACTCTGCAAAATAGGAACAACGGATTTTCCTTTCTGTGTCAGCGAATATTCCACTCTCAGTGGAATTTCATCATAGGATTTCCGGTCAATAATTCCATCTTCTATTAAATCTTTCAATGTTGCTGCCAGTTCTCCCTCGGTCACATACTCGGCAATCCCTTTGATCTGGTAGCCCTTCAGACTCTGGGCATCATACGCAGAAATTGCAATCTTACCATTATTGGCTTTGATGTTTTTTAATGTGGTCTCAAGGAAAACATCTCCGACAACCAGCCTGCCATCCTCCGTGACATCCTTAAATGCAACCGGAAGAATCTGTTTTTATTTTAGAAGATATTAGTAAATTTATAAGTCACTTTAAAATTTCATAGTAATATATTCCTTTTGCATTTTCGGAAACTCAAGATTTTTTACGATGGAAGCCCGCAGCAATATGTCTGTTTGTAAGCAATTTAATAGCAGTTATATTTTTTATTATGACAAACTTATCATCGATGCAGCTAAACAGATGTATTTCTAAAAGCCCACTACCGCATCCGGTAATGGGCTTTTACGTCCAATATTTACTTATACTACCTCTTAATCTTCCGGTTTGATCTCTGCTGTTTCAACCAGGAAGTATACACTTCCGGTCTTGCCATCCTCGATTCCACCGAAGTTTTCATAAGACGAATCTGAGGTCTTCAGATTCTCAATCCGATCTCTTAAAGTCTTTAAATCATCTGCGCTCTCCACCAGCTTATAGGTGCCGTTTCTTAACTGTACACTTCCGTTATACACCTGTGTCACGCCGCCGGTATATGCCCGGATACCTTCCGCCAGTTGACCGCTGCCTTCTGCCAGTGCTGCAACCGCTGCCACGGTCTGTGCCAGAGTCGGATCCTGCGCCAGCATTTCGGCCGGGATCTGCGAAAGTGCTTCATTTAATGACTGCAGTCCTCCCTGCAGACCTTCTGCACCGCTCACCAGATCATTTCCGGATGTACTTAACTGCTGCAGAGCATTTGTCAGCTCACTGGTTCCGTTATACAGATCCTTAAAACCGTCTGCCAGATCATCGACCTTCTCTGACATCTTCTCCGTATCCATATCCGTCAACAGCCCATTGCTGATCATAGTTGCTGTGAAGTCCAGCTCAAAGTCCTTTGCATCAAAGCTGACTTCCATATAGTCCGGGAATGCTTCCTTATCATCGGAATCGTCCTCTTCGTCAGCATCCTCCTTCTTATCATCATCCTGGAAAGAATCGATACTGTCCAGATCCAGTGCATCCTTGACTCCCGGTGCTGCATACCCGAAAATCAGATAATTGTCATCCATACTCTTGATCTTGCAATTCGTTACCGTTATATCAGATGCCACATCCTGTGACAGCATCAGACCTGACACCGCAACAAACGGAATGATTTCATCCGTCTCACTTCCGGTGTCATTGGTATAATCGAACCGGATTCGGACTCTGCCGGTGGCTCCCGCCAGTTCCTCCGGTGTCACCTCTTTATCATCCAGATAGTAACTTACCTTTACCGTAACCGGAAGCTCCTTGTCCGCATCTGCGATTCCATCATACTGGATATCCTCTCCGTGGTTTTCCCAGACCAGATTTCCAGCACCATCCAGGGTATATTCCTCATCGCCATTCTTGTTCTTGATGTCGGTCAGGGTTGTAAAATCCGTAATTTTCTGGTTTTCACCCGGATTTTTCAAGGTTGTGGTCACCGTGATCTCTGTGGGAGTTCCGTAAGCATCTGCCTTCACATATACGGATTCTTCCTTGTCATGCTCCATCTGGCTTTCCCGGTATTCATACACAACCGAAGTATCTGCACCGTCTGCCGGTTCCACTTCAGAAGAAGCCTCTGAATCCGTTGCTGCAGACGTATCATTGCCTTTTGCTCCGCCACAGGCAGTCATTCCGGCTGCCAGAAGCACTGCCATTCCAATTGTCGCGATCTTTTTCATATATAAATTCTTCATATCCTGCCTCCTTACTCCACATTCTTTAATGCCATACTCATCGGTACCTTCTTGATCTTGTACATTTCCAGTACTGCTACCACCAGATAACTTAAGACACCCATTACAAACATCTTAATCGGCACCGAAGGATCCAGGTAGTACGGCAGCCATCCGCTCATTGCCTTTGATACATAAGTGCTCCAGATTACCTGCATCAGCTTATCCTCCAGCGGAATACTGATCAGGATACAAAGCACTACCACAATAGATGTAGAGACGATATACAGGCGACTGATTTCACCACCGCTGTAGCCTAATATCTTCGTCATGGAAATGGACTGTGCATTCTTTTCAATAATAACCTTGGACAGCAGGTAAATCAGTACGATAAACAGAAGGATTGCAAATCCGTACATCAACTGCATATTCGATCCCATGGACTTCTCAAGCTGCCGGCTGACCTTGGTCAGGGATTCCAGATCAATAACACTGCCTATGTATTCGGAATCAATATCCGTAATCTCCGTATCAGAGAAGTATCCGCCAAACATTCCATCTCCGAGATCAAATACATCATTCAGATGATCTCTGGTCATGAATACACACAGGGCACCCTCATAATCATAAACACCGGTCACCCGGAACTGATAATCCTTATCCTCAAAATGCTCCTTCAGCTGAATCATATCTCCGACCTTGATGTTATATTTATCTGCATATGCCTTCGATACATATACATCATCCGCCGTCAGCTCCAGATGTACATACCGACTGTTCGGCTCGATTCCGTAAAACATGATCTCATCTACAATGCTGCTGCCTTCCCCCTGCGCATCCAGAGTATAGGCACTGAACTTCTCCGCATCCTCATTTTCCGTATCCACTGCATTCTGAAATGCCAGAAGTGCTATCAGAGTTTCCAGTTTCCGATCCTCATCTACCGTTGCTGTCGGCATGGTCAACACATACTGGTAATTACTCAGCATACTGTCCTGAATCGTATCCTGATAATGACTCAGAACCGTTGGAAGCATCAGACCAAACATCAGCAGGACATTGGCAAACAGGATTCCTATCAGGATCAGAATATAGTTACCCACATTCTGGAACACGATCCGCAGACGGAACCGGCTGAAAAACGGAATATACTTATTCAGGCGAACACTCCGCTTTCCCTGCTTCCGTGACAGATCATGTCGCAGAAACCGGAGCGGCTCCATCTTAAGCTTCCGGCTTAAGATTATGTAGTTTACGATCAGCATGATCACCATCGGCACTACCGTGGTCTCCCAGAAAGCATTGGCACTCCAGACCGTAGCATAGGTCGGAAGGCTGTAGCTGCCGTAATACATATTGGCGCAGACCCCTTTAAATGCCGTATAGCCAAGAATATTACCGATGATCGCACCAACCACCGTTACCAGGATTGGCGGTGTCATATAATGTCTGACCATCTCGCCTCTGGTATACCCGGATGCCCGCAAAGTACCGATGACACTGGCTTCCTTATCGATCGTATCCAGTGTTGTAATACCGAAAACAAATGCCAGAATTACAATCACCATATAAAGCATAACTACGATCATCGCCATATCACCGCCCATATCATCACCGGTAAACTGAATTGCCTGATTCTGATATAACGGCAGATATTCTGAAAGTGTCACCTCATCTGCCAGCTCCTTTAAGAGATCCTCCGACATCTCCTTTTCCTGCGTCTCACTGGTCGGTTTCTCCTTATATTTCCATGCATAATCATAGTTCAGACTATTGGTATCAAACCGTTCAAAACCCTTGTCACTTACAACCGCAACGCCGAACTTCACAGAATCAAACATCGTGTCACTGTTATCCTCAAACAGACAGCTGTAATCCGGAAGGGCTACCAGTGCCGTGATCTTCCATGTAATTCCACCATCCGAAACAGTATCACCCACCTTTAAGTCGTTGTTCTCCGCATACATCCGGTCCAATGCGATCTCATCCGCTGCCACCGGCATCACGCCATCCATCACGCATAGCGTATTGACTTCCTTCCGATCGGCATAAATACGCAGCTTTGTATTATTTTCCATCTGTTTTTCAACATAATACTGGTCATACACGGTGATACCGAGAGCTTCTACTGCCTTTTTCTGTGCACGGTTCATCTCTGTAACCGTCAGGAAATGACCGTCCTCTATGTTATATTTGGTAAAACCATCATTATATGCCTTCAGCATACTGCTGTCAGCCACAATAAACCCGGACACAAAGCCGATAAACAGAACCAGCATTATGAAAATAACCAGATATTTTCCAATATCTCCCGTAATCTCTCTCAGGAGTCGTTTTCTCAATGGATTTTTCATCTTCTGCCTCCCTTACCAATCCAGATCCTCTGCCGCTACCTTTTCTTCATTCAGATAGTTCTTCCGAATCTGACCATCTCTTAACTTCACTACCCGGTCGGCCATATTTTTAATTGCGTCATTGTGAGTTACCATGATAACTGTATTACCATATTTCTGATTGACTGTCTCGATTAATTTCAGAATTTCCTTAGATGTCGTATAATCCAATGCTCCGGTTGGCTCGTCGCACAATAATATATCCGGATTCTTTACGATCGCTCGTCCGATCGCACATCTCTGCTGCTGTCCGCCGGACAACTGATTCGGGCGTTTATTCGCATGAGCCGTCAGACCCAGCGTTTCCAGAATCTCATCCACATCCAGCGGAGCATCACTTAAATACGCTCCAACCTCCACATTCTCCCGTACTGTCAGGTTCGGAATCAGGTTATACATCTGGAAAATGTAGCCCAGATGCTTCCGACGGTAGGTCGTCAGCTTCTTTTCATTCATATCCGCTGTCCGCTCTCCCTGAATGGTAATGCTTCCTTCATCTGCCTGATCAATACCACCGATGATATTTAACAATGTGGATTTTCCGGAACCGGAAGGTCCAAGCAGTACACAGAATTCACCCTGTTCTACTGACAGATCGATTCCTCGCAATACCTCTACCCGGCTATCGCCCTCTCCGAAATGCTTTTTTAATCCCTGTATCTCTAAAAACATATGACATCCCCTTTCCCTTTTGTAAGTGTCATTTAACTTTTATTAGATTATACTAACTTGGTCTTTCATTATATACCTGTTATTTTCTATTCGTCAAGTCCGACTCTATCTTTTATCCCTATATTTTCCTTCATTCCTGCTTTTCCCCGCAATGCCCTGCAGTCTTCTCCGCCAGTGTCAGATAGATTTCCCGCCCGAGGATAAATCCGACCGGCCCTAGCAAGAATCCTAAGATTCCGAACAGCTTATATCCGACATACATCAGAAATAATGTAAGCAATGTACTCATCCCCAGGCGCCGCCCCAGCAGGCGTGGTTCCAGCAGCTGGCGATTCACCGTGCACAGCAGATAAAGCAGAAGCACTCCGATTCCCATCCTCACATCCCCGGTCAACAGCCGCAGGATGCCCCACGGAATCAGTACGGTTCCGCCCCCCAGTACCGGAAGTGCATCTACGATCGCTATAAAAGCCCCCAGTAGCAGAAAATACGGATTTCCCAGAATCCAGAGTCCGAGACTGCAGATTCCCGCCTGGATCAGAGCAATACTTCCTTCCGCCTTGATATACAGAATCAGAAGCCTTGCTGTCCTTCCCCATATTTTCTGCAGCCACCTGCCAACAGCTCCGCCTTTCAGCAGACGCGGGTAATTTTTTAACATGCACAGCATGGAATACACCATAATAAACAGAAGCAGGATAGCCGAGCCTGCCTGTTTTAAGATATTCACCGTACCATTCGTCACTCTGGGCAGCAACGTCGTTTGAAAGTCCGAAAATATCCCTGCAAGAGTCTCCGTGGCATACAGCAGGGAATCTCCGGATTTTAAATGAAAGCCGGTGTCAATATAGTTACAGCAGACATTTAAGCCTGCCAGAAACTGCTCCCGATAAAACGGCAGATAGGTAACCAGATTCTCCATCTGTCGCCAGATGCCATTAAGCAGGCAGCGTGATGCCAGCCACCCGGCTCCCGCCACCAGTACCAGAACCAGAACGGACGCGATCATTTCCGAGCAATGAATCAGCCGGATCAGTCCATCTACGACCGGGCGCAGAACTCCCGCCAGAATAAATGCAATCAAAAAAGGAATCACCAGCGGAAACAGGTACCGGAAACCCAGAAAGATTCCCAGTCCGATTCCTGCAAAGAGAATTCCTTTTTTCAGCTCTTTATTTTCTTTTATCTCATTGAAAAAATCCTTCATGCATAACCCACCTTCTACCGTCCTGTAGATTAGTATGAGTTACCGGGAAAGACTTTATTCTAAAATGCTACTTAAAAATCTTCCATTTCAATAATGTCGAAGGCTTCTCCCTCCGGTTCATTCTTGAACACCAGATGCTCACCGGTTACCGGATGCTCGAACTCCAGACGGGTCGCATAAAGTCCGATCTGCTGGTATCTGCGCTTCACCTTCTGGAACTTCGGATTGTATTTCGTATCGCCCCAGATTCCGGCTCCCTGATTCGCCATCTGAACCCGGATCTGATGATGTCTGCCGGTCAGCAGCTCGATCAGCACGTAAGAGATCACACCCTCATCCGTTTCAAAGACATCTAATATTTCATAATTCAGAACCGCTTTTTTCGCACCCTTGGTACCCTTTGGCACTACCTTGGACAGATTGGTTTTCCCATCCTTCACCAGATAGTCCTCCAGACATCCACACTCCTCCGGCAGCTCTCCGGTCAGAATAGCCTGATAATATTTGATCATCGTGCCATCCTGTACCTGATCGCTTAAATCAGCGGCTGCCTGCTTCGTCTTCGCCAGCACCATCAGACCGCCAACCGGTCGATCCAGCCGATGAATGATGGTCAGATACGGCTCCTCGTCCAGCTCATCCCGATCATACAGATAGCTCTTAAAGTAATCCAGCACGTCCTCATCATTGCTCTTATCCGCCTGACTAGAAACTCCCTGCGGCTTCACGCAGACGATCAACTCATTATCTTCATATATTATTGGTATCTTCTTCATAATCTCCTGCCTCTATCATTAACTCTTAAATTAGCCTTTCGGCATTCCTGTGGATCTTTATACCTTAAATCTGTAACCAACGCCCCAGATCGTCTCGATATACTGTGGCTTGGCTGTATTTAACTCTATCTTCTCACGGATCTTCTTAATATGCACCGTAACCGTTGCAATATCTCCGATGGAGTCCATGTTCCAGATCTCCTTGAACAGCTCCTCCTTGGTAAATACATGATTCGGATTACTTGCAAGGAAGGTCAGGAGGTCAAACTCCTTAGTGGTCAGAATCTTTTCATCGCCATTGACAAACACCCGTCTGGCAGTTTTATCGATCTTGATTCCCCGGATCTCAATAAACTCATTTTCCTGTACACCACCGTTGCCTCTCAGCCGCTCATACCGTGACAGATGTGCCTTTACACGCGCCACCAGCTCACTTGGGCTGAATGGCTTTGTGATATAATCGTCTGCGCCAAGCTCCAGTCCCCGGATCTTATCAATATCCTCCTTCTTCGCAGATACGACCAGGATCGGAATATCCTTAACCTCCCGGATCCGCTTACAGATCTCGAATCCGTCTACGGTCGGAAGCATCAGATCCACGATCACAATATCATAATTCTCCAGCAATGCCCGATCCAGACCCTTCTGTCCATCATTCTCAATCGTCACCTCAAAATCATACAGCTCCAGATAATCCTTCTCCAGGGCTGCGATCGACTGTTCATCTTCAATAATCAATACCTTACTCATAGTTCCTCCTTATCTGCTGATTCCTCATATTTTTTCAGGGTAAATGCGATCAGCGTTCCCTTGCCTTCTTCACTTTCTGCCCAGATCTTACCACCATGCTCCTCAATGATCCGCTTGGCGATTGCCAGTCCCAGACCGCTTCCTCCGGTCGATGAGTTGCGGGAAGCATCTGTCCGGTACATCCGCTTGAAGATCATCGGCAGATCCTCCTGCGAAATGCCGTTACCGTTATCCCGGATTCCAATATAAATGTACTGATCCTCATATGGCTTTACTTCGATCCGAATCTTCCGTTCCTCTTTGGAATTATATTTTACCGCATTGGTTACGATATTACCGATTACCCGCCGGATCTGCTCCGGATCGGCAACCACACGGGTATCCAGTGTGCAGAAATTTTCATACTCAAAGGTCACTCCCGCCGCTTCCATATCTACCGATACATCCTCGATGCAATCATCAAAATAAGATGATACCTTAATCTTTACAAAATTATACGGAATTGCATTATTATCAATCTTCGTATACAGAGACAGCTCATTGATCAGAGCATCCATTTCATTTGCTTTATTATAAATCGTCCGTATATAGCGCGACATCTTCTCCGGTGTATCCGCCACACCGTCCATGATACCCTCAACATAGCCCTTGATGGCTGTGATCGGGGTCTTCAGATCGTGAGAAATATTACTGATCAGCTCCC
The DNA here is from genome assembly GCA_963626805.1 of Bacteroidales bacterium H4. Lineage (GTDB taxonomy): Bacteria > Bacillota > Clostridia > Lachnospirales > Lachnospiraceae > CAG-632. Next base: position 71,227 of record CAVFXS010000063.1, on the reverse strand, counting down.
GGTTCTCCTTCTCATAATGCATCCGGTCATCCACGGATTCCTTTAACTTCAGCCGCATTTCATTAAAGGACTGACATACCTCTCCGATCTCATCATCCGAAAGAATCTCTACGTCCTCTTCCAGATTGCCCTCCTTGATCCGCTCGGTTCCCTCCTGAAGCAGCCGGAGCGGTCTTAAGAATATCCAGTATATATAAAGGGAAATAAATCCGTTGACTAAAAGCAGTACCGCTGTGACCATAATCATCAGCTGAACCATGATCTTCCGCATACCGGTCTCCAGGCTGTCCAAATACGTGATAACAAACAAGGTCCCTGTCTGTCCGTTACTCAGCGTCACATCCTTCTGCCGGAGATACATCGGCTTGTCCGCATCTACAAACAGACCACCCTCGATCTGATTATTGTCACCGTATTTCGGAAGCAGATCCTTAATGCCGGAAATGTCATCACTGCCCTGATAACTGATCTCATCTCCGATCCTTACCAGCAGAAACGAATTATTCTCCTCCAGCTTACTGTTCAGATCGTCCAGATACTCTTTGTTCAATAGCTGGTCCGGATTCTTATATACATCCTCGATCAGGGCTTCTGTGACACGATTGACCGTAAGCGGCGAATTGGCATAAGACTCGATCAGCATATTTCCGCCGATTCCATATGTCGTCTTCAGATATATCCGTCCGAATACAAAACAACCAAACAATATAATGATAAACGGAATCAGCACCAGCGGAATCACAAGCATTTTTATTTTATCTGCGATTTTCAAGCCGTCTGCCTCCTTTCTTCCTGCAATCTTCCCGGTTTTCTATCTCTTATTGCATTTTCTTCTGTTCAAGAGTATAGCATATGCGATTTAATTTGCACGAATTAACGTGATTTTTTAATGAAGTTTTTATAAATTTTTCTTCCATTTTTGCCGATAAATAGGTAAAATGAAGTTGGCAGGATGCCATAACAACTGCTTTTTGCAGATAAGACAAACCAAGGAGGGTGATAATCATGATTCAAGGTGTATCCAATACTACTTATACACCAGCTACCGCTGACAAGACAGCTGCCACAGCTGCCAATACTGCAGCCGCTAAGACAGATGATACTGCTGCAGTTTATGAGAAGAGCACCGCAACCAGCTCCGACAAGGCAAAGCCTACCGACCGCGCTGCGATTATTGCTCAGTTAAAGGCTGATCAGGAGTCCAGACTGAACTCTTTAAAGAGCCTGGTTGAAAAGGTCATTACCAAACAGGGACAGACCTTTGCATGGGCAAACTCTTCCAATGAAGATCTTTTGAACGATTCCTCATTCTGGAATGCAATCCGTACCGGTAACTTTACAGTTGATGCTGAGACAGCTGCACAGGCACAGGCAGATATTGCAGATGACGGATACTGGGGTGTGAACCAGACCTCTGATCGCTTAGTTGATTTTGCGAAAGCTTTAACCGGTGGTGACAGCAGCAAGATTGAATCCATGAGAAGTGCGATCGAGAAGGGCTTTGAAGAAGCTAAAAAGCTGTGGGGCGGAGAGCTTCCTGAGATTTCTCAGAAGACCTACGATGCTACCATGAAGAAGCTGGATGAATGGGCTAAAGGCACCGAGACAGAATAATACAAACGAAAGCAGATAATACAAACGAAACAGACAAGCGTCAAGCGGCAATTGTCAAATAACAAAGAAGCTCCGGATGTGGGTTCCTCTATCATGAGGCACTTCCATCCGGAGCTTTTGCTTACTATATATCACTTCATCCTACAGGCAGGCAAGAAATCGTTCAAATGCCTGATTGCCTTCCTCGGTTCGCTTATATACTCCTGCACATTCCAGAACCTTTACAAACACCTTTCCGATCTCGTCCTGCAAAACAGAATGGATATTCTCCTCCGTAATATTATACTTACCTCTCCATTCCTCTACCCAGTCTGCATGCTTCTCAATCTCCGGATTCTCCCGGATCGGTTTATCATGCAGGATCGCATCCTCCAGCAGCTGAAGCTCCCTGTGCAGTCTGGCTGGAAGAACCGCCAGCCCCATTACCTCGATCAGACCGATGTTCTCTTTCTTAATATGATGATACTGTGCATGCGGATGATACAGTCCCATCGGACATTCCTCTGTCGTGATATTATTACGAAGCACCAGATCCAGCTCATAGAGCTCCCCCCGCATCCGGGCGATCGGTGTGATCGTATTATGCGGAATACCATCTGTCTCACTGAAAATATATGCATCGGCATCCGTGTAGCCACGCCATATCTCCAGAATATGAGCAGCCGCATCCGTGACAGTATCTGCATTGCTGCCCTGCAACCGGATGACCGACATCGGCCATTTTACCGTCCCTGCTTTCACATCCGGATAATCCTTCAGGCGAAACACTCTCTCATACGGTGCCCTTGCCATTGCAAAGGTATATCCACCGCCCTGGAAATGATCATGACTTAAGATCGACCCTCCGACGATCGGCAGATCTGCATTGGAACCGGCCGTGTAGTGCGGAAACTGACGAACAAAGTCCAGTAATTTCCCGAAAGTTCCCTTATCAATGATCATCGGAATATGCCTGTCATTGAAAATAATGCAATGCTCATTGTAATAAACATATGGCGAATACTGCAGGTAATAGCTCTCACCCCGTAAGGTAACCGGAATAATTCTGTGGTTCTGTCTTGCCGGGTGTGTGATATGTCCGGCATAGCCCTCGTTCTCCTTGCATAACAGACAGCTCGGATATCCGGATTTCTTTGCCGCACCGGCTTTTGCAATATCCCGCGGATCCTTTTCCGGCTTGGAAAGATTGATCGTAATATCCATAGGACCGAACTCCGTATCCGTCACCCAGCTCTCATCCTTTGCAATCCGGTCTGTCCGGATGTAGTTCGTTGCCTGACTGAACCGGTAGTAGTAATCGGTTGCCGCTTTCGGTGATACCGCATAGGCCTCTGTAAACCGTCCCCTCACAACAGATGGTGGCGGCGTCAGTCTTCCCATCAGCTTTGTGTCGAATAGATCTTTGACCGTAATCGTGTCATCCTCAAGGATTCCCTGCTCTCTCGCATAACCGGTCAGATCCTCAAGAATCTCATGCAGGGCTCTCGGTGCTGCCGGTTGTTCCGGTTCCGAATAATCATTGATTTCCAATAATTCCAGAATGGAATTCGTCACATATATTTTATCCTCCGGTACTACTAGCCCACTTTTCAGGCCATGCGCTACCAGTTCACGGATCCATACATTTATCATTCTGATCCCTCCCTTACACGGTCTGATATCCGTTCGGATGATGGCTGTGCCAGTTCCATGCCGTTGAAATGATCGTCTCCAGATCATCATACTGCGGCTTCCAGCCGAGGATCTTTTTCGCCTTCTCGCTGGAAGCGATCAGGGTCGAAGGATCTCCGGCACGTCTCGGCTCCACCTTAGCCGGAATCGGATGCCCGGTCACAGTTCTCGCTACCTCGATCACTTCCTTCACTGTAAATCCGACACCGTTTCCCAGATTAAAAATATCACTCTCATTGCCGTCGCGCAGATACTTCATGGCAAGAATATGTGCCTGTGCCAGATCGTTTACGTGGATATAATCTCTGACGCAGGTACCGTCCTTTGTCTCATAATCCGTACCAAATATGGATATATAGTCCCGCTTATGATTCGGCACCTGCAGGATTAACGGAATCAGATGTGTCTCCGGCTCATGTGCTTCTCCGATCTGCCCGTTCGGATGCGCTCCACAGGCATTGAAATACCGCAGGGATACATACCGCAGATTATGTGCCTGTGCCGTCCAGTGGAACATTTTCTCCATGGAAAGCTTGGTCTCTCCGTAGCAGTTCGTCGGCAGAGTGCGGTCCGTTTCCAGAATCGGAATCCGTTCCGGCTCTCCATAAGTGGCTGCAGTCGAAGAAAAGACGATCTTGTCAATCCTGTGTGCTACCATGCTTTCCAGAAGCACCTCTGTCCCGCACAGGTTGTTGTTATAATATTTCAGCGGATTTATCATACTTTCGCCCACCTGGGAATTCGCTGCGAAATGAATCACTCCGTCGATCTCCTCCTGCTCAAATATCGAGTCCAAAAATGCACGATCCCGGATATCCCCCTGATAAAACTTTGCCGCCGGATGAACTGCCTCCCGGAATCCGGTCTGCAAATTGTCTGCAACTACCACCTGTTCTCCTGCCGCAATCAGCTCATATACCGTATGCGAACCAATATATCCTGCACCGCCTAATACTAAAATACTGCTCATATTCCTTCCTCCTTTATACCGTTCCAATCCTAATCCAGCCTTCGAACCGATCATTCGATGCTGTGTCCATTCGCTATAGACAAATCTACATCACCCGGATGCCTCCGTACTTTCGAATCATCAGCTGCGTGCAGGCTCCTATTCCAAACACCCGCTCCATCTCTGCCTGATACCGGGTAACTATATCTGTCGGCACAAACGCCTGAATCGTACCTGCAAATCCACCGCCATGAACCCGGCTCGCACCCGTTCTCCCAAGCACGATATCACTGACTGCCAGTGCCACCGACACATTCTGGTGTGTCACATCATGGCAGGTAAATACATTCTGCAAATATTTATAAGAAGAATCTCCGGACTCCTTTACCAGTCGCAGAAACTCCGCAAACTGATTCTGCTTCAATGCCTCCGTCTCCTGCTTCACTCGTTCATTCTCACAAACATAATGCAGGGCACGAAGTGCTGCCCGGTCGCCTGCCTTCTGTCGGATCTCCGTCAGATGAGCAAGCACCTCCTCTTTGGTCGTCTGACCGAGTACCTCTCTGCCAAGACACTCTGCTGCCTGCTCCATTTCTGTCGGAATCGCTGCATAGTCCGGTGTCAGATCTGCATGAGAACCTCTGGTATCCGTGATACACAGACTGTATCCCTGTGCTGCCAGATCCAGCTCCAGTCGTTCTACCTGTGGATGCTCCGGATCTGCGAACCGGATGTGTACCAGACTCCCGACCGAGCATGCCATCTGATCCATCAGTCCGCATGGCTTGCCGAAATACACATTCTCCGCATACTGTCCGATCTGCGCAATTTCCATTGCCGTAATCTTTCCTTCATTATACAGATGCGATACGATCGTACCAATCAATGTCTCAAATGCTGCAGAAGATGACAGGCCTGCTCCGATCAGTACATCACTGGTTACAAATGTCCGAAATCCGCCGATCCGGTATCCGTTCTTTTCTACACCGGCCAGCACACCCCGGATCAGAGCTTCTGTAGTACCTTCCTCCTCATTCCGCTTCTGTAAATCATTCAGCGAGATTATGATCTGCCCGCATCCGTCGGATACCAGTCTTACCACCGGTTCAGCCGTCTTCTCTGCAACTGCGATCGCATCCGGATTCATGGATGCCGCCAGAACCTCCCCATGCTGATGATCAGTATGATTTCCTCCGATCTCACTTCTGCCGGGTGCACTGAATATTGCTACCTCACCGGTTCCAAACTGCCCGACATATTCTTTTACCGCTCTGATATAGCGTTCTTTCTGCCGTACACTCCGGGTCGCATCCATATAAATCTCCGAGAATCGCTCATCATACTCTCCGTTCTCAATTGCCTGAATCACTGCTTCTGTTCTCAATTCTTTCATCTCCTTTCCCGATTAAACGGAACCAATGTAAACCGAAAATCGATATTCTCTCCATCCAGCCGGTATGGCTCTGCCACCTCCGGACCACAGCTGTTTGAACCGATTCCGTTTAATGCATAGTCCAGACAGAGTATGGTACTGTCTGCCTCTGTCAGCTCATAGTTATGGGCTGTCCGCTCCAGCTCTTCCTGTGTATATGGTGAAACATTTACGGAAAATGCCCTGCCTGTCACCGCCAGTCCGGACTGTCCGTCTGTAACCTCCACGTAATCACAGTCATAATGACTGCCATTTTCCTGCGGCCGGATATAATCCTCATGCATTTCTTCTACGCTTGCCTGATACCAGCCATGGCCGGCACCCTGATGCTTATCACAATAGCTCTCCTGCGGCCCCATACCGTAGTAAGCCCCCCGGTCTGCATACTTATTCAGGAACAGCCGCACACCGAATCGTGGCAGCTCCGGAAATTCCGGATTCTTACTTCCGATAATGTGTGCATGGATCTTTCCATCCGGCGTAATTTCCCATATAATCTCCACATCCATGATCCGCTGTACCGTCGGTGCTACGATGGCTGCCGTGCTGCGAACAAGGATATTTTCTTCTTCCCGCCGGATCTCCGTCTGATATGCCCGGGCTGCCGCCTCATGATAATGTGCCTTTCTCCAGATTACCTTTCTGTACATGTCATTGTCTGTCGGTGCCCGCCAGATATTAAGCTCCATCGGATGTGTCAGACAATCTCTGCCGCCCACCTGCAGCTGCGTAAACATACCGGTTCGCTTATCGATTTCATATGTGAAAGCATCTGATTCCAGCACAATGGCACGGTCGTTTTCTCGAACATTTATCTCCGATGCTTTCTGATTCAGTTCTGCTATTCGTCTCTCCGCTCTCTGATTCCTGTCATCCGCATTCTGTAGCCGGATTTCATCAAAGCCCAGAATCTGCTTCGGCTCCATAAATGGAATCTGCTTCTTTAAGCGATAAATCAGCCTCAGATACACCTGCCCTGCCTGTGGCACCTCCGGCTTTAACTGCGTCTGGCCGTCCTGATGCGGTGCAACGGATACCTTTTCCAGCTGTCCTTCCTGAACCACGACTCCGTCCAGTGTCACCTCATACACTATCTCTGCATAATCCTCCAGATTATCAAAATCCATATAGTTGTGCAGTACCAGTCTGCCACTTTCCTGCTCATATGTGACAACTCTTGCCGGACGATAGACATTCTTATATTCCAACAGCCCGGTATGCGGCCGCCGATCCGGATATACCAGACCGTCCACGCAGAAGTTTCCGTCATGGATGCTCTCACCATGATCACCGCCATAGAGATATCGGACCTTTCCATTCTCACTGTATCCTTCAGCAATCGCATGGTCACACCATTCCCACACGAAACCACCGCACATCCGGTCATCTGACTGAATCATCCGGAAATAGTCCTCCAGATCCCCCGGTCCGTTCCCCATGCTGTGACAATATTCCACCAGCAGAAACGGCTTCCTTTCACCCCGGTCCAGATATTCCCGAATCTCCGATAATGCCGGATACATCCGACTGTACAGATCCAGATTCTCATAGCTATAAGTCTTCTTATCATTACGATATCTTGCACTCTCATACTGCGTGATCCGGTAAGGATCGAATGCCTTTGTCCATGCCAGTGCCTTCTCAAAATTACAACCATATGCACTCTCATTTCCCATGGACCAGATCACAATGCAGAACCGGTTCTTATCTCTTTCTACCATCTGCTGTACCCGGTCGAGGATTGCAGCCTCCCACATCGGGTTATCCGCAATCTCCTCATTCCAGCGTTGAAACCGATTCGGTTCCGTATCCTCCTGCCGATACAACATAAACGGTCCGTGCGCCTCAATATCAGCCTCGTTAATTACCAGAAATCCATATTGCTCACACATCTGATAGAAGTACGGTGCATTCGGATAATGACTGGAGCGGATTGCATTCAGATTATGCTGCTTCATCAGTCTTAAATCCGTCCGAATCTGTTCCACATTCGCGACCGGTCCGGTATACGGATCCGAATCATGCCGGTTCACGCCCCGGAATTTTATCTTCTGTCCGTTCAGACAGATCACACCGTCCCTGATCTCGATCGTCCGTAATGCCAGCCGTTCTGTGATCGTCTCTGCCTCTGTCCGGAGGATTACGGTATACAGATACGGATTCTCTGTATTCCAGAGCTGCGGATCCGTTATCTCCAGTTCCGCAACTCCATGTGTATCCGGCTGTCCCTCTGCTACCACTCTGCCGGATGCATCCTCGATCTGAATCTCTACCGGCAGCTCTGTCATAGCCTGATCCATTATCAGCTCCAATCGAACGATTGCCGTTTTCTCTGCACCTCCGGCAATCTCTGTTGTGATATGGTAATCGCGAATTGCCTGCACCGGGCGTTTCAGCAGATAAACATCCCGGAAGATACCACTCATCCGGAACTTATCCTGATCCTCCAGATACGAGCCATCGCACCACTTCAGATTCAGGACGGCAAGGGTATTCCGCCCCTCCCTGATCTGTGCGGTCACATCGAACTCACTCATTCCGTGTGCCACCTGACTGTATCCTACATACACACCGTTCAGCCACACATAGAAGCAGCTGTCCACTCCTTCAAAATTCAGGAATGCTTTCGGTGCCTTCTCCTCCTGCTGATAATCAAACGTGTGCACATATGCCCCACACGGCACATCCTGCGGTACATACGGCGGATCAAACGGAAACGGATACCGGATATTTGTATACTGCTGGGTATCATAGCCTGCCATCTGCCAGGTACCCGGCACTGCCATCTCATCAAAGCCGGAGCAATCATATTCCATGTTGTAAAATTCTTCATTTACATCATAAATGCTCTTAAAATACCGGAATCTCCAGTTACCGTTTAACAGCTGCAGCCGGTCTGACTGCTCCCTGTGCTCCACCAGATCATCCATCCGAGCCGATGCCGGTACATAATAGGCTCTGGCCGGCATGGTATTTTCATGCAGGATATGAAGATCTTCATAATAACGTGGCACAATCATAATAATTCCTCCCTTTATGTCTTTTTTCGTCCTGTGTGTAATTCTTTTTTATCGGTCATTTTCGTTTGTTTGTACATTTATCATAGCGATTTCCAGTGATTAAATCCATAAACATTCATGGACAAAATATGCACAAAATGATACACTTTCTTTATAAGGAGGATTCTGCCATGTACATGAACTCAGGTTATATTCACGATGCACTCACAAATGTAAAAGATAAAAGCCGCCCCTTAAGTATCCGCAGCTGCGGAAATTACCGGCTGGACACTCAGCCTAAGCTGCCGACCCACCGCCCAAAAGGCCGTCTGGACTATCAGATTATCTATGTCACCTCCGGCGTCGGCCATTTTCATTTCGATACAGTAGAGAATGAAACCATTGTCGCTGCCGGAAATATCGTCCTGTTTCGCCCGAAGGAGCTGCAGAAATATGAATATTACGGAGCCGATAAACCAGAGGTCTACTGGATCCATTTTACCGGTTATGATGTTAAAAACATTCTGCGTCGATACGGTCTCCGGGATAACCAGCGCGTATTCCGTGTCGGCACTTCACTCGAATATGAACGTATTTTCAAACAGATCATTCTGGAGCTGCAACGTTGTCAGCCGGATTATGAAGAGCTACTCTCTCTGCTGTTCCGCCAGCTGCTGATCACCATACACCGGGAGATCACCAGCGAACGGGTACAGAAAAACGAATACATGGAGCATGAAATGGAGCTGGCGACTTCTTACTTCAATGAGAATTATCATCAACCGATCAGTATTGAAGCCTATGCCACCTCCAGAGGCATGAGCATCAGCTGGTTCATCCGTAGCTTCCGGACACATTTCGGTTCTACCCCGTTACAGTTCCTCACCTCGCTTCGTATCACCAATGCACAGATCCTGCTGGAGACTACGAATTATTCCGTAAATGAAATTGCGGAGATCGTCGGTTATGATAATCCTCTGTATTTCAGCCGACTCTTTCATAAGCAGAGAGGCTGCTCACCTTCCCAATACCGGAAACAGTGCAGCGGACTCAGTTAATTGTTTTAGCAGCATCTTTTCAGGAACCACAGTTGTCCATTTTTTTATGGATTCATATTTCATATGATGGTATAATTTCTTTAATATGTTTTAATTTTTCAATTCCAGAGGTGAAATTATGCACAATGAATTTTTAATGGGAAATGCTGCCATTGCTATGGGCGCCATTGCTTCCGGAGTCAATCTGGTGGCCGGATATCCGGGCACACCATCCACAGAAGTGCTGGAAACCATTGCAAAGCATCGCCCGGAGCACACCTATGTAGAATGGTCGGTTAATGAGAAAGCTGCTCTTGAGCTGGCTGCCGGAGCCTCCTACAGTGGTGCCAGAACTATGGTTACTATGAAACAGGTCGGATTAAATGTCGCTTCCGATCCTTTAATGAGCCTTGAATATGTCGGTATCAAGGGCGGTATGATCATTCTGGTCGCAGATGATCCGGGCCCGATCTCCTCTCAGACCGAGCAGGACACCCGACACTTTGCCACCTTTTCCAAGCTCCCGTGCTTTGACCCGTCATCCGCACAGGAAGCCTATGAGATGGTACAGGAGGCTTATGAGTATTCCGAGAAATACGGAACACCGGTCTTTCTTCGGCCGACTACGCGTGTCTGCCACGGCTATGCCTCCATTACCGTAAAGGATGAATCCGAATATCAGATCCATACACCGGAAGGCTTTATCAAGGACTCCAAGCGCTGGGTCATCTTCCCACGTTTATCCTATGCCAACCATCAGAAGATCGAGGCCCGGAATGTGACCCTGGCAAAAGATTTCTCTTCTTATACCAGAAATCAGATTCTACCTGCCGCACCGGAGCATACGGATGTTCGCAGAGGAATCGCGACCGGAGGCATCAGCTTTACATATACCATGGAAACCATGCAGACGATCGGTATGTACCGGACTCTGAAGGTAGCCACTCCGCATCCGTTTCCGGAACAGCTGGCTGTCCGGTTTCTGGAGGGGCTGGATGAGGTTCTGTGTATCGAAGAACTGGATCCGGTCATCGAACGTGAACTTACCTATATCTGTGGTAAATATCATCTGCCGGTAAAGATCCTCGGCAAGCTGACACATCATGTGGCAAATGCGGGAGAAAACACCCGCGACAGTGTAAGTGCCTGTCTCTACCGCTTCCTGGAGCTTCCGCTTCCGGAACGAGAGGCTCTGCCGACTCCACCGGAGCTTCCGGTCCGTCCGCCTGTTTTATGTAGTGGCTGTCCTCACCGCGCTTCCTTCTATGCCGTAAAGAAGGCTATGCAGGGCAAAAAGACTATTTTCTGCGGTGATATCGGCTGCTATACACTCGGCAATGCCATGCCTCTAGATATGGTTGATACCTGTCTGTGCATGGGTGCCGGATTAAATATTGCACAGGGAGTCGGACGGATAGAACCGGATACCACCTGTTTCGCCTTTGTCGGCGATTCCACCTTCTTCGCATCTGCGATCACCGGTGTTGTAAATGCAGTCTATAATCAGGCCAATATGGTTCTGATCGTACTGGATAATTCCACAACCGCGATGACCGGACACCAGCCGCATCCCGGCACCGGCCACACCATGATGGGTGAAATCGTTGCCAAGGTCAGCATTGAGGCTGTTCTGCGCGGAATCGGCCTGACTACCGTAGAAACCATGAATCCTTTGGATCTGGCTGCTTCCATTGACTGCGTGAAACGGGTTGCTGCAGAGCCGGGTGTCAAGGCGATCATCTTCAAGTCCCCTTGCATCGCGATCACAAAGCCGGATAAACCGTTGCACGTTAAGACAGAGACCTGTATCAACTGCAAGAAATGTATCCGGGAATTAGGCTGTCCTGCCATTGTGATCCAGGATGGTCAGGTTCAGATCGATTCCTCTCTCTGCACCGGCTGTACATTATGTAGTCAGGTATGCCCGGTACATGCGATTACAGGAGGTGACGATCATGAATAAGAATATTCTGTTGTGCGGAGTCGGCGGTCAGGGAACCGTGCTTGCTTCCAAGCTGATTGCCTCAGCCGCCATGGCGAAAAACATTCCGGTTATGAGTGCGGAAACGATTGGTATGGCCCAGCGTGGCGGAAGTGTTTTCAGCCATCTGCGCTTAGGTGATAATCTCTATTCTCCAATGATCCAAAGCGGAACGGCAGATATGATCCTCGGCTTCGAACCGGGAGAAACTGTTCGTATGCTTCCATTCTTACGCAAGGGTGGTCACGTAGTTGTCAGCATCCGTGCCATCCAGCCGGTAACTGCCACATTGCAGGGTGCCTCCTACCATAGTGAGGAAATGATCGAATACCTGAAGGCTCAGGTACCGAATCTGACTCTGGTTGATGGCGATGCTGCCTGCCAGGCAATCGGCTCTGCCAAGGTATTAAATATGGTTCTGCTCGGTGCCGCTATCCGAACCGGCGAGATCGGTCTTACCGAAGAGGATATCAAGGATGCCATCCGGCGTACCTTGCCGGAACGGTTCCATGAGTTAAACTTCCGGGCACTCGATTATACCCGGTAAGCAATATTTCAACAGACAATGCTATTGCCGCAGATAGCATTATTACAACCGATGACGCTATTGCAGTAAATAGCATTATTGCAGCAAACAATATCGCATAAAAGTACATTTATTATAAAATAACATAACAGAAAGGACGCATTATGAAGATTACAGAAACACAAATCGCACATGTTAATAAGCAGATTGAAGCTCTGATTTCTGCTGACAGCTTCTATGGAAAGAAGCTGCATGAAGCAGGCATTTCAAAGATTTCTTCTGCAGAAGATTTTGAACAGCTCCCATTCTCTGAGAAAAAGGATTTACGGGAAGCATATCCGCTCGGATTAATGACCGCTCCGGAAGAGAAAATCGTCCGGATCCATTCTTCCTCCGGTACCACCGGCCTCCCGATCATTATTCCTTATACTGCCAAGGATGTTGACGACTGGGCAATCATGTTCAAACGTTGCTATGAGATGGCAGGGATTACCAATCTGGATCGGATTCAGGTAACTCCGGGCTACGGTCTCTGGACTGCCGGTATCGGATTCCAGAACGGTGCCGAAAAGCTCGGTGCCATGGTTATCCCAATGGGTCCCGGCAATACCGATAAGCAGCTGCAGATGATGATGGATATGAAGAGTACGGTTCTTTGCTCTACTTCTTCTTATGCATTGTTACTGGCAGAGGAAATCGAGAAACGTGGTATCAAGGACAAGATTTATCTGAAAAAGGGCGTCATCGGTTCGGAACGCTGGGGTGCCAAGATGCGTCAGAGAATCTCTTCCGAGCTTGGCATTGAATTATATGATATTTATGGTCTGACCGAGATTTACGGTCCCGGCATCGGTATCAGCTGCCAGCACGACTGCGGCATGCATTACTGGGATGATTATATTTACATTGAGATCATTGATCCTGAAACAGGTGCTCCGGTGCCGGACGGCGAGATGGGTGAGATTGTTATCACCACTCTGGTAAAGGAAGGTGCACCACTGATCCGTTACCGTACACATGACCTGTCCCGGATCATTCCTGGCGAATGTCCTTGCGGTAGTCACTTCCCTCGTCTGGATGTCATTATGGGACGTACCGATGATATGATGAAGATCAAGGGTGTTAATGTATTCCCTAGCCAGATTGAAGAGATTCTGCGTCAGTTCTCTGATGTATCCAGCGAGTACCAGATCCGTATTTCTCATCTGGATGGCAAGGATACTCTGCGTATCTATGTAGAGACCAACGGCAGTGTCGACTTCCTGGAATTAAGTGACCACATTGCTGCTACTGTTAAGAGCAAGATCGGCTTCACGCCGTTAGTCAAGGTCGTTGAGTTGGGCGTCCTGCCACGAAGCGAAAAGAAGTCAAAACGTGTCATTGATGAACGATATGAGTAGATAGTATTTCTATTGTTGTAAGACAAGAGTATGAAAAACACCGGACCTGATGCTTGGGTCCGGTGTTTTTAAGGTTTAAATCAAATAAATCCATTACGATTTTCTTCCCAAAATATTTTTAATATATTCTCTACACCCTTCCTCTAAAATATCAAATGCACAGCTGTTATCAGTCAGTGCCTGTTTTCGATTTGTTATAACCATTTCATATATCTTATTTGCTTTTTTCTGAATCCGTTCGGCATTATCTATACAAAACTGATACTCCTTGTTTAGCAACAATCGATATTTCTCATCTTCTATATCTTTAATAATAAGTCTTTCAATACATTCCTCGGGAACCGGAATCATATAATTAAATCTTAAAGAACCTTTTATTTCTTTTTTATCTCCAGGTATACGAATTAAAATGTTAGCTTCCTGCTTCTTATCAAAAGAGGATACAGATACATAATAATTCATCCCATTAACCTGCATAACCGCACCAAAAGCAAATTTATTTCGATCCGCATATCTAATATTCGGTACCTTGGTAACCCCTCTGTTTTCCTTCTCGTAACTCTGAAGATATCGATTATATTCCTCATTGATGCGATAAAAATCCATACTTTATCCTCCATAGTAAGCAAAACAGGGAGATAAAAACCTATCTCCCTGAAAATTAACGACTCGCATTTCAAGCTGCGAAGCACTTAAATTAAAGGTTCACATTCAAAGTAGTGAAGCACTTAAATTAAAGGTTTGCACTTAAAGTAGCAACGCACTTAAATCGAGCAAGTACCTTTGCTCATTTATATTATATGTAATTATAACGAAAAAATCAATAATATATTTACTCCACCGCCTGATCCACAGAGAATGTAATGGCACCGGTGTCGCAGATAGTTGACCAGCTGTCAGCATCATAGATATGGAAGCTCAGCTCGATATCATTGACCTTATCGATGCCATTCTCCTCCAGATCGGATGAGAAAATCGTAATGTCATCAAAAGATTTCTTCTCGTTATATACCGTTGCAGAGAACACCGGGTCTACCATAAATCCGTTGATGGACATATCGTCACAGTTAATTCCGATATTTCTTCCGGAGGTATTCTCAATGTATAACAGGACACCGGTTCCCCAGAAGCTGTTTTCATCTACATATTTACCAACGATGCGTACACCGTCCTGATTCCACAGCTCATATCCACTCTCTTCCTCGTCTGCCAGCAGATCCATCTCATTGTATTTCGATGTCTGGATGGTAACCACGTCGGAATCAAATAGTGCGTCATATGTATCCGAATCATATACATGGAAATAAATCTCAATCTGTCCGATATTGGAAATACCTGCCGCTTTCAGATCGGATGACATCATATACATGGTGTCATTGGCCTTCTTGCCGGCTGCTACCTCGGACGCAAACAGGTCTGAGATCATGTAGTTGTTTACAATCAGTGCAGTGCAACCTACCATCACATTTTTATCCGTATTGTTCTCAAGAAGCAGCTTCACGCCGGTTCCCATGAATGCATCATGCTCTATTCCGGTGGCTGTTACCTTGATTCCATCCTGATCGATCAAGACCTGCTCTTCGATGGACAGATCCGCATCCTCTTCTGCACCATCCACAGCTCCTGCCGAATCATCTGCACTCGCATCGGACGCCGCGTCGCTACCTGCCTCGCTTGCAGATACAATCTCCTTTGTGCTATCATTTGATTCCCCACTGCCTAATGCACTCAGGCCAAATGCAAACAATATCGCAAATATACCGAGCTTTTTCATAATGTTTTTTCTCATAAATGCTCTCCTCTTTCCTTGTCCTTGTATTTATAAAAAATCATACTCATACATCCTGCGATAAGAATTGCCGTAATCTCCGCAACTATATCCATTCCATCAAAAGTTCCGGGGATTATCGGCAGAATCTGCAGTCCTTCCATAAGCACCGCGAATCCACCACTGATCAATGCCGACTTCCATAACTTCTGTCCGGTCATTCTTCCGTACCAGAGCAGTCCGATTGTCAGAGCATATGCCCACAGCATGTCACAAGCATAATTTCTTAAAAACATATGAAACAGATCCGCTCCCATCCGGATTCGCAGCTCACCCAGCCACGGAATCAGAAAGGTACAGGCTCTCGCTATATATGTTCCGGGACGGACCAAGATATAGATTCCGGTTCCCATGCACAGTGGAATCAGGGTATGAAGCACTGCAAATGCTATACACTTTTCCTGCTTCATACCGCTTCCTCCCTGCCAAAACATATATTGCTTATTTTAGCTATATTGAGGAGAGTTTTCGTCCGCTATACAGCGGACATTTTACAGAACAATTTACAGCCCTTTGAATGCATACTCAAACGTGGTTAAAATCAGTGCCATGATAAAAACGACTATAAATACATAAAGTAAGCAATAGATAATTGCCAGAAACCAATGAAGAACCTTGTTCCCTTTCATAAACGGAAATGCATACCGGATGCCTCCATAGTTTCCTATAAAGAACACAACGCCCAGAAGTGCAATCGCATAGGCGAACCAGTTCATCCATAATACGATTCCGGTTGCCGGCTGTCCCTGATATTCCACACTGGATGAAACAACCGCCGCCAATATAAACAGATATCCGATTATTGCCAGCAGCATCTTCCATAATGCCCCGCTTCGGAATCCGACCGGAGCATATTTCTGATAGGGATAAAGACTCCGCACCAGAATATTTCTGCTCTTCGTCCGCATGACGGTCTCAATGGCAGTCTTCAGCTGCAGCACACCTGTGTACCGTTCTTTGGGATTGATCTGGATACATTTCTGGATCACAGACTTCAGTCTGCCATTCCATAACTGATTCTTCGGATAATCACCAGTCAGCAGATAGTTCATCGTCACTCCAAGTGCATAGATATCCGTCTGCGGGGAAGACTGGCCAAATCCATACTGCTCCGGTGCCGCAAAGTCCTGCGTGCCGATCAGCCTTGTATCCTCATTTTTGCCGTCCGCATACTCCTTTGCTGCGTTGAAATCAACCAGTTTTACAACACCATCCTGACTAAGCATGATATTCGATGGCTTAATATCCCGATGTACGATCGGCGGCTGATGCTCATGAAGCTTTTGGAGAATATCACAGACCGCCATCATAATGCGGCCGACCTCTTCCTCCTGCATGATACCACAGCTTTTCATCCGTTTCTCCAGAGACTCTCCATGGATGTATTCCTCAATTACGGTCAGCCGGTCCTCTGTCTCAAAAAGTGCCACGATCTGTGGCACATTGGGAATCTTCAGCTCCATCAGTGCCTGATATACCGGCCTGTTATAGATATCAATCACCTTTTTCACATAGATTTCTCCGGTGTCGATATGTTGTACCAGATAAATTTCTTTACTTGTATGTAGTTTTGTAAGCTCCTGATAACAGGACAATTCATATTTCTCTTCCAGTGTCATTTCCCTCTTTATCCTTCCGTCCGCATGTATAACACAATTTCGGTCATGCCATACTTGCCTATTATCACTCTATTCATGTATAATACACTATAAATGATACGTCTGGCAACTATCGATAATGAATAAGGAGAGAGAATCCTATGAAAGATATTTCAACTACAAACCTTTTAAATGTATTGGATCAGAATCAGATTACTGCAGAAAATTTATCTGATTATGTTTCAGAAGCCAAAGATACTTATCCGAATCGGAATATTTTTTCAGATTATATTGCACAAAATCCGGAAGGCATCACAACTGCCCAGATCATCCGGAACTGCTCCGGCTATCTCTCCCGTTCTTATGCCTATGATATTTTAAATGGAACCACGGCAAAACATCCAAGCCGGGATGTTATTCTGGTATTATTCCTGAGTGCACATATGGACCGCCGTATGATCCGCCGCACTTTAGAGACGTTTCAGCACCGGGAGCTTTATCTGAAGGATCCCCGTGATCTGATCATTGCCACTTATGTAAATAACCGGAATTATAATATAGAAGCCATCAACAGTGAGCTGTATGAATACCAGTTACCACTGCTGATGGCTGACTAATCCCTTATGCGTTCTGAAGGAATGCTATATATCCTTTCTTTGTTTCGTATACATCCGCCTTGCTGGTCACTTCCCACGGAGCGTGCATATTCAGCACTGCCACACCGCTATCAATCACTTCCATACCATATAAGGACAGGATATATGCAATTGTTCCGCCACCACCGACATCTACTTTACCAAGCTCTGCTGTCTGATATGCAACCTGTGCATCGTCCAGAATCTTTCTCAATGCGCCCATATACTCTGCATTGGCATCATTTGAGCCTGACTTACCTCTCGCACCGGTAAACTTATTAAATACCATGCCCCGGCCAAAATATGCAGCGTTTTTCTTTTCATAGGCTGCTGCATACAGCGGATCATAAGCTGCACTGACATCCGAAGACAACATCCGGGAATTCTTCAGGCATCTGCGCAGTATCAGCTCTGAATAATCTCCCATTGCTCCTAACAGCTCTGCCACTGTATTTTCAAAGAACTTAGACTGCATACCGGTTGCTCCGACACTGCCGATCTCTTCCTTATCGGTCAGCAGACAACAGGTTGTCTTTTCTACATTCTCTACTTCCAGCATCGCTGCCATAGAGGTATACGCACATACCCGGTCATCCTGACCATATGCCATGATCATGCTCCGGTCGATTCCGGCCTCTCTTGCCTTTCCGGCAGGAACTACCTCCAGCTCTGCTGACAGGAAATCCTCTTCCTCCATATCATACTGCTCTTTCAGGAGCTTCAGCACACCCTTCTTGACACCTTCCTTTTCCTCATCCTTTAACGGAATGCTGCCAAACAGAATGTCCAGATTCTCTCCTTCAATTACTTTATTTGCCTTCTTCTCCTGCTGTTCACCAGCCAGATGAATTAACAGATCTGTGATGCAGAATACAGGATCTTCTTCCTTCTCACCAATCACAACATCAACGACGGAACCGTCCTTTTTCACTACAACCCCATGGATGGCCAGCGGCAATGTTACCCATTGATACTTCTTGATACCACCATAATAGTGGGTATCCAGATACGCCATATCATCATTTTCATACAGTGGGTTCTGCTTTACATCCAATCGTGGGGAATCAATATGAGCGCCCAGAATATTCATTCCCTCTTCCATAGGCTTTGTTCCAATATTGAATAAAGCAATGGTCTTCTTCATGCATACTGCATAGAGCTTGTCCCCTGCTTTCACTGTCTGCTTGTCGGCAAGTACTTTCTCAAAGTTCACGTAACCGGCTGCTTCCGCCTGCTTCACAATTTCCTTCACGCATTCGCGCTCGGTCTTTCCGACATTTAAGAATGCCCGGTACTGATCGTTCAGCGTTTCCAATTCTTCTAACTGATTTTTCGTGTATGTTTTCCATGCATTTGGTCGTTCCATTATAATTCCTCCTGTCTCGGTATCTTAAATCAAATTTAACTTGCACTAAGTATAGTACAATTCCCGGAATCCTGCAACCGTCCGCCACCGGCTTTCGCCGCAGGATTCCTTCTGTTTCTGCGTGTTTTCCCCGTTTCCGATTCTTCCTGATTATTTATCCCATTAACCCTTTACGATTACCAGCTTCTGACCCGGTGATAATTCATCCCGCTCGAGCTGATTTACCTTACGGATACTGTCAATGGACGTAAAATAGCGTTTCGCAATGGTCCATAGTGTATCCCCTTCCTGCACCATATATCCGATAATGCCGGCTAATTGATTCATTTTCTCATAATCAATTTCCGCAACACTCATATCCACGATAACCGGACATTGTTTCCGGACAAAGGCGATAATACTTAAATTCATAACCGCTTTAATCTCCACCTCATCACTGCCAAGCATGATGCTGCTGATCTGCTCCAATGTCGGCGTAATATGGAAAATCGTATCCGGCGACAGATTCTTCGCCTCTACCAGATAAGTAAACGGCAGATAACCGGTCATAGAATTCATTGGTCTGGTATCATCCTCCGCTATGTATAACAGCCGCACTTCCACTGCGCCATCCACAACGACACCTTCCTCCGTTGTCCGGATATCATCCACCTTTACCGTACCCTCCACATAACATACCTGCAGGATTCCGGCCTGATTCTCTTTGCGCTTGATCCGCTCCACGATTCTGGTCTTTGCATTGTTTCTGGTTAACAGTGATTCATAATCAAACTGCTCGGTTTCTACCTGAATGCATGCCGAGGTAGAAAACATATCCCCCAGAAGATCCAGCTCTTCTTCCTGATAAATACGAATCGCCAGCTCCAGATTTGCCTCCAGATTCAGAACCCGTTCCTCACCATCCTCATCCGGTTCCACATTTAGCTGCGTTTCACCAAGGTTCACTCCTATATCTGCCGTCATTCCCTCCATGGAACCCACACATTCTACCTCACCACTAAACGGAATATCCAGATTCAGATACTGGATCGGCATCTGCTCCTCCGCCCGGTAGATCAGAAAAACCTCCAGTTCTCCCCGGATATCAATCTTATTATCCAGCGGCTTGGTTTCCACGTCATTTAAAGTCGCACAATACCAGATCATCCGACGGATATTAGGTTTATTCTGCGGAATCGGCACCATTTCCCGTACCCGGAACACATCTCTCTGATCTGCAACCGTTCGTGTATATGGCACCTTCTTATACAGACACTGGATCCCATCTCCGTTTTCAATCCCTTCGGCACCCTCCAACACATCCTGTTCCGTTACGTCAATCTTCATCTGGATCAGGCCCTTTACCTCAACCTTCCGGGAATGAATCATGGTAATATTCAGATCCTCTATTTCACAGCTGACACTGGTATCATAGGACGGAAGCAGGTCATCCACATTAATCATCTCTTCAAACGGAACGCTTCCCTCCATGGCATCCAGTTCTCCCTCTACCTTAGCCACAGAATACAGGATCCGATAGCTCACATGTCCCCGAACACGCAGACGATCTACCATCGGCTCCGTATCATCAATCACGACCTGTCCCCTGCTGGTAATAATCTTGTCTATATCCTGCTTCGTATCCGGCACATTGAAATCCTCATCAATGGTTAACTGCACCTGTTTCTCTGCTTTATGATTATTGGTACGAATTTCTTTTTTGATTAACTGCATCGATCGTCCCTCCCATGTTCACTGATACTATTCTATGAGAAGATGATAGAAATATTCCTGTTTTTTGATTCTTACCGGTAGACCACCGGCAGCTCCTGGTTTTCACATTTTACTGCCACATACGGATAGGACATCCCATCGACCTTGATCTCACTGTCCTCCGTACCCACCAGATTCGTATCAATGTAGACTGCATCATCCGTTTTATACAGAGCTTCTACCGTCACGGAACAGCCGCCTCTCGGCTGAGCACCATACCCCACAACAATGTACATGTACTCTCTTGTCGTAAACGTCAGCTTAAATGGTTCCGCCTTTTTTTCTTCAATGATTTTCACCAGTTCGTCCGGTAAACGGCCTTCCTCACATACCGTAAAATCCAGATTTTCAGTTTCTGTTTTTGAATTACAGCCATTTAACAAAAAGATATTCGATACCAGAAGTATAGATAAAAGAATCTCCGCAATTACTCGCCTGTTTGTACTCATGTCTGCCTGACCTGTCATTTTGTTGTAACTAATATATGCAGCCTGTTTCACTGCTATGCCCGGATCACATCTGATGTCTTACAATTCTATACTCATCGCCCAGCTGATAATACGGACATTCCTTATAATTGCCGCTTAAAAACCGGCTCATCTCATCCTCATCCAGCTCCATGACGCAGGTATAGCACTCATACTCATCATCATATTCAAAATTCATGCAACTATCACATCTATCTGCCATATATATTCTCTTCCTTCTAACCCTTATCTGCGTTATACATATTGATCGACCAGAATCGCCTGCTTCCCTTTTCTGGTATCATACTGGATGTTCCGAAATATGAATTTCCCATATCCACGGACTGCGATCACATCCCCATCCTTGGGACTGCCACTGTTATTCTCCATAATTCTTCCGTTGACCAGAATTAATTTCTTACGGAACAGATCCAAAGACTGATTTCTGGACAAATGATACAGCTTTGCCACAATCGAGTCCAGTCGTATGGAGGACACGATCAGCTCCACCGACTCCAGCTGCGGCTTCACATCCTCCGGCATCGTATCCAAGACCTGACATTTTACATGGGTATGACGGATCTGACTTAAGTTCTCACGAATATAATCTCCGATACGCTCTACTACAAATACATATCCGACCTTATCCTTTACTACAATGTCACCGATCGTATCCCGCTCAATCCCGAGATTCATGATTGCACCCAGAAAGTCTCTGTGCGTCAGCTCTTCTGCAAATTTTCGAAGTAACGGCTCCACCTTCAGGATCTGAATAGGAAATGCAACCTCATATCCAAAATCCTCCGGATTACCGAAGCGGATCATCTGCCGCTCACAGCCTTCCGCGCCCCCCCACAGAGTAAACTCTGATTCCTCTGCTACCGAATATACAAGTGCAGCATCGGTTGCTGACAGAAAGTCCGTAAAATAATATGCACTATTCTGATAACTCTGCTCTGCCAGCTCTGCAAACCGTTTTCGCAACTGCTGTTCTTCTATCTCCGCCATCTGTAAGTTCCTCTTTCAAATATATTTATACAAATTCAAACAACTGCCTAATGAACATACGTAAAGAACTGATTGCCCTGTTCCGCAAACGTCTTCTCCAGTTCATACCGCAGTTCCCGTACTTCCTCACCGGTTACCGGATTATAATATCGGATAGTTGTCTCATTATAGCTGATGATCAGCACATAGGTGTCTGCATCCAGCTTCACCACTACCGGTGCGCCCTGACACAGATAGAACAATGCATTATCCACATCACAGCCCACCAGATTCACACCCGCTTTATCCAGATACCGCTGCAGGATATCATTCGCATTTCCGCTCATATCCATAGCTTCCGGTATCTCAACATTCTCATACTGCAATATCATCTCAATGCACTTCTGCAGGGACTCTGCCGGGGTCGCACATGTAATCTCCTGTAAACCTTCCGTGACCTCTGCATACTCCAGCAAGCCACTGATCCTCCAGATACAGTTGCCGCTGCTGTCCAGTGCCAGACCGCTTTCCTCATATGCCGCAAGAATCGCACCACGCGGTGTAGAATACGACCGTTGCATCGTTCCCTGCGCATATACATAGTAGCGTTCGGATTTCTCTCCGCTGTCTACCGCAATGCTCTTATTATCATCGTTCAGGACCTCTTTGGTCATGATCAGCTCCGGTACCGAGGTCACATACATATAATTCGGGAAGATCATATATAACTGATTATATGCATCATAGGTATACTGATAGCTGACCTGAATGCCGTCTCCATCTGCTTCTTTAAACGTAATGAAGTCATCCGGTGCCTCAATATAGTTATCTCCGGACTTTGTTGCCCTGGTCATATGGATGACCTGCTTACCGGTCCGTGCATCCATTACATAGGTGCCGGCCTTCGTATATTCCTTCACAACCTGATTCTCCAGAGTTGCAATCCTTAAAGTATGCATCGGGAATATCGTACTTCCGTCTGTATTTAATACCACTTCCGATTCATTGGCAAGTCCATATGCCAGATCATTCTCAATAAAACCGATTGCCTTAATTCTCTGACCACTTCCCGCATCTACAGTATGCTCCTCATAGGTCTCAAGATTCATGATCGTAACCTGCGTACTGTCTCTGTCTACCGGTGCATTTGGATAGGCCAGAAGATACTCACTGTCAGAGACTGCCAGATATTCCTTCGGAATCCCCTGGACCACATAGCTGGATTCTCCGGTTGCCAGGTCGATCTTCATTACATTATCACCCAGCATATAAAAGAACTCATTCTTATCGTTCAAATATGTTAATCTGGACGCATCCTCTTTCAAAATCTCATATGGTTCATCACAGGAGATAAATAGCACCTCCTCCAATCGGCTGGTGCTGGCCAGGAACCGATATACTGCGATTCCGTTCTCACCCTCATGCTCACCACGGTTCATATAGCCGTATACCGTAAATACCATATTTCCATCGTCATCCAGCTTCACAATATTAATTCCATGCTGGTCATATGCGGAACGAATATCGGTCGGTGTATCCTGCCAGAATGCAAAGACCTTTGTCATAGTTGTAGAACCATAATCGTAATACCACAGTTGTCCTTCTTTTACGAATGCAACCTTTTCATTTTCATCACTGATCCGATATTGGAAATTATCTGCATTTGAAATTCCAAGGAAAAACCAGTTCTTCAATGTGTTTACATTAAACCGGTCAAATATCGTCTCAACATTACGGTCAAAGTCCATTAGATAGATCGTGGTACTGTCCACATATTTCAACCGATATACCTCTGTGACATTATAATACTGTGCATTATCCACCTCGCCGGAAATAGCGACATATTTTAACTCAATGGTCGCATTCTTCTCATCCAGCTCTTTGATCGTTGGTGTCATTCTGGAAATCCGCATCATGGACAGATTCGCCCATGTAAATGATTCATAATTAGAATGGATATCAATATGGGACAGATTCTCATTCTCTCCACTGTCATTCGGCTCAATGTATTTCGTAATAGCCGTCTTGCTCTCTTTGTTAAAGGTTGCTTCATGAAACTCGTTCACAAACTGTAAAAACTGACCGGTATACAGCCGATTTGACGGAATCAGTCTTGTATAATACCGAACCTCCCGTCCATCCTTCATGGTGATACAGACAATAAAGGTGTACTCCTGTAACTCCTGCAGATTCATACGCAGTGTCGTCTTTACATGCTGGACCCCGTTCTCCTCCTGAATCTCGTCTACTTCCCCATTCTCGATCAATGAACTGCCATCTACCGTTCTTACCTCATACCCAACCGTGTCGATTTCACTTTTGATCGTCTCTATCTGAAAGTTCACCGTCTGATCTGTTCCGATCGGTGTAATCGAATCATGAAACAGCGACGCATCAATGGAAGAGGTGTATCCATGCAGACAATTGACTTCATTACTGCCGGCTTCCATATAAACCAAAGGAAGTGTAGGCTGATCCATCTCTGCCGACACCTCATCCATTCCTGTATTATCCCATTTATTTACTAAAAATACTGTAGCCAGAAATACCAGCACTGCTACAACTATCTTTATACTAATATCCTTTATCATTTCGTTGCTCCCGAATATATCCTAAAAAAGTCGTCTCCTCTGTCGATACCGACACCGACGCATATGAAATTCGTTACATATTAAAATCAGGGAAAGCTGTATCACCGGGTCATCCGGCTTGGGACTCCCTGCATCCCGTCCTTTCATACGAATCCAGACTTCTTCCGCCATCCGATAGATGCTGACAGCATCCGGCTGTTCATCAAACATCGGACTACCCTCATATTCTAACTGATCACACATATCCTCCACCATGGCGGCTATAAATCTGGCTTCTCTCGGATACATGCGTTTCATTCTTTCATAATCCTGATAGGCATCTTCTTCCGACATTTCTAATTGATCCAGATTGAATTTATCCGGCCACAGCTTCTGAGATGCCTGCTGTAAATAATCCTGAAAACTACTCATATTCACCCTCCTGCATTCTGATTCCAGAATCATCTCTTACAGAATATTGTATGCATGGAGGGTGATTTGTTGCTATTTTATCTTATTCGTCACCGAAGGAAATACCTAACATTCTTGCATTCTGTACAATGCTGTCCTCCGGCGAAACATATTTTAACTTTCCTGCCGATTCAGACAACGGAATAGAGGTTACCTCATCATTCTTCAATACAACAAGCTCTCCATACTTGCCCTCTTTGATCAGCTCTGCTGCCTTTGCACCAAAACGGCTTGATAAAACACGGTCATATGGACATGGACTTCCACCTCTCTGTGTATGTCCCGGAACGGTTACCCGGACTTCCTGTCCACCATAGGACTTGATCTGTTCTGCGATCTCATATGCTACAGACGGATACTTCGGATTCTCCAGAATTGCCTTCCGCTCCTTCTTTGGCAGAGAAGCAACTTCCTTTGAAATAGCACCCTCTGCAACTGCCAGAATAGAGAACCGCTTGCCCTGCTGTGCACGTCTGTCTAAGGCCTTGCAGATATTCTTAATATCATATGGAATCTCCGGAATCAAAATAATATCCGCACCACCGGCAATACCGGCATATAATGTAATCCATCCTACCTTATGTCCCATAATCTCTACAATAAAGACCCTGCCATGAGAAGCTGCTGTCGTATGAATACAATCAATTGCATCTGTAGCAATATCTACTGCACTCTGGAACCCGAATGTCATATCTGTGCCCCATAAATCATTATCAATGGTCTTCGGTAATCCGATAACATTTAAGCCTTCTTCGCTTAACAGATTGGCCGTCTTCTGTGAACCGTTTCCACCCAGAACAACCAGGCAGTCCAGCTTCAGCTTTTTATAGGTATCCTTCATTGCCTTTACCTTGTCCATGCCATTGGCATCCGGCTGCCGCATTAACTTAAACGGCTGTCTGGAGGTTCCCAGTATCGTACCCCCCTGTGTCAGAATACCTGAGAAATCCTCGGCCTTTAACTGCTTGTAATTCCCATACATCAAGCCCTTATAGCCTTCCAGAAACCCGTATATCTCCACATCTTTAAAAGAGCCATACAATCCCTTGACAACTCCCCGCATGGTTGCGTTCAATGCCTGACAATCTCCACCACTGGTCAACATTCCTATTCTCTTCATACGAACCACCTTCTCTTTCTTATGTTTTATAAATAAACTCTACCTTCTAATGCACGGAACAGAGTTACTTCATCAATACATTCCAGCTCTCCGCCAATCGGTACTCCACTGGCAATCCTGCTGACTTTGATTCCGGACGGCTTCACCAGCTTACTGATATACATAGCCGTTGCTTCACCCGGAACATCTGAATTGCTTGCTATGATCAGCTCTTCTACCTCTTCATTCTGCAGACGCACCAGCAGCTCTTTTAATTTGATATCCTCCGGTCCTTTCCCCATTGCAGGATCCAGTGCTCCATGAAGGACATGATAAACACCATTATAGCGACCGGTACGTTCATACGCGGCCAGATCTCTGGTATCCTCCACCACCATGATGGTGCTGTGATCCCGGTTCGGCGATGCACAGATCGGGCATATCTCCTTGTCCGTCAAGGTATAACAGGTACTGCAATACTTGACATTCTTCCTTGCCGTCTGAATGGTATTAGCCAGCTGGTCCACCTGCTCCATCGGCATATCAATAATATGAAATGCCAGTCGCTGTGCTGACTTACCGCCAATTCCCGGCAAATGAGATAACTGTTCTATTAAATTATTAATCTCATTACCATAATAATTCATGACTAGAACGGAAAGCCTCCCAGTCCACCCATATTACCTGTGATCTTGGACATCTCCTTATTGGAATCCTCTTCCTGTGCCCGGAGTGCCTCGTTAACTGCCGCAATAATAAGATCCTGCAGCATCTCAATATCATCCTTGTCAACAACCTCTTCGTCCAGTTCAATCGACTGAATCTCTTTCTTACCATTCACAACTACCTTTACGACTCCGCCGCCTGCAGTTGCTTCATAGGTCTTCTCTTCCAGCTCCTTTGTTGCCTCTTCCATCTGCTTCTGCATCTTCTGTGCCTGCTTCATCAGATTGTTCATATTTCCCGGCATCATTCCTCCGGGATATCCACCACCACGTTTTGCCATTTTTACATCCTCCTAATTATCATCATATTCCACTGGAATATTCATTTCTTCAAAAATATTCAATCGGATCAGATCCTGCTGCCCGGCATTGTTCTGGTACTTCTTTCGAAACTCCACCGTCAGATTCCGTTCAGAAGCCTGCACAAAGGCCTCCCGGATTGCTTCCTGATCTTCTCCACCTTCTGCCAGAAGTCCCTGATTGGTCTCATCCAGCAGAATTACAATTGACATATGCTCTTTATCCACCCGCACATCCGACATCTGTAATAATGTTCTTAGTGCCGGTTCCAGCTTCTCATAAACTACCGGCAGATGTGCCGCTATGCTTTTCAGCTCCTGCAGGGTTGCTTCCGGAAGTGCTTTGACCAGCTCCGCTTCAGATGACTCTTTGACACCATTCGATTCTGTCGCTGCTGTCTGCACTACGTTCCCCACCACCTGCTTCGGCGGATTCTTCTCTATCAGATCCAGCCGTCTGGTTAAATCATCCATACGCTGGATAATAGAATCATAATTCTGTTCCATCTCCGGAACACACAGCTTAATGACTGCTAATTCCAGTATTACCCGTTTTTGACTTGCATATTTAATATTATTCGAAAGTTCCGAAAAAATACGGATGTACCGCATCAGCTCATCCAGAGATACCTTCTCTGCCATCTGCTCCATGGCATCCAGATTCTCCTTTGACAGATCCAACATATCTCTCGCATTTGCGGAGCTCTTTAACAGTAACAGGTTCCGCATGAACCATGTGAAATCAAGAATAAACTGTCCAAGCTCCCGCCCCTGCCAGATAATCTCATTAATTAATGCGATCGCTCCGTCTACATTCTTTTCTTCCACGGTACTTAACAACCGGATGAATACCTCTGTATCAACCGCTCCCAGTACATCCAGACACTTCTCATAGGTCAGGGTCTCGCCCAGATAAAAGGCTATGCACTGATCCAGCAGACTCAATGCATCTCGCATGGAACCGTCTGCAACCTTGGCAATATAATCGATCGCCTTTTTCTCAACCGATACACCTTCCCGGTTCATCAGGTCCATGAGCCGATCCGAGATCGTCTGAACCGTAATCCGGCGAAAATCATATTTCTGACAACGGGATAAAATCGTAATCGGAACCTTATGTGATTCTGTAGTTGCCAGAATAAAAATCACATAAGACGGCGGCTCCTCCAGTGTCTTTAACAGTGCATTAAATGCTCCGATTGAGAGCATATGCACCTCATCTATAATATATACTTTATACTTTCCTTCAGTCGGTGAATACTGCACCTCATCCCGGATCTCCCGGATATTATCAACACCATTGTTCGATGCAGCATCGATCTCGATCACATTCATAGACGAGCCTTCTGCAATCGATCTGCAGCTCGCACACTCCCCACACGGACTTCCATCTACCGGATGCTCACAGTTCACTGCCTTCGCAAACAGCTTCGCTACGGTTGTCTTTCCGGTACCTCTTGTTCCGCAGAATAAATATGCGTGTCCGATCCGGTCATGCGTGATCTGATTCCGCAATGTCGTTACAATATGCTCCTGGCCCTTTACTTCCTCAAATGTATCCGGTCTCCACTTACGGTATAACGCTTTATATGACATTTCATTCACATCCTATCTGCTGACTGTTAATATCGAAACCGAAATATCTGATCTAACATACGCAGGGTCTTAAAATTCCCCTTCGCTGTTATCTCGCCGGACATAAATGCCCTCTGGAATGTATTTTTGCCATGCAAAATTGCTTTTAATACCTTCGTTTCTGCCCGCATTACCACATCTGCTTCCGTATCATCACTATACCAGCACTTAATGTCCTCCGGATTTACCTCAATTGATAAGGTAGACTCCCGGTCCGGTATAATAATAATATACTTCGCCGAAAAATCCGCAAGCGGATAATAGTTCGTCCGGAATTCCCGGATAAACTCGCCTTCCTTCTCCTGTGGTTCATCCCCCAGCATGGACTTAAACATTGCAGATAATTCTTCAATATCCTTCTTCTGCTGCTTTACATATGCATCATCTGATACAAATCGGGACAGCTGCTCACTTTCCTGTGGAGTCAGATCAATGGTCTTTGTCCGTGATACATTCTCTCTGACTGCAACATTACTATTCGGAAATACCGGTGTTTTCTGATGAATCGCCCGGTATAAATTCTCTGCCTGCTTCTCGATCAGTGTCCGATATGTCGCAGAGGTCTCAAACTCCGTATGATTTTCCACATATGCGGTCAAGCCTTTTAAGGCTGTTCCTCCAAGCGTTTCCCAGGCCTTTACCACAGAGGTCTCTGCATCCCGTTCTCCGTATGTGGTTGCCATAACAACAGGAAGCATATAAAGTGTCGCAATCTTCTCTTTGTCTCCATACAACCAGCACATATCCAGGAATTGCTGCATATATCCACCAATTCCAAACCATTCAAGCGAAACGGCCAGAATTACTCCATCTGCATCCTTCAATGTCGCCGGAAGAGTTGCTATCGCATTCTTATCCTCGTACAGATTATATCTTCTCACATCTACACGAAGCTCTTCTAATACTTCTGTTATTTTCCCAATGACATATAACGTAGGATCCTCAATCAGCCCTCGTCCGCCATAATAGATGTTTATCTTCACCAGAACCGCTCCTTTGTACTTCTTTTCCTGTATGAATCATCATATTTCAATACACAAACACTCCATCTTATTATAGCGGAAAGGGGGCATAAAAGCAACTGCCCCGCCGGATTGTTTTCTTAATTTTCAGACATTGCTCCCATAATGTTTCTTTACCTTTTCAACAATATAATGGTTTGCTCCCAACACCAGTCTGCTACCTTCTTCCAGCCGCACCGGTTCCCCTCTGGAAATCCGTCTGCCATTACAGTAGGTGCCGTTTGTAGATGTCAGATCCTCGATATAAAGCTCACCATCCTGCTGGAATACACGAGCGTGCTTCCGACTGATCCCCGTTTCCTCCAATGGGTACTCAGCCAAATTGGATCGACCAATGATTCCGGGCAGTACCTTCAACAAAATATCCTGCGTTCCCGCTCCCTTTAGGCGCCACGCATCCTGCCCGGTCACCTGTATCAGCCCTGTCTCCCCATCATATAATCTCCCTATTACACCGGTTTCTCCGGATAATGGCTCCACTATCTCTACTACCGATCTACGAAGTCCTTCTCCCGTTTTTTCTTTTTCCCGTCTTTCTTCTCCGGACTCCTCTGCCCTCTGTTGAGCCTTATGCCTATTCTGCCTGCACCGGAGTTTTATTGTACTGTAAAGGAAAAATGAAAACAGGATCATACTGAATATCATAAATTTACAATCGCGGTCATAGCCCAGAAACACCCAGTATCGCAAAGCATAAATGACAGCAGCAATCAGAGAAAACCCGGTGAGTATCCCGTATATCCATACCTTTTTCCCATCGATTTCTCTGCTTATCTCCCCCGTCCTTTCTGCCCTCTGTGTTGCATCCGATCCTTCTGTTTTTCCGACTTCTTCTCTTTCCGGCTCATTACTCCTCTTTGTGTTCATAACAAGACCTGTATCATCCGGTTCCTTCTTCATCTGCTTCTCCATATTCTCCAGAAAGCATTGTACCTCTTCTATACCGGCTGTTTCTTCCTGTAACAGCCGGTATAATCCGTATATATACATAACAGCTTCCGTATCCTGATGCCGGGTGTGTTTCATGCAGAACTCCACCAGCATAATCAAAGAGGCATGAAACTCCCCCTGACCTCCCATCCGAAAGCAGAACCGAAACCGCCTTTTTCCGGCATGGTAATATATCATCTCCGGCGCTGTCAGGATCCCCTCCAAAGGGAGCAGATATTCTTCCATCTCCTTATAGCAGTTCCATAAATCTGTAAACAGTTGCCGCAATACAAGGAAGTCAAGCTCCTGCTCTTCACTCATCTGTGCTAATGTCTGTGTCCCCTTGGTATCATATGCAATCTGAAACTGTCCGTCACAGCCCTGGATTTCTAATGGCAATAATCCACTTCCTTCATATCGCATCAACATATTTAATTGAAAGTCATCGACATCCTTACTTTCTCCCTTCAGAACCATATACTGCCGAAAACCTTCAGTCTGATAACAGGTTTCCAAATAACTGCCACCTCCTTAAGCGCTGCTCTGTCTCTGTATCTCGCTCAATCTGATACTCACTGCTCTTAACTGCGTATCCCCTCACCAGCTCCACACATACCTTTTTTGAATACATGATCCGAGCCCCGGCAACCTCTGTACAAATCTCATGATCCTGCTGCGCAGTCCCGTCCTGTTCCACAGTCATCATATCTGCATGTGCCTCTGCCTGCTTCCACACACCAAGCAGCATGGTCAGTATCAGAAAAATCACAACCAGAACCAGACTCATAATTAATGTTACCTCTATGATCGTGCTCCCCTGATTTCTATTTCTGTGCGACTCCCTGCTTCTATCCTCGATTCTACGCTTACTTGTATTTCCGGTTCTATCCACGGTTCTATCCCACCTGCCTCTTCGTTTCTGTTCATAATTCTACTTCCGCCGGATTTTTCGTTTCTATCCACCGTTCTACTCCTGTCGGCTTTTCTGGTTTTATTCATCATCCTGCTTCTGTCTGTGTCTCCATTTCTGACTGTATCTTCATTTCATGTTCAGGATCCGCATCTGGAACAGGGAGCGTATCCCGGCACTTCACTTTTCAACACACGGCGAACCGTCCGCTTTAATCCACTGCATTCTCTGGATGTATGATAGCAATCCCCGGTCGGTGTAACATAATAAATATCTGCCGGCATCTCTCCGCAATATTCACATGCCCGCAGACCAGAATAATTCTCATCTAATATCGATGGCGATACTGTATAGATTGTCAGCTTTAAATGACTGCAGCTCCTGCTCAGATGATAAACCGTACTATGCTCTGCCACGTATACATATGTCTGATCTGTCGGATCCTCCGATTTCACGTATCCTACATATGCCTTCTGTCGGATGTGTGCCTGAACAGGCACATGGATACTTCGAAAAAACGGTGCCTGTATTCGCACCAGATATTTTACCCCAATACAGATAAATCCTTCTTCATCCAGGACCGGAGTGCCATCCAGCAGAATCCCGTTTCTTCCGCCAAATACATACCGTTCTACCCTCTCGTTCTCACCAAGGAATGTCCGGAATTGCAGAAAGGCTTCTCCCCAGTCTAAAACATGGCTCTCCTCTACTTCTATTCCTTCTTCAACTATCAGTTTCAGGTACGCAGTCTCTGCCATACTGTCAGCGGTATTATTTACCGCCTGGTAGATCTGATTTTCCATGATAAAAATCTGCCCCATAGAATAAAACATCCAGAAAGCAAACAGTAATATCGGAAGAATCAGCGTCACCTCCAGGGAAGCAGAGCCCTGATTCTTCCACCCATGATTTTTCAGATCCTGATTTTTTAATTCTTGATTTTCTGTTGCTGTTTCCTCTGATTTCTCCTCATCCGCAGAGGTGCTTTGAACTGTATACCGACTCACCGGGGGGGCTTTCACAATCCGGTCCTGATTCAGAAGTATCAGATCTTCCAGAAATATCCGGCCATACCGGTTACTTCCGAACGGAGTCCTGTAACAAAGCGATAACTTTTTCTTATTTTTTGAGATCTTCTGCCTCTGCTTTGACCCACCTGTCTTTTTGTGCATCCCTGACAGGCTTTTGTGATAATTTGATGAGCCGGTATACATTTCAAAACACCTCTCTTCTTCTACCGATTTCCGCTAATTATTCTATATATCCGTCTGAAGCCTGAAAATGCCATTGCCGGTTGTTCTCCCGCACGGTCACCTGTGCTTCAAAGCTTACAATACAGTTCTTTATTTCAAATTCCGGTATGGTCTCCTGAATATTCATCTGCATTATATCCAACATCCGGTAACACTGTAGCTCGGTTTCCTGTAATGCCAGCATCAGAAATAAATACTCCTCATACCGTAATCCCTGACTATCGTCACATTCTTTTCCGGATATCTGACTAATGTCAGCAAGATTCCGCAAAGATAGACTCCAGGTCGTTTCGTCCTTGGTAACCGGAACTGTTTTCCCATGCAACAATGCCTTTACATCTACCAGACTCTCACCATAGGACCAGCCTCCCAGAATGATATAGGATACCGGTTCTGCCAGTCCTACCAGTCCGACCGGTGTAAGCAGCAGTGTTGCTACTGCCAATGTCTCATCCTTCATTGTCTGGTTGCTACAGGCATAGCACATATTGGGAATAAACCGGATCCAGGACAATTGCGTAGCTACCTGTGATAAATTCTTATGATCCGACTCCTTTCCGGCAAGCAGATACTCCACCTCAAATTCCAGCGGCTGATTATTCTCACCGTCCCAGTTGGTCGCATTCCGAAAGGTATCTATTGCATACAACGCATCTTCCGGTCCATAACCACCCTGACCATTATCATCTCCACCGGCCGTCAGACCGCCAATATCATTCCAGAACGTCTCCTGCTTAAATACATCTGCCATATCCGAAAGTCCGAGATCGTCACCTTCAAATATCCAGAATCCCTTACCCGATGTTGGATACTCTGCAGACGGCATTTCCTTCAGTCCTACGGTTTCTGTGGATATTGCCATTACCTTATCCGGAAGAACCAGATCCAGAATATCCATGTCGAGCAATAGCTTCATTGCCCCTCTCGGATCTATCATTGCTTCTCCGTCTTCTGTTTCCGTAACCGAATCTCCAATGACCTCCTCAGATATATTCTGATTCTGTCCATTCATTGCCTGTCCGGGTTCTATCGTCACCGTATGCTCAGACTGATCTTCCAGTTCCTGCTGCACAGCATCCCGATCCAGCCTCTGACCGGCCTCTGTCTTTTGCAGTATCCTTTCTATCACCAGCTGCGGAACCCGAAGCTTCATATACTCATGAATCTGCTGACGAAATCCCTCCAGGGAATCCTCCGTTAATGACTGACTGTCTGTCAGCACTACCTCCTGTACCCGGAAATGATAGGGTGTCTTATCCGGCTCCAGATTATATTCCAGAAAGTCCTCTATTCTCTGCTCCAAAAAGCCTTCTCCCTTTCCGTAATATGTCTTATCCAGAGCAAGGATGTGATATCGCCGGAACAAGTCCGGCTGATAATCACCCTTTATACTTCTACAGGCCGCAGAAACCGACTGACTGCATTTCGCTTTTCCTTCCCGGATGCGTATTCCCTGCAAAACTGTAAGTATCAGTATCAGAAACACACATACGATCAAACATACAAACACCGTGATCTGTCCTTTATTCTGCATTCCTCTCATGGTTCCGGCCTCCTGTTTTACTTATATACGGTAGCCGCATCTCTGTTGATCGCTTTCCAGATCTTATTTACCAGCTGCGTAATCTGCTTCTGAAAAATAATAACCAGTCCAACCAGAACAACAATGATCAATAATACCTCTACCACACCCATACCATCTTCTGAGTGTTCACCCATTAAAAAATCCTTGATTTCTTCCATATTCGTATTCTCCTTCCGTCATATTTCATAAATCTATTTGTTACATTGTCACAAAGCAAAATCCTTCCATGCCGGAATTATGATTACCACCATCGAAATGATCATTAACAGGATCATAGGCAACAGCATCTTCGTACCCGCCTCTTCGCCTGCCTTCTTTGCCTGCTCCTTTCGAAATGTAAATGCAGCCTGCACCTCTTCCTCCAGTTGCAGTCGAATCTCCTGTCCGCCCGTGCGGAGCTGACGGCTTAATAATGATGCCAGCCTCATATACGGAGCCAGACCGGTTCTTTTGCCGAATCGCAGGTATGCCTCCTCCTGTGTGATTCCGGAACGGATTTCATTCCGCAGAATATCCAGCTCCTGATAAAGCACCTGTGTTGTCTGTCGGTTCCTTTCATATTGTTCCATAACACGCTCCAGGGCACCCTGAACGGTCGCTCCCGCGCCCAGATATAACTGTAGCTGATTCATAAATCCCGGGTAGGCGATCACCAGTTTCTGCTTGCGCTTTTTTACTTCAAGATGCAGATTTTCCCGTTTTCGCATCCAAAGCATCAGCATGATCAGGATTCCTCCTGTCAGTACAACCGCAATCACCCTCCCTGCCTGAGATGGCAGTTCAAGCCGATAGCCATTGATCTCCTTCGGAAGCGTAATATCAGCCTCATATTGCTGGGCTTCTATCTCTCTGGAAACAGCCTCTGCCAGTTCCTGCTTCTGCCTCGCTTCACCGGTCAGTATTCCGGGATAAATCATTAGCTGATACTCTCTGGTTCTTACCTCATCCTCATAGGATAATTCCAGTTGCAGCACAACCTCTGCCGGTGCTTTCAGGGTCTGATTATGAAGCGTTCCATTCTCCTCCAGAAGTTCATAGTCACTGCTGATCCATCGCACGCCGATACCGCTTTCCGGAATGCTTTTTATCAGATTCAGATCCGTTGTAATCTGTTCCATATCTTCATTTTCTCCCGGCATTTCTTCCTCCAGATATTGAAAGCCGTTTTGAAACTGCGCCTCCAGTTCCTGCTCGGTATAACGCACTGCCGGTACTTCTACCTGTAATTCCAGTTTTCGATTGCCGTTCTCAGCTGCCTGCAAAGAATACTCCGTTGCATCTTCTCCATACGGCATCCGTTCCAGATGAATCTCATCTGTCTGCTGCAGATTCTCCACAAGGATAACTGCCAATACAAATATTCCTATTACAACAGCTGCAAGCATTGTCTTGCGTATCAGCTCCGTATAATAGTCCTGAAGTAATTGCTCCGTCTGTGTCGGATTTCCTCCATATATCTGCACCAGATCCTTCTGAACCGGCTCTACACGGAGCAGTCTGTTTGCCCGCAGCCACCGATAAAGCCGCCCTGCCGTCTTCTCTGTATATTTTCTGCTCACAAAGCTACACCTCGATTCTCATAATCCGGTTTCCCCAGCAGAACGCCAGAACCGTTCCCAGCATACACCCGCTCATGATCAGCATGCCGGTCGCATTATGATATAGTCCATTCAGATATCCCGGGTTGCCAATACGCAGATACAATAACATAAAAAGTGGCATTCCGCACATAATCCGCTGTTCCAGCCTCTTTCCGGATAGCATTACCTGAATTTCCTGTCCGATTTCTATTTTTTCTGTTATGATTCCGGTAGTATTTTCTATAATCTGCACAAGATTACCGCCATTTCGCTTGACGGTCCGTAACACCTCCGCAAAACTCCGAATATCTTCCTGACCACTTTCCTCTGCAAATTCAAACACAGCCTGTTCAATCGGAATATTCAACTCTATCTTCTGAATAACCTTCCGGACTTCCCTATCCATCGGACTGTCTCCCGTATGCAAATCCGCAAAATCCCTTTCTGCCGCCTTCCATGCATGCTCTAACGAAGCACCTGCCTTCAGATTCGCTGTCAGTATCTGCAGCAGCTCCTTAAACTCGCTCAATAGCAACGTCGCCTGATACTCCCGCCGCTTCTTCTCATACAACTTCAGAAACCATATATTTGCAGGAAATAGCAGCAGTCCCATCTTCCATGAGTCATAGAACAACCATCCCAGGACCAGACAGACCAGACTACCGACAAGCCAGACCGCCAGATACTCCGGCCTCATATAATGCCTGATATTCTTCCAGGCACCCTGCCGCCTCCAGTTTCTCTTTATGACAGACAGGCTCTTTAAACCTCCAGTCTTCATCTGTTTCCTCCTTTTCCTGTCCTTGCCTCCGGTACTTACACAATGTATGAAGCTTTATCTCTCCTTCCTGCATTCCCAGTATTTCTACCACTTCCAAAACCCTTCTTCGACCATCGGATAATCTTCCGATATGTACAATGATGTCGATGGCAGATGCTATCTGCTGCCGGATTGCCGGCAAAGGCATCTCGATTCCCATTAAAACCATAGTTTCCAACCGATATAACATATCTCTTGCAGAATTGGCATGCCCCGTTGACAGCGATCCGTCATGCCCGGTATTCATGGCCTGAAGCATATCCAGTGCCTCTTCTCCCCGAACCTCACCGACAATAATTCTGGTCGGCCGCATCCGCAGGGAACTCCGGATCAGATCCTTGATATGAATTGCATTTTTCCCTTCTACATTGGCATTTCGAACTTCCAGCCGTACCAGATTCTCAATGGCCTGCAGCTTAAGCTCTGCGGAGTCTTCAATCGTAATAATACGTTCCTCCTTCGGGATGAAATCTGCCATTACATTCAGAAAAGTGGTCTTTCCGGAACCGGTACCACCGGATATCAGAATGTTATAACGACTTTTGACCAGAAGTTTTAATAGCAGCATCAGTTCCTCCGATATCATTGCCCGTTCGATCAGATCCTTTACACTAAAATTATGCTTTGGGAACCGCCGGATCGTCATAACTGCGCCATCCAGTGCAACCGGAGCAAGTACCACATTGACTCTGGATCCATCCGAAAGTCTGGCGTCTACGATCGGTGAGCTTTCATTTACAATGCGATTACACTGCGCTGCCACCTGCTGAATCACATCCATGTACTTCTCTTCCGATGAAAAACCGCCCTTCCATCTTTCCAGATGCCCGTCTCGTTCTACAAAGATCTTCCGGTAATTATTAATCATAATCTCTGTAATATCTTCCTGATTCATGATCATTGCCAGACAGTCCAGCCCACGAATCGAGCTGAACACCCGCTCCTTTAGTTCCAGTTTCTCTTTCAATGGAATATAACAATCTCCGGTCTTCAACAGGATCTGACGATCAATCTCCTGTTGAACCTGAAGATCACTGACTGCTACTCTCATATTCAGTTCTGCCCGTACCATTTCCTCCAGTTCCCGACTGAGCGTATCTATATTCTCCGGCATCATGACCCGCACCTCCTCACTTCTGCTCTGTTGCTATTCATCCTTCCATTGTTCACTCCAGCTATGCAGTGTTGAAAGACTTCCTGCCGCACGCGCCTGCTCCAGCCGCCGGACTCCATCTGTCTTTCCAAGAACTTCTTCCACATTCACCAGATAACATCTCCGGTTCAGATCATCCCAGATATCCATCCGTTTCACACAGTGTATGAACATTTCCAGCCGCTGCTGTGTCTCCTGCTCCTGCAAATAGGGCATATAAATAACGTCAAACGCAAGAAGGCACTTCAGCTCTGCCAGACTGCCGGAACCTATATCCGCAACTACCTGTCTGTAATATCCTTCCCGGCAGATCGTCTGCAGCAACCTCTCCATGTCCTCTGCACCCAGTTCTCGTAACTCCTGGTAACAACCTGCACTGGGAATAAAATCATATCCCATTTTTGTCTGTGCCAGTGCTTTCAGCTGCATGGACAGATTTTCGGATCTCTGTTTCAGGTAGTAAAGCACCGTTTCCATGGCAGTCCCTTCAGGGCCATATTCTTCCATGCCAAGATATAGGGTTCTTCCCGACATAACGATGTCATCTACGCTTGGATTCTCCGACTGCCCGCTCCAATATTCACACAGGGCTCCGGCCAACCGGCTCTTTCCGCTTCTTCCGATCGGAGAATATATGCCGATTGCCACACCCTCCTGTCCGCTACCGATAAATGTCCTCTTCTGTCCGAGTACTTCCAGCATCTTCTTTACTAAAACCGATGCCGGTGAATATTTGGATATACCTTTTATTCCACAGGTCATCCCATTAGTGCTTCTGCTGATCACTTCGCCGGATTCTTCCGGATGTTCTCCGCTCCTTAACAGTAGCAGTACCGGTACAGATTCCAGTATCTCATCGGATAATTTTCCACAGCTTTGATTCGCTGCTACAGCTTCGGAAACCATTGCTTCATCTACTACAATCATATCTGTCTCATGCTGTCGCAAATACTCCTGCAGCTGCTCCACTCCGGTAAATGCCATTGCCAGAATCGGGATTCCGGCATTCCGGTTTATATAATTCATAAGTGCAATTGTAAAGGACGGCTCGGTATCACAGATTGCCACCTTATAACTTTTCAAAAATCCAGCCACCTCCTGATCATCCAAATAGCATATCCTGCCAAAATCGCTATGGAGAAATGTACTGTATATCGGGTATCTCCCCGATCAAATCCGCTATCATATGGGATAATGTGTCCTGTGATCAAACAGGTCCGAACATAATTCCAGAATACTTGTAAACGATTCACCAGATTACGGTGATATAACATATGAATCATAGCCAGCACACCGCCGACTAAAAAGGAGTAAATCATAACATGCAGGACTTCCATCCCCGCTACTCCTCCTATGACAGTTAGTAACTTAATATCTCCGGCTCCCAGTACCCGAACCCGATGTAACAGAAACAAAGCCATCATCGGAATCCCTATCCCTGCAAAAATCCCCGGTAATCCGCCGCTTCCTCTTACACAGAAGCTGCCACCCGCACTGAGCAGAACACCGATCAGTGTCAGAAGATTCGGAATCCGATATGTCCGAAGATCAAATATCACTGCCAGAATCAATATACCTGTGATTGCAATATACGCGTTCATCCCTCCTTCTGTTCCCTATTGCTTTTTCAGTATATAATATTTTTTTACATTTGTAAATACCATTTTAAATATTTTTCTTACTTTTTTATATTTAAATCTATGTGTAATTTCATACCCGATTGCCTGCCGTTTTCTTTCAAATCGTTCCCGGCAGATTTTAATATGCATCATACTGGAATAAACTGGCTGATTTCCGCCTATACTAAATAAAACAGTGATAAAAAGGTGGTGGAACTATCAATGACTAAAAAGAAATTACAGAAGCTTCAGGCAGAAAGAGAACGTCAGACTCTGCTTCATGAGATTGAATCGACCAGACAGGCACATGCCATTGCCTTATCCAATCTGGAAAACATTACAGATCCCGACCTGATTGACTGCTATATCTATGAACTGAATGCCGTACAGGTACGTTATAAATTTCTGCTCCGGCTCGCCAAGCAGAAAAACCTTACCAATCTGCCATCCGAGCTACCGGATGACTGCTACTCAAAAGGAGTGCCGGTATGACCCCACAGGTCAACCGGCACTCCTTTTGAGTTCTGTTACTATCTATGTATCATTATAATCTGCTTACTCTTCGTCATCCTTCTGCGATACATAACGATTCAATGTCTCAACCACATCATTTAAGTTATATGGCTTCGCTATGTAATCATCCAACTTCGCTTCCAGAATCCGCTCTTTATCACCGAACATCGCTCTGGCTGTTACCGCAATGATCGGCAGACGCTTCATACCCTTCTCTGCCTCAATCTCACGAATCTTCTGTGTTGCTGCCA
Source organism: Bacteroidales bacterium H4 (assembly GCA_963626805.1). Classification (GTDB taxonomy): domain Bacteria; phylum Bacillota; class Clostridia; order Lachnospirales; family Lachnospiraceae; genus CAG-632. The sequence continues at coordinate 30,550 of CAVFXS010000063.1, read as the reverse complement.
GACCGTCCATGATCGGCATCTGTACATCAAACAGAGCGGCATCATAAGACTTCTGCTTAAACAGCTCAACAGCCTTCTCACCATTCTCAGCAATATCATAAGAATATCCTGCCATACCGAGCAGCTTACCGATAACCTGCTGATTTACCGGCTCATCCTCTGCTACGAGGATTCTTGCACGCTTATGACCCCTGATCGAGATAACCGCAGAGTCTTCCTTCTTCTCCGGCTTCTGTTCAGAAGCTTTTACAATCTTAAGAGGAATCTCTACAATAAATGTACTACCGATATCTTCCTTACTCTGAACGGTAATGTTACCACCCATCAGTTCTACAATCTGCTTCGTGATAACCAGTCCCAGACCGGTACCACCGTATTTTCTGGTATCGGAGCTGTCTACCTGACTGAACCGGATAAACAGCTTACTCTTGTTCGCATCTGAAATACCGATACCGGAGTCTACAACCGCGATTCTTAAGGTTGTCTTATCCGGCTCATCACCATCCATGGTCGCTACCTTAACACGGACACCACCCTCGGATGTGAACTTGATCGCATTTGACAGCAGACAGTTCAATACCTGCTTGATTCGCTCGCCATCGCCCTTAACCATTTCCGGAATATTGCCGCTGAAGCTGCAGTCCAGAGTCAGGTCTTTGTTGTTTGCCAGCGGAACCTGTGCTGCCACAGTTTCCTCAATCGCTGACTTCACATCAAATACTTCATATCTTAAGTTATACTTACCGGCTTCCAGCTTACTGATATCCAGAATATCATTGATCAGACGGAGCAGGGTATCTGCACAGTTCTTGGCTGTTACCAGATTATCCCGATAGTCTGCCTGCAGATCATCCTCTGCCAGTGTCAGCTGTAACATACCCAGAATACCATTGATTGGTGTCCGGATCTCATGAGACATATTCGCCAGAAACTCAGCCTGTGTCTTATATGCGATATTCGCCTCATCCTTTGCCTTGCTCAGGCTCATTTCAGTCTCTTTCTGTTCCGTAATATCGATCAGAACCATATTAATGTAATTTGCTTCTGATTTATACATAACGGTATTAAATACTTTATCAAGGTTCTCCATGGTGATCTCAACCGCCATCAGATCCCCTTCCTTAGTTCCGGAATTATCATATGCACGAAACCATGCGTTTACACTCTGTAATACATCCTGCTTACAGTTGCTGAGCAACTTGTCCTGATAAGACCCAACCTCCAGTCCCAGATACTCACAGAACCTCTCATTCGCATCTGCGATCTTGAATTCCGGCACATTGGTTCCGGGTGGAGTTACAATCTCTGCCTGAGCGAAACCGATCGGAAGATTCAGGAACAGCTTCTTATACTTATCGCTTTTAACTGTAGATTCCTTGTTAACCTCTTCGCCTTCCCGTACTGTTAAAAATGCAACAACACCAACTACAACCAGCGACAGTATGGCAAATACGATCGCCATGGCCTTTACATTGCCTGCATCCTGTGCACCTGTGAGCCTGGATATCAGTATGATATCCAAAAGCAAGATCACTGCAACCTCAATGATTGATAAAAGCAAGATCTTTTTCTTTGAAGAATTTAGTTCCAAACCTGAATTCATAACTACACCCCTTTTTCTTAGTATCTACATACGTGTGGACATTCCCCAATATTAATATATATTATGACCCTATAATTAGTTTAATTTTCTCACAAAGCAGACAGTTTGTCAATGTAGCTCCCTGCCGTTTTCCCCTTTAGATTCTATAAAAAATAGCCGGTTTTACTTTATAGCCGTAACCAATTCCTTCATGTACTGCATCAAAGGCTCCTGCAGTTCTTCCCGTTTCAGGGCTTCATGGATCGTTGCCTTGATAAATCCGAATTTATCACCGACATCATACCACTGTCCCTCAAATTCATATGCATACACCGACTGGCTGATCATAATATCACGCAATGCATCGGTCAGCTGAATCTCACCGTTTCTGCCCGGCTTCTGGTTCTCCAGCACTTCGAAGATCTCCGGCATTAATACATACCGTCCTACAATCGCCAGATCACTCGGTGCTTCCTCTGTTGCCGGTTTTTCCACCAGATCTGAAAGCTTGATCCGTCTTCCGGTGATCTTGCGAGTCGGCTCGATCATCCCATACCGGCTGACCTTCTCATGCGGTACCTGCTGTACACCGATAATACTGGCACCTACCTGATTATATGCAGCAATCAGCTGGCGCATTGCCGGATCTCCGCCCTCATTCATGACCAGATCATCTCCAAGAAGCACTGCAAACGGCTCATCCCCGATAAAGCTCTTTGCACAGAGGATGGCATGTCCCAGTCCTTTGGGTTCCTGCTGTCTGACATAATAGAGATTTGCCATCTTTGCAATGTCACAGATCATGTGATATTCTTCCATCTTATCGGATTCCTTCAGCCGCTCCTCCAGTTCGTACGACCGGTCAAAATGATTCTCCATACAATGCTTGTTTGAATTAGTAATGATCAGAATCTCCTCGATTCCACTCTTAACCGCTTCATCTATAATGTACTGGATTGTCGGAATGTCCACAATCGGTAACATTTCTTTCGGAATTGCCTTCGTTGCAGGCAGGAAACGGGTCCCCAGACCTGCTGCCGGAATCACCGCTTTTCGTATTTTTTTCTTCATACATAACTCCTTTCTGTTGATCTGTCACATGTTCTTTATGAATTCTCCACGTTGTCCACGGAATCTGTCTCTGACGCCTTCGATGTCTTTAAATACCGCCGGATGATCTGCCATACGATCAGCAGGATCACCAGGGAAGCCAACGACAGGATCAGTCCCTTCCAGAAGCCCGCTGAGGTATATTTCAGCTCTATGGTATGACTGCCCACATCCAGCATAATGCCCATAAATGCATTCATAACCGATGTATGCTCCGCCTTCTCACCATCTACATAAATACTCCAGCCACTGTCCTCCGGAATCGAGAAGAACAGCATCTGCATATCGTCTGCTTCCACGGTTCCCTTCACATAGCCATCCCGGTACTCCGTGACCTCCATCGGGTTCTTCTGAAGCTGCTCATAAACAGCATCCCATACCTCATTATGAAACTGTGCCGTGTGCAGGGTAATGATATCCTGATCCGAACCACCGGTATTAAATGTGAATTCCAGCATGACCTGCTGCCCTTGGGTCAGGGCTCCCAGATGAAACGCCTGGTTCTGATAACGGTCATCGGCTACCTGTCTGCCATCCAGATAAAGCTTTACCTGTCTGACATTGCCACCGGAAATATCCATATACAGATCTACATTATCCTCTACCAGAAAACTTACCTGTACGGTCGGCTTCTCTACGCCATCCTTTACATACGTGATCTGATTGTCCTGCACCGTTGTCGTACAACCGGTTCCGCTTGCCGTATAGATCGGCTCCGTTACCGTAAACAGCTGCGAATCCAGACCGGTTGCTGCCTGTGCAAATCCATTCTGTACCTCAAAATACGTGGATATCGGTTCATAGTATGCCAGATCCTGCGATACACAGAAACCAATCGGCAGCCAGTACGGATTCTCATAAACCGACACACCGTCATAGGTCGTTTTATAAACCATGGTATTATTATTAAAATCACCATCCCGATACATCACGTATTTCATGGATGTGATCGCATTGGTCAGCGGGGTTGCTCCGCAATACAGATACTCATTGGCACCGGTATAGAATCCCAGCCGGCCCATTGCAGTTACCATATTGCCCTGTGCCGTCGAGCCAAACAGGGTCAGACAATGAAGCCCGTGCCAGGTCGGCTCATCCAGCATTTTCGTGTTTCCCAGCTCCATCCGATAGAAACTATCATCCTCAGCATAGAGCGTATCCTTAATATGTGCGATTGCATCTGTATCGCTGAAATAATATTCTATATCAATCGTTCCGTTACAACTCCATCCGTAGATAGCACCACCAATCATTTCCAGACTCATGACTGCCGCCAGAACGATTCTCCAGACCTTCCCTGCCTTCTCAAAATGATGATAAAGCAGTGACAGGATCATATAAACGATCGGCAATGCAATCGCCAGTATATAAAATACCGTCTTTAACTTCTCGTCCGCCTGATAATAACACAGCAGCGTGATTCCGGTCGTAAAGATCCCGGATAACAGCATCGGCACCGTTCCGATCCGCCGGTATCGTAACAGCACCTCATATCCGATCCACAGAAGCAGGAAGATATAAAGGAACGAGAACCGGTTCGGGATTCCGTACTGATTATGGAAGCCGTGCCAGATATAATTCAGAATCTCCGTATTATAACTGATCAACATAAATCCGAGGATCAGAATATATTTGATCTTCTCCCGTAATGCAAACTCCTTACTGAACATATAAACAAACAGCAGGAACAGTGCAAACATACCGCAGTACAGGTTTACACCACTGTCATCGACCTGATTGTTGATCGGTTCATTCCCGATCATGTGCGCCTGTATGGCATTCCAAAGGGTTCCATACTGGGTCCAGCCCGGCAGTGTTCTCTTCGCCGAAGCTGTATTCATGATTCCCATATATGCCGGAACCAATACAATTCCGGCCAGGCCGCCGGAAAGCAGGGAGCTGCAGGCAAACATCCATGCCGTCCGACCCATTTCCCGGATATTTTTGTAATCATAAAGCACCGCCCATAGCACCAGAAATATGCAGATCATAAATCCGATATAATAATTGCAGAACAATGCATAAAACAGGGTCAGAATATAAAGTCTCGGATCCCGCCTTGATACCAGATAATCAAATCCCAGCACGATCAACGGAAAGATCATGATACAATCCATCCACATTACATTCCAGTAATAACCGATCACATAATTAGACATTGCGTATGCAACTGCCAGCGGAATCACTCCCGGATGCCGGTACTGCACCTTATTCCGATGCAATGCCGCATATGCGAATGTCCACCCGCAAAAGACAATCTTCAGCGATACGATCAGACTGACTGCTGTATTCAGACCGCTCTTTGGGAACAGAAGAATCAGCAGATTTATCGGACTGGCAAGGTAATAAGACCACAGGGACAGGAAATTCGTTCCCATTCCCTCCTGAAAGGAGTAAAAGAGACTGCTTCCCTCCCGAAGCTTATCCTGATAATCCGAAAAGAACGGCATATACTGATGCAGACCATCAATAATGATCAGCGAATGCCCGCCCGGCCCAATCTTATCCGCAATCCAGACTCCCAGCATAATCAATGCCGGGATCCCGGTTGCCAGTATATATATATAATTTTTAGCCCAAAACGTTTCCTTACGTTTCTGTGTATCCATTCATCCACACACTCCCGTTATTATTTTGCCTCTACTCCTGCCAGAAGGTATACCAATGGAGAGTTCCAGTAAATGGTTATCTCATTGCAGGAATAACTCTGTACACTGTCCACATAGCAGGTTGCCGGTGCCTTTCCTACCAGAGTCGCCTTTGCATACGGGTCCTCCAGATTAGAATCCGGACCTCCGATCAGCATTCCGCTCATTGCCTGACCAACTGCCTGTGACGGACGGTGATGTGGATTTACCGGTGATAAAGTACCGAATCCTGTGATAAAGCAGTAGGAATTGGTATTCGTTCCCATCAGGTAATCCACCTGTGCATTTGCTGCTTTTACATAATCCGGATTCGCCTCTAACTGATTCGCCATCAGGAATAACATACCGTTGTTTGCTACATTCATATTACTGCCCCAGGTATAATCCGACGTTCCGAGGGATACGCCGTAGGAATCCTTCTCATACTTCTCATATGCAGTCTCTACCGCATTATCAAACTGTGCCTTTACAGACGCATAATAATCATCCGATGAACCGGAGGTCAGATATGCATACATACCATAAAGACCTACATTCTGCCAGCCGAGACCGGTACCGATCTCCTCTGCGGAATATCCTTTTAATGCATTCAGATATGTTTCATCCTGTGTGGTCTTATAAAGCTCTGCAAGAGCCCAATAACGTTCATCCGTATCATTGGTATCATCATATTCACCGGTCACGATACCGGTCGGATTCTTAAAGCCGACTCCATCTCCCGGAGTCACCTCCAGATATGCCCATGCCTTTTTCGCCGCATCCAGATATACCTGACCGGCTGCCTCATCATGAAATACCCGTGCTGCCATTGCCATGGTTGCGGCAAAGTCTGCCGTTGCTGTGGTGGAAATCGGTGCCAGATACATCTGTGCAGTCTCCTCCTCCGGCATAACGGTATCCGGGAAATTCTCTCCGGTAATCTTATGATATACACCGCCGCTTTCTGTATCCTGCATCTGCAGCATCCAGTCTAATTCATATTTTACTTCATCCAGAATGTCCGGTGTATCATTTCCGCTCTCCGGAATACCGGTATCATCTCCGAACTGATCGCCATATGCCTCATATGCCAGCATCAGATCTGCTGCCGCCTTTGCACCCGGAACCACATAACGTCCATAGTCTCCGGCATCATGCCAGCCACCCAGCACCTCGGTGAATGCGGATGATGCTGAACCATATGCAATCGCTCCATCCGTATGGCAGGCTACATGACCAAAGGCATCATCCTGAACCTCGGTTCCGCACCGCTGCAGATAAAACATATGAAGAACACTGTCAGATACAGCGTCATACACATCCTCACCAATCTCAAATGAGAAGGACTCTCCATAGTCTGCAGTTACGATTTTATAGGTGCCAGGCTCTGTAACCTCTGTGAAATCAGCAATGGCAGTCTGCTCTTTGGAAGACGGGTTCGCTTTTGCATCCTGAAGCTCTCCGGTATACACCGTCTTACCATCCTGATCTACCACATCAAAGCTGCCGGTGATCGCATCGCCGCCATCCTGTCTTACAACCGCCTTCTTCTCTTCCGACGGCAGATAACCGATCTGATTTACATTGATATCGGAAGTCTCAACTTCGGTTTCCGACTCTGTTTTTCCGGAATCATCCGTCATATATAATGCAAAATTATCAAAGTATACGGAATGCTCTCCCAGATCCTCCGGACATCCTTCCACCATACCCATATTGATACAAAGTCTTGGTGCCGGATCGGAAGCTTCTTCCATCTTAAAGGTACAGGTTACATGCTGAACCTCTTCATTCACCGTTACAATATCACTCACATATGCATGATAATCTCCGCCGTTTAACTGTAACCGCCACTGAATCGTACGCTCTACGGTAGAATGAACATCAAAGGAATACTGATATTCACAGCCGGAGTCCAATGAGAATCCGTCATAATATGGCTGGATCGCATAGTCCAGTGTACCGGGATTGGATACCTTGATCTCCATCTCGCCATCGTCTGTTACCAGCTGCTGTGCTTCTCCGCCTTTTGTATAAATCGTCCAGTTGGTAAGTCCGTCACTGAAATCACCGTTCTTAATCAGATTATCTCCGGATACCTCTGTTACCTCTTCCTCCGTAGATACCGGTTCTGTCGAACCCTCTGACGGACTACCACCCTTACAGCCTGCCATCGTCAGACCCATGGTCAGTGCCACTGCCACCGCCAATACACGTTTTGCTTTTCTCATTTTGTCTCCTGCCTTTCCTCGCTCTTTATATATTCTGTCTTTTTATTTTCTCTGTCCTGCTGCGCCTATACTTCCCCGCTGCAATATTCCAGTACCTTCTCATAATTCATGGATCCGCCAAACAGATCCAGAGCACTGCCGATCGTTACATCCAGATGATTCCGTCCCAGCTCCTTCAGTACCTTCAGATTCTCAAAGCTGCCTACACCTCCGGCATAAGTAATCGGAAGTCCGGACCAGCTGCCAAGCATTTCCGCCAACGGCTGCTCGATCCCCTTTGCCTTTCCTTCCGCATCGACTGCATGGATCAGAAATTCATCACAGTAGCCTGCCAGCTGTTCCAGCAGATTCACTGTCACGATCTCATCCGTGAATTTCTGCCAGCGATCCGTCACCACATAATAGGCCCCGTCCCGCTTCCTGCAGGAAAGATCCAGCACCAGATGTTCCTTTCCCACGGCCTGTACCAGCTCCTTCAGTCGGTCATAATAGATCCTGCCGTCCCGGAATACATAGGAGGTTACGATCACATGAGAGGCGCCCATGGCAAGAAACTGTGCCGCATTCTCTGCCTGCATGCCACCGCCGATCTGCAAACCACCCGGATACTCCTTCAGTGCCTGCTTCGCCTGCTCCACATCTGCCGCATAATATTCCGAGCCCGCCGGATTCAGAAGGATGATATGTCCCCCCTTTAATCCGCTCGTCCGGTACAGCTTCGCATAGAAGCCTGCATCCTGCTCCGAAACGAAGTTCTCAACAGCCTGATTGTTCTTATCTGCCAGACTGCCGCCTACGATCTGTTTCACTTTTCCGTTATGAATATCAATACACGGTCTGAATCGCATACCATAATCCTTTCTGATTGCATTTCCACTATTTATGGGCCTATAAGCTTGACGTGATCAGCATCATTTTGCCGCTCAGCTCGTAATCACCATAACCTGCCGGCAGAATGAAATGGTCACCCTTCTTAATTGCGATTCCGTCAATCGTACCCTCGCCATCCAGAACACTCACATCCAGAAATGGCTTATCCTGTGTGAAGGCTGCTGTTCCATCGATATCGATCTTATTTACCGCATAGAAATCACAGGTGATCAGGTTCTGTTTCTCATAGCCTGCCCCGGTCTCCTTATTCGCAGATACCTCATACGGAACAAACGGTGCTTCGATCACATCAATACTTTTCTCCACATGAAGCTCTCTCGGCTTCCCGTTGCTTAACCGGTCATAATCATATACCCGGTATGTAATATCGCTGTTCTGCTGGGTCTCCAGAATCAGAGTTCCTCCCTTGATCGCATGCAGGGTTCCCGGATTGATCTGGAAGAAATCGCCTTTTTTGATCGGAATGACACGGATAAAATCATTCCAACGCTTGTTCAGGATCATTTCCTTCACTTCTTCATGATTCTTTGCATGATGTCCGATCACGATCTGTGCATCCTCATCACAATCTACAATGTACCAGCACTCGGTCTTACCCAGAGAACCGTTCTCATGCTCCTTCGCATAAGCATCATTCGGATGTACCTGGATACTTAAGTCTGCCTTTGCATCAATTAATTTAATCAGTAATGGGAACCGATCCCCTTCTATATTGCCGAACAGCTCTCTGCGGTTCGCCCACAGCTCGCTTAAATGCATACCTGCGTATTCGCCGTTTACGATTTCACAGTCTCCGTTCGGATGAGCACTGATTGCCCAGCATTCGCCGGTGTCATCCCCCGGAATCTCATAGCCGAAATCTGTACCGAGACGGTTACCGCCCCAGATCATTTCCTTAAATACCGGTTTTAAAAATATCGGTGTCATATCTGTTCTCCTTATCTCTGTTCCACTGCCATCTGTGCCAGACGCAGGGCTCCTAATATTCCCTGATCATCCTTCCGCTCCGCAGGCACGATATAGGTATCCATATCTGCCATCTCCGGTGTCCGGATGTATCCATTTACATTCTCAACTACCTTCCGCCGAATCAGCGGAAATAACTGCTTCTGGTGCATAACGCCGCCACCCAGGATAAATCGCTGCGGTGAAACCACCATGATCAGATTCGTGATCGCCTGTGCCAGATAGGTACTCTCAAGCTCCCATACCTCCGGGCATTCTACCAGCTCTGCCGCCTTCCTGCCCCAGCGTTTCTCGATGGATGGGCCTGCTGCCAGTCCTTCCAGGCAATGTGTATGATATGGGCAGACGCAATGCGCCTCATCTCCCTTAACCGGAACGATCAGCATATGCCCCGCCTCCGGATGAAGCATTCCATGAACCAGTCTTCCATCCATGTAGATTCCGGCACCGATACCGGTCCCTACCGTTATATATACCACGCTGTCCAGTCCTCTGCCTGCCCCATAGGTCACTTCCCCCAGACAGGAACCGTTCACATCCGTGTCCAGTCCCATCGGTATCGGAAATGCTTCCTTCAGACAGTCCAAAAGCGGATACTGCCTCCACGGCAGCTTTGCCGTATCCAAAATCCTGCCATAGGTCGCCGATGCCGGCTTTACATCCACTGGTCCAAAGGCTGCGACCCCGATTCCGTCCAGCTGCTGTCCGTCTGCATATCCATGTGTCCGGAAATACTCTATGATCTGCGGCATCGTTTCCTCCGGTGCTGTCGTTGGAATCGAAACCCGCTCATAAATCGTACCGTTCTCATCTCCGATGGCACATACCATCTTCGTGCCACCCGCCTCTAATGCTCCAAGGCGCATATCATCACCTCATTTTCTGTCAATTCTCCTGTGTCTGAAGCCGCAGGATCTCATTCAGAATCCCGGCTGCTACTTCTTCTTTGCTCATCTGCGGCAGCTCCTTCGTCTCCGATCTTGTGATCAGGGTTACCACATTGGTATCCACACCAAAGCCCGCACCCGGAACCTTCAGATTATTCGCTACGATCATATCCAGATTCTTCTTCTCAAGCTTCGCTCTGGAATTCTCAACCATATGCTCCGTCTCCATGGAGAATCCGCACAGAAACTGCTTCTTCCCGGCAGCACGGTTCTCGCCCAGCCATTTCAGAATGTCTATCGTGCGCTTTAATTTCAGTTCTGCTTCTCCATCCGACTTCTTAATCTTCTCGTCTGCCACTACTTCCGGTGTATAATCCGCAACTGCGGCAGCCTTAATAATGATATCTGCCTCTGCGCTATGTGCCTTTACTTCCTCAAACATATCCTGTGCACTGACTACCGGCACCAGATTTACAAACCGTGGTGCCTGCAGATTCACCGGGCCGGAGATCAATGTTACATCCGCTCCCCGCTCTGCTGCCACGCGTGCTAATGCATAGCCCATCTTTCCGGTGGAATGATTGCTGATAAAGCGGACCGGATCAATGCTTTCCACGGTCGGTCCCGCTGTGATCAGAAGCTTTTTACCCATCAGATCCTTCTCAAACCGGATCTCCTGCAGGATGTAATCCATCAACTCCTCTTCGGACGGCAGCTTCCCGGCTCCCACATCCTTACAGGCCAGCAGGCCAACCGCCGGCTGGATCACAGTCATCCCGTAATGCTCCAGCTTCTTTAGATTATCCTGCACGATCGGATTCTCAAACATCTGCGTATTCATTGCCGGTGCGATCAGCTTCTTGCATTTGCATGCCATCACCGTCGTTGTCAGCATATCGTCTGCGATTCCGTTTGCAATCTTGCCGATGACATTGGCCGATGCCGGTGCCACCAGAACAATGTCCGCCTTCTTTGCCAGCGACACATGCTCAATATTATAATTAAAGTTCCGGTCAAACGTATCCACCAGAGTTTTATGATTGGTTAACGTTTCAAATGTGATCGGATGAATGAAATTCGTTGCATTTTTTGTCATCAGCACGTAGACATCCGCATGCTGCTTCACCAGCATACTGGTCAGATTCGCCATCTTATACGCCGCAATGCTTCCAGTCACACCCAGAACAACGGTCTTTCCTGCTAGCATAGGATTCCTCCTGTTTCTATTGCTGTAATTGTGCAATCATTTCATCTGCCGTTTTTGTACCGGTTATCCACTGATAATCTCCTGTTATCTGATGGGACTCAAATTCCTCTTTTGAAATTTTCTGATCTGCGTAATAATAATAGCATTCGCCATCATCCCCGGTATATTCTTCCTCGTCCATGATGCCATTTCCATTCTTGTCATCAAACAGCCATAGGCTCAGATCCGCATCATTGTACGCTTTTAATGCATGACTGTCATCGATCATCCAATAATAATAGTAACGGATTGCTCCGGCCTGATCGGCATTCTCATTTTCAATTACATTCTTATACGGAATATACTGATAGCCCGCATTACCACCAGCCCCATAAGGCCAATAATCTGTCAATGCATATGCTTTACCATCTGCATATGTATACAGATCAATATAGAATCCGTCCACACCTGCCACCAGTTCCGGAATATCATCATCATTAATATAAATCAGATCATATGTGATATTCGTATCGCCTTCCTTCTCTGACTCACACTTTTTAATTTGATCAATATACGCCTGCTTATATCCGTTATCAATCGCCTGTCCCTCTGTATTTTTTTCCGTAGATGCCTCTGTATCTTTTTCCGATGACCCCTCCGTATTCTTTTCCGTGGATACTTCTGTATTCTTTTCTGATGACACCTCTGTATTCTTTTCCGTGGATGCCTCTGTACCGCTAGCATTTCCGCAAGCACTTAAGACCAATGCTCCAGCCAATATCACTCCTGCCAATTTTAACTTTCTCATAATTCATACTTCCTTTCTGTTTTTGAAATCGTCTGATAACTCAGTCTCTATTTTAACATTTTTATACCTGTATGGCTAGATGTTCTTTATTACAATTCTCTTACTACGCAAGGCGGGGAGCCTAGCAAAGCTCCCCGTGTTTTTCATAATGTGCAATTCGTTTGATCTGATTCTGCTCATCCACAAATACCACCTGTGGCATCGCCTTCTTCGCTTCCTCCGGCGTCATATCCGCATAGGCCATGATGATAACATGATCTCCGACCTGAACCTGACGTGCCGCCGCACCGTTTAAGCAGATCATGCCGGATCCGGCCTCACCCGCAATGACATAGGTCTCAAACCGAGTTCCGCTCTCCACATCTGCAATCTGTACCTTCTCATATTCCAGAATCCCGGCAGCCTCCATCAGTGCAGAATCAATCGTGATACTACCCACGTAATTCAACTCCGCCTGCACTACAACCGCCCGGTGAATCTTCGCCTTTAACATTGTGATCGTCATGGTCTTATACTCCTTCGTAAATGTGATTATCAATCAGTCTGGTCTTGCCAATGTATACTGCAATTGCATTTAATACCGGCCCCTCGATCTTCTCAACCGGCTCCAAGGTATTCCAGTCTACCAGTTCTACATAATCTATCTTAGCCAGAGGCTCTGTCTCGATCATTTCTGTGATTGCCTTCCTGATGACTGCCGCATCCTTCTCGCCGGCCTCGATCAGCTCCTGTCCACGATTTAAGCTCTTTGACAGGATCAGGGCTGCCTGTCTCTCTTCCGGATTCAGATACGTATTTCTGGAGCTCTTAGCCAGTCCGTCCTCTTCCCGGATGATCGGACATCCAACCACTTCCAGGTTGAAGTTCAGGTCATTTACCATATGACGGATCACTGCCAGCTGCTGTGCATCCTTCTGCCCAAAATAAGCCTTATCCGGCTGTACGATATTAAACAGCTTTCCGACTACCGTACATACACCGCGGAAATGAATCGGCCGGGTCTTACCACACAGTCCCTTGGTCAGAGTGTTCATATCAATGAAGCTTGAGAAATCCGGGGAGTACATATTCTCCGGCGCCGGATGGAAGATGAGTGCTGCGCCTGCGCCCTCACAAAGTGCCGCATCCCGATCCAGATCTCTCGGATAGCTGGCCAGATCCTCGGTCGGTCCGAACTGCATCGGATTTACAAATACACTGACCACAACCCGGTCATTTTCTTTTACTGCACGATCGATCAGGCTCTTATGCCCCTCATGAAGATATCCCATCGTCGGCACCAGGCCAACTGTCAGGCCTGCCTGACGCCACTCCTTTACCTGTGCTCTTACTTCTTCCACTGTCTGTACGATTTTCATGATTATTTCCTCTTTTCTTATTCGTATTATCGTAATCCCTTACTATGCTTTCTATAATTCTTATGATTTCTTAACTCTGTTTCTTCGCTTTCGCTATATCCGATCTCTTAATACAGTTTCTCGATCACGCTGTCATCTACGGCATATTCATTCTCCTTTGCCGGGAATGCCCCGGATTCCACTTCACTGATGTAGCCGCGGAATGCGTCCTTCATGACCTCGCCTACATTCGCATACCGTTTTACAAACTTCGGTGTGAAATCAGAGAACATACCAAGCATATCCTGATATACCAGAATCTGTCCGTCACAGCCGTTGCCGGCACCGATTCCGATCGTCGGAATGTCTAACTGCTCGGTTACCATTGCTGCCAGTTTACTTGGTACAGCCTCCAATGTCAATGCAAAAGCACCTGCCTCCTGTACCTTATGTGCATCCTCTAACAGCTTCTTCGCTGCTGCCTCGGTCTTACCCTGTACCTTAAAGCCGCCAAACGCATGAATTGACTGCGGAGTTAGCCCCAGATGTGCCATGACCGGGATTCCGGCATTTACGATTGCCCGGATCTGCGGACATACGCTCTCGCCGCCTTCCAGCTTCACGGCTCCTGCATGTCCTTCCTTCATCAGACGTCCTGCATTCCGAACCGCCTCTTCTACCGATACCTGATAAGACATAAACGGCATATCAACTACTACCAATGCGTTCTTCGCACCTCTGGCAACCGCTGCTCCGTGATGGATCATATCCTCCATGGTAACCGCAATCGTATCCTCATATCCTAATACCACATTTCCCAGTGAATCACCGACCAGAATTCCCTGAATACCGGCCTCATCCTCCAGCTTTGCCGTAGAATAATCATATGCTGTCAGCATGGAAATCTTTTTACCTTCTTTTTTTGCCTTCTGAAATGTTACTACTGTATTTTTCATATTGTCACCTAACTTTCAAGTGAATGCCTTGCTTCGCTTATTACCTTTCTTTTTATACTTACCGGAACCTCAGCTCCATGCGACTGTAATCCCGCTCCGGATGCTTCTCCTTCGCCATGATCACAAGCTCGTTTCCTACGCTTAAATAAATGTCCTTTGCCGTGCCGCTTAACACCGACAAATGATGATCCACGGTCTCTATATCATTGCGCTCTACCGGTCCTGTCAATGCCTCCCGGCATCCCTTCTCGCAGGCTGCCTGCACATTGTTCAGGATCAGTGGTGTCATTGCCTCATAGGCCTCCTCCGTCGTGAATCCACATTCCTCCAGAAGATGCATCCCGGCATCTATAACACCCAGAACATGATTGCTGACCAGTGAGGCCGCACTGTGGTATAGCGTCTTTTTCTGCGGCTGGATACGGGTCACAACATTACCCATGCGCTCCAGAAGCTCTGTCATATGCTCCACCGCATAATCATCGCCCTCAATGGTAAAATGCACTTGATTTAATTTTACGTAGGAAGTATTCTTGTCGCTGAACGCGTAAATCGGATGAATCGAACAAGGATGTGCCTTCTTCTTTTCAATCCCGGAAAATACATCGGAAGATAATGAGCCACTAAAGTGACAGATTATATAGTCTTGAATGTCGTATCTTGCAATGCAATCCCACACGTCCCGGATGCTGTCATCCGGTGTCGTGATCCACAGGGTATCACTTGCCAAAATAATATCTGTTAAATCTTCAAAGCACTCTGTACGGGTAAATGTCGCCGCTTCCTCCGCACTCTGCTTTGTCCTGCTATAGTATCCTGCTACCGGAAGTCCGTGCTGTCTCGCATATTTTCCCAGGGAACAGCCCACCTTACCGGCACCTATGATTCCTATATCCATGTCACCACCTCTTTCTCTTTTGTTCTCCGTCCATCCGGCTGAATCCGGACCGACAGAATCCATGTCGCTTCGTGATGACACATTATCCCGATGTGATTTCCGGCAGAAATCAGAGTCTGCATAAGTGCAGCTTCTGTAAACCTTCTGCATATAGAATACCACTCGGGTTCAAAATATCACAAATTCCCTTTATACGCAAGCGTTTCTTTTCCGGGTTTCAGAAGCTCCTTTTATTGATAAACGAAAGCATCAGCGTAAGCATTTCGTGCCTTTTATAATCCTGATAAAGTTCTCATTACCAGATCTACATCTTTATTCTCCAACTCCTGAATAATATGCAGATATGTCTTCTGCGTTGTTGTCATGCTTGCATGCCCCAGCCGCCTTGCAACACTGGCAATCGTGACTCCTGCAAATAATAATAACGACGCATGTGTGTGACGCAGTCCATGTATCGAAATCACAGAGATACAACACTCTTTGCAATGCCTTGCAAGAATACCATTCACCGTGGAATTATACACCTTTTCTTTCCCTACGAAAATAGGCTTGTCCTCCGGTAAATTCTTAACCAATTCCGAAAACTTAACCACTATCTGCCAGTCTATCTGTATCTTTCTTACCGAAGATTTATTTTTAGTCGGAAGAAAACCTCCCTTGCCCTTATAATCCCATGTTTTATTTACCGATAAGGTCTGTCTTGCAAAATCAAAATCTGCCGGAGTAACCGCAAGTGCCTCAGAAAAACGCATTCCCGTCTTTGCCACCAGGAGAATAAACCAGTCCCAATTCACCTGCTCCTTGATTTCAAGATGTGCAATTAACGTATGCAATTCAAACTGATTCAGATATTTGACCTTTTTGGCCTTTGGTGTCTTACCTTTAATGATTGCTTTTCTGGTTGGATCCCTTTCTAATAATCCTTCATCCACAGCATCCAGAATTGCACCCTTTAGCTGGTGATGAAAATCAAGGGTTGTCTGCCGTTCATGTTCCTTTGCATAATCATTTAAAAGCTGTTGATATGCCGTCCGAGTAAGCCCTGACACCTTTAAATCAGGAACCAGTTTCTCTATCCACTTCTGTGTCATCCGGTATTTTGCCATGGTTGCTTCGCGAATTGCATCTTTTTTATAGACCTCAATCCACTGTCTGTAATAGTCACAAAACAAATTTTCACTCTTCATATCATTTATCATAAGCTACCTCCATCCTGAGCTGCTTACGCTGATATAAACAGTAAAAAATAATAATCAATGATTCACAAGTGGTTTAATCTCTTCCTCCAAAGTCTTTCGAAGTTCAGATATTAACAATGTATAATATTTAAACTTTGGAATCGCATGTTCCTGTACTGACTTATAACTGGTAAAATCTGCAGTCATCTTAATTGCATTCTCATTTGGAATCTCGCCGTTTCGATAATGCATAGCAGCATACATCACATCCTCTTTTGATGTATACCAGGTAACACAGAAATCCGTTACTACTTTTTCAATGCAGTCTTTCTTCATATTTTCTACTATATTATAAATCGACTGCCCCCGGTACTTATTCTCATCCTGCTCAATCTCTTCAATCAAGGTAGTCATAATGTCCGCCACCTTCGGATTTTCTTTTCGAAGCTCTTCCACATATTGTTTCACTTCATCAATCTGCTTCTGTCTCTGTTCCGGCGCCATTTCCTCTGAATCATCGCTTGGGGAAACAATATTCTGAATCAGGTTACTTATACAGCCGCGATGCTGTTTTCAGGAAGGACTGCCAGCGTTCCAGACTGCCCGTCAGCTGACGCTGCGCCTCCTCCGACATGCGTCGGTATTCCTGCAATTTACTTGCCATAGATCAGTTCTCCTTTCGCAAAATGGACATAAAAAGAGCACCAGTCCGTTAAGACCGATGCTCTAAAATGATATGCTCTATAAATTTGTTGATTACAGTTTCAGACTATTTTCGTCCAGCAGAAAATTCCTCAGTCCGATTGTAATAATTCCGTTTTCATCGCGGCGCACTTTAATATTATCCCCAACAACAACAATTTTTCTGAAGAAATCCGAAATACTCAAAAGCCCTCGTTGTTCCTGATTTACTTTATCTGCGGTCGGAAGTGCAAAAGCAGATTGAATATAATACTTCTCGCTTCCTTTTGTGGCAACGAAATCCACCTCCAACTGCTTCTTTCCACGTTTTCCGTCGGCCTTGGTTTCATAATATTCCACCACACCGACATCCACATGATATCCTCGAACCCTTAGTTCATTGTAGATAATATTCTCCATCAAATGCGTTTCTTCAATCTGACGGAAGCCTAATCTTGCATTTCTTAGTCCTACATCTTCAAAATAGTACTTTGACAGCTTTCCAATGTATTTCTTTCCCTTGATGTCATAGCGATCCGCTTTGCTGATAAGATACGAATCTATCAGATAGTCTGTATAATTCTTAATCGTCTTATCGCTGATATTCTTATTCTTAACACTTTTGAATGTCCGCACAAGCTTATTTTGGTTCGTATAGCTTCCTATCGCAGATGCAAGGACATCTACCAGTTCATCCAGCTCCGCTTTGTTTCGTACATTGTGTCGCTCAACGATATCTGAGATATAAACCTTTTGAAACAGTGAAGTAAGATATTCTGCCTTGTCCTCGGCTTCTTCCATTGTTA
Source organism: Bacteroidales bacterium H4 (assembly GCA_963626805.1). Taxonomy (GTDB): domain Bacteria; phylum Bacillota; class Clostridia; order Lachnospirales; family Lachnospiraceae; genus CAG-632. The sequence continues at coordinate 12,406 of CAVFXS010000063.1, read as the reverse complement.
AGATGAGCGGCAGACCACCATAAACAAGATAGTCATCCCACGCTTCATCCTGCGAACCCTGGTACACAGACACGTATTCGGAAAAGCTTAAAGGATAGACGCGAATCTCGTCTCCCCGTCCACGGAACTGAGTAATCACATCAGACGAGAGAAATTTGGAATTGCTGCCCGTTACATACACATCCGCATTGCGAATATGCAGCAGGCTATTGAGGACATCTTCAAATTCGTCCAGATATTGAACTTCATCAAGAATAATATAATAATCCTCTTTATCCTTTATGCTTTCCTTTATGAACTTTAAGATGACATCCGGGTCGCGCAGCTCTTTATTGCTACGGTCATCGAGTGCTATTTCTATGATATGATCCTCTGCAACACCGCTGTCTAACAGATGATCATGAAAAAGATGAAACAGCAGATATGATTTTCCGCATCTTCTTACACCCGTCACTACTTTTATCAGTCCATTTTTCTTTTTCCGAATCAACTTATCCAGATAAACATCACGTTTGATTTCCATAATGCACCCTCCATTCCGAAAACCGGTGCAGTTGCACCTGATGTCGGAATATATTATACCCAATATTCAGTGTAATAGTCAATGGGGGAAGGCTTTTTTATTCCGAGAACGGGTGCGGTTGCACCTGATATCGGAATAATTGGATTTTTTCAGTTCAATCTCATCGCTTTTGTCTCAAATTCTATATAGTTTTTGAGACAAAAGTATTCATTGTTTTAGCTATTCCGAAATATGGTGCGCTTGCACCTTATTTCGGAATAGAAAAATCACACATCAAAATCCGGATAAAGCTCCAGCTTCTCAAATTCCTCATCGCTCATCTTAGAGAGCTTTTCAAGTGCCGATTCTGTAAGCGTCAGCAGCTCTGTTTCATCCTTTTCCAGATAATGCTTCATTTCCGTAAGCTTCTCCACCAGATCAGCTCGGTTTCCTCCGGCACTGTAGATGCACATGAGATTCAGCTCGTCATTCGTAAAATTCATCATAGTAAATCCCTTTCCGCGCTTTTCGTCTGCGCTGTTTTGTCGTTTCTGGGCGGTGTCGGTGTGTGGAGCCTTGCTATGACAGATTGCTTTCTTCCATCATCATGGGAAGCCTTGTACTCCTGCACAGTACGCTTTGCCTCCTCAAAAAGTGCTGTCAGATCAGGCACTTTTGCCTTGAATTCCGGCTGTTCCTTCGAGCCATTGTTAATGATGCCGTCAATCATGCCGTAGTCATCCTCCATCGCCATCTCCGCATTTTTGAGATAATTCTCCGGAAGAAAAGCAGGCACATCAGCAAATCCAACGCTGTCCACGTAATGGCAGGATACCACGCCGTTTTGCCTGAGCGCTACGATGTCGCTGACGGACAGGCTGTGCCCTGTGAAGTCCTGTGGGCGATCTGTATTGAACTTCATGTAGAGATCATCTAGCGTTTTCGTAGGGTTATCATCACTTCCGGAAAAAGCGCCGGAGTAAACCGCATCGTAGTTTTCATAGGAAATATCCAGATTGTGCTCCTTCAGGTAATTGCTGCTCATAAAAAGAAGCTCCGCCGTTTCATCAGTTCGCTTCAGCTGATAGATGCAATAGCTGTCGGCAGGATTCTCCAGAAAAGCTTTCTGCCACTTGTTTTCCGTAGCAATCGGGAACTGCTCCTTGACTGCCTCCCAGTCCGCACGGTCAATTCCGAAGATGCCGTCATGATTCAGAATCTCGGTGTGTTCAAATGCCATCGCCTCAGTATTGTCTCCGTAAAGCAGATATACGGGGACATCCCGTTCAAATAGCTCCATGGCACGCTCCTTCGTCAGCGGAAGCATAGCATCATCCGTATAACCAAAGGCATTGCGTGCTTCTTCCGAAATTGCCGGATCGGGCGGCACATCCGCTGGAAGCTCCGGTTCTTCCTCTACAGGCGGCTCAATGGAGATCATGTGATTCAGGATTTTGTTGATCTCCGGCTTGTGAAATATGATTTTCAGCAGCGAATGCACCTGATCATCTGACAGCAATGTAGGCTTCAGAAGAAAGGACTCCAGCATACCGCCACGGGTGAAAATGCGATGGTTGCGGGCTTTCCTTACAAGCTCCGCTTCCTCATGCTCAAGCGCCTTGAGCCGGTGCTTGTGATAGGTCAGCTTGGTGTCGATGCGCTCCCGTTCAGCCAGCAGCTTCTTTTCTTTCTCTGATTGCTGCTCCGGCGGGATGATGGGTTTGTAGTTTGGCATGGGCGTTACCTCCTTGGATTTGGGAAACAAAAAATCCGCCTACCTATGAAGATAGACGGATTCGAGTACGGTATTTTATTTATTCTATGCTTCTATGCATCAAAAGCATTCTTTACGGATTGATAATCCCAATAGTACTTGCCATCGCTGCCCTTATAAACCATGGCAGTGTGAGTTCCTCGATACCTAACGGCATCAGGGCATTTTGTCCTATCAATCTTTGTGTCGTTATATAGGACTATTATTTTAATTCCGGCATCAACTGCTTTGTCACATTCAAACTTAACATAGCTTCTATAGTCAACGCTATGTTCTCTTACACAGTATCGGCCATTACTGTTGTAGCTTCTACACCATTGACAACCGCCAGCAGTAATTGAATCGGTTTGATCTCCGACAATCAGCACAAACGTATTAGATGCGTCCATGCGTGTTTTTAGAGAAGCTTTGATTGTGCAATTAAGGCTGCTATCTCTTGAGGATGTCAGGTCGTGTGCATCGGTAAAATGAAGATTCCAATAGTTGCTGTCATTCCATTTGTGTAGCTGATCCACGGCATCTTTATCGTGATCCCAATCGCCAGCAATATAAGTCCGAGTTCTATAAGTTGCCATTTTGACCTCCTTACTTAATGCTCATAATAGCAATTTCGTCTTTTAACTCTTCCCGAATGATAATGTGAATGTCGGAATTGATTTCCGCCTTGTTTAATCTGAAAGCATTAATCAAATACCGAAGGACATCACATTGGTCCTTTTTTATCCTAGAAAGTCCGGTTCCAACAAGCGGCAAAACTATTGGAAATCCTTCCGATTCTGAATTGCACGCTTCGATCAATTTCTGCACAGCCAATGTATAATCCTGCATCGTTGTGTGTGCTTTCAAGTTGCTGTCGAATGTACTTAACGCCCAAAGAAAATAATGCTCTCCATCAACTCCGGCCACATCGACGATGGTTCCAACAGGGTATCGCTTGAGCTTTCCAGCAGGCTTGTCAGAGCTTGAAAGATTCTCGCATTTCTCTTGCAACAAACGGGTTTCTATTAGGCTGGACAGGCTTTCCTCTGTAAACATTCCAGAAGAATAAAGCCTTTTCAAAGTCATTCCGTGTAGAGTTTGTTCGGAAACAATTTGATTGTCTACATGAGTATCGAAGCACCGGTTGACTGGAATTACAATATTCCGACGTATACCAGGATTTGCAACTTCCTCAGCACTAAATATGTCTCCATATTGAAGATATAAGGCATGACCATTGTTAGCTGAAAGCACGCAAACCTTATTTTTACATAAAACATACAATGATGCTCCGATGAAGAAAACAAGCCATACGCATATCAATACTGCTGCGCTGATAATGACACGCATTAACATAGGCATAGAGTTCGGTAGACATTCGTCTAAAGGTACAAGTGTTCCAACAAAGCCCAACATGGCATATGCGCTACCTGTAAATGCAGTGGCTCTTGACACAATATATTTTTTGTTGTTCCAAATGCGTCTCATGGTATCAGCCCCTTCCGGATTAGGAGAGTCTTAACTTCTTAGCGACGAATGTCCTTGTGCGGACAACAAATTGATAAGAGATAGAGCCCAAACATTGCAAAGAAGTATACGCCCACTAAGAGATACGACACTGCATTTTAAGATGCATCATGTGCAAATGCGCACTAGATCATCACATGAAACCTTAGCTAATTCCCTAGGCTCAATTTTTTTTAACCCACCGCCGTAAATGCGACCTTCTTCTTCAATCTCACTACCATTAATACTCTTCAGTGCTTCCCATATTTTGTAAACAGATCTTGGGTTGGCTGATATGATTTCTTGTAAGCCTTTTTGGGGATATAGCATCAAATATGAGTTAGTGGCAATGGCCTCCGATAGGTTTAATATAAATCTAACCGGCAAGTCATGCTCCTTACCTCTCCCCATATATGAACACAAGAAATATGTCGCATCTCTATGTTCTTGCAAGTACCATATTTTTCTGGTCTTACATAGATATTTTTTGCTTGTCGTATCTATTCCACTCTGCAAATATCTCCATATAGTGGGATAGTCCTTCTCAAGTTCTTGCTCCGGCAAATCGCAGTCCAACAAAAAGTATTGTTGATCAATTTGTGGCATTCCATTGTCATCTGAGTTGACGAGATCCGTCTTTAAATATCTTGGACTCGGCAGAATTGGCTTTAGCAGCGACATATCAAGGCCCAGCTCTTGTGTTTTGTCGTGGCTCATGATAAAGAAACTGTTGTCGCCAGTTGCGAGACCCCGTTTGATTTCAAAAAAATCACCCAACGTAGCATTAGAAGTTTCATTACTTCGAATCTGCTTTTCTGGGAAACGCGTCCATTTTCTCTCAGCAATCAAATCTGACTTATGTATCAGCTTACTCATCATAGGCACATCATGAGTGCCTCCTAAAGAGAACTCGATTTCATAGTCTTCTTCGACAATTTCGTTTTTGAACCACACCACACATGAAGAGACCAACGCATCTGAAAACATTGAAGATTCGGGGTTATACCTGTGTATTCTGAGAAGGTGAACATGATTGAGGAGATATTCCTTTATCGCACTTCCGTAGTTTACATCCATAAATTCGCTTGGTATCAGCCATCCACAAATTGCATTCGGTGAAAGCCATTTATGAGCTAATAAAATAATATGGCAATATAACCCTGCTAAGCCAGATAAAGCTATCCCTATTTCATCTTTCTCAGTTTTTGCTAAATATGCCTTGACTTCTTTTGTAAGGTAATGGTGTCGGACATATGGAGGATTTGTAATTACCAGATTGTATCTACTGTTTGGTGTTATTCTTGTGAAGTCCCCATGGAGCAATTCAATACCGGATTCTTCCCAAAGCTTTTTCGCACAATCATAGTACTCTGAATCAATCTCAATCCCTGTGGCATTTAGAATGGTCTTTTTATCCACCGTATTCAAAAGTGCAGAATAGAACGCACCACTACCTATACACGGCTCGGTTGCCGTGTCTAAAGTGATACGACCTAACGAAGTGTGTTTCTTACTCCGTAACGATGAACACGGGGGTGTGCAAAAATGCACATCCCTGTTAACGATACGGTATGCACCGTTACGAGGTATGATATTTCTTTTTATCGCTGCTTGTGCATACATCGGCAGTGCCTCCTCAAATTTTACGAATTACATTTATTCCTTTTAATATCTTAGGTCCGCATTTTTTGATTACTCCACCAGCAAAGACCACGGCAGACAATACCAAGCCACCGTTCTTCAATAGTTTTGCCCCTTCTTCTGTCTTCTCATAGTCCTTACTATCAAGTTTCTGGGTCTTAAATCTTTTTTGTTCTTTCATTTTCAAATACCTCCAATAATTTGGCACCACTGATTTCAATATTTATGGCATCATATTCCTGTGCCTCATTCATGCATATTTCACGTTCGACTGCCACATATTCGTCAGCGTGGTTATATAACATCTCTGAATTATTTTTATGAATGAACCCAAGCGTTTTTATAGCATCAAAATTAATCTCCTTCATGTCCTGCTCAGCTATTTCAAACACCTGTTGAGCCGCCTCTATTTCACCACTTATTGCGTATGACGCTGCCACCATTTGCGTAGCTTGAAGATATAAAGAATAGTATTCTTGAATATCCGAAAACTCCTTGTCCCTCTGTTTAAACGTCCCACTATGTTTAAATTCAAGCCAAAATCTGCTCCATCCGCTTTCTGGAATAAGATCGAAATTTTCAACCCTACGCTTAAATGTCTGAAGAAGCTGTTTCTGTGCTATAAGCATATTACTGCGCCCCTGTTCAATAGCTAAAATCCTATTTTCCGGGGCAGAGTGCAATGCCAACAATACCTGGTCCCTACCCGCAATCAGTAGTCCAATCCTATCATCTAATTGGCCTTGTTCGATGCGCTCAACAACCTTGTAGGTTTGATTCATAACCTCTGCAAGATTATTTATTTGCTGCTGCATATACAAATTATGATAGCTGATTGCCATGCTTTCAAATGGATTACCTTGAGTAAGCTGCTCAGGTTTTATCGGCATATTATCAACAAACTGTCTTTTCCCTGAATCTAAGGTACGATACAATGTGGGCCACATTACACCAGTCTTTTGGTTTTGATTGATAAATACCTCTCCAGTTTGAAAAGCATCCTTGTATTTAAGCGGTATTTGTACGACATATTCTACCGTTTTCTCAACATGAAAAATTGCATCTGCTACATTCACATACTGCGTCAATTTTGCCAGCACATCTTCAAAATTTATGTCTGCTGTCTCCGGTGTTATTTGCATGACCTTATTATCGACAGCTTCCACTTCTCCATCTTTTCTTTTAACGATATCATTCATAATTCAATCCTATCCTTGTTTATAAGCAGAAACCAAGTTCCTTTAGTTCAGCAATAGCATCTGTATTATGGCTTAGGTCTGTTCTGCCGCTTGCAGAATAGGATTTCTGAAACAGCATATTCCAGGATAGGTAATCTGCCATACACTGGAACTGCTTATTGATTAGTTCATACTGGATGCTGCCGACCGGAGCAGCTCCGACAACAAGGACACCGACCTTCTTATTTTTCAGAAGGAGCCCCTTGCAATAGCATTTATCAATGATGAGCTTCAGCTGTGCTGACATTCCCCACCAATAAACCGGTGTGGCAAATACAATCACATCCGCTGCAACGATTTTATCTATGGTCGGATTCGTATCGTCTTGATCTACGCAGCCCTTGCTGCATTGACAGACTCCGCAGCCTTTACATGGAGCAATAGTTAACTTTTCTGGTGCGATGATTTCTATCTCATTGCCTTCTGCGACGCCTTCAGTAAATGCCTGAATCGCTGTTAATGTGTTTCCCTTTCTTGCACTTCCATTTATGATTACAATCTTCATTGCCAACCTCCTGAAATCCTGATTCTTTTATCCCGTATAAGCATCCTCCGCAGTGTTCTTGAAATTTTGTGTCTCCAGCCATAGCCTTTCTTCTTCACTCTCCGGGATGTCGATTCTTTCTATTTTGAATATGACAGGTCTTGTCCCGTCATTGCAGCAGGTAATCATCATGCGCTCGTCATTTGTCCAGCCATGCATGATGGAGCCGCCCTGCAAAGCGGTATAGACATATCGGCTCACTGCGTCCCACGCCTCACCGCAGAACTTGCCGTTCATCAGATGATAGAAATCATCCTGCTGTGGCGTTCTCTTTAATAAGAATGTATCGCCTGCCTTGAAGCAGGGACACGGTCCTGACTTTGGATCAGCCAGATATTTTTCCTGCAGTTCCGGGAATACCTTTGTTTCCAGAACTGTTATCCTGCATTCGTGCTGCATAACATCTCTTCCCATTCTTCTTTATTTTTTCCCAACATTCAATTCACAGTCTGACTTTCCATTTTAGGATTGAAATTGTACTTTGATTGTTAAAGCCAGATGCAAAGTTCCTAAAAGCCCAGGAAATAAGGATTCGTGCTTGGCACTCGTGGCACAAAATAATCTACGGAAGTTCTGCTCTCGCTTTGCTCGACAGAGTGGTTGCTCTTGCCCCGAGACGCCACCATTGATGTCAAGCGTGAAGGAAACTGGTCTGCCCTATAAAGGTATGCGGAAACAGGTCAATCAACTTCTCAAATACACGCCGTACGATTTATCAAAAAATCACGTCTTCTATCTTCCACTCGCACCCAAGCATCTCTATTACATCTCCTGCTTTATGGCCTGTGAACACTTCAAGTGCTTTAGGTAAAGTACCATTCATTAAATCATATTTGTATGTTTTGGTTTCGTTATGTTCATTTCGAATAACGACCTTGCATCCCAATATTACTTCTGGCTCATCCGGTTCTTCTCCAGGGGTGGATTCGTCATCTACTGAATAGTCAATGTCTTCTTCTATGCCACCATCCAGATTCAACGAAGGCGTATCTCCCTGCATAATAGCAACAATAGCATCTGAAAAAATGCTTGTTATTTCTTCCTTAGATAGGCAATCTATAACCACTGAGCCTCCAACCGCGTTCAGGTATGACATTGCCGGACGAATATGATTTCTTACAGAAAGAGCTTTTCCTTCTTCCTTGAATACCCTAAGCGCCTCAATAATTGCAGACATAACTTCCGGATTTGAAGAAAAAGTAAAGTTATAAAAGAATTCATTGATTTTTGAGTTAAGGTCATTACTACCAATAATATCTAAACTTTCAAAATGATTGCTTGCATTATTGGGATTATATGTGTTATGACCAACCCACCAGCATTTTGAAAGTGTATTCCTGTAAAATCCACTCCTGCCTGAGTTCTTATAAAAAAACCTCGTCTGGATAGCTCCGACTTCTTTCTCAGCACTCTTCGGCTTTTTTCCATGCCCGTATCCCCAGCGCTCTCTCATGTATTCATAAAATGTTGCATGTGTAAGTCCTGCCCACAGCCTCTCGTCACTTGCCTGCGACTCGCTTAGAAACATCAGCTTTTCATATAATATTTTGCAATTTTCAAGGTCTATTTCACCTGGTGTCAGATCCGAGTTTAAGCTTGCCAATGTAAACTCGGTCACATCCTTAAATTCAATAAACGGATCTTCGCCACAAATGTCACATATCCACTTATTAGATTTCTCTGTATAGTATTTTCCGTAGACTGCTGGTAGATTAGCTTTTAATGTTTCCAGAGCATCTCGTTTCATTATGTACAATTTCATCACGAGTCCTCCTCTGTAGTGTCAAAGAATATCGGAATTTGGTTTAGTGCCTTAGTTAATGGAAGTTCCATCGCCTCCTGAGCGAGTTGATATGAAGTCTTTTCGCTATTAAGAACCTCATCCATGAATCTCATTCCTCTTTTAGCATAGGATTTCTCCAAAGCCAAAAACCATTCTTTGTTATGATAAGTTTCTTCTCCATCGTCTTGCTTTAGTTCTTCAAACACATATACCAGCGCCGGTAAAATCAGCATTGAATGGAAGAGTGATTGTAACTCTGTTTTCGCAGAATAGACCGAATAAACATCATAATCATGGCTGCCAAGGCCTATTCTAATTTTAGCTGAATCGAGCATTATCTCCGCTGGCTTATCCTCGTCAGTGATTCTCTTGTAAATCGAGAAGATTGAACCAGCATTAGTGAATTCCTCATAATCCTTTGTGATATCAAGGCTTGTCAAATTTTGATATGCTAATATCGACCCCTGAAACAAATCAAATGTCATGCCATCAAAGTCTTCCACCCAGTCAGAACTGTAAAATTTCGATATACGCTTTTTTAGAATTACAAATGCCACGGCATCCAATGTTCCGTTGATTCTGCTGATTGGGATGATGTGTTCTATATGTTTTGAAACTGAATGCAGGACTTCTCTGTATGCAGTTGTAGTGCACTCCAAATGGATGACATATTCTGCCTGACCATTTAAGATCATCTCTTGCAGTTCTCGACAATTCATCGCAATGTCAAAATTAAGCTGCAAGCTGTTGACACCCTGCATAGCTTGTTCGAAATCAACGTTGAATATCGATTCCTTATAATCAGCCTTTTCATCGCTAAGTACCGGATAGGCAAACAGTCTATTAGTTATGTTCATAAACGTTTACCTCCATAGCATAATCCCTTGAGTCAGCAAGCTGTACTGCAATTTTAACTTTGTTTGAGGATGATAAGCCCTCGGCCTCTATATAATCTCCGCTCTTTTTGGCACTTTTGCAGCCACCGGCAGACTCGGCACTTTTAATGTGAATTCGATTCGATTTCCCATTTTCGCCAACCGTCACAAGCTCAATCCTTCCATAATCCACATCGTGTGGTATTTCAAAATTGACAGAATACATACCAGTGCTCTTTTTTATGATACGAACATTCTTCAAAGGACAGTTGGATTCCCCTCCTGGTTTCTTTTGCGTTACCACATCTTTTCCTTCTGGATCTGGCAGACCGCGATGCGAATCAAGTTTTTTTCTTTTACGCTTTCCTTTTAAGATTCTTAATCCAGGATCACCTGTCGAGCCCAAAGTCCCCTTAGTGCTTGTTGATTCAGTGCTGCCTTCATCGCCCTTTCCGTAGAAGAAACCTTTTGACGGAGTTCTTTCGGGACGCTTAATAATATCGATGTTTCCGAGATGATCGTTTAAATTTTCGCGCTTATTGTCTGAATCTCCCGTTTCAACCGTCTCCGGTTCTCGTTGAAGCACACCGCTCAGACCTTCAACATCCATTTCGTCATCGCTTGTGTGCTCTGCCAATTCAGCGACAATACTTCTAATCCATTCTTTAATTTCCTCATAATACCTTTTTGCCTGTTTCGGCTCTGTATGGCGGCCCGGCTCCCAGTTGTCATGAGCCACCGTTTCCATAGACCTGAAGTAGTTATTAAGGGCTTTTCCTTTAAGTTCCAGTATTCCAGTGAAAGGAACTAATTTTGAAATGTTACCGAGACGGAATAATTTCATTCCCGCTTTTCTTACAATCAAAACTTTCCGGTCGAGTTTTTCATTTGGACCTACTAAAATTCTAAGTTGAAGTGTTCCCAGCCCATGAAAATCTTTTGCATACGTTTTTACGTCTTCCGTTCTGATTAAGCAAAGATAATTGCCATATGTACCCTTTGTGGGACCCGGATATTCACGATGCACTCTTTCCATGTAACCGCCCAAGGTGTTTGAATTAATTTCACTGTTCTGTACCTTTACGCGTAATTGCCCGTTGTATATGGACATAAGAAAGTTTTCTAATAGCGCAGTAATGATCTCATTCTCCCAATCGCTGTTAGCTTTAAATCCGAAAACAAACACATCTGTTCCAGTTTCTGAGCGCTTATTTAAAACTTCAAGTTCATTTATGCTTTCAACAGGATTATTACCATTTGGATTTCCAAAGTATCCAACTCCACTTGTCATATTCTGTCCATCGGGATAAGACATCAATCTTGATATACCCTGTGATGCTCTTTCGTTATCCTGATTTAGTGTCCGATAGAACACCAGTCTATAAAACGAATTGCTAAACGGAGCACTCTTACCTATACCAAAGGCTCCGGCTTTGTCACCGTCCTTATTTGCACCGCCATCAATCTTGATCAATGCATTCCATCCGTCAAACTTAAAATTAAAAGCATCGCTCGAATCTGCGTAGGGATCTGACAGACCAGTAGTATTGTAATCGCTGATTCGAAGTACAAATCCGTTTTTCTCGTTTGCTTTACTTACTGCATTTTTCAAGAAAGTCTTTGCTTTTTCACTTTTCGATTTGTCCCAGAACAACTTGCACTTACTCAATATTTCACGATACTCAATCATTCCGGGAATCTTATCTGCGCTTACAAAATACCTTTCAAATTCCACAAGAACTTGTGGGTTAGTATCATCCAAGGCCGCATCTAATGAATTTTGACAATTCTCTCTGGCCAATGAAGCGAGTTCCGTTCCATTAAAATTTTCAATCCCAGCATCAGCAACGCCCTTAATCTGGCCATCTTGATTTCCAGGAAAATTCCATTTAACCATTTTACTTTGTTCCTTTCGTAGTTTTGTATGTGACGCAAACGCTCCAAATTTTCACTTATCTTTTTACATAGGTAAGCTGAATGTCGTAGCCGAGAGCTTCAAGCATTTCTACAAATGTTTTATTCAAGATGCCCTCTTTTTTATTTATCAGCCTGCTTACATACGGAGCCGAAGTTCCAATCTTCTCCGCAAGCTGTGCCTGAGTAACCCCTTCTTCGAGGCACTTTACTTTAACATCTATTTCCAGGTTGTTTTTCAGCATAATCTCAACTCCATTTATACAATTATGTTGCACTAATCAGATAACTAATTATAACATGAACTTATGTTGGTTTCTACCTAAATTTAACCAAAACGCAGAAAAAGACACCCGACTTCTGCCGAGTGCCTGCTAAATCTGTATTCTTTTATGCCTGTATCTCTGTGCCATCCCGGAAGGTGACCGTGATTTCCTTATCTCTGCCTACCGTGACAAACTCCGCCATGCTGCTCCACAGGCTTATGTCGAATTCGCTGATGGTTCCGTCACGGCTTTTCAGTTCCTTAATAAAGGTTGCCAGCCGCTCGCTCTTTGCTTCTTTTGCGGATATTGCTGCCGCCACCTCATCATACCGTGCCTTGGCTTCATCGTAGTGCTGAACCAGACCGTCATAGCGTTTCTGGTATT
>CAVFXS010000062.1:0-31996 GCA_963626805.1 Bacteroidales bacterium H4 | reverse complement strand
TAGAGCAGAGGACTGAAAATCCTCGTGTCACTGGTTCGATTCCGGTTCTGGGCATGAAAGAACACCTTAGAGATTATGATAAATAGTTTCTAGGGTGTTTTTATGTGTATAAAAATATGAGATGATAATATACCACTATATAATAGAAAATATTGAAAAAACGTATAAAATACGATAATATATAAAAATAGAGAATGGAGAAAAATAATATGAATGTAGAATTCCTTATAGAAAGAGGAATAATTTCTGTATTTATTATAATGATGAGCATGAGTTGATTATAAATGGAAGGTGCAGGATATTAACGAATGAAGCGGATATTTAATCAGACATTAAGTGAATATTGTGGAAAAGACTATTATCCATGGCATATGCCGGGGCATAAGCGCCAGGCATCATTGGCAGAGGCTGTTCCAACGCTTGGAATGGGGAATCAGCTGGATGTGACGGAGGTGCCGGGATTGGATAATCTGAATGCACCGGTAGCTTCGATTGCAGAGTCTGAGCGGGAGCTGACGCAGGTATATGGAAGTGAGAAGTCGTATTATCTGGTTAATGGCAGTACCGGTGGAATCTTAACCGCGATTTCTGCGTGCTGCAGGCAGGGAGATACTCTGATCATGGCCAGAAACTGTCATAAGTCGGTGTATCATGCAGTGCTGTTACTTGGTCTGAAACCGGTGTACATTTATCCGGAGATAATGGAGCAATATGGGATCTGTGGAAGCATTCTACCGGAGCAGGTTAAAATGGCATTTCGGGAGCATCCGGAAGCAAAGGCAGTGATCCTGACGTCACCGACCTATGAAGGTGTTGTGTCTGATATACGGACGATCAGTGATATGGTACACAGGGCAGGTGCCAGATTGATCGTGGATGAAGCCCATGGGGCACATATGGAGTTTGGAGACGAATTTCCGGAGACCGCGACCCGCTGCGGTGCAGATCTGGTGATTGAAAGCCTGCATAAGACCCTGCCATGCTATACGCAATGTGCTATTCTTCATATAGGAAGGGGTGCCGATCAGATAACGTCTAAAGAAGACGGAATTGACCGACAGCAGGAGTTTCGTGATCGGGTTGAACAGTATATGAGTATATATCAGACCAGTTCGCCATCTTATTTATTTGTAGCGAATATGGAGGATGCGATCGCAGCGATGGACGGCTGGCGTGACAGCCGGATGAAAGAGTATGGAAAGAGATTGGAGAAATATCGTAGGAAATGGGAAACATATGAGGCGATTCATTTGCTGACGGAGGAGGAGATCCGGGCACAGGGTGGCTATGCCTATGACTGTTCCAAGCTGGTATTCTGCCTGAAAGGCGGATGGAGCGGTGAAGAGTTTCTAAACTATATGGAAGAGAAGTACAGGCTGGTGTTTGAGATGGCTTCGTTATATTATGCACTGGCAATGACCAGTGTGGCAGATACGGAGGAGGCTTTTGAGCGACTGGATCAGGCACTGACAGCGACCGAGCAGCTTCTGAGGGAAAGAAAAGATCAGGAAGTGGAGACAGAAGCAGAGTTTGAAGTACATCTGAAGGAGGGTGGTTCCGCAAGGGGAAGTTTTACACATGCGTATTCATCATGTAAGAAAGATGCAAGAGAGGTACTGACTCCGGCACAGGCATGGAACCGGGAAATGGAGACTGTTGCACTGGAAGATGCAGTTGGAAGAATTGCCGGAGATTATGCGACGGTGTATCCGCCCGGGGTTCCGCAATTGGTGCCGGGAGAGCTGATCGAAGCGGACCAGGTGGCATATCTGGAAAAATGTCGAATGGCAGGTTTGACAGTGTATGATATTTCGAACGGTCAGATCAAAGTTCTGAAAGAGAGTAAAAGATGAAAGAGAACAGTCATCTGTAAAGATTTTGAAAGTAAATATTTGTGGTTTTTTGGAGGGGTATATGGTACACTATAGAAATGACATAAAAGTAAGAATCATGGCTTAAAGGAGGAATGAATATGTCTAGTAGTGATGCACAATCATTAGCGGAAGGGCTGGTTGCATCCGGAGCACTTATATTTATGATTGTAATTATAGGAATTGTATGTTTAATAGGACTAGCAGCCTATATATTGCAGGCAATTGCACTTTATAAGATGGCAACCAAGTTAGGGCATCAGTATCCATGGATGGCGTGGATTCCATATGCGAATACCTATCTGTTGTTTACACTTCCGGATAAGAAGCTGAAGATATTGGCATTTAATAAGGAAATTGAGCGTGCGACCGGATTCTGGATCTGGCTTGCAATCAGTCTTGGTGGTGGTGTGATTCAGGGTATATTATCTGCACTTACAGTGATTCCGGTTATCGGATTAATTATTGCGGTTATCGTATACCTTCTGCCAATTGCAATCCTGGTGGCAAGAATCTTTATTACCTACTCTGCGTATAAGGATCTGTATGATATGTTTGTAGATGAATCGCAAACAACACCATTTGCGATTGTCAGCATCATTGTTCCGATCACATCCGTTGTATTCCTGTTGATTGCAGCAGGTAAGAACCCAAAGCCGGTAGTACAGGTAGAGGAAAATAACGGACAGTATACCTATTATTAGAATATTTTAGAAAATATAGGACAAATGTGCGGGCAAATCCCGGAACTATAGGCCAAACCATTGACAAATCATGTGAAAATAGTGTAAAATTCGCTAAGATGTAAGTAAAGATTTTAGAAGGAAGAATCGAGGTAAGTAACATGAAAAAGTTAATTTCAAAGATTGTTGCAGTAGGACTTGTAGCAGCTATGGCGATGTCACTGGCAGGCTGTGGTGCCGGAGCCGGAAGCGGAGCTGGTGTGGTTAAGACCATTGATATTTCACTGACCGATGAGCAGTACGCATTTGGCGTAGATAAGAACAATGCAGACCTGTTAGAGCAGACCAATAAGTATATCGAGCAGATCAAGGGCGACGGTACACTGGATTCTATCTGTGAGCATTACTTTGGTGACGGAGAGCCGGTTGGCGTTACTTCCGCAAAGGAAGATGAGTCCAAGGATCAGCTGGTAGTAGCTACCAATGCTGAGTTCTCACCGTTTGAGTATAAGGAAGGCGATACCTTTTACGGTATTGATATGGAGCTGGCACAGGGACTTGCAGAGTACCTGAATAAGGAACTGGTTATCCTGGATGTAGACTTTGAGGCTGTTTGTACTTATGTAGATACCGGAAAGGCTGATATGGCAATCGCCGGTCTGACCATTAATGAGACCAGAAAAGAGAGTGTAAACTTTACAGACTCTTACTATACAGCTTCTCAGGTACTGATCGTACCAAGCAGTGATACAGCATTTGATTCCTGCGAGACAGCTGATGATGTACTGGCAGTTCTGGCAGATCAGGATGCAGGCCGCATCGGCGGACAGAGCGGAACAACCGCTGAGTTCTATGTAAAGGGCGATTCTGATTGGGGATTTGATGGAATTTCCAATATGAGCTGGGTAGGTTATACTTCCGGTTCATTAGCAGTAAACGATATGTTATCCGGTAATATCAATTATGTAATGATTGATAAGGCACCGGCTGAAATGATTGTGAAGAAGGTAAATGCAGCAAATTAATGAGCAGCATTGAGAGGAAACCTGTCTGAATACGACAGGTTTTTTCTCATATTATGCGTGGAGAAAAAACTATGACGATTCAATCACTTGTAACAAAATGGAATATGTTCTTTGACACCTTCCTGAACAAGGGTGGTTATAAGGAAGTATTAACAGGGTTATTAAATACCCTGATTATTGCATTGCTGGCATTGGTGCTCGGTATTATCATCGGAACGATCATTGCGGCAATTGAAGTACAGCCGAAGAAGCATGGTGCCTGGGGGAAGGTTCTGGCTGTTCTGAAGAAGATATCCGGGATTTATGTAGCGTTTTTCCGGGGAACACCAATGGTAGTACAGCTGTTGTTGGGATATTTCGTAATCCTTCCGCTGCTTGGAATTAATCTGTCTTCGATCGTGGTAGCGACCCTGATCATGGGTCTGAACAGTGGTGCCTATGTATCGGAGATTATGCGTTCCGGTATCTTATCGGTGGATATCGGACAGATGGAGGCCGGTCGTGCCTTAGGATTAAGCTACGGAACGACTATGTGGAAGATCATCATTCCGCAGGCGGTTAAGAATATTCTGCCGACACTGGGTAATGAGCTGATCTCGCTGGTGAAGGAGACCTCGGTAGTCAGCTTCATCGGTGTCGTCGATCTGTATAAGGCATTCCGTAACATTGGTTCCGGAAATTATGAATACATGATGCCATTCCTTGTTATGGCAGTGATTTATATTGTGATTATTCTGATCATAACCTTTGCGTTAAAGATGATGGAAAGGGGGCTGCGGGCAAGTGATAAGCGTTAGAAATATTTATAAGAATTTCGGAGATTTACATGTATTAAAGGGCGTAAGCAGCGAGATCCAGAAGGGTGAGAAGGTAGCAATCATCGGTCCTTCCGGAAGCGGTAAGAGTACCCTGCTTCGTTGCATGAACCTGTTAGAGGAGCCTACCTATGGTGAAATCTGGCTGGATGACCAGCTGCTGACACCGGCGGACCCATACCTGCATCCCGAGGTTATGAAGGCATCAGGGACCTATCAGAAGCTTCTGGCAGAGGAAATGGCAAAGGCGGAGTCCGGCGTGAAGGCGGAGGAGTTATCTGCCAGGCTGGAGCAGGAGCTGATTCGTCGGATTAAAGAGGAAGATCTGCTGAATGAGAAGCATGAGGGCAGTGAATATAAGAATCTTTTAAAACAGATCGAGAAAGAGAACCGGGTGAATGTGAACCTGGCAAGACAGCGGGTCGGTATGGTGTTCCAGCATTTCAATCTGTTTAATAACCTGACGGTTATGGAGAACCTGACACTGGCACCGGTGACGCTGAAGCTGCAGTCGGCAGAGGAGGCCACCGAGAAGGCAAGTGCTCTGTTAAAGAGAATCGGATTATACGATAAGAAGGATGAGTATCCGAATAAATTATCCGGCGGACAGAAGCAGCGAATCGCAATCGTGCGGTCACTGGTTATGAATCCGGAGGCGATGTTATTTGACGAGCCGACGTCCGCACTGGATCCGGAGATGGTCGGAGAAGTACTGGAGCTGATCCGGGAGCTGGCGGATGAAGGTATGACCATGGTAATCGTAACCCATGAGATGGGCTTTGCCAGAGAAGTGGCAACCAGAGTCCTGTTCATGGATGGCGGTCAGATCAAGGAAGAGAATACACCGGAGGAATTTTTCGGTAATCCGCAGAATCCGAGATTACAGGAATTTTTATCCAAGGTATTGTAGGGAATATTGTAAGGATATATGCAAAGAAAATGATTGTAGTACATTTTATTGAGGAATGAGTCTGTGATCAGAGATAACAGGTAGAGGTATAAACAGATAAGAAAGGTTCGGGACATCGAAGATGCAAGGATTATTTGTTTCCATGGAGGGGCCGGACGGAGCTGGTAAGAGTACACAGATCGAACTGTTGCGGGCGTATCTGACTGCACGGGGATATGATGTGATCATCACCAGAGAACCGGGCGGAACGGTCATCAGCGAGGCAATTCGCCAGATTATTTTGAATAAAGAGTATACGGAAATGAGTCCGAATACAGAGCTTCTGCTATATGCGGCAGCCAGAGCGCAGCTGGTGCAGGAGGTGATCCGGCCGGCACTGGACGCAGGCAAAGCGGTGATCTGTGACCGGTTTCTGGAGTCTTCGGTCGTTTACCAGGGGATTGCCAGAGGTCTGGGCGTGGAGAAGGTCTATGCGGTCAATGATTATGCATTGGAAGGGTTGCGGCCGCAGCTGACGATCCTGCTGGATCTGTCTGCGGAGGAAGGCCTTCGCCGGAAGAAGAATCAGGCGGAGCTGGACCGGATGGAAGCAGAGGGACTGCAGTTCCATCAGAAGGTCGTAGAGGGCTACCGACTGCTGGCGGACCGTGAAAAGGATAGAATTATGAAGATATCTGCTTCTTTACCGGTAGATGAGATTCATGCTAAAATAGTATCAGCTATTGAAGAACGGATTTTCAGCCGATAATAATGATAGGATGATAATTATAAGGATTGCATGATACCGGAAGGAGGTCGGAGTAATGGAAATTAATCTGGATGCCATATCGAAGTTAACACAGATCGATGCCACAGAGGCAGTAAAGAACACCGGAAATGATGATTTCAAATTTACTCTGGTCAGTCACCTTCAGGAGAGTGAGCTTCAGGCGAAGCTGGAGGGCCTGATGAAGGAGATCGAGTCCGAAGGGCAGAGGATCGCCAGGCGGAAGGATATCCGGGACATGAAGCGGTATCGGGCGAAGATTAAGGAATTTATGAATGAAATTACGACCCATTCCCATACGTTTTCCAGAGAGAATTTTCTGGACCGGAAGGGAAGACACCGGGTATATGGAATCATTCATCAGGTAGATGAAGATTTGGATAAGCTGGCAGAAGCATTGCTGTCAGAGGAGAAGGATCATCTGGAGATTCTCCGGTTAATTGATGAAATACGGGGAATGATGATTGATATTTTGACGTAACAGAAAGAGGGTGTATGCCATGACAACATTTCGTGATGTAGTAGGACATGAGAGTATTATAGGGCATTTCAAGAGCAGTATTGAGCAGGGAAAAGTGGCACATGCTTATCTGATTCATGGAGAGAAGGGCACCGGAAAGAAGATGCTGGCAGGACTGTTTGCCAAGACGCTGCAGTGTGAGGCCGGTGGTACGGATCCGTGTGGAACCTGTCGCTCCTGCATCCAGTGTGACAGTGGAAACCAGCCGGATATTATCTGGGTAACACATGAGAAGCCGACTGTGATTTCGGTAGATGATATTCGTGAGCAGGTTAATAATGATATTATTATCAAGCCATACAGCAGTCGGTATAAGATTTACATTATTCCGGAGGCGGAGCTGATGAATCCGCAGGCGCAGAATGCATTGTTAAAGACGATTGAGGAACCGCCGGAGTATGCGATCATTATGCTGCTGACCAACAATCTGGACAAGATGCTGCCGACGATCCTGTCGCGGTGCATTACACTGAACCTGAAGCCGGTAGGCGAGCTGGACATGATGGAGTATTTATCCAGAATGGGGATTCCGCAGGCAAAGGCAAAGTTCTGTGTCGGATTTGCATTCGGCAATCTGGGGAAGGCTGTTCGACTGGCCACCTCGGAGGAGTATAATGAGATCAAGCATGATTGTGTGCAGATCCTGAAGGATATTAATCGCATGGAGATCTACGATCTGATCGATGCGGTGAAGAAGATGTCCAAGTATAAATTAGATATTTATGATTATCTGGATATCATGATGATGTGGTACCGGGATATTCTGATGTTAAAGGTGTCCGGATCGCCGGATAAGCTGCTGTTCAAGGAAGAATATGCGACCTTAAAGCAGCAGGCCAATTATATTTCTTATGAAGGTATTGAGAATGTGCTGAAGGCACTGGATAAGGTTAAGGTACGGTTAGAAGCGAATGTAAACTTTGACATAGCGATGGAGCTTCTGCTGTTAACAATAAAGGAGAATCAGAATGATAGAAGTAATCGGAGTTAGATTTCGGGAAAATGGTAAAATCTATTCCTTTAATCCGTTAGATATACAGGTAAAGCCGGGTGATTTCGTAATTGTGGAGACCGCCAGAGGCATGGAGTACGGCAAGGTAGTCCGGGGCAGATATTCCTTTGATGAGAAGAGTCTGCAGACTCCGATCAAGCCGATCATCCGGAAAGCAACGGAGGCAGATGCGGAGCGTGACAGACGGAATAAGGAAAAGAGCAAGGAAGCATTTAATATCTGTCTGCAGAAGATTGCGAAGCATAAGCTGGCAATGAAGCTGATCGAGGCAGAGTATACCTTTGATAACAATAAGGTGCTGTTTTATTTTACGGCAGACGGCCGAATCGATTTCCGGGAACTGGTTAAGGATCTGGCAGCCGTGTTTAAGACACGAATCGAGCTGCGGCAGATCGGTGTGCGGGATGAGACCAAGATCGTAGGTGGTATCGGTATCTGCGGACGCGAGCTGTGCTGTCACAGTCATTTGTCGGATTTTGTACCGGTATCGATCAAGATGGCAAAGGAGCAGAGCCTTTCTCTGAATCCGACTAAGATTTCCGGTGTCTGCGGACGTCTGATGTGTTGCCTGAGCTATGAGGAGCAGACCTATGAGTATCTGAATGATCGGATGCCGAATATCGGTGATTATGTGAAGACACCGACCGGTCAGAAGGGTGAGGTAACCGGTACGAATGTACTGCGCCAGTTGGTGAAGGTGGTAGTCACCAATGATGCCGGTGAGAAGGAGGTTCTGGATTTCAAGGTAGATGAGCTGCGGTTCAAGCCGAAGCGGCGACGTGATAAATCCAGAGTCAGCGCAGAGGAAATGAAGGAATTAGAAGAGCTGGAGAAACAGGAAAAGAAGGAAGGTAAGTCCAAGCTGGATGATTAGGACGGATTCATTCAGAAGTGGGCGATGGGCAGCAGATGAAGCTCAGACAGGATGAGAGTACGATGGAAAATAAGATAGAGCCGGCACATGTTGAGTTGATGAATGAGGATGTGCAGGTGGAGACTCTGGTGCATGCAGGAGAGCGACTGGATGACCTGCAGTGCAAGGGTTACCGGATCATTCAGGATCCGAAGCGGTTCTGCTTCGGTGTGGATGCGGTGTTTCTATCTGATTTTGCAAGAGTTAAGGCTGGCAGTCGGGTACTGGATCTGGGAACCGGAACCGGTATTATTCCGATTCTCCTGGCTGCAAAGACAGAGGCTGCACATATTACCGGACTGGAGATACAGACAGAGAGTGCGGAAATGGCAGAGCGCAGTGTGCGCCTGAACGGACTGTCTGACCGAATTGCAATTAAACAGGGTGATATTAAAGAAGCCGCAGGATTGTTTCCTGCAGCTTCTTTTGATGTCATCACATCGAACCCTCCATATATGACAAATCAGCATGGCCTGCAGAATGCATATGAGCCGAAAAATATTGCGCGGCATGAGATTCTCTGCAATCTGGAGGATGTGGTGAAGGCAGCCGCCTATCTGGTGAAACCGGGTGGCAGTTTCTTTATGATCCATAAGCCGTTTCGACTGGCGGAGATTTTCAGTGTGCTGATGCAGTATAAGATGGAGCCGAAGCGGATGCGTATGATCCAGTCCTATGTGGACAAGGAGCCGGGCATGGTTATGGTGGAAGCGGTGCGTGGCGGACGGTCACGGATCAAGGTGGAGCCGCCGCTGATCGTGTATCGGGAAAAGGGCGTGTATACGGATGAAGTGCGTGGGATATATGGGGAGTAGGAAAGGAGCAATAACATGGCAGGAACATTATATCTGTGTGCAACACCGATCGGAAATCTGGAGGACATGACGTACCGGGCAATCCGGGTGCTGCAGGAGGTTGATCTGATTGCGGCAGAGGATACAAGGAACAGTATTAAGCTGTTGAATCATTTCGATATCCATACGCCGATGACCAGCTATCATGAATATAATAAGTATGACAAGGCACGCGTGCTGGTAGGATACCTGCAGGAGGGCAAGAATATAGCGGTGATTACGGATGCCGGAACACCGGGAATCTCTGATCCGGGCGAGGAGCTGGTCAGACAGTGCCATGAGGCCGGGATTACGGTGACTTCTCTGCCGGGGGCATGTGCTTGCGTGAATGCACTTGTGATCAGTGGACTGCCGACGAGACGATTCTGCTTCGAAGCATTTCTGCCAACGGATAAGAAAGAACGGAGCCGGGTGCTGGAAGAACTGAAGACAGAGACACGGACGATTGTGCTCTATGAGGCACCGCATCGTCTGGTGCGGACACTGCAGGAGCTGGCAGAGACACTTGGAAACCGCAGGCTGACCGTCTGCCGGGAACTGACGAAAAAGCATGAGACTGTCTTTCAGACCACATTGCATGAGGCTGTAGAATATTATACGGCACAGGAACCGAAGGGAGAATGTGTGCTGGTTATGGAGGGCGTGAGCTTCGAGGCACTGGAAGAAGAGGAACGGAAACAATGGGAGACGATGAGCATTCCGGAGCATGTGACCTACTATATGGAGCAGGGCATGGATAAAAAGGCGGCTATGAAACAGGTGGCAGCAGATCGCGGGATCAGCAAGCGGGATGTGTATCGGGAGCTGATCGAGGAGTAGGGGGATAGAAAAGGAGTAGCAGGAGCGTAATCAGAAGAAACGGTAAAGCTGTGACCAGCTTTGATACAGTCATGCCAAGGACTCCGGTCAGGAGGCTGGTCAGAAGAAGGCCGATGGCATCCCCCAATCCGTAGATGATTATAGACGCGGCTGAGAATTTACCGGTAGCGTCTGAAGGCGCCAGTTCAATAATCATCAGCTGCAGGAGATTGACCAGTGAATAATAACTGCTATACATGAGACCCCAGCAGATACCGGGGAGCAGTACACCGGTACCGGTTTCTGCAATGACGCAGAAGCAGACCAGGGAGATGCCGGATACGGCTGCACAGATAGCCAGAACCAATTGGCGATTTCCATGATCTGCAAGGAAACCATAAATTACAGACATAACCAGTAATACGATTGGCTGGATGATCAGAATCGTATCAACTGATAGCTCACTTCGACTGCTAAAGGCGAGGAGCGGCTCGTTGTAGAAGCTGATTCCGGCAGTCGCAACACCGGCCAACGCCAGTGGCAGAGCAATTTGGCGGAACCCAGGCAAAGTATGCAGATGAATCAGAAAGTTCTTAAGGCGGCAGAACAGAGATGATTTATTGCTTGATGTGAATGCCGGAGAATGCGTGTGGCAATCGGTTAGCTGCAGGCCGGTTAATTTACGAAGCAGCAGAAGGGATGCCAGCAGTAACAGGATACAGAAACCGATAGTCGTAATATACATATATTTCCATGAAAGATCCAGTTGTGTGATCAGAAGTCCCCGGACAATCGGCAGCAGGATAGATGCAAGGGCAGAAATACCACTGGTAATGCCCCGGATGGTGGCACGATGTCCCGGCGATACTTCGTCTACGATATAGATATACTGGATGTCCAGAGAATAGCTGAAGGTAAGAATCGCATTTCCAAACAGAAAAATAATCAGGTTTGGAGCGAAGAAGCATACGATACAGCCCAGAATCATACAGCAGATATTCAGGAGATAAATACGATTCCTACCCCATCTGTCAATCAAAATCCGACCGAGCGGTGCCAGCCAGGATACGATCAAAAACGGGAAATTCGCCATACTTAAATAGGCAAGTGCATTCTGACTTGTCATCCCACGTCCTATGATCAGGAAGTCTGTTGTATAGAGTGACTGGAGCTTACTGAAAAGCTCTGTACAGAAAGAATCACAGAATTGCATAGCAAAAATAAAAACAACAATAATTAATAACTTATAGAGTATAGTATGCCTCTCAGAAGGAAGCTGAGAGGATTTTTTGTTGTGGGTAGGAGAAAAAAGTACCCTGTTTGCAATGTGGTCATTTGAAATATTTTTGGCAGATGAGGTATTTTTAATAAGCTTCATGGTAATGGAGGCTCCTTAAGGTAATTAGGAATTTCTAAAATTTAATCTAGCACATTCTATATTTTCTGACAAGAACGGAAATGACTTGTCTTAATAAAAGTTCCAAATGTCTTTTATGAATAGACCTAAAATCTAAAGAAATAGTATATGATATGCAAAGAACCAATAGAAAACATCTATTATTTACAAAATACGGGACGTTTATAGCAGCAAAACTATAGAAAATAAAATACCTGATAAGATATTTCAAGTAGTAAGGAAATCATAAATGCCCGGAAAGGAGGAAACTTTTGTTAACGTATAAGATTATAACAAATTGTGGAAATCGGGAAATCAATGAAGATTATGCCGGTGTAGTAAAAGATAATGAACAGTATTGTTTTTTGCTTGCAGATGGATTGGGCGGACATGGAAAAGGTGAGGTTGCCTCAGAACTGGTTGTAGAGACCGGAAAGAGTCTTTTTATGCAGTATAAGGAGCCGGATTTTTTAGACAAGTGTTTTCAGACGGCCCAGGAGAATCTTTTATTAGAGCAGAAAAATCAAAATCTCCAATCTGAAATGAAAACTACCATGGTTGTTTTGGAGATTAAGAATCAGATGGTTCAATGGGGACATATTGGAGATTCGCGATTATATGTATTCCAAAAAGGGAAAATGGTAAAGCGGACGCTGGATCATAGTGTACCGCAAATGCTGGTAATGGCAGGTGAAATAAAAGAGAAGCAGATTCGCGGACATGAAGATCGAAATCGGCTGTTACGGGTTATGGGAACAGAATGGAGTAGTCCGCAATATGTGCTTTCTGACAAAATGCCATTGACAACGAGACAGGCGTTTCTTCTCTGTTCAGATGGATTTTGGGAACTGATTGAAGAGAAGGCAATGCAACAATTGTTGAGAAAAAGCCAGACGGTAGATGAATGGTTACAAAAGATGGAGGCAGAAGTTAAGAAAAACGGTATCGGTAAAAATATGGATAACTATACTGCAATTGCAGTATGGAATGAATAAGAAACAAAGAATTAAGTGAAAGGGAAGAATGGAGGATACAATATGTTTAGCGATAAGGAAAAATGGGACAAAATATTCAAAATTACAGCAGTTATATGCTTAGTATTATCATTATTTGTGGCATTGTTGCCATGTTTTGTATTTCGGGATGATGTATTGCAGGAGGTAATTATGCAATATGGATCTAATGATATGACAACCTGGGATGAAAATGATTTAACATCATTGTTTACGGATAGTGTATTATCAGGGGTTACAGATACATTAAATACCGGAGTTTTAAGCAATATGGCCAGAAGTGCAGTGGTATTGCTGGGGGCCGGTATGGTATATACATATTCATCTAACATGTATTTGGCAATGGCATATTTTATTATTTTGTTATTAGGTGTACCGGCATTATCACTTGTAGCGGCCGGGTTTCATATATGGGGAAAAGCAGAAAATAAACGTGTAATGTCTTGTGTTTTTGTGGGAATCAATCTGGTATTATGCGTTACTATCTTTTTTGCAATACCGGGACTGTGTTTAACCATTGTAAAAAATCTGGTACCGGAGTTGTCTACTATCTATCTGCAAATGATTCGAACATTGGTATTTCAGATTATGATTCGAAGCATGGGAATCGGCTTCTGGGGATTTATAGTGTTACAGATTCTTGCTTTAGGTTGTGGAATTTATCGGTTAAGCAGCAGAGATGCAGTGAATTCAGTTGCTAATACGACTGGTAATAAGGTGCAGGCAAAGGCTGGTGTATTGGTAGGTATTTCCGGTATGTATGCAGGCGCAGAACTTCCGTTAGATGCCGCAGGAGTCGTTCTTGGCAGAGATGCATCTGAAGCACAGCTTGTAATCGAATCACCAAAGGTAAGCAGACGTCATTGTAAGATTACTTATGATCCGCAGAAAGGAAAATATACAGTAATAGATTACTCTACGAATGGTACATTTGCAGGAAAGCGGAGACTGACAAAAGGAACGGAAGAAATATTACCGGCAGGCAGTATTCTTAATATAGGCGATTCTAAGAATTCATTCCGGTTGCAATAGGAGGAAGGTTAGATGCTAGTCCGTTGCTTAAACTGTATGAAAGAATATGAGGAACGTTATGAAGTATGTCCTCATTGTGGGTTTGTCCGGGGAACTGCGCCGGACGAACCGTACCATCTTGTGCCGGGGATTCGGCTGCAAAATCGATATGTAATCGGAACGGTTGTTGGATTTGGCGGTTTTGGTGTTATATATCGGGCCTGGGATGAGCGTTTGGAAACAATGGTGGCTATCAAGGAATACTATCCGGCCGGAATTGTTCAAAGGATCCCGGGGCAGTCAGAAGTCATTATTTATACAGGAAATGGAAAAACCGAGTTTGAAAAAGGTGTGGAGCGATTTCTTGATGAAGCACGAAATATGGCCAAATTCAGTACGCATCCCCATATTATGAATGTCTATGACTTTTTTGAAGAGAATCATACGGCATATATTGTAATGGAGTTTTTGAACGGAATTTCATTAAAGCAATATGTAAGGGTAGCAGGCGGAAAGATTGAAAAGGATGTAGCGGTAGAAATTATATCGTCTATCTGTGAAGCACTGAAAGACATACATAAGGAAGGAATTATACATCGGGATATCAGTCCGGATAATATTTTTATCTGCGAGGATGGCAAGATAAAATTAATTGATTTTGGTGCGGCGCGGTTTTCTACCGGTGAGGAAGAGAAAACCTTATCTATCATATTAAAACCGGGATTTGCACCACCAGAACAGTATCGTTCAAAGAGTAAACAGGGACCATGGACAGATGTATATGCATTGGCTGCTACTTTGTATCGAATTGTTACCGGTATTGTGCCTGAAGAATCTGTAAATCGTATTGTAGAAGATAATGTGAAATCTCCGGCAGAATTAGATCCGCAAATACCAGAAAATTTTTCAAATGCTTTAATGAAAGGAATGGCACTGAATCAGGATTTGCGATTCCAAAGCATTGAGGATTTTCAGAATGCGATTCTGGATAAAAAGAAGGTAACGGATTTAAAGGCAGAGTTAAAGAGAAGAAAACTAAAGCGGGGAATATCAATAGGGGTAGCTGTGGTCGTGCTTCTGATCGGAGGATTTTTTACATATCGTTCTTTTTCCGATAAAAAGGCACAGGTTGAACTTCCGGAAACAACAGTTAGTATCTGGGTTCCCATAAAGGAGAATGAAGAGTCCGGAAAAGAAACCGAAATGCTTCAGACAATGGTTTCAAAGTTTCAGGAGGATCAACCTAAGGTAGATATTGAAATCAGAGAAATTCCACAGGATTCATATGCGGAAGAGATTGCAAAGGCAGCCGATGCCAAAACATTGCCTACAGTATTTGTAAGTGATGGCATGGATGATAGCATGCAGGATATTATGGCGGATGTCAAGGACGTCTATACGTATATCAATGCAAATGAGTATTATTTTCTGAATGATGCTAAAAAAGAAATTATAGAAAATAAAAAAATGCCAATGGGATTTGTGGTTCCGGTTGCATATGTGCGAAGGGGAAAAGGTGTAGATATTGATAATGTAGAGGTAGAAACTCTGGATCAGGTCAGAAAGGGAGAGGATGCCTTAAATTATTTTATTGCACCGGATATGCAGGATTACGTATTTCAAAGCTTAGTTGGAGAAGATGCCGGAAATATTCAGGCAGCACATGATCAGTACATTAAAGACTTGGAACAAGCAGGGCAAAAAGAAGAGGCTGCCGATACTGCTAAGGATATGTTTAGAAACGGAAAGCTTACATACTATCTGGCTGGGACAAATGAGCTGACCTATATGAATCATGAGGTGGCAGGATTGTATGAAATGCGGCCGATTGTATCAGATACCGTGAAGGGAGAGTTTGTGGATTGCTATTCCATCAGCGCGCAGGCGAATGATGAAGAACAACATGCCGCGGCGGTATTGTTGGCATATATGCTGGCAGAGGGCCCACAGAAGACAATGCATATTGTCAACAAAAATGCAATTCCGGTTAATAAGAAAGCATATGATGCATTTTTAGATACAAATAAGAAGTATGAAATAATCAATGAGTATTATTTGGATAAACTGACTTTTTAGTTGACATAGTAAATACAGGTGATGGAAGGAGAGCTTGGAATGGCAGAACGTTTATGCTTGGGTTGTATGGAAAAAATCAATGATAAATATACGACATGTCCGTATTGCGGATATGTGGATGGTACGCCGGCAAAGGAAGCTTATCATATCACACCGGGTACTGTGCTTGCAGGAAAATATATCGTCGGACGGGTGATTGGATATGGCGGGTTCGGTGTTACTTATATCGGATATGATGGACTTCTGGAGAAAAAGATTGCTATTAAGGAATATCTTCCAAGTGAGTTCGCAACTCGTATGCCGGGGCAGACAGAAGTAACCGTATATTCCGGTGAGCGGACAGAGCAGTTTTATTCCGGAATTGATAAGTTTATAGAGGAAGCCAGACGGTTGGCACAGTTTAAAGATGTGCCGGGGATCGTGCGGATCTATGACAGTTTTATGGAGAATAAAACAGCCTATATTATTATGGAATATCTGGAGGGTGAAACATTAAAGAGTCGGTTGGAACGAGAAGGAAAGCTGGATCCGGATGAAGCATTAAATATTATGATGCCGATTCTGGAGGCTCTGCAGGAGGTACATAAAATTGGCATTATTCACCGGGATATTGCACCGGATAATATTTTCCTGACTAAGCAGGGAGAGGTTAAGATTCTGGACTTTGGAGCTGCCAGATATGCAACAACAACACATAGTAAGAGTCTCTCCGTCATTATTAAACAGGGATATGCTCCGGAGGAGCAGTATCGAAGCAAGGGAGATCAGGGACCATGGACAGATGTATATGCTTGTGGAGCGACCCTGTACAAGATGTTGACCGGTATGACTCCGGAAGATTCTATGGAGCGGGCAGGAAAGGATACTCTGCAGCCACCATCAAAAAAAGGCGCAAAGATATCTAAGAACCTGGATACGGCAATTATGAATGCCATGAACATTCGAATAGAGGATCGGACACAATCGGCAGCAGAATTTAAAGAAGAATTGAATTCTGAAGAAGTACGAAGACGAAAGGCACATGCCCGTAAAATGGATATCGGAAGATGGCCGTTGTGGGTGAAAGTCAGTGCCGGAATTGCCGCCGGAATCATTGTAACAGTTGGTGTCCTACTGGCAACGAATGTAATCCACTTTGACATGAAAGCAATTGTGGATTCCGGCTTGTTGGCTTCCAATGAGGTATATGTACCCAATGTAGTAAACTACGCTGTGAATGAAGCTGAGGAGGAAGTGCAGTCTCGAGGATTGGAGCTTCAGATTGTGGACAAGCAAAACTCAGATGAGATACCAAAGGATAAGATATTATCTCAGAATCTGGAAGATGGCGAAGTGGTGTCCGGAGGGACTGCACTGGAAGTAGTTGTCAGTGCCGGCGGAGAGATTATATATATGCCGAATCTTGAAGGTATCAGTGCTGAAGACGGAAAAAGCACAATGGATGAAATGAGTGTTTACACACAGACAACGGAGGAGAAAAGTGAAATCGCACCGGGATATATCTCAGCACAAAGTAAGGAAGAAGGCAGTGAAGTAGAGAAAGGATCTACGATAGATCTGAATATATCAACCGGAATGCCGGATTATAAGACAGATGTTATGACAACAGTACCGGAATTAACGGGGAAAAACTGGACGATTGCGCGGTCAGAGATTCGAAATGCCGCATTGTATATCTATAAGTCAGGAACCGAAAAGAGTGCAACTGTTCCAAAGGGACAGGTTATTTCTCAAGATACAGAAGCAGGAAGTACAGTAGCACAGGGAACAAAAATAGGTGTTGTTGTCAGTGAGGGTATAGATTCTGTGCGTGTACCGGATGTTCAGTATAAGTCTTTGGAAGATGCACAAAGTATACTGCAGCAGGCCGGATTAACGGTAGCAGTAGAGTATGAGAAGAATGATACGGTAGCAAAGGATCATGTTATTCGACAGAGTCTGGTTGCCGGTTCTGAGGTTGAGCCGCAGACAACAATTACGATTTATATCAGTAAAGGCAATCCGAATGTGAATAATAATTCCACTGCGGTTGCAGACAACAGGGGTTCCGGGACTACAGATCGGGGAACAGAAGGTGGCAAAAGCACTAAGGGCAGTACATCAACCAGAGCGAATACTTCCACGCGGGATGCATCAACCTCAACCAGAAGACCAGGTTCTGAGACCACATCTACAAGGGAACCATCAACCGGAACGACCGAAGCTCCACCGAAGCCGGATGATCCGGAAAAAGGAAAGATAAAAGTTCCGACATTGGTAGGGTTATCACAGGAGGAAGCAAGGAGCGCATTGGAAAGAGTCGGTTTAAAGCTGGGTGATGTAACCAAGCGAAGCAGGGATAATACAGCAAACGGAACCGTGCTGTGGCAGGGAACAACAGCAGGAACTAAGGTGGCAAAAGGATCAGCAGTCAGTATTATAGCCTGTGATAATTCCACCTATACAGAGTATCAACCGATTATTACAACAACACAGACAACAACCTCTACGTCAGATTCTCTGCCGGGATGGACATTGACAGGCTATCATTATAGTGACTGGTCACAGGCAGTTCCAAGTTCGACAAGAAGAGAAGAAAGAACATATGATGGGGAAACCGTTACAAGTGAAATATATGCGGATCCGGTATATACCAACCCATACCCATATCCAACGCAGACGTATGTACATGGAAGAGATTATGGATACAGGGAGGAAATTAAATGGATTCAGACAGCTTTGAATTATTTAACAGAATCAGTAATCAGTGTAAATGGTTATTATGATTATGATACATATACGATGGTAGGGAGTTATCAATATTATAACGGACTATCAGCAGACAGTGATGCCGGTCCGAATACAATTGCTTCGTTAGATGCCAATTTTAGAGCAAAGGCGGAAAATGAACGGAAGTATTGGTATCACTATCGTACAAAGATTTACGATTTTTCAAAGACGACTACGACCGTAGGAGAATGGACGCGAACCAGGCCGGATGGACCATGCAATACAAGGGAAGTAAAGGTATATGCAGCATATTGATCAGGAGAGACAAGGATGTTAACAATAGGGATTTGTGAAGATCAGGAAATTGAATTAAAGGAAATTCAGGAAATGGTCAGCCGAATCATGTTTTCAAAGGCAGATATCCGCATCAGTAGATATGCAAGCGGAAAAGCAGTGCTTGAAGATGTTCAGGCGGGAAAATTCGAGTGTAATCTTTTACTGTTGGATATTCACATGGCAAAGCCGGATGGAATGGAACTGGCACATGAATTACGGAGGATGCAGGTAGATGTGGATATTATCTTTATAACACGGTCGCAGGAGCATATTTTTGAAGGATATACCTGTAAGGCTTTTGCATACATTCTGAAGCCATGTTCTACTGAACGGTTGTCAGAGGAGCTGGTTCGGTATTTAGACGAACTGGAGAATACATCGGAATGCCTGAATGTTAAAATCCAGGGAAATATCAGGAGAATACCGTTGAATCAGATTTTTTATCTGGAAAGCGATAAGCGAAAGATCATTTTACATACGAAGGATGGAGAAACAGAGTTTTATGAAAAAATGGATGCCATGGAAGATCTGTTAAAAGAAAAAGGGTTTATTCGTTGCCATCAGAGCTATATAGTGCAGAAGCAATATGTGAGTGAGTTCAGCCGGAATGGCATGATTGTACAGGATGTGCAGATACCGGTTAGTCGTAGATATTATGATAGCCTGAAAAAAATGTTCGAATAGCAGGAGCAAAGGAGATGAGAAAGTGGCCGATGTATATTTGACGCAAAGCCTATGTATGAATCAAAACCGTCAGGGAGGCATTATAGGCTTGAAAGGAACTCTGATCGGAAGAAGGATAGAAATACAGAATAATGTGGAAGTGGTTCTGGGACGGGATCCTGATCAGGTGGATGTAGTGATTCATGGAAGTAAAGTCAGCCGAATGCATTGCGGAATTCGTTTTAATTATCATGGGAATGATTATACAGTGTGTGACTATTCCAGTAACGGTACCTTTATAGGAGAAGAGAAAATTCTGTTGCATAAAGAGAAGAAAAGAGTTCCACCGGGAACAATCTTGATCTTAGGAAATGAAGAGAATGTTATACAACTAAATTAAAAGAATGCTAATGCTTACAAAATACGTGTGAAAAGTGCCAAAGTCGGTAATATCGATAAAAACTTGTATATGATTGCTTCAGAAGGAAACAGAAAATACGAAAGGAGCGATCATTATGAAACGTGTATTAATGAAGTTAAAAAGAAAGGGCTGGCTGGCACTAATGCTGGTAGTCACAGTTGTGGCAGCAACAGTGTTTTTTGATCCGTTGGAGTTGAGGGTAAATGCCAGTGGCTATAATCCTCAGGCTGCATGTGAGTATGCAGAAGCCTGGAGTGGTAGTAAGAGGAATCCGGATTATAAAAGTTATTCCGGAGCAGATTGTGCAAACTATGTATCCCAGTGTCTGCGTGCCGGAGGTCTTGAATTAGGAGATGACTGGCAGCCATATACATCCGCATGGATTTATGTTCCATCCTTTGTGCAGGCATTGCAGAACAGAGGATATCAGGTAATTGAGAATCCGACGGCAGATCAGATACTTCCGGGGAATCCGGTGGTGTATCAGTGGAGCTGGTCTACAGTCTCATGGGCACATGCAACAATCTGTGTCGGCTATGACGACACTGGGGTTCCGATTATTAACGGACATACGAATGACCGGACACATGTTGCATGGAATTACGGACAGGGCAGTGCAAAAAGGATGTGTACGATTCTGATTAATACCGGTAGTGCATCAGAGCCGGAAACGCCGGTACCTGAGATTGGAACAAGAGTTGATGTTGGAGATAATTTTTATGCATATATTACAAATCCGTCAATTGGGACAGTTGTAACAAATGATCAGGATAATGTATCCAGTAGAAAAAAGGGCGGATCTTCAGATGAAATTAAGCGACAGATCTGGAGATTTGTCAGAAGAGAAGATGGAACGTATACCATATATAACAGCATGGACAATAAGGTTCTTGAGGCAGAGGGTGGTGTTGATGCAGCAGAGACAAATATTCGGGTGGCAGATTATACAGACGGCGCTGCACAGAGATGGAATATATATCAGTATCAGGATCAATATCATATCCAGACAGCATGCGGTGCTTGTGTCATGGATATTGCCAACCATAGCTTTGATGAAGGAACCAATATTAAGTTATATCCTTTGAACGGCAGTGGAGCGCAGATGTATCAGCTTGAACGGCTGGAACAGCCGGAAGTGCCGAATTTAAGCTGTACACCGGGAACGGATCAGGCTGAAACGACATTTAGCTGGAATGCAACGGCAAACACAGATTATTACAATGTGTATATTGCCGGAGAAGGAGAGAATGCAGACAGAGAAATGCAGGGAACAAGTCTTGCTCTGCAGTTAGCCCCAGGAAAGTATCAGGCATATGTAGAGGCATGTAATACATATGCAGCAACAGCAAGTAACGTTATAGAATTTGAGGTTACAAAGGAAGAATCAACAACGGAGGCGCCGGCCACGACCGAGGAGTCAAGCACCGAAGAATCAACAACGGAGGCACCTACCACAACAGAAGAGTCAAGTACCGAAGAATCAACAACGGAGGCACCTACCACAA
Organism: Bacteroidales bacterium H4; assembly: GCA_963626805.1. Taxonomy (GTDB): domain Bacteria; phylum Bacillota; class Clostridia; order Lachnospirales; family Lachnospiraceae; genus CAG-632. The sequence continues at coordinate 10,699 of CAVFXS010000062.1, read as the reverse complement.
CAGAAGAGTCAAGTACCGAGGAATCAACAACAGAGGCACCGACTACGACAGAAGAGTCAAGTACCGAGGCACCTACAACAGAAGCTCCGACAACCGAAGCAGAGAAGAAAGAAGTAACCGTTAATAACAATATTACAACCATTTTGAATTACATAATCGGCGGAAATACAGAGAATAAAAATGAAAGCCGAACAGAGACAAACGTAGTGAATAATCAGACAGAAACTAATAACTATACTGTTATTGCAGCAGGCGAACAGGAAGGAAGCAAGGATACAGAAGATGATGCATCAAATGATAAGGCAATATTATCAAAGCCCGGAATTCGATTGGTTGGTGATAAAAACCAGGATGGAATGCTGATTGGATTGTATTTGCAGATTATACTTCCGAGAGACGGCGAAAATCAGATTATTACAATCCGATTGATTTAGTGAGGTGAGGAATATGAACTGGAAAATAATAAAAAAAGAGACCACACCGGTGGTGTTGGGAATTGCGATGTGTATTAATTTCATATTAAGCTTTGCGATTGCTCTTTGGATGGGAACGGCTCTGCAAAAGCGGGGGCAGTCAGCTACATTTGCTGTAATAACCGGAATTATTATTTTTCTGATCATAGGAACCATATTATTTTGGCTGAGCGCTCTGATCATGGATGATGACGGAGAGGAAGATGCCCTGTCAGTGTATGAAGGAGAATTGATTATTTTATCCGGAGTATATCAGGGGGTACATCTGAAACTTTTGCCAGAAGAAACTCTGATCCTTGGAAGCAATCCAAATCGTAGTCAGCTGATATTTGATTCAACCGAGGTCAGTGACCGGCATTGCCGGATTCAGTATGATAAGGAACATCAGACATATCAGGTGACAGATTACTCTCAAAATGGAACCTATTTAGACGATGGAGAACGATTGCCGAAGAATCAGAAAATCCGATTGGAAAAGGGAAGCATAATACAAATAGGCTATAGTGATAACTTTATTCAATTGGATTAAAAGACCGGGTGCCTCATGTCGAGGCACCCCAAATGTGTATATAAAAGCAGGAATTGATGAAAAGGAATTAAGGCAGGTGAAAATTCAAAAAGGATGTTTGTGTTGAATACATATTGGCAGATATGTCTTGTTGGAATGGCAGGTGCCTGTCTTATTGGAATAGTGGGTGCCAGGTTATTGTTATGGGGCATTACAAAACGAAAATTAAAACGGAAGGGTAAACGGTTTGGAATCAGAGTTCATATGGCAGATGGAGAAATTGAGAATTTAACACAAACAGTCAGGAAGAAACTTGTGATAGGAAGATCTGACTTTTCGGATTTATATTTTGATGATGAAAAAATATCCCGAAGGCATTTTGAGATTAGTTATAAAAAGGGTGATCTGTACATTCGGGATCTGGGTACAACAAACGGAACTCTGGTAAATGGCATTGAGGTAAAAATACCTCGAAAGCTACAACCGGGGGATCAGATTCAGGCAGGAGAAACACGATTTATTGTAGGATGGTGAGAACATGAGGCAGGATTCGCTGGAACTGGCAAAAGGAACTTTTCTGCAAAATCAATATCGATTACAGGAACCGCTGGGAGCCGGTGGATTCGGAATCACCTATAAGGCGATGGACACGTTAAATAATATTCCATGTGCAATTAAGGAATATGCACCGATGGAAATTGCCATGCGGGCACCCGATGGAGTTATGCTACAACCTAAGTCGGAGGATACAAGAGGAATTTATGAACATGGAAGAAAGCGTTTTCTGGAGGAAGCCAGTATTTTAAAAAGTCTGCAGAATATACAGGCGGTCGTAAAAATTCTGGATTATTTTAATGCAAACGGAACCAGTTATTTTGTGATGGAATATCTGGATGGAATCACTTTGAAGGGCCTTATGAGGAGTATGGGCGGACGCATTCCGTATGATCAGCTGATGCCGCTGTTATTTGAACTGTGTGATGCATTGGAAAAGGTTCATGTGGGAAAGAAAATATTTCATCGGGATATCAGTCCGGAAAATATTATTATCATGACCAACGGACATGGTAAATTAATAGATTTTGGAAATGCGAAGTATATGATCAATCGGAGTGATCAGAAATTATCGGTTGTATTAAAGCCCGGATTTGCACCGTTTGAGCAATATTCTTCAAAAGGGAATCAGGGCAGCTATACCGATGTTTATTCCCTGGCAGCAACCTTTTACTATGCAATTTCCGGTAAAATGCTTCCGCAGGCACCGGAACGGATAGCCGGGACGCCATATGTGAAGTTAAAGGATATGAACATCGGGGTGCCGGTGTATATATCAGATGCATTTGACAGGGCATTGGAGCTCCGCTATTCTGATCGGACGCAGACAATGCAGGAGTTTATGAAAGACCTTCAATGGGAACCGGCAGTGGAGACAAGATCAGCATGGTATCCGTATCTGGATGTACAGGAAATTACGGGACAGATAAGTCGTTATAAACTTCCGCCGAATACACCGATTATGCTTGGCAGGTCTAAACATCAGGCTCAGATCCTTTTAGAGGGAGATCCATTTGTCAGTAACAAACATTGCGAGATTTTCTATGATTCAATGGAGTTGCAATTTTACATACAAGATCATTCCACAAATGGTACGTATATAAATGGTACACGGTTGGAAAAGGGTAAGATTTATATAGTAGATGATAGGCAGGTTATTACAGTCGGTAACCAGAAGATTTATATAAAGGTAGGGCGGATATATGAATAAGGAGCAGGCAGAGTTACAGAGAAATATTATAACTATCCGGATTGAAGAACCGGTGCCGGAGTCACAGAAAAGTCATATTGCGGTAGGGGCATCCAGTATTATCGGTACCCGGAAGAATCAGCAGGATTCTATCTATACCAGTTGCGGAAGTGACATGGCAATTGCAGTGGTGTGTGATGGAATGGGCGGCATGGAAGGTGGAGAGTTAGCCAGTCAGTTGGCAATCCAAATCTTATCTCAGGAATATGAAGAAAGAGAGAATCAGCAGATACCGGAATTTTATCGTAGAGCGGTCGTTCATATGGATAATGGGGTAAGCAGTCTGATGCGGGAAGACGGTGAAGCTATGAACGCAGGTACGACCGTTGTTTCAGCAGTTATACAGGATGATAAATTATATTGGCTGTCTGTGGGAGACAGTCGCATTTACATCATTCGAGGGAATGAATTTGAACAGGTGACCAGAGATCATAATTATAAATTACGGTTAGACAATCTTCTGAAGGAGGAGTTGATATCGCAGGAGGAATATTTAAGCCGGATTGCGAAAGGTGAGGCGCTGATCAGTTATATCGGTATGGGAAATGTAACACTAATGGATATTAATCCAATACCGTTTCAGTTGTGTGATCAGGATGTCATACTCCTATGTAGCGATGGTTTATATAAGCGTTTAGAAGATGAAGAGATACAGAAAATCGTATGTAAAGAGTTGCCAAATGTAGATAAGGCAGCGCAGAAGCTGACGCAGGTTGTTATGGAAAAGACCACGGGCAGTCAGGATAATACGTCGGTAATATTGATGCAGTATCATCAATATTTATCATAAAAATATTTATATTTTAAGGAGGATTTAGAAATGAATTTAAAAAGATGTGATAAGGGACATTTTTATGATGCAGACAAATTTGCCAGTTGTCCACATTGTGCAGGAGGAATCGGAAACTCAGATGAGACAGTTGCAATCCAGCCGGATGATGATATCAAAACGGAAGCATTAACTGTGGATAAAGTAGAGAAGAGTATACCGGTAAGACCAGAATCTGTAAGACAGGAATCGGAAAAACAGATGACCGGTTCTCTGTCTGCGAATATCAGCCGGGCAATGCAGGAAGTATCGATATCAGAACCGGACGATGATGCAAAGACAGTCCGTTATTATGAGACAGAGACCGGAATTGAGCCGGTAGTAGGATGGCTGGTATGTATTCAGGGTGAAGATATGGGTAAAAGCTTTAACCTGAAGGATGGAAGAAACTTCATTGGTCGTTCGGTAAAGATGGATGTTGTACTGAAAGATAACAGTGTATCCAGAGACAAGCATGCAGTGATTGTGTATGAGCCAAAGCGGCGGGAATTTCTGGCACAGCCGGGTGAATCCAGAGAACTTTTTTATCTGAACGATAATCTGGTACTGAATTTTGAAAAGTTAAAAGTAAATGATGTGATTCAGGTAGGTAATACAAAGCTTATGTTTGTACCATTCTGTTCAGAAGCTTTCAGCTGGGATGATGTTAAAAAAGAGGATAAGGAACAGAAGAACTAACAGAGGGTGAGCTGATATGAAAAGAAAAGTACGATTTGCGGGAGTAATGTTTATAATACTGGCATTTGTACTGAGCGGATGCGGTTTGCAGGGAACGGATCAGGAGCTGGCAAATTTTCTGATTCAGGCAGTCGGCGGAGGCAGTACAGAGGAAGATGCTGCCGACGATACCGGTACAACGGAGAAATCAACGAAACCAAGTACAACGGTACATCCTACAGAAGATAAATCTGAGACGGCAACAAAGGAAATTACAGAGGAGACAACTGTCGGGACAACCACTGTTGCAACAGAGGTTGCAACGGAAGCTGCACTTCCAGCATGGAAAGAAGCGTATATTGCAAAAGTTAGGGAACTGGATGCTTCCGGTTCTCCATTGATTCAGGCAATGCTGATAGATCTGGATCAGGATGGAACACCGGAATTGATTGCATCAACAATTGTGGCTGGTGGTGATATATATACTTATGCAAATGGACAGGTGATTGGTCTGCAATATCCACATGCAGATAGTGGTGCAAAGCTATATTATCAACAGGGAAACTATCTGATATCTGTATCTATTGGTGGAGATTGTATGTCTGGCAGGGAGGTAATGATAGGTCAGAAGAGAGGTAATATCATGGGATGGACAGGGTATGCATTCAACTGGGATGAGAACATGAATCCAACTGTAAATGTATTTCAAAGTGCCGGTTCCTATACACCAACCTATGAAGAAGCGTGTGCCAGTTTATCAGAGTGTGGAGTCCATATTTCTTATAGTGAAGGAATGGATATCGCACCATTTCTGGATTATACGGTTACCGTGGATAGTCCGGAACTTCCCTCCTGGGACGATGCGGATGCGGCAGAAGCGGGGATTAATGCATGGTAAACAAAAGAAACTGAGGTGACAAACTATGAGAGGAAAAGGATTATTAAAAAGGTTGACAGCGGGATTGTTGGCGGTAGCATTGACGATACCGATGTCAGGAGTACCGGAAATGAAGCATGTATATGCATCAGAAATGGAAGCAGAGATATCTCCAGAGGCAACAGAAGAAACAACAGAAGATACGGAGGAAGCGACGACGGAGACTACCTCAGAAGAAAGTACCGATTATCAGAGGCTGCCGGATATCAGTATATTCGAGCCCGAGACAGAGGCTGAGGAAGAGGTATCAGTGGATGTTTTGAATCCGGAAGTAGATATAAAAACTCCGGAAGAGGATACAGATACAGAAGTACCACAGACAGCAGGTGGTTTTACAACGGCTAAAAGAATTTCTGTGAATCAGAGAGTATATGGATCAGGTACGCAGTATTATGAGTTTACGATTACAGAAAGCGGATATTTTACGCTTAATTTCCAACATGATATGGTGGATCATGATTATAGATATTATGGTGTGAAAATCTATGATTCAAATCAGAAAGAAATTTATGATTTTCTCGTGAAAGGATATAGTCGTAATATAACTACATGCAGATTAGGATTTCCGAAAGGTACATATTATATAGAAGTTGAAGAATATATGAATAATGCTCCGGATTATTCTCTGTGTGTAAATTTTAAACAATCATCAGTATATGAGACGGAATATAATAATACTTTTACAACCGCAAACACGATTAAAACAGGAAAAACATATGGGGGAAATTTGTTTTATAATTATGATAAAGGTGAGGATGAAGATTATTATAAATTTACATTAACAAAAGCAGGATATATCAATCTTACGTTTGGGCATCAGATGCTGGAAGATGACCGGGTATATTATTATATAACGATTTATAATAATGATCAAAAAGAAGTACAGGCTTTGGCATCAAGTGGTTATGAGCAGACAATGTCATCAGACAAAATCGGTCTTGCTGCAGGCACTTATTTTGTAAAAATAACAAAAGGAGTGTACCGTACAGACATACCATACACTCTAAGAGTAGATAGTACCTATTCAAATGTGTGGGAAACAGAATTGAATAATACCAAGTCAACGGCAGATGCAATTCAGTGGGGCACTACATATTATGGGACAATAAAAGAAGGCCCGGATGAGGATTATTATACATTTAATTTAACAAGTAAAAGAAACGTAGAATTTATTTTCGCACATGTAAAGCTTGCACATGAGGATCCGTTATGGGAAGTTATTCTGATGGATAGTCAGGGAAATGAAATCTGGTCAGACAACATTGGAGGCTATGATACAAAGGTCAGCAGTGGATCATTAAAGCTATCTGCAGGACGATATTACATATATGTTCATGTTCCTAAAGGAGAATATTCATGGAGTACAAGGGATTATACAACTTCCCCTTATAACTTCCGTATCCAGACGCCTACGATCAAAGTAAGCAAGATCAAACTGAATAAGAGCTGGGTTGGTCTGGATAAAGGAAAGAGCGTTACATTAAAGGCAACGGTATCACCAAGTAATGCAAACAATAAAGCAGTGACCTGGACATCATCAAACAGTAGGGTAGCAACGGTATCTTCCAGTGGTAAGGTAATAGCGAAGGCGTCAGGAACGGCGACAATCACATGTAGTGCAAAAGACGGAAGCGGAAAAAGAGCTACCTGTAAAATTACAGTTTATAACAATACACAGGCATATGTTGCACGGATTTACACGAAAGCATTAGGCAGAAATGCGGAGCGAGATGGACTGGATTATTGGACAGAAGAGATTCAATACGGATTCCGAACACCGGTTGAGGTGGCAGAAGAATTTTTCTTTGCACCGGAATTTACAAATAAGCGATTAAATAATACGGAATATGTTAAGGTTCTTTATCGTACATTTATGGGACGGGAGTATGATCAGGCAGGTCTGAACTACTGGGTAGGTCGTCTGAACCGGGGTGAAAGTCGGAAGAGTGTGCTGGAAGCGTTTGCCGGCTGTCCGGAGTTCCAGAAGATCGTAAAGAGCTTCGGTCTGTAAGAAAAATCAGATTATAGTTGATTTGGGGTCGCGTTTTGCGGCCTCAAATTTTATAAAATGCTTTTTAAGCCTAATGTCTACACAATATAGAAAATAAGGGTGGAGGTAATAAATGAAGAAAAGAATATTGGCAGGTGTATTAACTGTAGTATTAATGTTAACAACACCTATGGGGAATAATGTTATATTTGCAGAGGAAATAGAACAAAGAGACACGGAATCTTTAGGACAAAAAAGTGAGGAGTACAGTGAAAATATAGATGTTAATGAGACATACAAAATTAATGCATTAACAGTCAGAGAAAAAAATGTAACATTAGATTTTAATGTGGCAGATACAGCTCAACTCTTGGTTGCTATTTATAATGAAAGCGGAGATGTAATGTTGGGGAGTGGAATTGCGACAGTAACTCCCTCAATAACTACCCAAACAATACCAATTAATATAGAAAATATGCCCGAATATTTTGTTGTAAGAGCGTACCTAATTGAAAGGCAAACATTACGTCCATTAAGTAAGATGTTTGAATGCCTGGATTATGTGCATGGAGTTTTAATTGATGAAAATAATTTTCCGGATAATAATTTTCGAGCATATGTAGAACAAAAGATGGATGCTGATAAAAATGGGAGGTTATCAGAAAATGAAATTGATAACGTATTAATAATAGATGTTAATAACAAAGAAATATCCAGTTTAAAAGGGATTGAATTTTTTTCAAAGCTGAAAGAATTGTACTGCAATAATAATAGTCTGGATAGTCTGGATGTGAGCCAGAATATAGTATTACAGAAATTGCAGTGTTCTGGTAATCAGTTGAAAAATTTGGATGTAAGTCAGAATACATGGTTGGAGATTTTATGTTGTGATAGTAATCAGTTAGATAACTTGAATGTGGATCAGAATGTAGTATTAACAGATTTACAGTGTGGTGATAATCAGTTGGAAAATCTGGATGTAAGCCAGAATGTGGCACTGGAAATTTTGCATTGTGATGGAAATCAACTGAATAGTTTGGATGTGAGCCAAAATATAAAATTAAAGGGCATACAATGCGGTGAAAATCAATTGAAGAATCTGGATGTAAAACAGAATGTTGCGTTGCAGAAATTACAATGTTCTGGTAATCAGTTGGAAAATCTGGATGTGAGCCAAAATGTAGCACTGGAAATTTTATATTGTGAAAATAATAAATTGAGCAGTTTAGATGTGAGTAACAATATAGAATTAAAAACGTTATTATGTGATCCTGATGTTAAGGTTATTGGATGGACACATGAATCAGAGCAAGATTCATATGCCGCATCTGATAATATATCTGAGGGTGTTAAATTGATAGAAGGGGATACAACGGTAACTGTAAATTCAGTTAACTCATCTATCGAATATAGTGATTTGGAACCTAACGTAATTTATAATTTTTATGTACTAAAAGATGAGAATATTGAAATTACCACAGATAATTTGTTATATGTCATACAAATTACCGCAGATGAAAATGGACGAGTAATGATTCCATATGCATATGATACAGCGTCAGAAGTATCACAGACGAAAATAGTCGGTATGAGAAAAATGGATATTGCAAAAGCTGAAATAACCATTGAAAACAAGTATTACACGGGTAGTATGCAGAGAGTAGTTCCAATTGTAACTTATAAGGGAACAATACTGAAAGAGAATAAGGATTATATAATTAGTGGAGAGATTTCAGCAAAGGATATTGGTACTTATACGATTCAGATTTCAGGAGTTGGATTATACGAAGGAAGTCTGGAAAAAAGTTATCAGATTCTTCCGGTTTCAGTTGCAGAAATAATCCTTTCAAAAAATATACTGGATTTGAAAAGCGGAGAAACTGCTGTACTTACAGCAACGATTGCACCAGAGACAGCAACGAATAAAATTTTAAATTGGGAGTCTTCAAACCCAGCAGTAGCAACAGTAGACAATACCGGAAAGGTAACAGCAGTGGTAGCCGGCAGTGCAGTAATTACCTGTAGTGCAACAGATGGCAGTGGGGCGAAAGCAACCTGTAAAGTTACAGTAACAAAGTCGGAAGTAAAAGTAACGGAGATTACGTTAAATAAGACAAATGCAAGTATTGAAAAGGGGAAAACGTTACAGTTAAAGGCGACTGTAACACCAACGAATGCAACGGATAAAGGAGTAACCTGGAAATCATCGAATACTAAAATTGCGACTGTCAGCAGTACCGGAAAGGTAACAGCTAAAACAGTAGGAACGGTTACGATTACTTGTACAGCCAAAGATGGCAGCGGTACGAAGGCAACCTGCAGGATTACAGTAAAGAATCCAGTAATAAAAGTGACAAAGATTACCTTGAATAAGACAAAAGCAACCTTAGTCAAGGGTGAAAGTATGTCATTAAAAGCAACCGTAACACCAACAAATACAACGAATAAAGGAGTAACCTGGAAATCATCAAATACCAGAATTGCAACTGTTAGCAGTACCGGAAAGGTAACAGCTAAAGCAGTGGGAACAGTTACGATTACCTGTACAGCCAAAGATGGTAGCGGTAAAAAAGCAACGTGTCGGATAACTGTTCGTAATTACACCAAGTCGGAAGCTTATGTAGCAAGGATTTATACAAAAGCCTTAGGAAGAAATCCGGAAATCGCAGGATTAAAATACTGGACTGCAGAGATTAATGCAAAACGTAAGACGCCGGTACAGGTGGCAGAACAATTCTTCTTTGCACCGGAATTCACGAATAAGAAGTTAAATAACACGGCTTATGTAAAGGTGCTTTATCGAACCTTTATGGGTCGAGAGGCAGATCAGGGAGGCTTGAACTACTGGGTAGGACGTCTGAATAAGGGCGAAAGTCGGAAGAGTGTATTAGAAGCATTTGCCGGCTGTCCGGAGTTCCAGAAGATCGTAAAGAGCTTCGGATTGTAGAGTGTAAAGATAAAAATAAATCAGGTTGAGGTCACATATTGTGACCTCAATTTTTTTAAGAATAATATTCTTTTTTAAAAAGGTATATTGATAGGACGGAGTTAAAATAAAGCGAATTGTCGCTTGAGGAAAGACCTAAATAAAATAACAGTGCGATATAATGATTTCATAAGGTAATAAAATTAGTAAATTAAATGAAGATATATGTTGACGGGAGGAAGATATATGAGAATATGTAAAAGGATTATGAGTTGTTTTATCTGTGTGCTGTTATTACTGCAGGAAATTTCAGTAAATGTTAATGCCATGACTATAGATAGAAAAACCAATGGAAGTTATTGCATAGATTTAGAAGAAGGCGATAATGGCTTATATTATCCTAAATATGATAATAATAAGCAGTATGCCAAACAATTACAACAGTGGATAGAGACGTTAGGATATTCGGAGTATTTTTCTGATTATACAAACAAGAAAGACATAGAGGAATTGCTGAATGAGACGATAGAGGTTCCAATGGTGGATGATAATAATAATATGTATTTACTGGAATC
>CAVFXS010000061.1:0-2265 GCA_963626805.1 Bacteroidales bacterium H4 | reverse complement strand
TTCCATGCCTTTCGAGGTTGAAAACGTCGGGAATGGTGCAGCAACTAATACAATGATTGCTTTTTATAAAAGGGGCGAGAAGCGAAATGGCGTTAGTATGTATACCATTAAGCAAGGCGATTCGTTTTACTTCCACATTTTCTGTGATGATGCAAACATCGTGAAAGGTGAAAATTATATTATTGAACTGCTTTATGGGGACATAATTGGAAATTACTATTCTCAAAAATATCCTGTGGCCTTTAATGATGATGAAAAAACAAAGCAGTTCTGTACAGCTGTTGATCTGAGTGGAAAACAAGAATATACAGCTATTAACATGGAGGAAGATGAAAATGAATAAAATGCGCATGGAGTCAATTGATATGACCGCACAGAATATAGAAAAAATCGGGGCGTTGTTCCCGAATTGCATTACAGAGACGAAAGATGCAGACGGCAAGCCGAAGAAAGCCATTAACTTTGACTTGCTGCGGCAGATGCTGTCCGGCGATGTAATTGAGGGCGATGAAGCTTATGAGTTCACCTGGGTAGGAAAAAAGGCGGCCATCGTGGAGGCAAACAAGCCTATTCGCAAGACCTTGCGCCCTTGTAAAGAAGAAAGTGTCAACTGGGACAGCACGGAGAATCTCTATATTGAAGGCGATAATCTGGAAGTGTTGAAGCTGTTGCAGGAGAGCTATCTCGGCAAGGTCAAGATGATCTATATCGATCCGCCGTACAACACGGGAAATGATTTCATCTACCGAGATGATTTTAGGCAGTCTGCGGCAGACTTTGAGGAAGATAGCGGCGTATACGATGAAGATGGAAATCGGATGTTTAAGAATACAGATTCGAATGGCCGTTTTCATTCCGACTGGTGCAGCATGATTTATTCGCGCCTAATGGTGGCAAGAAATTTATTGGCAGAGGCTGGAGTTATATTTATCAGCATTGATGATGGTGAATCAGATAATGTGCGTAAACTTTGTGATGAAGTGTTTGGTGGCAGTAATTTTGTTGCCGATTTATGCGTAGTAAACAATTTAAAAGGGCGCAATGATAAGAAATATATAGCAAGGGCGAACGAACGAATCATTATGTATGTAAAATCTCAGGATTATTCAGAGCACGGTCTTTCACTAAGCTCGGATGTCTTGAAAGAATATAAAGAGGAAGATATGAGCGGTCGATATAGATTGCTTGAATTAAGAAAACGTGGTGGCCCAGATACACGCAAAGATCGGCCCAATATGTATTACCCGTTCTTTGTAAATGAAACAACCGGAGAAGTATCACTTCAGCAGAGTGATTATTTCTCTCAAATTGCATTGCCAATAAAGTCAAATGGGATAGATGGAAGATGGCGTTGGGGGCGGGATACAGCTGAAAAGAATATCAAATTCCTTTGTGGTCGAAAGGTTGGAAATAAGTATAACATTTACGAAAAAGATTATCTGGAAAGTGACGAGGGTGCAAGAAGGGTTCGTCCAAAATCCGTACTAGGAGGTGCAGCCTATTCTACTGATGTGGCAACCAAGGAATACCGAGCATTGATGGGAAGCATTGATTTCAATAATCCTAAACCCGTCGCACTACTCGAAGATTTAATAACATACGCCACGAATCCTGATCAAAATGAAATTGTTATGGATTTCTTTTCAGGATCTGCAACAACTGCGCATGGTGTTTTCTTATCTAATGTGGCAGAGATGGGAAATCGAAGATTTATTATGGTTCAACTTCCTGAAAGCTGCGCGGACGATAGTTCAGCATATCAAGCCGGTTATCATACCATCTGTGAAATTGGCAAGGAGCGTATCCGCCGCGCCGCCAAGAAAATTGCCGAGGAACACCCGGATGCACAGTTCGACGGTGGTTTCCGTGTCCTCAAGCTGGACGATACCAACATGAAGGACGTGTATTACGCCCCTACGGATTATGAGCAGAATGTTCTTGATCTGCTGGAAAGCAACATCAAGGACGACCGCACCGACCTTGATCTGCTGTTTGGGTGCCTACTGGAGTGGGGCTTGCCGCTGTCGTTGCCGTATCAGTCCGAGAATATGGAGGGCTGCAACGTACACAACTACAATGACGGCGATCTGATTGCCTGCTTTGATGATAGCATCCCGGACAGCGTCATCAAGACGATTGCGAAGCGTCAGCCACTGCGGGCTGTATTCCGTGATAGCAGCTTTGCCAGCAGTCCTTCCAAAATCAATGTAACGCAGATTTTCAAGGAGCTGGCACCGGACACTTCTGTGAAAGTGCTGTAAGGAG
>CAVFXS010000060.1:0-2989 GCA_963626805.1 Bacteroidales bacterium H4 | reverse complement strand
GGAATGGTGGCTCTCGCCACACCGGACAGGCGGCTCCGCCGCAACGTAATATTCAGGAGATTCCGGAAACAGGTCATAATCCAGGATACCAATGTGGACAGTTGGCAGGGCCGTCTCATAGGGCTGTCCATGATAAAGCTGGTCAAAGCTTCGACAGAGATAGCTTAAAGAACGATCAGGCCAGTTCCCCTCATTCTCGACCTGTAGTTCCAGATTCAAATACGTATTGTTATTAAGAAAGATCTGGATATCCAGGATAAACTCTTTGTTTGAGATGTTTTCTCCCGGCAGAACCGGATTCATGATCTGGATGGATTGAATTTCATCCGGTGGAAGATGGAGCAGAGAGCTGATCAGGCCTCGTAAGACCGATTCATTGTTTTGCAATACGATGTGAAACATGTAATCGTTTAATAATGTGTAATCAATCTGACCGGTGGCAGCCCGAAGCTGCTCCGAAAAGATGGCGTCAGAAGCCGAAGAAGTAAAAGAAAGTGACATAAAATCCTCCTGTGTGAGATCAGAATAGTGAAATCAGAATAAACTAATAAACCATATGACATATGCAAACGCACAGATCGGTTGTTAGATCATTGTAGATATGTTGATAATGAAACAAATGAGTTGATAGACAAGATAATTCAACTCATGACTGTAAAAATAATATATACACATAATAATGCACCCAAGAAAATATGTCAATAATAAAATTACAAAACAAGAAATAAAAGTACACAGTTACATATTGCCGAACATGAAACCAATACAGTATAATAAAATTATATTGATTATACACACCGGAAATATGAGAGATGTGAAAGGAATATATGAATGAGAAAAGCAATATTTGCATTTATGACGGCAGTATTATTGGCAGGGAATAGCAATGCAGTTTATGCATCCGGTATACCGGATGTAGGGTTTATGGAAACCTCTGAAACGGAAGCTTTGGCAACAGAGGGAGTATCAGAGGCATCATCACTTCCGGAGGAATATACCTCGCCATATGTTACGTCAATTAAGAGTCAGAGTCCATATGGAACCTGCTGGGCATTTGCGGCCATGGCAGTATCGGAATCCAATATCTGGAAGAAGGGATTAGCAGATGGCAGCATTGATCTGGCGGAGTGGCAGATTGCCTATTTTCTGGGAAATTCGGTAACAGATCCGCTTGGAGGAACGAAGGGCGATCAGGTAATTCTGAAAAACAATTATTTGCATACAGGAGGACAGCAAAGATTAACTACATTTCGGCTGGCGTCCTGGGTCGGTGTGACAGACGAGAAATACGCACCATATAGCACGGTTGTATCAGATGCAACAGCAACGCTGGACACTTCCCTTGCATACGGAAAGGACAGTTATCATCTGGAGAACGCATATTGGATACCGATGACGGAGCAGGATCAGATTAAGCAGTTGATTCTGGAGTGCGGTGCATGTGCAACGGCATACTATGATTCCTATACATACTATAATGATCCATTTACGACTGATACTGAGGAGCGGGTCGCATACTATTGTCCGGATGATACTCAGGCAAGTAACCATGCAATTACAATTATTGGCTGGGATGATCATTACAGCCGAGAGAATTTCGGTACTGATAAGCCGGAGGCAGACGGTGCCTGGTTATGTAAAAACAGCTGGGGAACGTCCTTTAGTAAAGATGGGCTGTTTTACATTTCTTATGAGGATGCATCTATGGCATGGGAAGAGGGTTATTTCTTTGATTATGGAGCAGCGGATAATTATGACCATAACTATCAGTATGACGGAGGCTTGTCAAAGGCATATATCTTTGCGACGGATTCGGCAAATGTATTCACTGCGGCAGCTGATGAGAGTCTGAAAGCGGTAGGTTTCTATACACTGGATCCGCAGTATACCTGCACGATTGAAGTGTATAAGGACTGTACAAAATGGCCGGCAAAAGGAACCTTGGTCAGTACGATAACAGTAACAGAGCCATATGCCGGGTATCATACGGTTCCGTTATCGACAACGGTGGAGTTGAAACAGGGTGAGAAATATTCGGTTGTAATTAAGTGTAAGAGTGCAGATGGGAAAAGCGTGAAAGCCTCCATTGATAAGACGGTAGATGATGACTTTTTGACCAGTACATCTGCGGCTGAACCGGGAGAAAGCTATATTTTAGTAAACAGAGATATTCCTTATTATGATTGGATAGATATTTCCGAAGACGGTGAAAATTGCAGAATTAAAGCATTTACAGATCTGAAGGAGACACCGTCGGTGGATCCGGTTGTGCGGGTAACAGGGCTTACATTAAATAAGACAGAAGCCAGTCTGCAGGAAGGTGCATCCATACAGCTTACAGCGGGAATAACCCCGGCGAATGCCATTAATAAAAAGCTGAACTGGTGGTCATCAACCCCGGCAGTTGCGACGGTAGATAGTACTGGTAAGGTAACAGCAGTAGCGGCCGGCAGTGCAGTCATTACCTGCAGTGCAACGGATGGCAGCTTCGTTACTGCGACGTGCAAGGTCACGGTCACGAAGCCGGAGGTGAAATTAACGAGGATTGCGCTGAATAAGGCAAATGCAAGTATCGAAAAGGGAAAAATATTGCAGTTGAAGGCAACGGTAACCCCGGACAATGCGACAAACAAGGCCGTGATCTGGACATCTTCAAATACGAAGATAGCAACGGTCAGCAGTAGCGGCAAGGTAACGGCAAAAGCCGCCGGAACTGTGACGATTACCTGTACAGCGAAAGACGGCAGTGGGAAAAAGGCTACCTGTAAGGTGACGGTTACAAATCCGGTTGTGAAGGTGACAAAGGTTACCTTAAATAAAACCAAGGCAGCTCTGTCGCTAAAGGAGACACTGACCTTAAAGGCGACTGTAACACCAACAAATGCAACGAATAGAGCAGTGACCTGGACATCTTCAAATACGAAAATAGCAACGGTCAGCAGTACCGGTAAGGTAACGGCAAAAGCCGCCGGAACCGTGACGATTACCT
>CAVFXS010000059.1:0-62498 GCA_963626805.1 Bacteroidales bacterium H4 | reverse complement strand
GGAATTCCATAGACTCCAGAATTACAGGATGCTGTTCATCACAGATTGTATCACCGGTTGTTGTAAGCTTGAAACCTACAGCAGCTGCGATATCACCTGAGTAAACCTTTTCAATTTCCTGACGCTTGTTCGCATGCATCTGAACGATACGACCAACACGCTCTTTCTTACCCTTGGTTGCATTCAATACATAAGAACCTGAGTTCAATGTACCGGAATATACACGGAAGAATGCTAACTTACCAACGAATGGATCAGCCATGATCTTGAATGCCAGTGCAGAAAATGGCTCATCATCAGATGAATGACGAACAACTTCATTACCGTCTTCGTCAACACCTGTAATATCAGGGATGTCTGTAGGTGCAGGCATGAACTCGATAACGCCATCCAGCATCTTCTGAACACCCTTGTTCTTATATGCAGAACCGCAATATACAGGAACTGCTTCACACGCGATTGTTCCCTTACGAAGTACAGCCTTAAGCTCATCTACGGTAGGCTCTTCACCTTCCAGATACTTCTCCATAAGGTCATCATCTAATTCGCAGATCTTCTCTACCAGATTCTCATGCCATTTATCAGCTAATTCCTTCAGATCATCCGGAATCTCTGTAATCTCGATATCTTCGCCCTTATCATCCTTGTAATAATAAGCGTCCATCTCGAACAGGTCAATCAAACCAATGAAATCATCTTCCTGACCGATTGGAATCTGTACAGGAATTGCATTCTTACCCAGACGATCAATGATAGTCTGAACAGAATAGAAGAAGTCTGCACCCATTTTATCCATCTTATTGATGAATGCCATACGAGGTACGTTGTAGGTATCAGCCTGACGCCACACATTCTCTGACTGTGGCTCAACACCGGCCTTGGCATCGAATACACCAACAGCTCCGTCCAATACACGAAGGGAACGTTCTACCTCTACAGTAAAGTCAACGTGGCCCGGAGTATCGATAATGTTGATACGATGCTCTAAAGCACCTGGCTTCTTCTTATGATGATCCTCTAAGGTCCAGTGACAGGTTGTTGCTGCAGAAGTAATAGTAATACCTCTCTCCTGCTCCTGCTCCATCCAGTCCATGGTAGCTGTACCTTCATGAGTATCACCAATCTTATAATTAACACCGGTATAATATAAGATACGCTCTGTCAGAGTTGTCTTACCAGCATCTATATGTGCCATAATACCGATATTTCTGGTTCTCTCCAATGGATATTCTCTTCCACTCAAGGTATTTTCCTCCTTATTTTTATGGATATGCAATTAACCAGATTAGAATCTGTAATGAGCAAATGCCTTGTTTGCTTCTGCCATCTTGTGCATATCTTCCTTCTTCTTTACTGATGCACCTGTGTTGTTAGCTGCATCCAGAATCTCCTTTGCAAGTCTCTCTTCCATGGTCTTCTCACTTCTCGCACGAGAGTAAGTTGTGATCCAGCGGAGACCCAAAGCCTGACGTCTGTCAGGGCGGACTTCGATAGGTACCTGATAGGTAGCACCACCGATACGTCTTGCCTTTACCTCAAGTAATGGCATGATGTTGTTCATTGCTTCATTAAATACTTCCAAAGCATCCTTACCGGTTTCCTCAGCAACACGGTCAAATGCACCGTAAACGATCTTCTGGGCAACACCCTTCTTACCGTCTAACATGATGTTATTGATCAGCTTAGTAACCACTTTATCCTTGTAGATTGGATCTGGAAGTACATCTCTTTTCTGAATATGTCCTTTACGTGGCACGGTTCTTCCCTCCTTAATAAATATTGAAAGCTAATAATATTATTTAGCTTAAAGGTACTCACACCCGGTTACTACGGGTATGTTCGTGCGGATTATGCTTACATTTTATCTATATAGGAAAAACATAGCCTACTCCAGCACTATTAAATTTTAGACACTACATTAGTCCTGACGGTCTATTTAGCATCCTTAGGTCTCTTAGCACCATACTTAGAACGAGCCTGACGTCTCTTAGCAACGCCTGCTGTATCCAAAGTACCACGAATGATATGATATCTGGTACCTGGAAGGTCCTTTACTCTACCACCACGGATCAGAACAACGCTGTGCTCCTGAAGGTTATGACCTTCTCCTGGGATGTAGCTGGTAACCTCGATTCCGTTAGAAAGACGAACTCTGGCGATCTTACGAAGAGCAGAGTTAGGCTTCTTAGGAGTAGCTGTCTTAACAGCGGTACAAACTCCTCTCTTCTGTGGAGCAGAAGTATCTGTAGGCTTCTTCTTTAATGAGTTGTAACCCTTCTGAAGAGCTGGTGCAGTAGACTTTGCTTCAACAGTCTGTCTTCCCTTTCTAACTAACTGGTTAAATGTTGGCATGTTTTTCACCTCCTGTGATTATAATAGTATTGCCCGATTTTTCGGACTTTAAAAGCACGCGTAACCTATTTACGCATGCTTTATCATTATATCTGTGTAATTTTATCCTGTCAAGCATTAATCCTTAACTTTTCAACATATTTTTGCGCAGTCAAAAAGCGACTGTAAGTCTCATAACCACATGACTTACAGTCGCCTGACCGCTACTCCTATAACCCGAACATCTCCCGGCACAGTCTCCTGCCGGTCTCCGTCCGGAAAATATTCTTGTATGCATGTTCAACCGCACTTAACGGCACCTGATCTTCCTGCAGATTCACCAGGAAATCTGCCTCCACCAGAATCTGGTAATCCCTGCCATCAATATCGGAATAGGTATGATGATGTCCTACCAGATAACATACCCGTTTAATAACAGAACCTTCACACCCCAGATTCACCAGAAGTTCTTTTGCAAGATCCGGGCCCAATTCTTCCTGATGCTTTCCATTGCTGTCACCATAGATTCTCTCAGACTCCAGAATCCCGATATCGTGTACATAGGCAGCAATTTCCAATGTATACAGTTCATCCTCTGCAATATTCTCTAACTCTCCGATCAACTTTGCAAAGGCATGTACCTTTACAAAATGCTGAATCCTTCTTGCATCTCCCCGATCAAATTCTATCATCGAAACAAACACATCATTTAATTTCATTTCGTCAACCGTCCTATTCCAGAAAATACTTTTCAATCACCGGCACCAGACCATCCTCGTCATTCGAACCGGTAATCACATCTGCCGCTTCCTTCACTACATCTTTTGCATTGGACATTGCCACGCCCACTCCGGCATATTGGATCATGGATATATCATTATATCCGTCTCCGCAGCAAACAACATCCTTCTGCTCGATTCCCAGTACATGGATCAATCGGTCCAGAGATGCCGCCTTATCTATATTCTGAGGCATGACCTCCAGGAAATAATCCTCGGATTTAAAAATACTCAGTTCCTGTCCGTAACGTTCCAGCAGTTCATCCTCGCATTTCTTAATCTGCACCGGATCTCCGGTATACAGACATTTATTGATTGGGAAGTCAACCGCCTTTACAAAGTCATCCACCCGCCGGACCCTCAGATGATTGATCCGTGCCTCCAGCTCTGCATACTCGTTCATCTCGGTTTCAACGATCACCCATTCATTCTGATAGGTAACCAATGACAGATTGTAACGATACGCTGCCTCCAGAAGCGGCGCCAGATATTTATGATCCAATGTCTGCTGAAACAGAACCTCCTGCGTTTTCCAGTTCAGAATCTTTGCACCATTAAATGCCAGTACATATCCTCCGGTCTCTTCCATCCGAAGTGTCTCCGCTACCTGTCGGATGCCTCCGGTCGGTCTGCCGGATGCCAGTGCCACTACATGTCCACGCTCCTGAAGCTTCCGAATCGCCTCACGGGTTTTCGGTGTCACTTCTTTTTTTGAATTCGTCAGTGTTCCATCCAGATCCAACACCAGTATTTTTCTGCTCATCTTATATCTCCTGCTCTTTATCTATTCTTCCGTTGTCCCCGGCACGAATTGAATCATATTCCATGCATCTTCATTTACATTCTTTGAGAACTTCCAGCCACTGTCAATTTCCTTTAAGTAATCCTTGTAAACCTGTGTGAAATACTCCTTCCGCAGCTCTGCCTCCAGCTCCTGTTTCTTATCCTGCGTTGCCTCGGCATCCGTTAGTGCAATCATCTGGATTACATGGTATCCGTACTGACTTTCCACCACTCCGAGATAATCGTCATCCTTCATCGCATAGATCTGGTCCGCCAGCTCCTGTCCATACTGATTCACATACTCCTCATAAGACATGGTATAAAAATTAGACTCTGTGCATCCATACTCATATGCAGCAGTTTCAATATTCAGGGAATCATCCTCATTGGTAATTCGTCCGTATGCTTCTGCCGCCTGTGCCTGCTTTGCACTCTTCTCTTCCTCGGAAACCGGTGTAAAATTGCCTTCTCCTTCTTCCGTATAGGTCGGGAAATACAGGTCATAAATCTTTGTCTGTCGGCACTGTTCATCCGAGATTTCCACCTTTCCCTCCTGCATGATCCTGTCATACACCTTGGAGGCAATCGCATTCTCCTGATACACCTGCACTGCCAGCTCCTGCGTCACTCCGGTCTCTGCCTTATCTGCATCCGTCAGTCCACTGATAAACTCCTGTGCCTGCTGATTGATCTTATCCTGCTCTTCCTGTGTCAGTGCCACACCAAAGCTTTCTGCCTTTTTGCAAAGCACCTTCACTTGAAGAATCTCTTCTACCATATCTTCCTTGGTGATCGTTTCTACCGTCTGTGTTTCACCGTCCTGATTCTGCAGTTCTACCGTCCAGATGCCGGTGCCGTAATTCTTCTCATATTCCTGCTGGATCGTCTTGGCATAAATCCATACCTCACCCAGATATACCGTCTCATCCCCAATCGTAAATGCCTCTATCTGCTTCGCTGCACCTTCATCCTTGCCGACACCGCAGCCCGTCAGCATCAGTGCAAATACTGATAAAAACAGGATCAGTCTCCACTTCTTCCCTCGCATAGATAACCTCCATCATTCACATTT
This sequence comes from Bacteroidales bacterium H4, assembly GCA_963626805.1. GTDB lineage: Bacteria > Bacillota > Clostridia > Lachnospirales > Lachnospiraceae > CAG-632. The sequence goes on along the minus strand of CAVFXS010000059.1, from coordinate 57,533 downwards.
ATACAAAATCCTGGAATGTAAATGCATCCCATACATCCTGTACAAGATCATCATCTGAAATCTGGTAATCGTTGAACCACTGACTTTCCTGATTCTGAACAGCCTGGTTCGAATTATAGGTCTTTACCATTCCTGTATAATCATCATCCTTCTGGCTCACCATATGAACGATCAGATAACCGAAATCCTCTTCCAGAACATCACTGATCTCACCATCCTTCAGTCCGTAAGTTGTCTGGAGACTGGCAGTTGTTGCATGCGTTGTTCCGGATGTAGAGGATAGATCATACTCCTCGATCAGGTCCTCAAATGACTCACCATTCTTAGCCTTTTCCAGTGCCTCCTGTGCCTGTATCTTCTTCTGAGACATCTCCTCTTCTGAAAGATACTGATAGTTCCCATCATCATCGGTTACTACATTTCCGGAGCCATCCAGTATTACCGTAGGGAATGCCAGTGTTTCAATCGTTCCGTAGTCCTCTGTTTCTGAACCGGATAATTCAGATGCCATCTGATTCTCCATCGTCCGGATCACCTTATACTGGGTATACATCTCTGTCAGAAGTGCATCATCAATTCCAAGCTTCTTCAGCGTATCCGCATCATATTTTTCCTTATACTGCGCAACTAAGTCTTCTACTTCCTTCTTCTGATCGTCATTTAAAGTGATTCCCTTTTCCTCTGCTTTCTGATACAGAATTGCAGTCTGACGGATCTGCAGTAACAGCTGAGCCTTTACCGCATCATCCATTGTCGGATACGTATCGTTATAGGCCGCTGACATATCCGTCCCCTCGGTGATTCCCATTGCTTCTATAACAGAGAGTGCATAATAATTCACTGCATTCAAATAAATCTCCCGGTCTCCGACCTTCATAACCAGAACCTTTTCCGGGTTCTTGCTACTGTTGCCTGTGGACTGGCCACCGGAATTACCGGAACCATCCGCCGCGCCGCAGCCGGTCAACAATGTGGCAATGCTCATTGTCATTATCATAATCATTGCTAATATCTTCTTTTTCATCCGTGATACTCCTTTTTATAATTTGTTTCTATACTACCACTCTTACTGTCGATCTATCAATAGATGGACCTCATTTATCACACTTTCTACACAATTTAAGCGTTCTTTCTTATTTATACCCTTCACATTCAGCACAAATGTAGGCTCCCTTGCCACATTCATCTTCATTTTGCCCCGATACTGCTTCATGAACTCATCGATTCGTTCCGTCTGTACCTTTGCTTTCGGATACATCACAAAATGAAGTGCATCACCCTTTTCTGAAATCTCGGCAATATAAGCATCATGGGCTTTCGCCTTCAGTAATGCGATCTGAAGCAGGTTCATCACTGCCATCGGCGGCTCACCAAACCGATCCGTCAGCTCATCCTGCATATCCTCCAGTGCTTCCTGACTGGCAACACCCGCAATCCGCTTATATAATTCCAGCTTGGTAAACTCATTTTTCACATAGGTGGCCGGGATATAAGCATCGATCGGCAGATCGATCGTGGTCTCAAAGGTCTCCTCTACCACTTCACCCTTCTGCTCCCGGATAGCGTCATTCAACATCTTGCAATACAGGTCATAACCCACAGCTTCCATATGTCCGGACTGGTCTTCCCCCAGAAGATTTCCGGCTCCCCGGATCTCCAGATCCCGCAATGCGATCCGGTATCCGGAACCCAGATCCGTAAACTCCCGGATAGCCTGTAACCGCTTCTCCGCAGTCTCCTTCAGCATCTTATCCTTCCGGTACATCAGAAATGCAGAAGCTCGGCGGTTAGACCGTCCTACACGTCCCCGTAGCTGATAGAGCTGCGACAGGCCGAAATTCTCAGCATCCTGAATGATCATGGTATTTACATTGGAAATATCCAGACCGGTTTCAATAATGGTTGTTGTAACCAGTACATCGATCTCTCCGTTAATAAACTGGTACATGATCGTTTCCAGCTCCCGCTCCTTCATCTGCCCGTGTGCATAGGCGATTCTGGCTTCCGGCAACAGCTCCTGCAGCTTCGCAGTTACCAGATCAATATCATTCACCCGGTTATACACATAATACACCTGACCGCCGCGCACCAGTTCCCGGTTGATTGCTTCCCGCACCAGCTCCGGATTATATTCGAGCACATAGGTCTGGATTGCCTGCCGATCTACCGGAGGTTCCTCCAGAATACTCATGCTGCGGATTCCAATCAGACTCATGTGCAGCGTTCTCGGAATCGGAGTTGCCGTCAGGGTCAGCACATCCACATCCTTCTTGATCTGCTTGATCTTCTCCTTATGTGCGACACCAAATCGCTGCTCCTCATCAATGACCAGCAATCCCAGATTCTTATATACCAGATCCTTGGACAATAGCCGATGGGTTCCGATCACAATGTCCACCGAACCATCCTTCAATCCGCTGATGATCTTCTTCTGCTCGGTCGGTGTACAGAACCGGGACATCATCTTAACGGTCACCGGATAATTCCGCATCCGTTCCAGAAACGTTGCAAAGTGCTGCTGCGCCAGGATCGTAGTCGGAACCAGATATGCCACCTGCCTGCCATCCTGCACCGCCTTGAATGCCGCTCGGATTGCAACCTCGGTTTTACCGTATCCGACATCCCCGCAGATCAGCCGGTCCATGATACGATGACTCTCCATGTCCTCTTTCGTCTCGGCGATCGCCCGCAGCTGGTCATCGGTCTCTTCATAAGGAAATGCTTCCTCAAACTCTTTCTGCCATACGGTATCCGGAGAATATGCAAAGCCTTCCTTCTCCTGCCGTACCGCATAGAGGTTCACCAGTTCCTTCGCAATGCCTGCCACATGTCCTTTTACCCGGGTCTTTGTCGCCTGCCATGACGTACCGCCCAGCTTATCGATTTTCGGTCGGGCTCCGTCCTTGCTGGAATATTTCTGGATCAGATCCAGCTGGGATGCCAGAATATATAGTTTACTGTTATCCTTATACTCAATCGTGATATAGTCCTTTGCGACCTTATCAACCTCTATCTTCTCAATTCCACGGTAAATACCAATACCATGATTCTCATGAACTACATAATCGCCCACAGAAATATCCGCAAAGCTGTTAATCTTTTCTCCGCTGTACTGCGGTTTCATCCGCTTCCTGCGGCTCCGCTCTCCGGTCTGGAAAATATCACCCTCGCTTACGACCGCCAGCTTCTCGTCCGGGAATTCAAATCCCTTATTCAGTCGGCCCGCTGCCACCATGACTTCTCCGGGCTGAAGCTCCCGATCCAGCGTTTCACTGTAAAACGCCGAGATCTCATAGTCATCAAACTCTGCCGCGATTCGCTGTGCTCTGGTACCGGAAGAACAGAGAATGATTATCCGATATTTCTTCTTTTTCCACGCCTGCACATTCTTCACCAGAAGCTCGAAATGATTGTCATAGGACTGCACCTGCTTTGATTCCCACTGGATCGTCGGAATCTTTCCCCATTTCTCTTCCAGATTCTGCATCAATGCGGTATTTAGGACTGCTGACCGGTTCTCCAGCCGATGCCGGACATCTTCCATATTCAAAAGCAGCTCCATCTGCCCCGGAAGAATATAACCGCCCTCCAGTCTGGTTTTCATATTTTCCTGAAACTCCAGCTGGTATGCATCCGCACTCTCTTCGATTCGCTTCGGCTCGTCTATAAATACACAGGTATCCTCCGGAAAATAATCCAGAATTGACACCAGATTGCTGTAGAAATAAGGCAGATAACTGTCAATGCCCACTGCTTCATGCAGCTCTGTTAACTCCTCCCGAAGTGAGGCGATCGTCCGGTTCAATCTGGCATATGCCTCTGTCTGAAACGCCTCCTTCAATGCCTTGGCACATTTCTTATGCTCTGTCTCAATCTTCTTCAGGCCTGCCGCAATCCGGCTGTCACTCAGTACGATCTCTGTCGCCGGATAGATCAGCAGCTCTTTCACTTCCTCAATCGAACGCTGACTCTCCACATCAAAGCTCCGCAGGGAATCCACCTCATCGCCCCATAGCTCTATCCGGTATGGACAGTCCTCTGTCAGCGGATAAACATCCAGAATGCCGCCACGAACTGCATACTGTCCCGGCTCCTCTACCGCATCCCGTTTCTCGTAACCAAATGCCGTCATGATCTGACTGAACGCCTGCACATCCACCGTGTCTCCCACCCGGATCAGATGCCGGTTCTTCTTTAAATGCTCCAGTCCCGGAACCCGTTCCATCAGGGCTTCCACCGGGAAAATGATCGTAGAGTCTTCCTCCTCTACGATCCGTTTCAGAATCTCGAGCCGCTGTCTGACAATTGCATTTCCATGCACATCCGCACTGTAGAACAGCACATCCTTAGCCGGATATACATACACGTTCCGGTCAAAGAAGCGATAGTTCTCTTCCAGCTGCTTTGCCCGCTGCTCTCCATATGTGATGATCAGTCGATATTTTTTTCCTGCTCCCAGACAATGAATGGCACAACTAAAGGCGGTATCTGTCAAACCAGATACCGCTGTAAAGCCTTTTCGGTTCATCGCCTGCAAGATTGCCTGATAAGACTTGCTCTCCTTAACAGGCTCTGTCATTGCTTTCATTTTGATTACCTTCCATTTATTCGATTCATTGCTGCTTCTGTTCCCTGTGAAACTATGATCTTCACCGCTTCACAGGCAGTTTCCCGTCCTGCCTCAATCTCCGGCAGCTCTTCTTTCGGAAACCGTCCCAGTACATAATCCGCCAGATCCCAGTCCTTCGGCTTCGCACCGACTCCGACCCGAATCCTCGGGAATACCTGTGTTCCAAGATGTGCAATAATATTCTTCATCCCGTTATGTCCACCGGCACTGCCCTTTGCCCGAATCCGCAGCTTTCCTACATCCAGATCAATATCATCATAAATGATGATCACATCCTCTTCCGGAGCTACCTTATAGAAATTCACTGCATCGACAACGCTTTCTCCACTCAGGTTCATATAGGTCTGTGGCTTTAAGAGTATTACCTTTTCACCCTCGATCATTCCTTTTCCGCAGATTGCCTTGTGTTTCTTCTCGTTCATACTTATATTATATTTATCAGCCAGCTTGTCTATCACCGAAAATCCAATATTATGTCTCGTTCCTTCGTATTCCTTCGTCGGATTTCCAAGTCCTGCAATGATCTTCATATCGGGGTTCTCCTTCTGAATCATCCTGTCTCTAATCCATGCTACATCTGTTTTCCTACATCAGTTAAATGTACCACAGCTTCTGATAAATTACAAGGGAGGCATTTTCATGCCTCCTTACCTATCGGTGATTTATGATCTCTGCTGCCTCTGCCAGCTGCTCCGTTGTATTCACTCCACGGGTCTCATCCGCATTCTCCGTAGCCATTGCTCCTACAACAATGCCGCCGGTCTGATTCTCCCGGTTAATGATCTCAATCGTATCTGTCAGATAGTATTCCTTCTGTGCATTCTCATTCTTCAGCTTCGTCAGGCTGTCTGAAAGTGCCGCAGACTGAAATACATACATGCCGGAATTGATTTCCCGGATTGCCTGCTCCTCCGGTGTGGCATCCTTCTGCTCCACAATTCGCAGAAAATTCCCTTCTGCATCCCGCACGATTCTTCCGTATCCGGTCGCATCCTCCAGAATCGTTGACAGCACCGTTACCTTCAGATCATATAACCGGTGATAGGCGATCAGTTCATCCAGTGTCTTACCGGTAATGATCGGCGTGTCTCCACACAGGATCATGGTATCACCCTCCGTACCGATAAAGTCCATGGCACATTTCACCGCATGACCGGTACCCAGCTGCTGCTCCTGCAGTACATAGGTAACGCCATCTCCCACTCGTTCCTTCACCATTTCTGCCTTATGTCCGACCACCAGACAGATTTCTTCCGCACCTGCCGCTCTTGCCGCTTCTATTACATATTCTACCATTGGCTTTCCGTTGATTTCATGCAGCACCTTTGGCAGATCCGATTTCATACGGGTGCCTTTTCCTGCTGCTAATATCACTGCTTTTAACTTACTCATGTCTATCCTCTCCATTGCTTTCTGTTGTCGGATTCTCCGATGCTTCTTCTACATCCACATCACCGATTCCCTCTGCCATTGCAGCCTCATCTGCTTTCAGGGTTTCCTCGTCTCCGATATCTATGACCTTCATTTCTTTCTTCCGGTAAATAATATCATAAAATACCGGAACAATAAACAATGTCATTAATGTACCATAGGTCAAACCGCCGATGACTACGATCGACATGCCCTTTCCCATCTGGGATGCCATATCGGTACTGAATGCCATGGTAGACATTGCAAGGATGGTCGTCAATGCAGTCATCAGGATTGGTCTCATACGGGTCTTGCCGGCTTCAACCAGTGCTTCCCGCTTCTCCATACCGCCGATTCGAAGCTGATTTACATAATCCACAAACACAATACCGTTATTTACAATGACACCGGACAATACCAGGAAGCCCATCAGACAGATCAGTGAGATCTCTTCCCCGCTGATCAGCAGTGCCAGGAAACCTCCCGTAAACGCAAGCGGTATCGTCAGCAATACGATAAACGGAGAAACCAGATTCTGGAACTGTGCCACCATAACCAGATAGATCAGCACGATTGCCAGCAGGATCATCAGAAGCATATCCTTTAACGCATCATTCACGGATTCACTTTCACCACCGATCTTAATCGTAATGCCATCCGGAGTCTGATACTGATCTAATTTATCCTGTACCTGTCTTGCCAGAAGTGTCGTATTATATCCATCCATCGTTGTTGCGGTAACACTCAGATACCGTGTCTGATTCTCACGGCCGATCGATGCAACACTCTCGCTTTCCTCCAGGCTTGCAAACTCACTGAGCTTATGCTCCTCGGTTGTCTGGTTACCAGCCTCATCCGTCGTATTTACCTCAAACTCATAATCCATTACATTGTTCTTATCAACCGTATTAGTCTCATCAACCACGATCACATTATAATCTTTTCCATTCATTGTCAGCGTGGTTGCTGTATTCTCGGTCGTCAGGGAACCGGCAATCTCCGCATAAATCTGCGCCACCGTCAGATTATATTCCATTGCCTTATCTTTATCCACCAGAATCTTCAGCTGGGTATCTCCCTCTTCCTGTCCATTGGAAATATCCTCCATACCGCCGACTTCTTCCAGAATGCCTTTCACATCCTCGGATACCTGCAGCATAGCATCCAGATCCGAGCCATAGATATCCACCTGCATACCGCTGCCCATCAGACTGGACATATCCATGTTGGACAGAGATACATTTACATCCTGCAGATCCATATCCGCAAGTGCATCCTCCATCTGCTTTCCGACTGCAGCATTGTTCTTTGCCGCCTTATCGGATACCAGAATATAGAAATAGAAACTATTCGTTGCATCGGAGGTGCTGGCAATGCTCATAGAACTCTGGGTCATTGCTCCGACCGTCTCTACACCATCGATCGCCATGAGTCGCTCCATTGCCTCATCCGCAAGTGCATAATTCTCCTGATCGGAATTATCCGGATCCGTCGTGATAGAAACCGACATCTGATTACTTCCCATGGAAGGAATCAGCACCAGTCCGGTCCGGAATGCCTGGAACACACTACCGGCCAGTAATATCACTGCCAGTGTGATCGGCAGCCATTTCCGCTTCAGGCAGAAACGAAGTGCTTTCTCATATCCACGAATCACAGCATCAAACCACCGATGGGATTTTGTCTTTGTATTCTTCAGGACTGTTGCACTCATACTCGGTACCACAGTCAACGCCACGATCAGACTGGCAACCAGACTGAATGCGATCGTCCATGCCATATCCGGCAGGAGCTGCTTCGCAATTCCGGTTGCAAACACCATCGGAAGAAATACACAGATCGTCGTGAGGGTAGATGCAATGATCGCACCTGCCACCTGATTCGCTCCCATAACTGCCGCCCGGGCAGATGGGATTCCCTTGTTTCTCAATCGGTAGATGTTCTCAATTACAACTATGGAATTATCTACCAGCATACCGACACCGAGTGCCAGACCCGAAAGCGATATGATATTCATCGTCATGCCACTGAAATACATCAGCACCATAGCAAACAATACACTCAGCGGAATGCTGAATGCGACTACGATCGTCGGCTTTGCATCCTTTAAGAAAATCGCCAGAATGATGATTGCCAGAACCGCACCTACAACCAGGTTGGAAAGTACAGACTTAATGATCATATCAATATACTCGCCCTGATCCATCAGGTTCAGAATATGTAAGCCCGGATACTCATCCACCATATCTGCAATCGCCTCATTGCACCGGTCAGATACACTGGCCGTTCCGGCTGTACTTGCTTTATAGATTGCCAGGATAATTGCCTCGTTTCCGTTTACCTTGGCATAACTGTCTGCCGAATTATCAATCATGGTGATCGCTGCTACATCCTTCAGACGGATTTCACCGATTCCGTCAATATCACAAAGCAATGCATTCTGGAGTTCATCCATATCTGCGAATTCATCTCCGACTCTTAACAGATACTGTGCATCCCCTTCATAAATATAGCCGGCCGGCATTGAGAAGTTCTGTGCCGAAATCAGGTTTGATAATGTATCCAGACTTAATAAGGAGTCCAGATTGGCATTTTTCAGTGCTGTTTCCTTGGCTGACTCATAGGATTTCCTTGCATCCTCTATTTCTGTCTTACCGTCATCCAATGCCTGCTGTGCTGCCGAAAGCTCTGCACTGGCCGCACCGAATCCGGCTGCCGCAGAGATCTTTCCCTCTTCCATTGCTGCATAGCTGTCTGCTGCCTGCTGTGTCTGTGCATTTACATTATCCAGAATCGCCTGTGCGGCTGCAATCTCAATCTCCAGATTATTCAGTGCTTCTGCGATCTCCGGTATCCGCTTATGCGCGGTATCGATCTGTTTCAGACTGTCTGCTGTCAGTCCCTTCATCTGTTCCAGCTGTGCGTCGGAGATTTCCGGGACACCCGGCATGCCCTGCATAGCCTTCAACTGCTCCAGCATCTGAACAAATGCCTGCAGCTTCTCCGGATGTGTATAAGCATCCACAATATCTGTCGGAACGGTATCGCCCTTTCCCATGCTTTCCGCCACTGTGTGGATTCCATCAAACATGGTGTTCAGCTGTGCATAGGTTTCTTCAATCTTCGCATCCTCATATGCCTTCTGCTCAGCCTGTAATGCCGCCTTGCTTGCCTGAAGGCTGGTCAGCTGTGCACTGTAGGCAGCTCTGGTCGCCATTGCCTCATCCAGCATCTGGCTCCCCTTTGCCAGCTCCGAAGATGTACTGTTCTGCTGGTCCTCCAAGGTCTTCTTTCCTTCATCTATCTTGCTCTGTGCACTGTTCAGCTCCGCACTGGCACTGTCTAATTTATCCTTTGCTTCCGCCAGCGAATCATCGACATGTGCCGCCAGCCGATCATTTAAATCATCTACCTTCTCTTTATCCAGACGAACCTCTACCATCTCGTCTACCAGACCCATACCGGTAACACTGGCAACACCGGTCTGTCTTTCCAGATATGGGATCAGTGTATTATCCGCGAATTCACTCAGCTCATAAATGTCCATATCATCATAATCCACCGTCACCTGCATGGTCGGCATCATATCCATGGATATCTCCAACAGCATCGGCTTTCCGCATTTATCCGGGAGTGTCACCTGATCAAGGGCTGTTGACAGATCTATCATAGCACTGTCCATATTGGTTCCCTCTGAAAACTCCAGTGTCAGCATACTGTAATTCTCACTGGATGTACTGGTCAGATTCTCTACACCATTCACCGTTCCCAGTGATGACTCCAGCACCTCCGTCACCTGACTCTCCACACGTTCCGGCGCTGCACCGGGATAGGTTGTAATTACTACAACATACGGCAGTTCCATCTCCGGAAGCAGATCTGTTGATAACTTACTGAATGTTACAAAACCAAATACCAGCAATGCTATGACTCCCACCAGAACGGTATATGGCTTTTTTACGCTAAACTTGGGCATTTTATAAGCTCCTCCTGTTTTCTCTTCTTACGCATCAAATTGCAGTCTATATTCTATTATGAACCACGCGCATTTATTCTGCAAGATTTTTCATTTTATTTAATATTTATTAAATACTTCCCTTTTCTTCAACACATACAAAAAGAGCTATGCATCTACCCATATAGCTGCATAGCTCTTTTTCATGAAGTTTACAATTCGTCTGTTTCTTCTAATGCTTTCTCATAGGCATCCAGAATCAGATTCTGAATATGATCTCTGGTTGCAGAATTGATCGGATGCGCAATATCCCGATATTCTCCATCCACAGCCTTCCGGCTCGGCATTGCAATAAACAGCCCCTTTTCACCTTCGATGACCTTGATATCATGTACAACAAACTCGTCATCAATTGTAATCGATACCACTGCCTTCATCTTACCTTCTTTTGCTACTTTGCGTACTCGTACGTCCGTAATCTTCATCTGATAACCCCCTATGTAACCTAGTCCCCGTACCGAAAATGCCTACAGTGTATATCTGAAGTTATTTTCAACTACTACTTTAATCTTATCCGGCTCACCAATGTACTCAGTGTTTGCCCGCAAGGTGTCTCTGCTTTCAATAATACAATTCTCTATATATGAATTATCCCCAATATGTACATCATTCAAAATAATAGAATTCTTAATGACACAATTATTTCCAACGTATACCTTCTTAAATAATACAGAGTTTTCAATTGTACCATTGATAATACAACCGCTGGCAACCAAACTGTTCTTTACCACGGCATCCCCATTGTATTTGGCAGGCGGAAGATCTTCTACCTTTGTATATACATCCGGATGTGTCCGGAAGAAATAATCCCGTGTATTCTTGTTCAGAAATTTCATATTGGTCTTATAGTATGACTCAATACTTCCGATATTGCTCCAGAAGGAATCCATCTTATAACCATGAATCTTCTTAACATCCTTATAACGAACCAGAATATCCTTAACGAAGTCTGTACGTCCTTCCTTTGCACAGCTCTCCAGAAGCTCGATCAGCTGTCTTCTTCTGATCACATAAACACCGATGGATGCCAGATTACTCTGTGCTACCAGTGGCTTCTCCTCAAAGTTCATTACCCATCCGTCATTATTCAGAGTTACCACACCAAAACGACTGATGTCATCCTCTTCCGGATTAATCTCCTTGCATACGATACTGATATCAGCACCGGTCGCAATATGCTCTTCCAGAACCTTATTGTAGTCCAGCTTATAAATACCATCACCGGAAGCGATTACTACATACGGTTCATGGCTGTTTTTCAAAAAACTGATGTTCTGATACAGTGCATCTGCAGTACCCTTATACCAATAGCTGTTAGTGGTCGTAATGGTTGGTGTAAATACATACAGACCACCCTGCTTTCTTCCAAAATCCCACCACTTAGAGGAATTCAGGTGTTCATTTAATGAACGTGAATTATACTGTGTAAAAACTGCAACCTTCTGAATATGTGAATTCGTCATATTACTCAAAGAGAAGTCAATGCTTCGATAACTTCCTGCCATAGGCATCGCTGCGACTGCTCTCTTTGCAGATAAACCGCCCATACGGTTGCTGTTACCACCTGCTAAAATGATACCGATTGCTCTCATGCCAAATCACCTACCTTTATCAAACTTCCGCCACTCTTCAGCTCGCCATTCGGATAATCTTCAGGAGTTGTCTCGCCGAAGATTGCAGTATTCTTTCCAATCTTAACGTTTGGAGGAATCACTGATTTCTCACCAATGGTAACAAGGTCAAATGCATATACCTTCGGATTGTACTCGCTCGGTGCGTACTCGCCGACACCAAGAACCGCTCCGTCTCCGATCACGGTATTTTCAGCAATGATGGCTTTATCAATCACGCAGTTCTTACCAATGACTGCTCCGTTCATGATAATGGAATCCCTGACAACCGCGCCTTCTCCGATTGTAACTGCAGAGCCGATAACCGAATGTTCTACTTCGCCGTAAACCTCGGTACCCTCTCCGATAATACACTTTCCTACCTTTGCAGAATCTGCTATGTACTGTGGTGGTAATGCATCACTCTTGGTGTAGATTCTCCAGAATTCTTCATATAAGTTAAACTCCGGAATAATATCTACCAGTTCCATATTTGCTTCCCAATATGAACCAAGGGTTCCTACATCCTTCCAGTAGCCCTTAAAGTCATATGCACAGATTCTCTCGCCCTGCTCATGGCAGTAAGGAATAATATGCTTACCAAAGTCACAGGATGGAACATCTTTCATAACCTGAAGTGCATTCTTCAATACCTTCCAGTTAAAGATGTAAATACCCATAGACGCTTTATTGCTTCGAGGATGCTCCGGCTTCTCTTCAAACTCCTGAATGCAGCCCTCGTCATCTGTAATAACCACACCAAACCGGCTGGCTTCCTCCATCGGCACCTCATAAGTTGCCAATGTAACTGCTGCCTTGCTGGCCTTATGGTAATCCAGCATTACCTCGTAATCCATCTTATAAATATGGTCACCAGAAAGTATCAGGACATAATCCGGATTATAATATTCCATAAACTCCAGATTCTGATAAATCGCATTTGCAGTTCCTGTATACCAGGAGCTGTCTGTACTCTTCTCATATGGAGGCAATACGGTAACACCACCAATATTACGATCCAAATCCCATGACATACCTATTCCAATATGCTGATTAAGTCTGAGCGGACGGTACTGTGTAAGTACACCGACAGTGTCCACGCCTGAATTAATACAGTTACTAAGCGGAAAATCGATAATCTTATACTTCCCACCGAACGCAACTGCAGGCTTGGCTAACTTTGATGTCAAAACACCCAACCGACTACCCTGACCACCTGCCAGAAGCATCGCTATCATTTCCTTCTTAATCATATGTCGTCACCCCTTTGCGCATGATAGGTTTATTATAACACCTGGATTCGATTTTGGAAATGGTTTTTATGCATTTTCACAAATTTCATTCCATTTTTTTCGCCTTTTTTTGCAAATTTACTGTATCGCAAGTGTTTTTATGCCTTATCCCTGTTATTTCTTTCATTTTCTTTTGTATTTTTGTGTATTTTTTATTATTTTTTCCTTTTTTTTACACAAAATATACAAATTCTCTCTTATCAGCCGCTATCCATTCAGGCAATCTCCGTACACCCCCAGATCACTCCGTTGCAGATACATGCCAAGCTTGTCATACTCCATCTGCAGTGCCTTTACCAGATGCACCGGTTGTATCATGATTATACTATCCAGCTGCTTATCCGCCTGCATCTGCACCGCAGCCATATAGGCTGCATTGTATAAAATTGCTTTGATATTACTTCCCGACAATTCAAACTTCTCTGCAAAATATCCAATATCCAAAGCTTCTGAAAATTGAACCGTCTGTGGCAGGATCTTATTCCAGAGCTCCAGACGTGTCTGCTCATTCGGTTGTTCAAATCTAATACTGTATGTCAATCTCCGAAGGATTGCCGGGTCAAAATTCTGTAACAGATTCGTTGCCAGGATTGTAATTCCCGAATATTCCTCCATTTTCTGAAGAAGAAATGAAACCTCTGTATTGGAATACTTATCTTTCACATCCGTCACATCTGTACGTCTGGAAAATAACGAATCCGCTTCATCAAAGAACAGAATGGTATTCCCCTTTTTAGCCTCGTCAAAGACACGTCCCAGATTCTTCTCTGTCTCCCCAATGTATTTGCTGACCATCTGACTCAGATCTACCCGATACAGCTCCATCCCCAGCTCCTTTGCAAGCACTTGTGCACACATGGTCTTTCCGGTACCCGGTGCACCATAGAACAAGATACTGACGCCCTTGCCATATGCCAGCTTTTTATTCAGACCGGCAATCTCCCCTACCTGATATTGCAAATCGATTCTGGCACATATCAGCTTTAACGTTCGAAGTGCCGCATCTCCCAGTTCAATATCCGACCAGGCAAACACTGCCGGGATTCTTGTAGCAAGTCCCTGGAAATCAATACTTCCGGTCTCATAAATTGCCTTCTCCAGATACTCCTTATGTATAAGCTCTGCATCTTCCATCAGCCGAAAGAAATCTGCCATTTCAAATACTCTGCGGATATCTCCGGCCACAAGATTATATTTCGACGCCATCTGAACGGACGACACCTGTTTCTCTACCGGATATTCTGACATCATACCATCCCATATTTTCTTCCGGCGCAACAGGTTCTCTTCTCCCAGATCAAACAAAATATAAGGAGCTCGCATTCCGGCAAGCTCTCCCGGTTCAAAGGATGTAAACACCACCTTCGCATATTCCAGCATCTCTGAAATAAGGTCTGCAATTCTGTACTTTTTATTCTCCGCAGTTTTCCTTCCGCTGACATACAATATCGGCTCCTGAAGCCTGATCTCCGTGAAGATTAAGTTCCTGAGATGCTGATATTCCTTCTGACCCGCCTGACACATCCTATCAAAATCTATATATAACAGTCTCCTTCCCAGCCTGGTGCCGAGCTTGTATAGGCAGCTTCTGCGTCCACTACAGGTCTTTCCCTTTAAAATAACTACTGCTCCATTCCGTTCTCCATAACGGATAATGCGTTCAAAACGTTCTACATAATCATCAAAGGCATAAATTTCCTTTTCTTCACTTATATAATAGAATGCACGATTTCTTTCATTTGACATTGCTTCCTGACCGGATGCATACTGTATAAAATTCGTTCTTAACTGAACCGGCGTATTGAAATTCATCAATTCCTTGTCTGCTCCCGCTTCTATACAATATTTTGCAAGCAAACGATCCGGCTGAAAATACTCTAACAACTCATATGCTGTAATTTCTTTCACATATTGAAGCAATTCATACAGAAAGCCTACCGTTATATAATTTTCTCTCCGTTTCAGCAGAATCATATTATAAAACTTATTACAGCTTACAGATATTTCCGGCATCAACAGAAATATAACTATCAGCTGTTCGGTTTTATCCAAGCCGCACCGTTCCATCACGGTCTGAAATGGTGGCATATCTTCCTTCGTTGCAGCCTCTCTGGCAGCTATCCATTGCAGAATCTCATCGGTTGCCTCCCGAAGCTCCGCAAACACCCTCGATGCCTTCGTATGATCAGACAAATCATCTGCATTCCACAAAATCGGGTCTGTCTGATATGCATCTAATACAGTAGATATCAAGACTTTGTAATCCTCAATCATCTCCCGATTATTCCGATACGGCTGATTCATTTTTGAAAACTTCAGTTCCATTAGCTCTCCTTCTCATACATCGGACATATCTCCTGATTCATCACATATTTCTCCGGCTTCACCACCAATGCCTCACAGTTCATGAGACCCTGATTATATCTGCAATCTACACACTGTGGTGAGTGAATGATCACAGCACTGCTTCCATCATCTGTCATACGGTCAATCGTATCCTTTTCCATATCCTGTTCCTCCTTTTATGGTTCCTGGAATTTCCTGTTTTATATGCTTTGCATCTTCCCGTCACGGAATAATTTTTACGATAATCTCAAGGCCACGATAAACACCAGACTCCGGATCCATCAAGGCATCCTCATCATTCATATTTTTTAAATTTGATATCGGCACATTCATATGTTCATTTCCATGTGCAACAGCGCCGATAATCATATACTTCGTACCTCTTCCAAAAATCAGCTCACTCTCACCATAATTAAGTGTTGCCATACACTTCGTACCGGCATCACATAATAAGGTCAGCATAAGCGGTGCCTGGGCAAACATAAAATCAACATTATAACCCACACACATAAATCCATCCTCGCGAATAATCGTACCAGCCTTCTTATTAATCTGTCGCATGATCTCCTGCTGATTTCTGTCCAGGCTTCCCAATAACTCTTCAGATATCCCCAGCTGATACTGCAAATAAGGAGTATTTAACATTCTGTGTGCACGGATTTTTCGCGGAATCTCATTTATCTGAGATGCATTCTGCAGATTGCGAATAGTGGTCTGCATCCGTTTTTCCTTTTCTGTCTGCGGTTTTCTCAGCTTACGATTCTGCCGCAGATACTGATTAATATCAAAAGAATTATTTGTACGGATATACCCATGATCCCGTCCTTCTCCATCATACCATTGCCCCTTATATCTTCCATATAGCTGTCGGACATAATCCTTCTCATTATATTTGTTTTTTTCCGCCATCTCTTTAGCTTCCTGATTCGTCAGGTATCCATATTCACTGAACTCACCGGTTGCAATTACTTGCCATGCATGTTTATCCTGTGTTGTAGTCCCGTTTATCTGACCCATAACGACTTGTGCATCATCTACCGTAGCAAGCTGTCGGATTCTGCGCGCAGCCTGCTGTTCCAATGTCACGATCGCCTTATATACATTACTATGTGAGCTGTAGTGATTACGAACCTCCAGGCATTTCTCACCCAATAATTGCATGGACTTAATTCCAAGAATGTTATTCTTTGTCGCATCTGCCTGGTGGGCAGCCGTATTTCGTTCATATGCTTTCATAAACATCAGCAATTCGTCAATATCTGACGGTATGACTTCCGTTCCGTTTGCCCGTTTAATATAGGTTTCAAACTGCTCAGAGGACATAATCTGAGCATCCCCTGCAATTACATTACTCAATGCTTCCAGTGTCATCCGGACTGCATTCTTTGTTGCCGGACTATCCGATATAGCTTTCCCATTATATGTATGGAGAAGCATTCTCCATGTTTTCCTTACATTACCTGCAAGGATATCCATGCCTCTGGTCTGCAGAATATCATAATCACGTGCACAGAGCATAATCGCTTCCCGTATCTTTGCTTTTCTCTTTCTTCCCTGTATAGAAAGTGTCATCTTATGTGTATTTAAATAATCCTGTCCCTTTGCAAATATCTGCTGATATGCCTTTGATATTTTCGCATATTCTGTATCATAGCTGTCTGTATCAACCGATGCATCCAATGCATTTTCCACATTGTCCAACGTTTCAAGAAACTGCTGAAACCCTAAGCTATTTTCTTTTTCACCCTTTTTCCCGGATGTTTTCAGTTGATCCCTGATCGTATCATATCGTTCCAGTTCCTCAGGTTCTTCGCCGGTTCCCAGTACCTTTGCAAATATCTCCAGTCCGGAATACTTCTGCATTCCGTTATTCGCACTTACCGGTACATTCTTCTTATTTTTTCCGTACCAGCGTGCTCCTACGATCATATAGCTTGTATTCCGTCCTAATATTAATTCAGACTCCGGAAGATTATCTGTAGCAAATACTTTTGTTCCTTTATCACATAGCAGCGTAAGCATGATCGGAGAGCCTGCAAATTGGATATCTGCATTAAATCCGACCGACATATAGCTCTTATCTGTTATTATGGTTCCTGCTTTCTTCTGGATTGCATGAACAACATCCGGACGTATTTCTGTTCCATTTTCAATAAAATCTCCCAGTCCCAGAACTGAAGAAACATATTCGGATCGAAGCATCCGATAGAATTTATAATTGTCATCCAGCTGATTCTGCTCTGCTGCATTATCCATGGCACCAATCGTTTTTTTAATTTCATCCTCCCAGTTGTCTTCGAGCTGAAAATCCGGTCTGAACCTCTGAATGTTCTGTTCAATTTGTCTTGGGCTCTCCCCTCGAAGATACGCATTGATACTGGACGCATTTGATGTATTTACATAACCAAATTCTCTGCCATATGACTGACTCATATATATGTGTTCTTCTTTACTTTTCGCACTGTCAGAGCTGAGATTATGGTTATTCTGCTTCGCCATAGCATCTGCAGTTGCATAACTCATAATCTTATACTGACTGAATCCATCATCTGATACCTCATAATTCTGTCTGGACGTATCCGTTACTCTATTGGACTTATCGAATTCGATCTGCGCCTGCTTATCCGCATGTCCGCCTTTTAAATTCACTGCTTCCGCTGTTGGTATATATGCGCTGTCCTGCTTCATATCATATACCCCTGCCAGCAATCTTCCGGAATCTGATACGATTCCCTGAATGAGCTTATCCATATCATCATTGTGGCTTATCATAGCTGCACCCCGACAGGCGCTCTGAATTTCAAACAAAACATTTGTCAGCATTACTGGATCCGGATTATTTCGTCTGGATTCCTGCAATATCGTTTCATATGCTTCCAGCAATCCTAACAGAGACTTTATTTCCTTAGGCAACCGTCTGTATCCGTTTAATCGCACTACACGCCGCAGCTTCTCCGAAGATAAATTCTGCATGCCGGAACGTGCATTACCCATAATTTCATACAGGCGTTTATCCTGCGTAAGCTCTCCATCCATAAACTCTGCTTCCGCAATCTGCCGTTCACGCATATAGTCCTGATAATCCTCATCAAACTCACTCATTTCAAAATCCAAATCCGATATTTCATTTTCAAACATGATATCATCCATACTTTTTCCTCCAAAAGTCTCTTACCATTCATTAAAAATAATCGTCCATCTCATCGGGATTCTCTCCAAGCCCAACCATATATGCATATGGTTCAAAATCTGCTTTCGTAAATACCTTACCGGTCTTAACAAATTCATATTTGATTGCCTGCAGATAATGTCTCATACAGACCTCTTCTCCATCCCCATCTGCCGCTGCCAGAAATGCGGCATTCAGTATGCAGTTCTTGATATTACCACCTGCAAATTCAAACCGCTCTGCCAGAAACCGAATATCAACATCTTCGTTCAGAGGTGTTGTCTTCGGAATGGTTGTCCGCCACAGCATTTCTCTCGTATCCGGATCTGGAAACTGGAATTCAACAATATATTTCATTCTACGAAAGAATGCCGGGTCAATATTGTGCTTATAATTTGTTGCCAGTACACAGACTCCGTCATAGGCTTCCATTTCCTGAAGCAATAAGGCGGTCTTATTATTCGCCGATGCCTGATTACTGCCACCGTCATCTGAACGCTTCGCAAAAATAGTATCACATTCGTCAAAGAACAATACGACATTGCATTTCTTTGCTTCCCGGAATATCATGGACAGAGATTTCTCTGTCTCACCAACATATTTATCTACAACCTTGGAAATATCCACCCGGTATAACTCCAGATTCAGCTCATGGGCCAGTACCTGTGCCATCATGGATTTACCGGTACCGGGAGCTCCGAACAACAGAACCGTTAACCCACGTCCATATGGATATTTCTTCACATAGTTCCACTTCTCATATACCTGTTTCTTGAAGTTCATTTGTTCAATCACATGTGTAATGGTCTCGCGCTGATCCGCATTCATTACGATATCATCAAATCCAAACTTTGCCTCTACTCTGGTTGCTTTCTGTGACAGCTCGGAGGACATCTGTGCATTACATCCTTTAAAAAGAAGTGCTCTTGGTATTTTATCCAACTTCTCCATCGTTGCCAGCGTTCTTGCATGCTTCAGGGCATCTGCCACCTTACCGGGTGTAAATATAAACTTAACCGTCATTTCCAGCAGATCACAATCCTCTGCCAGCTCATAGTCCTTTGCATAATACTCCCAGCACTTCTGCCGTTCTTCATTGTCCGGTGCCGACAGATCAAAGTCTACATATTCTTCCATTGTGACTTCCTTCAGATTCAGCTTTTCGCGACTGATCGTAAAAACCGGAATATCTCGCTCTACTAATTTCCCGAATGCCAGATCCATATATCCGAAAAATCTTTCCTTCTCTTCCTCACGATATGTGAGTTCATCCAATACACAGCAGGCATTCATAAATATACATTCCCGAACCGCTGCCCATAATGCTTTTTCTACATATCCGAAATCATACGTAAACAGCTTCTTACAGTTAATCATAACTGCTTTCATATTCTTTTCCTTACAGAAATGCTTTACAAAGAATTTTCTTCCGCTTCCTTCATCCCCGGAATACGCTATGATCCTTATCCCCTGCCCGTATGCAATCTTCATCGCATCCAATATGGCTTCATTTGCCATGATCGGATCCAGCTTTCGATCATCCGTCAGCATTTTTATAAACCGACTGTAATTTTCATCCAATCGGAATGGATTTCTTCCGAACAGATAATCAAGCATTCGCTTATCCAGTGTAATCAGTGTCGAGAACGGCATTTGCGAGTTCACACGAAGATCCAGAACCGGAAGCAGCTGCTCCAGGCAAATGGACATTTCACTGTATGCAGTAGTTACAGAATAATTACGGCCAAAGAAAAGTCTTGCGGCAGACTCAATCGTAGGCGTTGTCTGACCACCATTTTCATTTGCAATCTGAAATACAGACGCATAACTCGTCTGTGTCGATGCCAGCAATGCGCAAGCCAATGCAAAAATAGAGAAATGTTCCAACGACAGCTTTTTACACAATTCATAGAATGGCAGTTTCAGTTTTCCTTCTGTATTCGTCACCGCTACTCTCTCATCAATAAAAGAAAGCATTTCATCCACACTCATATCCTCTATCGAACCTTCATCGTCAGAAGACTCTTCCAGTGATTGTGAAAATCCCTGCAGCATAGCCATCAGCTCTGCATCTATCTCGAGCGGTAATTCTTCTACATCTCCGCCTTCTGCCCCTCCCTGTTTTCCATCATATTCAGAAAGTTCAAATTCCTGTATCTTATCTTCACATAGATTAGACGCTATCTCAATATCCGGATACATCACATTCTTATATCCACCCTGACCGGCAACATATTTCCTTTTCAGCTCCCGTATATGCCCTGCCAGTGCTGCATTACAGCAGGCAAAAATATAATCCATATACTCATCATAGCTTTGAAAAGGTTCTGTCTTTAATTCCTCGGTAAATTTTCCTTTTTCACTCATGCTGTCACCTCATACCATTATTCATCTTCTTCAAACACCATCATACCGTTGTAACTCTTCTCAATCCTGACCAGACTGTTTCCAATATCTTCCAGTGTATGCGGATTTTTATATGCCTTCATATTCCAGCATAAGCAGCGTTATATCATCAAACTGTTCCTCATCACCAGCAAACATATCAACACTCCGCTGAATGTACCGGACTCCCTCTTCCACAGAAAGACTGCGTGTATGTTCATATTCCTCAATCAGCTTTTCCTCACCATATGCCTGTGTTTCGGTATTGATAGATTCCGGCACACCATCCGTATACAGCAGGATTCTATCACCCGGTTCTAACTGCATTTCATATTTAGTATATGACATATCCTCCATTGCTGCCAGCACAAGTCCCGGCACACAGTCATTCCATTCACAGCCATCTTTCCTCATGATGATCGGTGGATTATGTCCGGCATTGACATATTCCAGTGTGCCAGTCTGCATATTCAGAATGCCCAGCCATGCAGTCACAAAGAAGCCTTCCTGATTTCCCTCGCACAATTGATTATTCGTACGTTCAAATACCTTGTTGACCGGTGTTCCCATGCTTACATGGTTCTTTATAATCGTCTTTGCAATCACCATAAACAATGCCGCCGGCACACCTTTTCCAGATACATCTGCAATCAGAAATGCAAGATGCATATCATCCACCAGGAAAAAGTCGTAAAAATCACCACCTACTTCTTTTGCCGGGCGCATCGTTGCAAAGATATCTATTTCCTTTCTTTCCGGAAATGCCGGGAATATATTCGGCAGCATATCTGCCTGAATCTGGGTTGCCACATTCAGCTCGGTCTCAATTCGTCCCTTTTCAGCATTAATTCTTGTAATGTTTTCCACATAGTCATTAATCTTTTCGACCATCCGTACGAAAGTCTCATATACATTCTGTATCTCGTCCCCGGTCTCTATCTTTCTGCCTTCTATGCGGAACTCTCCATCTTTAAAGGACTCTATAATTTCTGTAATGTCGCTCAGCGGCTTCGAAAGTACCCTGCGGATATACATCAACACTACCAACAGAATAATTACAATACCGGCAAGAGTAAAGCAAATAAAGAAAATTACATAATTCTTCATGTCATTCTCTACAACCGTCATCTTGTAGTCGATCTCAACCATAGCTACCAATTCTCCGTTTGAGTTCAGAACCGGTGCCCAAGCAGATACACTGGTTCCAAAGCCAACGTCCTGTCCCAGAATCAGCTCCGTAGATGCTTTCTTCTGCTGCACATCCGGCACCAGATATTCGTATTCCATTTCCTTATATTCGTACCTGTCTCCTAATGCACTAATCTTATCCCTGCCATCCCCTTCATAATATGCATCCAGAATATATATAAAAGAATCCTCCTCCGGATAGAACAAATACAGATACGATGCTCCGCTATCCCTCTTTAATGCAGAGAATAACTGTTCTAACTCCTCATAATAAGCATCCTTCTCTAAGGTATGCGCATAATCTTCCATCCGGTCACCGTCTATCATGTCCGCAATCATACGGACACTATTTTCCGCCTTATTTGAATATACATTTCGAAATGTCTTTCGGAATGAAAAGAAACTAAAGGTTACCAATGTAAGGCCTAACAGCAATACCATGAGTACAACTACTCTTACTATTTTTGTTCCCAGCTTCTTGGTTCTTTCTTTTTTCAAGTTTCGTTCCTCCTATATCTCCCTATTTTCTTTTATATAATGATTCTTCCGTATTGACTCTTCCGATATTTTCACAATCAGGATCCTGGCACCACATGTACAGTGTTCTCCGCAAATCGGACATTTCATCTTATATTTATGAAGATCTTTATAAAAAAGGTCAATATTCTCTTCATATACCACAGTTCCCCAGTTTCTCAGGATATGATCAGCCGGCACATGCCCATCCGGATATATCCAGAGCTCACTGACCAGCAGACGGTATCCCTTTTTATAAATATCCTCTAATACCATATGCCCCAGCTTAAATCCAACATCGGTTCCCCGATAATCATCAATAACCGTCAGCGAATCCGGTGAATAGATCTGTTCTCCCCGAAATCTCTTTCGAATCATTGCTTCCAGTTCCGGATGCGGATATGTAAAATCAAGACCTCCGCGGCCGGTCATCATGCCAACCATTCTTCCGTTCTCCATCGCCTTATAACCAACAAAGCAGGGATTTTCAATTCCCTCTCGTATATGAGCCTCCATAAATTCACCGCTATTCAGATATGTCTCATACATATTCATAACCATCTGTAAATCATCTATTGTAATTCGTGAATACTCAACCATAATCTCTTGCTCATTCTCCTTTGTTTCTATCATTCCTTAATCCCTTGTCTACAATCCTTTATCTGCCAACTTCCTTCCGGTAAACAGTGTAAATAGAAAAAGGAGCAACAATGCACCGAACCCAATGCCAACAATTATAATTCCAATTCGATAGCCCAGCACCATAGCAGCACCAAATATCAGCGGACCAGCCGTCTGACCTACATTTTCAATCATTGAATAGACTCCCATTGCATTTCCTTCTCCATAGCCGTCACATTCCGGAAGAGATACAAAATATGCATACTGACAGGTATATGCAAATGATATATTAATGGATAAAATAATCACGCCGATAACTGCCGAAGCAAAGGTCGGATATATCATAAATATCACTACATTTGCAAACATCATAGAGCTTGCAAGTATAACTGACCGTCTGCTTCCCAACCTGTGAATCAGAAATTCCCCAAGCACCGGTCCAATATAAATGACAATCAGCCCACATATCAGAAATAAACGTCCAATTGCAACTTCATTCATACCGTTTTCTTCTGCAAAAAGTGGGAAAAAGTATTCCCGATAGGACAGCATGATCATAAAAGGCAACAGCAGAAGCAGAAAGAACGGAAGTACCCTCCAGTTAAGCAGAAACTTCGGGAACCGGATCGCTGATCGTTCCTTCTCTACAGATGACCGCATATCCCGGCTGCGAAGCATTAACAACAATGCTACCAGCATTATAATTCCTCCTACAATGTACACCACTCTGTAGGATGCAAAGGAGAGTATAATAGATCCGAGACCATCACCAACCGTAATACCGGATAAAACTCCTGCAGATATGCCTGCAAACGCTTTACCGCATTCTTCCTCACTGCGTCCTTTTGCTGCCAGTGTATTCGTTGCTACATAGACGATCCCCATTCCTGTTCCAACCAAAATCTTACCGATCAGAAGCATATAGTAACTGCTCCATACACCACATAGCAAGAACCCTGTCATGCAGAATATAGTACCCATTACCAGATTCCGTTTTGTTCCGGTCTTCGACACAATCCGTCCTGCAACCAATGAGAAAACTGCCGCCATGAACAGCTCTGCCGATATCGGAAGCGAGCATGCAATGCCTTTCGATATCGGTAACGAATCATCATATAGGCGATAGCATAATTGAACAATAAATGCATCCTGCAGGGAATCTGCCAGATACAGAAGAAAAATCGTCATACGAACCGGTGCATACTGCGTCAGATTGGCAGGATCTTCCTTTGCTGCCTTCCGGTCTCCCAGCAAAAACAGAATTTCCATTAAGAGCATGATAATTACGATAACTGCAGTTCCCGTTGTGAATAATACCTGTACAAACAGTTCTCGCTGCTGGCGTTCAATTTCATCCATATTTGTTCCAACCTCAAGCAGTGCAACGGCATTTCCTTCCGTATCCATAATAGGCTCTAATACAAACGTCCATGTGCCATATGCACTCGCCTCTCCCGGAGACTGTTTCATCTCCCGGTCAACTATGCATTCCGTATAAATATTATCTCCCCACTCATAAGCGGGATATTTAATGGTCATGGTCTCCTCATAATCCATACAGGCATCGAAGGAAACTCCATCATTAAAATATAATATATAGTAATAGTACGTCCCAACCTCATATCCGGTATTTATCATCTGATCCAGCGGTTCTTTGATCTCATTATACAGATCACTCTTATAATCATCTGCCTGTGAAATCCGGCAAACCTTATCACCATCTATCTCCTCCGCCATCATGGTTGCAAAAAGTGTCAATTCCTGAAGCATCGTGTCCTTCTGATTTTTACTCATTGAATCCCAAAGCATGGCAATAATTGTAACTGAACACAGAATGGAGGCAGCCAAAATCATGGTGATACGAATTACCTGCTCCGGTTTATCCGCCTTCCTGATCAAATAAATCAACAACTTAATCATCAGATAAAGCAAATAAATCACTCCGGCTACCGCAAGCATCCATACCATATAGCGATATGGAAGATTTCGTATACCGAACCGGTCTAAGTATTCCGATTCCCCATTCTCATAAATGCAGATTCCGCTATAATCTGTAGTAACCAGTCTTTCCGTGTCATCCAACTGTACAGTGTAATAACTATAGTCGGATTTTACCAGCTCCTGAACCCCAGAAGCCTGCCACTCATAAACACCTCCGGATGTCAGCTCCGTAAAATAAATCTGTCCATAGTTATCAACTGTCACATTCCATGGAATCTCAGTTCCACTCCCTTGAAATAAAACTTCTTCCTTTCCATCCTTATCTAAGGCAAGCATATCACCCTGTCTGGTGGTAATAATCATCCGGTTCTGCACACTATCATATGCGACATCACTGAAATCATAATCCGTATCCCAACGCACCACATCCGGATTGCCGCCCGATACTGACAGGGTATACTGGTCGATGGCACCATCTCTGAGAAGCAGAAACTGTAACTCTCCATCCGTTTCCTTCAGTTCAACAATATTTCCATATTGAAAGGGTGCTTCTGCCTCTTCATAGGTCTGTTCAAAGAGGACATCCACATACTTCCCCTCTGCATCAAATTTAAGAATCCTTTCTGCACCCAGTTGTGTTCCCCTGCCACTATATACAACATCTGCAACATAGATATTTCCATCTGCATCATCACATACCAAGGAGGCATAGTAGAATGCATCCGTTAAGGAACCGCCATTTAACTCACCAATATAGTCAGCTTCTGAATCTGCTATCACGATCTTCTTCTTTGCCTTATCAATCAGGTAAAGATTTCCATTCTTGCCCATGAATATATTTGATGGTCCGGCAAATACATAGGCATTCTGAAATGGAGGAATCTGAAATACATCTCTATTCATAAAGGAAAAAAGAAATATACATATCAGAACCAATGCTGAAATCACTATTTTTTTTGTCTTATGTTTTTCATTATGTACAGCCAATTCTTATTCTCCTTATACTCATATGTCACAGTATCCATCATTTCTTTTACCATAAATATCCCCAACCCACCAATGCTCCGCTCTGATGCCGAAAGTGTTATATCCGGAGCAGATTTTTCCAGTGGGTTATATGGGCACCCGGAATCACAAAAAAGCATCCGGAAAATATCCTCTGTCACTTCTAATTCTATTCTAACCTGTCCTGTTGTATCACTGTAAGCATACGAAGCAATATTTACAAATATTTCCTCCACGCACACATGAATATCTGCCAGCAATGTCTGATCCGGATTTATCCCTGACAATTCCTCATCCACGATATCCAGTATAGAATACAGATTCTCAATTACAGCATCAACTACCATTGTTCTAATCATCGTTTTTCTTCCTCATCTGCCAATTTTCCCACTGAGATCCGTAAATATGGGTATTTCTGCAGAACCTCCCTGTCATGTGTTGCTACCAGCAGTGTCATACCCTGTCTGTGAAATCCCTCTAACAATTCCATAATCTCCATCGCACTGTCGGGATCCAGATTACCGGTCGGTTCATCTGCGATCAGCAATTCCGGATGGTTTACAATCGCCCTTGCAATGCATACCCGCTGTTGCTGTCCTCCGGATAGCTCTGACGGATACCTTTGATAGGCATTGTCCAGCCCTACACTCTTCAATGCCATGGCTACCTGAACCCGAATCGTACTGTTCTCCGCTCCGACTGCCCGCTTTACGATTTCTACATTCTCGTATACTGTTTTATCCTCCAACAGCCGCATATCCTGTGAGACCACCCCAATTCTTCTCCTGTACAATGGAATCTCTCTCCTCTTCATCTGGGACAGCCTTCGTCCATTCAGATATATCGCTCCTGACTGTGGCTCCAGTTCTTTTAAGAGTAGCTTTACTATCGTTGTTTTACCTGCTCCACTTACTCCTGTCAGAAACTGAAAATCACGAAGTGGGACATGAAAGCTCAGATTATCCAATACCTTACTGTTGGAAGTCGGATATGCAAATGTCACATTCTGAAATACAATCATAGCAAATCCCCTTCCTTTCGATTCGGTTATGCTTCAATATTCAAGATATTCTGAAAACCGGACATTTTCAGTACATGCATGACTGTATCGTTTACATTTACCAGCTTCATGCTTCCCCGTTTTGAGATTGCTGTCTTCTGTCCAATCAGCAACGCCCGAAGCCCTGCGCTGGAAATATATTCCACATTTAGAAAATCTATCACCAACTCGTTCTTTTTCTGAAAGCAGCTCAGAATCTGTGCCTGCAGCTTCGGGCTCGTCGTAACGTCAATTCTGCCCTCCACCATCAGTCGGATATAAGTACCACAGTCAGTTTCTATTAAGTTCATATCTTTCTCCTCCAATTTCCATATCTGTTATTCCAATATAATCATGCTGTCCATGAGCTGATGCTCCTCCAGCATTCCAATCCTCTGTTCATAGGTTCTGGCATTCATATCCATATATGAATATCCATCTAACATACCTATCTTCTGCAGAAATACAATCCGAAGTCTGGTTCGAATCGGCTTAAACTGTTTTAGAAGGTATAGCAGTTGTGCACGTTTTTTCTCATCCACATATCCGGTAAGCAATAACGTCACATCATGAACACTGTTTCCATATAAACGGTTCATAACTGCCTTATCCTCACTTCGTATATAACCACTTAAGCTGTTCTTTTCAACAATAATCGGAGTTTCATCTAATATAATCTCACATATCCGCTCAATTACTTTTCGAGTTCCCTTGTACTTATTCAGCAGATAGGCTTCCTTTATTAACATCCGCAGTGCATCTTCACTTAAAAATTCCCCCTGTACAATGAGTCCCATCCATTCAGCATACTGGTTCAATAGTTCTACCGGTGCATGTTCCAGATCTAAAAGCTGATACCTGCTATCTATCTGCTCCTGAAATTTATTATATATGGTAGAAAATATAGAAATATACCGGTGGAAAAAATCTCCATAATTCTGATAAACTTCCGGAAACGCCTGCATGAAGTTATCCCCCGGCGACTGCACCCGGATATGAGACAATGTGCCACCGCCTCCAAGTACTTCAATCACAATCCAAAGGTATCTTCCCTTTATATCGTATAACAGTATGTCCTGCTTATTAATGAACCTCCGGACACCTGCCAGCTTCATAAATTCCTTCTTGATGGCGAATTCAATATCCATGTCTTTCATGAAAGAATCTATCTCCTGTATCTCCCCGTCATGAACAAACTGATTCTCATTCTGTGCAAATACATATATATAATATACAGTATCGGAATCAAATGCAC
This sequence comes from Bacteroidales bacterium H4, assembly GCA_963626805.1. Lineage (GTDB taxonomy): Bacteria > Bacillota > Clostridia > Lachnospirales > Lachnospiraceae > CAG-632. The sequence goes on along the minus strand of CAVFXS010000059.1, from coordinate 29,111 downwards.
CATCAAAGAACAGTCTTCCCCAGGGGCAATCCTCTGTAGCACTGTCCAATGCATCCAGAATCAATAAATGTCGTGCACCTTCCGGATTCACAATTACCGTATCTCCCTCAATCCGGATGCCCTGGCACACAGCCTTGTTTAACCTATTATTTTTAATACTGTACTGCATTCCTACTGCCATGGGTCTCCTCCTTCCTAATTCTCTGTATCCTGTGTATGCAACTCCAGGGTAATGCTGCCCGGATAGCACAGACAATTCACCTTTGGTATAATATCTGCTCCTTGGCAAACCGCCAGACCTCGATTTTGCGGTGTCAGTGTCAGATCATAAATCTGTGATACACATTCTAACTGTTCCAGTTTACGGAAAATCGTATCAAATCGCAACACCTGTCCAAACTCCTGCTCGCCGGTAATATAATCCAGTTCTTCCCGAAGCTCCTGTTCAATCTGTTCCCGACAATGGTCATAATGTTTATGCACATACGCAACGCAACGCACCTGAATCGGAAGATAAACCGGCTGCAATATTTCGATCCTAGTTGACAGCAGTCTGCACTGCTCCAGCCGGCTTCGAATCAGCCTGCGATAATCCCGCGACAGAATCGGAAACCGTTCCAGGCTATACGGTTTTACTGCTACCTGTACCAGATTTCGCTCATAATTCATATATGCCTTAACCTTATGAATACACAAACCCGGAGTTGACATGACCAATGTCTCATAATCAGCAGCACTGACCGCTGTATATGGCTTATAGATGTCCTGCACGTACCGTCTTCGGGTATCCTCTATTGTCTCCATATAAGCTCCACCGCTGCCAGCAGCCGGATTGCAAAACTCTGCTGCCTGTCCGGCCATACCCTCTGCAATAAAGGTATTTCCTTCCCGGATGTTGCCTTCACTTCCACGAATGACTGCAATAGATGCCAGATATAGTTCTGCACCAATAAACTCACCGGCATCCAGAATCTGAATCTTACCTTCATTCTCATATAAATAATATTGAAGTTCGCCTTCTCCCCGGCGATTCGGCTTCACAAAATCATAAATCTCAGAACCATCCTTCAGTCTTCGCATTGCCAGAATTGAGAAAGAATCTATCGCCAGATTCTTCTCCGGCAACTCCATAATCTGATCATCATATCCCAGTACACGCCCAATATAATACCGATTTGCAATCTTTTCATTATAAACAATTACTTTTACTGCATGCTTCAATCTCTCCGGACCATATCCGAATTCCCGCTTGTTGAAATGTATGGTATATCTGCTTGCCGCATCACGAGTCACCGTATAATATCTTCCGGTTCCGGACTCTGACCACACCTCCTGATACATACGGTAAGAGTTACCCTTCTCTTCCTTGCACAACACCTTGTAATGCTCCTGCTCCATCAGTTCACTGTTAACCTCTATCTCATTCCCTTTTGGAAATGTATATACTATGGCCTGTGTATCCTTCTGCCATACCTCCAGTAGAAATCCAGAAAATCTCTGTATTCTCGGAGGAATATCGTATTGTGCCTTCTTCAGTGTTCCACGGAATACATATCCCTCTATGCCATATTTCTGATACGGCTTTGCCGGCTGCTCCGGCATACGGAACCGCATTTCACCATCCAACAGGAATCCATCCGTTTCATCCTTTACATTCATTGGAACAAATCCCTCTTCCGTATAGCATTCCCAGGCTATCTGTGCCAGCCGGTTCCGGTTCTTATCCTCTGATGGATTACGATCATATTCCCCGGTGGTTTTCAGATAAAAGATGGAATCTGTCATCGGAGACGGTGTCTGATCCATTACAATATAAATCTCCATTCCTTCCTCTGGTGCATCTCCAAAAACACTCGCACCAATCAGAATTTCCGGATCCAGTACATAGGAATAATCCTTATAACTTCCCTTCTGATTCGCATATAAGCCAATGATATGACAAGGCTCTAATTTCCGCTCTTTTGTCGTCTCAAAGCTCATATCACCTACTCGAAATCTCTGATTTGCCGGCAGCATAAGTGTCTCCTGCAAGCCGATGGGTTCCAATAATACCCGTGCCGGACTTCCCTTTCTGGGTTCAAAGCCAACCATCTTCAACAACTGCTGCTGTACTCTAGCATCACTATCATCCAGCTGATTATACTGCAACAGTAAGAATGCTGTCAGATTCTCCAAAATCGTAATACCCGGATCCGACGGATTATAATTTGTCCACTCCTCCGAATAAATTGGGATCTCCGAATAGACATCTTCCATCATCTGTTCATGCGTTTTTTCCACTCGTTTCCTGGAATTTAACATCGTATCCTCCTATATCTCCATATCCATGCGTGCCCTGACTATTTTTGTATTATATGAATCCTGTGATTACCGCCTCTGCACATCATATATGGATTTACCTTTAATTCTTCCAGCATCTGTTCATGGCTTCCGGTCTCATCCTGATATACTGTATGGATACTGATATGCCGGATTATCATATGCTGCCTGCCGGAACGTAGCAATAACCGGATCTGTGCCTCTGTCGGCATTTTTCCAATCTCCCAGTCCTGTGATGCGTATGGATTCAGATACTCATCCATCCACGTCTGGAACTGACTCTGTATTTCAAAAGCCTCCTCCATACGAAGCATTTCTACCCATAATTCTACTGAAACCGATACAAAAAGCGGCGGCACCAGCATTAGTTTGTCTGGATTCACGCTTAACTCACACTGATTCAGTAAATGCTCCTTTAGCGGATGCTGGATATGATAGAAGGACTGTGGATTTGACAGATATTCCCGCATCAGAATGACCAATGTAATCGCCTGATCATCCCTGTGCCCCAGCTTCGTATATCCAATAATGGTTTTTACCTGTGCTACATTCTTGGAAAATCCCAGCACCTCTCGCTCATAATCGGTAGCGGATACCAGGCGGTGTCTGCTACTGATAATATTGCCGCCTCGATGCAGAGCCTCCTCCATCGTCTCCATATCACTTCCACCATAGGACTTCATTGGATTTCGTATATTATTTATAAATAACAGATTGCTCATGCTGGAGTTAATCATGCCCGGTTCCAGATTGCCCTCTGCACCTCCGCATCTGGAGATCTGTACCAAGAAAGATACATCCGTCGTATTTCTTGGTATCTGTACATGAATTCCATCTCCAAATATCAACAGCTTATTCATACGATCTATGCAATAATGTCTATTTCCTGCCTTCGAGCAATCAAAGTTATTTACTTCCTCCCAGCGTACAAAGAATCTTACAATATTTCCCTGCATGTCTCTCTCCAGACGAACTTTATCCGGATACATTGCCAGCAGCTTATTCTTAGCACTCTCCGTAAGACTGTTGGTCTCATTTACCCAGACTTCTGCTGACAACACATTATCTGCATACAGATGGAAACTCATATTCGGCTGCACCTCATCAATATAGTACTCTTCTTCTGCAAGCGTCTCTGCATTCGTAGCCTTCACCGCATTCATATAAATATTTGCGATACGCGGACGGAACACCCCTTCCTTATCCAGTCTTCCTTCCTTATCTACTACCTTGATCCAGTAACATTCTCTGCCTTCCAGTACAGTCGGTGCCATATCTGCAGGAGGAAGGAATACGATCCGGTTGGAATTCGTCATTCCATTTGTATAATCTACCAGCCTTAACCGCTGAAAGCCTTTCTTTGAAAAATAGTAATACTCGAATCGAGCTCCCTGAAAGTTACCATCCTCTTCTAACTCAAACAGAATACTGATCGGACCATTCTCCATCTTTCTATCAAAGCCCATATATAAGGCGGTATCCGTATAATTACCTCTGCTGAATGCCGGTATCGGCTTCTCACTATACAGGAGTTTCGTCAGATCCTGCTTCTTTGTCCCGGATAGTCGTTCCAGATATTCCGGTCTGAATATCTGTCTATCATATGCATATGAAATCTGCATATCTGTTATCACCGGATAATGATGTGTACATGGTCGTAAATAACAATTATCAGCCTTCAACATCTGTATCCGTATACATCTTCCAGTATCACCGCCAATTGTCTGTTCCTCCCAGTCTTCCGGACACAGGAAAGATATTTCATGCTCACTGGCTTTCTCTGTACGGAACATCTGTCCATAAGACCTTTCACACTCCAGCTTTTTCCATCCGGTACCATTATAATATTCCAGCACCACTTCATCCGCATAAGTGTCTGCCATAACCTCCGTCATCAATACCCGTGGTTTTCGCTTAATAATCTTTAATGTTTCCTCTTCTTCCTGCTTCGTCAGATAAATCGAATTCTCTTCCAAATGAAGCTGAAACCGGATTGTAATACGTGCCCCCGGCTTATGAAAATATTCATTTGCTCCAATATAAACCTCTTCGTACAGTGCCAGTGTATCACCAAACGGACGAAATTCCCGGACATCTAAATCCAGACTTCCGGTATTTACAAATTCAGGTGCAACCGGTGTTCCGAAGGAAGATACCCGAATATCCCGAAAGACAACTGTCTGTGCCGGATTCTTACATGCTTCCAGCAAAATCACCGAATAACTCCGCCCTTCCTTCTCAACTTTCTTACACGGAGTATTCTTCTGCAGACACAGATTTCCGCTTTCGTCAATTTCTACCTGTGTAAAAGGAACGAATCCCTTTTCTCCATAATATAGAATCCGATACTGTCCTTGCTGTAAGCCTTCCATAAATTCTGTACTGTCTTCCAGCTCAAGAATAATATTACTATTCTCCACGTCAAACAAGTGCGAATGATATAATAGCAATCCATGTTTCTCTATTCCGGTCTTCCGGAATTCAAACAGTCCAAAAGGATATTCCTGATACTCCTGCTCCTCCGGCTTATCAATGTAATATATCGGCTGAAATGCCCCATATAATGGCAATACCTTCCCTGTCTCGGCAGATGTCATAAACATCTGAACCAGTCGGGATGTCGTAACATAAATCGGACTCTCTGTCTCAAATATGACCGGTTCATCCCTCTCGACCGCCGCCAGCAGTTTCACTCCCCGTTCGACTGCAACTCCAGTCATAGAATCTTCGACCGGCTGCATAGTCACCATGGCACTGGCAGGAATCGCCGGACGTAGTGATACCCCCAGCATATTTACAAATTCTACTTGAAATTGCTCCAGTGCATCATTATATTTATCCACATTATCCATCATCTGACGTGCATAAATCATGCTGATAACAGAGCCTATATCCGGATTCTCCGTGTCAAACTTCCACTCCGGTACATAGGACTCAGCCAGTTGTTTTATTTCCTGCAATATATCCTGCTCCGTCCTGGAATCAATCGTTATGGTATTATAATTGTTCTTGTTCCATTGTCTCATATGCTTCACTCTCTTCTTCCGGCTCTCCGCTTAGATAAAACGGAAATACCATATTATCCCGGATACTTCCTCCTCTTAACCGGTAGTCAATATATATCATCAGACATCCACTTCGACTGCGGGCGTCCATATGAATCGATACCTGATCAATCCTTGGTTCATTATTCAGAATATCTGCTTCCAGTTCCTGCTGCATCAATGCCAGCATCGTCTCCCCAGTATCTGCAAATGCATATGACAGGATACTGCTTCCATATTCCGGACGCATAAACCGCTCTGTCTTCTGCGTCATCAGAATCAGATAAATACTCTCTTTTACACTCTCTTCCTTTGAAGATAATAAGAATCTTCCAGTTGCTTTATTTACCTGCGGAGGAAACTTCATTCCTGCTCCCAGATATAACTTTTCGTCCATATGGTCTCCTTCCTGTCGCTAGCCAATAGATATTGGTGTACCACTAATCTTCGCCGTACCACTGCTCTCTGCCTTAAGGGCAGTGGTCGCTGACAAGGTAAGATTTGCCGCAGAAAGTTTTCCCTTTGCATTCGAATTCAAATCTATGGAATCCTGTGCTTTTACCGTCAGCTTATTACATTCAATGGATATACTTCCCTTTTCACCGTTCATCAGGATCGACACCCCATCGCCGACCTCAAGCTTCAATTTGGCATTGGCCTTTATTCGCATTTCCCCACTCTCTGTCAGCAGCTCGACCTTGTTATCACCTTTTTCATCACTGACCAGGATCTGTTTCTTCTGATTGTCCATGACCAGCTTATGCTTATTTCCGGGTGTGTACAGGGATATCTTATCTTCCTCACCGTCTCCCTGTACGGCATCCTCAAATTCCAGTGTACTTCCATGCTTAGTTACGATTCGCTTCAGCTCATTGTTTTCCTTAACCGTACTCTTGAAGAACTTGTCTGAATCCTTTGGAATACATCCAATGACATATGGCTTTTCGATATTGCCCTGTTCGAATACTAGAAGCACCTGATCTCCGATCTCCGGCAAAAAATAATGTCCCCATTCCTTGCCGCTGGAAGGCATTGCCACTCTCGCCCATTTCAGGTTATTTGCATTCTCATCCCGAACCGGAACCGTTACGCATACTCTGCCTTTCATTGCAGCATCATAATTGTCTGTCACAATACCCAGCACGACTCCAAATATCCGGTTATCACCAGTCTCAGTCTTCATGACCTGTTTCTCTGCTATTTCATCAATAATATCATACAATCCCACAGTCCTGCACTCCTATCCTGCTTACAGCATTGTATTTGTCTTGCCTGTAATTCTCATGCTATATCCCCCGGATCCTCTCAGCGAATGGTGAACGCTAACCATATAGAATACATTTGATGGTCCTTCTCCCATGCATTGCATATCCAAAAAATATCCTGGTTTCATTTCAGGAATTCCTACCATATCACAAATCATAGTTCCGTATCGGAATGACATATCCTCCATCAAACGGTCTACCCGATTTTGTGCATCTTCCTTACTGGAAATTGTAGGATCAATATAGACCCATTCAGAGCCCTTAATTAATGGTTTTGCCTTATTGCCAAGAGAAATCTTATTCGAGAACTTGCCTTTCGATTCAATCAGCTTCGCTTTCGATGGATCTGTACTTCTGGCATAAATGGTCTCTGCCAGTCCGGTAATATCATATTCGACTTCAAAGCTATAAATTCCTCTGGATGGCGTCAGGGTAAATAAAGGAGTCTGTACTGACTTTGCCTTGCGGAAGATAACATCCCCACATTCACAGAAAAATTCGTAATTGTTTTTCTTCGCCAGCTTCACAAGAAATTCATAATCACTCTCTGCCACCATTTCTATCGTCTGCTCAACGGATGCACCATCCAGTGAAGGATTTAATATCGGTTGTGATACCTGTATATTCCGAATGATCCCCTTGGACTGCAATCTGGCATAGGCTGTCTTCATCAATATCTCTTTCGCAGCTTCTGTAAACTGCGTTGCCTTTAACTGACGACTATAATTTCCTGCCATCATGATGCTTTTTGCATCCATGGCCGTCACCTGAATGCATGGCACCTCATGCTCCGGCATCTGATAAGCGACTTTCGCAATTACACCAACAAATACCAGCTTTGCCGTCGTTCCATATCCTAAATATATTTCTACCTTGGACCCCAGATAAATATATTTCTGTATCGCTTCTGTTTCAAACTGTCCTTTTACGCTATTATATACATTATAAATATTAAAGGTCGCTATGGATGCCTCATATCCACAGGTTAAATCAACCTCAATGTCCGATATTTGAAACGAATTCTTTGCATCAGTCATCTTGCGATCATTAATCTTGATCTCAGCTGTCGGAATCTGAAATCCATCATATTTGGTTTGTAATGCCTCAAAATCCATAGTTGCCATTTTAATTTCCTCTGCTATAAATTAATCAGATTGCTTGCCCTGTTTAAATGCTGCAATGCATTGCTGCCACCACCTGCATAATTACTGCTGAAGAGCTTTTCGTATGCCTTTTCCCAGTATTCTATATCTGTTTTTTTGTTAGCATTATTCTCTCTCTTCTCCGTTGTAATATTCTGCTGGAATATCTGTATCCTGACTTTCGCCCGAATCGGTTCTCCCAATCGGTTGAACATCGTATATTCAGTATCAACACCGACAAGAGATCCATCAAATGCCATCTGATTCCAGACAAATATTACCTGCCGACTCTCAACCATTGACATAGCACCCACAACTGCTTCGACTAATGGTCTCACGCTGAAACCGCCTGCACTCTCCCTTGAGTTATACAGCTGCTTGCCTAAATCCCGTACTCCGGAAATACTTACAATATTCTCGAAGTTAAATGCATCCATTACATTCATATCATCAAAGAGCAAATCTACTGACATAGTGGTCTGTACCGGTACTGTCCATTGCTGAAATACATTCTCTCCAAGACCACCCGCACTCCGATTCAAAATATCACCTTTCATCGTAGATATCTGTATACTGGAAGGGTTGTACTGCAACTGTATCGGAATGTATCCATTCGAATTATCCTTTACCTGACTGGACATTCCCTTTAATGCCTCGGATGCCGCATTCAGCTTCTGCCCTATATTCTGGCTCGCTCTCTTTACAGCATTTCCAAGTCCTATACCAGAACCTCCATTATTCAACGGCATCTGCATAGCCTGCGGTTCATCGGGTAATGTTTCCGCTTTTTTTACCAGCAGGTAGCACTTCTCAATCCTACCGGTCAGACTACCAACTGCTCCTTTCAATACATTTGCCATATCCCTTACTCCTCTGCTATAAATTCACCAGACTGCTTAAGGTCTGTGATGTCTTCTGCGTCATCAGATAATCCTTGCCCGCAAATTCGCGGTCATATGCCCGTTTCCATTTCTTCACTGCTTCACCCTGACAGGTAATCGTAATTCCCAGCTCTGCCCGTATCGGATTTCCGGTCGGACTGAACATCGTATATCGCGAATTCACTCTGGTCAATCCACCTTCCAGTACCGAGCCTCCCCATATGAACTTCACATTCGTATATTTCATAATCCGCATAGCTGCATGAAAGCCCTCCACCTGCTGTTGTACACTGTAATTCTTCCCTGCAGCAGTCTTGATACCGGTCACTACACTTTTCGTGATCTCTACCGGCTCCGCTATCAGCTTATCCTGACCAAATGCTTCTTTATTATTCACTGCATCCAAAATCAGAGTCATGGATACATCTACTCTGGAATTCAGGCCCTGGAAGTTTACGCCCGCACCATCACCACCATAGCTGGCAACTGCGAAATTACCTCCGCCGACCGCACTAATATGAATGGTCGCCGGATTAAACTGTACCATATATATTTTGCCATCCAGATTTCCCTTCACCATTTCCCGGATCCCCTCATCCAGAGCTGCCAATTTATTTCCCAGTTTATTACTATTCAACTTCTGAGACACCAGCTTAAGTGCCATGCTGTTTCCGCCGCCCAGCGCATTATCGTCTTCTTCCAACAGAAGATCACCAGCAGCATTCTCCGGAAACATTATGACTGCTCGCTCAATGTTTCCCAGTGCACCGGTAATATTACCCATCAATGCAGAACTTACTGACATATGCTTCCACCTCCTGTTTTCCTATCGTCCTCTTCGCATTCTGTCATTCCCCAGTCGTCGCTCCAGACGGTTGTACACCTGATCGGATAATTCCGCTACCTGATTCCGCATTCCCTGCTGTATTATCCTTTCAATATCCGCAGTTGAAGTCTCCACTGTCTGATGATGCACCGTCCGTGTCTGAATCTCCTCAATATGCTCTGTTGTCAGAAGCTGTTCCTTCTGTACTGTATTCTGACGCAGGGTTTGATTCTGCTCCAGCAGTTCCTCTATAACTTCTTCGTCAAGGCGATTCGTCTGTTCCTTATGTACCAGATCTATCGTCTCCCACAACTGCGGCAGTTCTTGGTGAACCTCCCGATACTCCTGCGGCTGATTCCACCGTTCCAATGCCTGATGATATACATACTCCTCTGCCTCTGTCAGGAAGACTTCTGACTTCTCCTGTTGCTCTTCCGTGATCTGGTTCTCCTGGTAGACCAGATCTGCCATCAGTTGTCCATCCGCCTGCTCCCTTACCAGACCCTGCTGTACTACCTGCTCCGGATTCTTCCGGTATTGTTCCAGAATCCGGAAGATCTCTCGCGTCTCCGGTGTCAGAAGCTGATTATATGCTTCTGAGATCTGCGTCTGCTCCGTAGCTTCCTGTTGTATTCTCTGATGATATTCCAACAGCACCTCCTGAGGATGTTCTAATGCCCGCAGTCCCTGCCGCATCATTTCCTTCCGATCTGGCATCTGGGATGTATCTCCCCGTACCTGCTCTAATATCTGTGTAGCCTTCTGCCGATTTTCAATATTCTGCTGATTAATTCTCTTTAATTCCTGCTCTATCCGTGTCTGATTGTTTTGAATCACAGTCTGTTCGTTAATCAGATTCTCACTGGTATTCCTTAACTCCTGCTCTACCTGTGTCTGATTATTGCGAATCTCCGTCAGTCCATTCGTCACTTGTTCAGAATTCCATGTCAGATCCCCGGCATTCATATACTGCTCTGTCCTTTGAACCTGTTCCATCTGCTCAGCATAGGTAATCAGCTGTTTCAAGCTCTGCAGCTCCTGATTCTGCTGATACTGCACCTGTTCCATATAGGTATTAACTTCATTCGCATGCAATACCTGCATCCGATGATTTTCTTGAAACCGTTCAATGGTATCTCCTGCAACCTGGTAAAAATCCTGATTCATCTGATACCAGTTATGCCTGCTAATTTCAAGCTGTGGTATACGCAGATTATAAATACGATCTATAATATCATATAATACTGCCTGTACTAATCGGGTAGTCGCAGATGTTTTAACAGTTGTATATTCCTCCGACTCATATTCATAAGCATTCATGTGCTGATAAACCAACGGCTGCTGTTCCATATGCGTTACATTCTGCAGCTTCTGCAGCTGTATCTGCTGCAACAGACGGTTCTGCTCACTTAACCTCAATTCTTCCTTCCGGATATAGGTATTATTGCCAGGATAAGCCATTGAAAAGGTCTTTATTTCCTTATAAATTTTATCTATCTGCAGGCGATTCAGAATTGTCTGATACAAATAATTATCCGCCTTCTGTTCAGTCTCTTCCTCTTCCGGCTCGCCCTCTGCCCGCAGCTCCTGTTTGTATTGCAGAGTCATTTCACGCAAGGTATCAGAATTCTCTGAATATATATGTACCAGTTCTCTTATATTATTTGTCTCTTTCTTTAAGCTGCTTATCTCCTGCATAAATTTCTGAATCTGATGAATTCCCAGCTTTCGCATAATACCGGATATAAATACCTGATCCTGATAAGTGAAGGTATCAGATTGTGCCAATACGATACGATTAATCATATTATTAATCAGAGAAAGCTTCACATTCTGATCCTGTCTGATATCCACATTTTCAACCAGCTGTGTCATGCCACTCTCGCCAAAATAAATTTCCGGTGGTGCCGTTACCAGATGCAGAAAATCCTCCGCTTCCAGATTCGTCTGTAATAACTGATAATTACCCAGGATCCGTTGTCCAAAGCCGTCATATCCCTGTCCAATCGGTCTGTTAATCACTAATGAAATTGGAGATTTTACTGTAAGCATACTCGTTTCTCCTGTTTTTAATCGACATCATCCTTCTTAGCCATAGGCTCACCAGGTATTTTAAATGCATATTCTTTCTTCGGCCATCTGTTCTTAGAACTGAACGTTATCATACTCTCTAATTTATCCTTTGCTTTCGGTTTCGGGTTCGTAACCGCTCGGGCATTCGCAGATTTATCCTCGTCCTCTGTCTCATCCTCCGGCTTCTCAGGTATTTTTACTGCATATTCCTTATTCGGCCATCTATTCTCAGAGCTGGACTTTATCATACTCTCTAATGTATCCTTTTCCTCCGGCTTCGGGTTCGTAACCGCTCGGGCATTCGCAGACTTATCCTTGCTCCATGTTTTCTCCGTCGCTGCTTTACTCTGATTTTCTACACGATTTACCTTCTTTTTTTCATTCAAAGGGCGCTCGGCATAACCTACAACTGCAGAATTATCCCCATCTGCCTGCGACATTACCTTTTGTGTGCCACTTTCCCCCAGATCCAGTGTATCTGTCGGAACAGCCACACATACCATTTCTCGATAAGCTATGGTGGTAGTCTCAACTACCAGCCCACTCTTTTCCGCATCCAGTTCTCCATAGTCCTTTGCAATAACCGTGCAACCTGTAAAAGTATATGTACGTACCGGCTTCAGACTCGGAAATGCACATGCGTTTACAAACAGAATTATCGGCAACACCGGTTCACTTCCCAGCGGCAATGGATCTATCAGGTCTATTCCCACATAACGTTCCACCTTAAAGGTAAATGGCTTGGAAATGGGTTTTCGCTTAATATGAACATAATCATTCATACCGCCTTCCTGAATGTATTCAAATTCATTTTCCTTCTGAAAGCCCCTGACTGCCCGGCATGGCAGATCATAGATTCCTTCTACACGCAGCATGAAAGAATAGCCAATTACCGGGTGGCTCCCCGTATTTCTGACCAGTGAATAATCCTCTCTGCTATCCACCTGAAATGCTTTCTCTTCTCCCATATTCCATATTCACCTCCTACCGTCTGGTTGGTTGCATATCTAAGATGCTTTTCTCATGTTCCTGCTTCGAGGGATTTATCCGCTTATGTATCTCTGAAATCTCCTGACACCACCTTCGACGACTGGCATGATCTAACTCCATGACTTCAGAGCTTCCCCAATGAAAATAATAGGATATAAAGGATAACTCCTGATACATATCCTCCACCGGATATAGCCTTATCCCTCCGCGGTAAAATTTACAGGAATATCAAATTCCTCCCCACATTTCGGGCATACCGCATGAATCACCGGCGGTTCCACATCATTGATTCTCTGATACATATCCTGTAAGAATGCCAGATCTGCGGTAAATAGTCGTTCAATAATGTTTGCAGAAACCATTGGCATTCCCTCCAGCTCTGTGACTACTTTACCCAGGATGGCAATGGTCAGATAAGACGGGTTACTCAACACACGAGGATCTCTGGTCGCACTGATTTCATCTCCGGCAGTTGCCAGTCTCATCTTTCCCCTTCTATGTACCTCACCATTACTATCCACATATCCCTTTGGTAATGTAAAATCGAATTCTATTTCCATATGATACTCCTTGTTCTCTTTCTTAAATTATGGACAGCACTGGCAGCGGAAGCTCCACTGCCAGTCTGCCTCATACTTCAGCTTCTGTTATAGATACTATAACTGAGTTTTAATTCGGTATAACCAGCTCTTCATATGCCAGTTCCAGAGTTTCAATCGCTACTTCACTCTGCAATGCATTTAAGTCAGGTGCATTATATTTAGCCACCCATGCATTTGTCAACATCCATACTCTTACTCCACCGGTAAGATTCGTTACCTTTGACTGCGGAGCACCACTGTTAATATCAATCATTTCAATCTGAACATTATATCTTGGCATTGGTCCGCGAACTTCACTTACACATTCCCGCAGCCATGTCTTGAATCCATTGTCCAGCGTATATCCCATCTTCAGGGTGACATTTCCATGCTTTACCAGACCCGGAATCTTTACCGGTGCCAGACTGTTTGCATTACCCTGACGGAATTCGATTACATCTACAGAAGCCTCTATTCCTGTCACTTCGCTAAATGCTGCATTTGCTCCTTCTACACCATCAATATGGACATAGAAATTCATTTTCGTTAATGGATATGCTAATCCATTTCCATTATCGTATGCTGATACTGCCATAATACTCTACTCCTTTTCCTGTTATTATTCTTCGCTGCCTTCACCACCGGCATTTGCTGTATGCTGGGTGATTCGGAACACTACAAATTCTGCCGGCTTAGACGGTGCAATACCAATGTTACAGATCAGGCGCCCATTTGCAATATCATCCTTTGACATAGTCGAAGTACCAATCTCAACAAAATATGCCTCGCTTGCAGATGCACCTGCCAGCATATTGGTTCTCCACATATTATCTAAGAAATTGCTGATCGTCATCTGTACCCGCTGCCACAGGTTTACATCATTTGGCTCAAATACAACCCAGTTTGTATTTGCCTTGATGCTCTCCTCAACATAGATGAACAACCGTCTGACATTTACATACCGGAACTGACTGTTGCTGCTGGCAGTTCTTGCTCCCCATACGCGGATACCCTGACCTGGCAATGCACGAATCAGATTGATGCCTGCCGGATTCAGAACATCCTGCTCAGCACTTGTATAATTTGTTTTTAAGCCTGTGCAAAATACGGTTTCATTTGCCGGTGCCTTATGTACACCACGCGACATGTCATTTCTGGAATATACACCCAGTACAGCACCAGAAGGTGGAATATAATCACTCTGTCCGGTTGCCCGATCCAGAACCTGAATCCATGGATGATACATTGCTGCATAACTACTGTCAATCATTTCCCGATATTCCAGCAGATCTTTCGTCTTAAACATATCCTTTGGCATATCAATAACTGCCATACGGTTCTTAAGATTCTCACACTGTGCAACCAGTGCTACAACCACTTCTGGTATTGTAACACCCGGAATTGCCAGCATGCTGATTCTTGTATTTTCCACAAAAGCTGCCAGACCCGTTCTTGCTCCCGGTCCATTGTCCGATCCAATAAAGGTTTCCGCATTAATCTTATTGATATTACCATTGCTTCCACCATCCAGCAGGAACATTCCACTGGTATTTCCCTTACCGAGAATCAGTTCTGCAGGATTCATAAGCTCCTTCGCTTCTGCTACTTCAATCTTAACTAATTCACTGTTTGCCATCTTATATCCGATATAATTCGGGTTTGCCGTATTGAAGCTTATACCATTATAATTCTCTACCTCTTCATTATAACGAATACTGATGTTAGTCTCTACCAGATATATCAAAGTCTTTGGTACAATTGCTGTATCTACGACCTCTTTCTTAAATGGTTTTGCAAATATTACAGTGTTGTCATAAATACTGACGATACGGTTATACTCACCATCTGCCACAACCAGGTCTCCTTCACGGAAGCCTTCTACTGTCTTCGCTACATAGCTATCACCATTCTTGCCCAGAATCTGCATCTTTCTTCTGGTAACATTTGTTAAGGTAACCTGTATACGGTTGCCCCATTTACCTTCATTGGCTGCAGTAACTGTCAGTATTCCTTTCTTTACGGATGCACGTTTTGCATCTGCCGGAATCACTCTGGATACATAGCAACGTGTTCCTCCGTTTACAAAAAACTGCTCTACACTATTTGCAAGATACCGATACTCTCCGTACTCAAACTCATTTAAAGCTCCTCCGAAGATTCTGGTAAAGTTCTTCATACTGGTTACCAGTACAGGTGCCCCTATTGTTGCACCTTTTTCTGCCAGACCGATAAAGCCGGCAGTCGAGGTTCCTACCCCTTCAATTGAACGTGGGGAATTGTCAAATTCTTCTACATATACCCCTGGCGATAAATATTCTGCCATTAGTTTAACTCCTTTCTATTTATGTATTACCTTTTGTTGCGATGGTGAGGAAACTGTAATTGTTCCTCCACCTAAGCCGCAGGTCAACGTACATCCCATGATCAGACAAGGCTTTCCTCCCGTCTGTATCGTCGTCTGAGACTGCCTCCATGTTCCCGCCGGAACCAGTGTACAAGGCTGTGGTGTCAAAACTCCTAATGCAGCCGTCGTCGCCGCCTGTACTGCTGGATTCTGCAGTGAAGTACACAGAGCAAAGGGCGGCAGATTCGTATTCGGTGCACAATCTGCAATTGTAGCCACTGGCTTATTTTCCATAAGTACCTTACTCTGAGATGTCACATTTAAGACACTCGGTGCTGTTCCAAATGTACACATACATTGTGTGCCTGCTGTAACGTATACCATATCATTTACCCAGTTCTCTTTCTGTCTCCTGTGAATTTACCGTTTGATAGTATGTCTGTCCACTGACCACATACCGTACCAGATAAGCATCCGTATCTCCTTCCATCCGGAGTCGGAGCAGATAATTTCCTGCTTTTCCTATCTGGCCTCTCACGATTCTCACAATTGGATCATTCACTGCACAGGGCTGATTCAATGGCTGCCGAATCATAACCCCGGTTTTTGTAATCACTTTTTTTATCTGAAAACATTGATATTCCTGTTTTCCCTTATTAAGCAATGCATACTCCTGCTCCGCAAGCTCCATATTACCATAGTAAATCAGTTGCTGCTTCTTCGGAATATATTCCTGAAGAAAACAGGACTTTGCATTTAGAGAAACTGCTTCCAGACGTTCTATGCCATCCATTCTGCCTTTTATGGTCACATAATCTATAGCAGGATTCATCCTCTCCTTGGGGATTAATGCTACTTCTATTATCCGATACGAGTTCTTTGATTCTCCATATTCCACAGAGACCATTTGCGACTCATATCCGTATGCGTCTATCTCATATTGGGTATTTGTCCGTGGGGTATCCATGATTACATAAACACCTCCGCCCTTATTGGCAAAATGTACGATGTTTCCATCTTTTCGGAATACCACATTATGTTCAAGAATGCTTTTCCCCGTTGTTGTGTCCCGCAATTGCAATACCATATCAAGACTATGTCTGACGATATATGTTTCCACCTAGTGTCAACTCCTCCCTTCTTCATTCATTGATTTAATTCCAAATGCAGCATCTACAACTCTTGGTGTATCTACAATCACCTCGCTGGACAGGAAGACCGGCGCTGCCTTATAAAACAGGCTGATCTGATATGGCTTATTAATTGCCTGCCATACCCTCACCTTCTCCTCCAGACTTATCTTCGCCTGAGACAGTACAATTGGAGGCTCCTCAGCATCTAACCAAGGCTGCAGTTGATTTGGCCGCACAGAACTGTTATCATTGACAATCTGTGCTATCCTCCCAATGATCTTTTGAATATCCGGAGCTTTTAGCCCCATCTGGGAAGAACCATTGATAAAAACCATATAGTATAAGCTATACGGATTAGGTGGCTTCTGTAAACGCACTCCGCCACTGGTCATCAGAGGCGGCTGTGCAATCTGACCCTCTTCCTTAACCTCATAAAGATACAGACCAACAATATAGTCCACATCCTGAGACGACGGAGACGATATCTCAATGTTGTTTGGGGACGGTATTGGCTCTGGACACATTTTTTCCCGCAAAGTCTTTACTATGTAAGAACTAACATCGGCTATTATGGTATAATCTGCCATTTAATCCCCTCCTTTTGTTAATAATGCCTGATATATTTCATCTGCCTGCTGTTTCTGTGCCGGTGTGTATAGAATCGCCACACTGCTGTTATCCACATACTCTATCTGGCAGTCAAAATTCTTCGTTACAAAGCTTTCCGGAATATACAGGCAGGTCTGATACTCTGCTTTCTTGCTCATTGCCGTATCTGCTGCTGCATTTGAACGAATGCTGCTCTTGCCTGCGGTAAATTCATAATAATCCCTGCCCCTCTGAAGGGTGACAACCATATGCGAATCATCAAACACATAGCGATAACCCAGCACCTCAGATATGGTTTTCGTTGAAGCATACTCTTCAATCGTTCCGCTCAGCTTCGTATATACATATCTGGAACCGTTCTGCAGCATAACATCACTATAGGAAGCTGCAAGATCCTTTATCGCATAATTATTCTTTATTTCTCCGTACCATTCCAACGCCAGAACTGCCTTCTGCTGATCGCTCTCCGACAGGCTTATAAATGGACTACCTAACAGTTCCTGCATATATGTCTCTGCTTCCTTTGCATTCAGTCCATTCTGGCTACTCTTCTCCTTACCTGTTTCGATCAGTTCCTTTGTTTTAGCCAATAATTCCTCTTTGTTTTCCACATCACCTGTCAATTCCAGGGCACTCTCAATATCCTGCATAGCTCCTGTGACTGCATTACTGTTAATATCCATCAATGCTTCCAAACTATTCAATGCATCTGCTACATTATCCAGATCACCACTTTGTATTTCACTGACTGCCTCCTGGCCAATCGTCAATGCAGTGGCTCCCGCAGTCCCTGAACTCAGATTTGCTGCTGCCCATGCCTTATCCGCTTCACTGGCAGTATCCGACAAAAGCGTTTCGGAATATTCCTGTTCCAGACTTGCAATATCCTGATCTTTCGCCTGAATCAGGCTATCCAGCCTGTTCGCCTCGCCCAGTTCGTTATTATCAAGTGCTTTCTGTTTCTCCTGTAGCAACTCATTTTTTTCTTTCTGCAGGATACTCATATCTGTTCCACCACGACTGACATTTACCAGATCTGATAGTTGTTGCTTCAACCACAAAAGATACTGTTCTACCGTCTCCTCTGCTTTATCCTTTACACTATCCTGTTTGACCGCATTTCGGAATTCATCAACACCTTCAATCAGAGTTGTCATATATGCCTGTCCGGCTTCATTTGATAAACGAAGTACCTTAGCCTGAATCAAAAACTGATACTCTGTCCGTACTGCATTGATACTGCTCTTTGTCTCCTCTGCATACCGTTCCAGCAAGGCCTCATTGCTTCCTGCGGCTGTCAGATTTTCCTGTGAAATACCTGCTGCCAAAGCCTCCTTGTATGCATTTACCCCTTTGGGCAATAATGTAGAATTTAGATAATCTAATTCTTCTTTTCCTTTATCCACCGTGTTCTCTTTTATATTATAGAGATAGCCAATCTTCGTCAGAGCCGTACTACAGGCTGTGGAATCTGCGGCTTCTGCAGCCGACACCAGTTCCTGCATCAGCGCATACTCCTCCTGCCCCAGCACAGTAGTGCCATCAGAAAAGCCCTTGGCTCCATATTCGTTAATGCTCGTCTGCAGATTGCTTTGCGATTCTACAATCGCTTCCGTCACTGCACTGTTCTTTGTGGCATCTATCTTTCCAGTCAAATCTTCCAGCAAGGAGTAGACTTTCGTATACAAATATACTCTTCTCTCTGCATCCAGCTTACTCATGACCGTATTCAGCATTTCACGCTCATCACTCTCATCCAAATTCGCAGATACCTGCTGATAGTATGTATTTACCGCATTCAGCTGAGTATCCCACTGAATTGCGGTCTCGTCTGACACCACTTGATTGTCTGATGTCCGATTCGTTTTTAAATCCTCGTTGTAGAATTCCTGAATTAGTAATTGAAGTTCCGCATTGTCATCCTCGGTCGCAGTTGTCGAATCCTCCTCATCCGCATTCTCCTCTGAAGCCTGAGAGCCGCTTACAAGTAACTGATACTGTGTGGTCAGCGGTTGAAGCTCCTCCATATTTCGCAAATCATATGGATCGTTAATATTGAAGATATTTACCGGCTGTCCGGTTGTAAGATCATAGGTGATTCCATCTGACTTTGTATGATGTGTAAAAGATAACGCTTCTATTACGCTATCTGCCACCGGTGTTCCTTCTGAGGAAATGTCTGCTACCGAAGTTGCGGAGGATATTTCATACCAGCTTCCACCACCCAGCTCGGATTTATAATACATATCATTTTGCGAAAAAGTCGATGCAGACTCATATGCAATCTGATATATTTCGTCTGTCATTGCTCCGATATAGATCAAATGTGATCCGATTGCCAGCGTTGAATTTTCAATATCTCCACTCTTAATATGTACAGAATCGGGTGTAAGACTTATATCATCATTCGGAGCAGCCACCGCATATATGCCGATTCCCAACAGTGTCAAAAAGACAGCCATGCTTATACTTATATATATCATTGACGTCTTTTTCTTCTTTTTCTTTACTCGTTGCATGATCTGTCCTCCTTTACTCCGTTTTCTTCTCTACTAACTGCCGGCTTTCCACATCTGCCTGACACTCATATAATAATTCCTGATCACTGCCATAAAAGCAAAAGGTCAGACTTGATATATCCGAAGAAATAAGTCCCAGATATTTAAAACCTGTCTGAATCGGAACTCTTTTCCGGTTCGCCAGATACGTCCCCTCTGCAGTTTGGATATCATAATACTGAATCTCTGTCTTATCCGTCTGAATATCCAGACTTGCCATCCCTGTCACCGTACTCGTATTCAGAGTATAAGTTCCTATTACCTTAGATTCATCCGACTCTATCCGGTAACCAGTTGTAATGACCAGCTTGCCAGAATATACCGAGGTATCAATCTCGCAATCGTCAATAACGGTATCCTGATTGTACAGCCTTACAAATGCACTATCAACGCTGTCTATAGACAATGCCAGATGCTTAATGCTTCTGCTTATATCTGTACGATCTCCTATCTGAGTTCCATTTACCCATAGTTCATATGCTGTAATTGTTGCACCTAAATCCTCCGGAATATATAAACCAAACTCAAATGCATTATCGGATGCCAATGAATGAATATAATAATAGGCACCCTCTTCTTCCTCTTCTACTACATAGCTGATTCCACCACCCATAGCATCTGTAGAACCGGAATCCAACGCTTCTAATCGGTCAGTGATTGCCCCGCAGGTCAGGCGGTCAAAGCTTGCCAATGTCTTTGTATATTCGGCCAGGGCTTCTAATTCTTCCATCTGCATATCTGCATATTCTGTCTGTTCATCTGCCAATTCCTCGTAGCTGAACTGTCCCATCAGATTCTTTGCAGTATCCTTCAGAAGCGTCTCCTGTGCCTCTTCAACTTGTGCTTTCAAACTCTCATAAGTAGTCCTGACAGAAATATAATTATTGAAGCTATCTGTTACCTCTGTTTCAAGATCCTTTTTAACCTGCTGCTCCTCATCATATATATCCTTATAATTCAATGCCGCTTCATATAAAGCATATGGCTCATCCTCTACATAGCGGATGCCGTCCACTTCTCCTTTTTTCCATTCTTTCGGAATCTTAATAAATAATATCTTGAAAGATCCCTGCCACGGCTCGTCTATTTTCTTCAGAAACTCATCATATTTTAACCGGAATGCTGCCTGATCTACCTTTTCTCCATTCAGGACCTGCTGCACAAAGCTATTGATCAAATTCATGTTTGTCCCATACTTGTTTGACATCAACTGATTATTTGTATTCAGCTCCAGTAATGCATTCGAGGTATTAACCTGGGCTTCATAATACCCCTGATCTCTCTCATAGGTTTCATTCAGAATTTCTTCTATATCATCCCTTGTTATTTCAGCACTGACATACGGATTCATAAAGGTATATCCACTTCTGACATCCAGTCCCATTGCATCAGACAGTTTATCCTTTGCAGTCTCATAGCTTCTCATGTCACCCAGGAGCTGTGACTGTACTTTCTCCACATCAGAAGTAATCTTATCTATATCATTCTGCGTTGCCTGCCCTGTCATCAGCCTTGCCTGGTTCTTCTCCTGCGTTTCCAGAAGGGTATTTAATCGTGCCTCATAGAATGCAATTTTCTCCTGAAGCGTATAGCATTCCACATAGAGCAATGATACTTCTTCATAAACCGCATACCGATTATCCAGTATCTGATGCTTCAGCACATCTATATCTGACTGTAGCTCCAGAGGCTTATATGTATATTCTACTTCTTCCTCCAGAGTCGGGTCTTCCGGGAATTTGAAATTCAACAGAGGCGTCCAACGAAACGTAGACTGATTCTTCTTTTTCAACTGAAGACTTTTCACCGACTGTGAGTACCGAATCTGTGCCAGTGCCAGCTTACTTTGCAGCGAGGAGTAAGTAGAACTGTTGCTAAGTCCTAATGACTTTGCCTGTGCAATTGTAATCGTCTTGCCGGAGGGAATTACTGTATCCTGTTGTGTCAGTGTAATCCCGGATACCGGATAACATACCGGCGCATTCAGTACCAGCACGATACTCATGATCCCTGCCAGCAATATTTGTCCTGTTTTCATAACTCCTCCTTCCTCCCTGTCATACAGGAAATCTATTACAATAACTCTGATTTTTTATACCTGTTCTATCATATACATAAAAAACGAAGCATTCCGATTCTCACAGAAGAAGGTATAAATTAAATCATCTGTCTGGTATACATATAAATAAATCTCCAGCATAGTCTGATAACCCTCCACCGTCTGAACCTCATCATATACTGCAGAGGTTTCCAGCTGTGCATCAATTTCCAATGGTTTCTCCTGCTGATTAATCAACTCTACCGCCACCGCCTCAGGAAGTGTTATATATGAATTGCCCTGAAATTCAGGTTCTCCCATCGCCTCCATCAGATCATCCAGGCTGCTTATCACAGTCTGACCATATATCAATTCAGAATTTAATACATAAACCTGAGAAACCACAGGCTCATCTTCCACGCTGGTTTCCATCTGATCAATTCGATACATCGCCTGTATGTCCTTCATATAGACCAGTGTATCCGTATCATTACTGTATATCTGACTATCGCCTGTATAAATACTTCCAATCTCAGAAGTCTTCTTGGCCAGAAACTGATTATATACCAGGCCATCACAGTGGAACGCTCCTGTAAATATGACATTATCGCCGCTGTCATAGAGACTTCCCTGGCCTTCCTTGTAACCATTCAGAAAATCACCCTCATACTCTTTACTACCATCCAGCCGATAAAGGATTCCGGTTCCCTGAAAACAGTTATCTGCAAATTCTCCTTCGTATTTCGTCTGTCCACCTGCATAAAACAAGGTGCCTGTTCCATTGTAACTGCTATGTGCAAACTCACCACTATATATCAAATTAGAATCCTTACTATACAGATTGCCATTTCCTTCTGCATATCCATCCTTTACATTACCTTCATATGCAATGTAGCCGCTTCTCGCTTTAATCTTCACATTGCCTTCAGCAAACCGCAGGGGAATGGAGTTGTAGCGATACACACGTGCCCCTTCTGAAGCTACTTTTCCAAATCCCAGAGAGCCGGTAACTGTAATCACAAAATACAGACTTATCAATCCAACAACAATCACTATTGCAAATCCCAATCGTCGGCTTATCATCCAGTTGCGAACTGTAAAATAATCATTCTTGTCATGCGGCTTTACATCAAAAATTTTCTGCAAAAAGCCTCGTAGCTTTGTCAGTACCTTAGATCGCCAAAAGCTCGGAGTCAGCCAGTAGCGGACTTTCGTCCAAATGGATATAATACTGTTTTTTAATGTAGTTAGTAAAACACTGAAAATATTATTCATACGCTCTCTTTTCCTGTTTCTCTCTACCTATTACACTTCATCATGAAACAACGCATATGAAGTATGTTCCATCTCCGGATGATTCAAATAATGCTCGCAGATAAATAAATACCACTTAATCAGCTGATCCTCCGGGCATTCCTTCAATGCATCTGAAAAAGCATTGCGTGCCAGATAGTAATCATCCTTATAAAACAACCGGATACCCTGCTGAAATTTAGCATCTGCTTTCAACTTTCTCCTACGCTCAAGCTCCGGGCAGGCATCCAATACCTCATATAGCTTAAATGCCATCTTCTCTGTTCCTACACAACCTAAATATCTGCAATTTACATCCTGAGGCATTGCGTCGATCAGCGAATCCGTAACCACCATACGTACACCAACTTCCAAAAGCTTTCTGGAATATGGTTCCAGAAGCTTCCATTCTTCAGAAACCAAAAATGTCAAAGCCTGTTTCTCATCTCCAGCTATTCCATACAAATATTTCGAACGATGTGCAAACATGATCAGTTTCTCCCGATTCGATCCATTTATGGAATCCATCTCCCGAACCGCATTTATGCCAAAGGCTACTGCCTGGGGTGCCTCATTTAAGAACAGGAACTTCATCGTCTGCAGGTCATTGTCCCCGGATATCAGAATTCCCTGCTGTTCTTCCCGATGTCGGTTTAACACCGTATACTTATGATTTAATTTCCGCATGTATTCTGTCTGTGACCCGACAGAAACATCTTCTGTCTGTGCCAGTACCAAGATGCCATTTAAATTCACACAATCGCCAACCGCCACTTCTGCTACGGATATACATCCTAAAATTTGTTCCACCTGTTTGGGTGCAAAGCGATAATATGCTCTTAATGTACGATATTTTTCATAATTAGACTTGGCCGTATTCTTAACCAGCTCACTCAATCCGTTCCACATCACCTGCATTTCATTGCTATGAAATCTCGGTTTCTTCCAATCTTCCTTGCCTGCACTAATCGCAGATATCACTCGAAGCATGCTCTTCCATTCATGGTTTTGAAGAATAAGCACAACTACTATCAGCAGCATCGCCAGTCCCCAGACGGTCCAGCCAATTTTTATAAACTTATCCCGTATATCTGTGATCTGTTCTGCAAGATCTGATACCGGTATCTGAATGCACATAACATTCTTGCTAATCGTTGCGTCTATATCTGCCCATATCAGAACTCCATACTCATGATTTACTACCACCTGTGCATCACTGTGGTTGCGCATCGCCTGACTCATCAATGGATATACAGCCTTCTTATATTCTTCGGTCTCATCAAAATCAGATTGGTCTCCCATAAACAGGATTCGGTTATATCCCTCTGTGGTTTCCATATAAATCCCCACATTCAGATAATGTTTCTCTTCTGTTTCTGCACCGCCCAACAGATTTTCCTGCATAACCGCATCTATCCACTGCGTTAATGCTTCCTGTTCTGATGTATCGCTAAAATCCCTGTCATCCAGCTCTGCGAGCAGAGTACCTGACTGTTCAAAACACTTCGCAGTATATTGCATATATTGTTTTTCTATATTTTCAACCGACATATGATATGCATAGATGTATCCGACAAGAATTACTGCGGATACGGACAACCCCATGGCCGCTAATCGTTGAAGTGCCATTGAACGCCCACCCAGTAAAAGAATGATCATTACTATCAGCAGAATTGCTATTACATATATCATCTGTATCTCTCCTATTGTCCCAGAGATTCCGTTCCAATCTTCTTAAAAGTATTCACAAATACTCTCAAATATGGAATATCTCCTGTTGTCAACTGAAATATCACTCCTGTCAGGGCCAGTATCAGCAGAATCACTGACAAATATAGCAATATCCGAAATAATAATTTCTGATTTCTATAAAAAAATCCTCGAATTCGCAATAGCAGATTCCGCTTCTTTGGTTCCTGCGACGCCATTTTGACATCATAATACAAATCCTTAAAATGTAAATACGAGCTTTTTGTAATCTTCTTACTTAACAATTGATAGCTGTCTGCCTTCTGCCGCGCTTTACTCACCAGCAAATCCCTGAGAATCATGGCACACAGACCAGCACATGCTTCTTCACCAATTGTTCCATCCAGTCCGGATATATCCATCGGGCATCCCAGTTGAACACTGTTGTCTCTGTGCATATGTATCTGCTTCTGCTGCAAACTCAAATATAGCAGTGGATATGGTAGATTGGTCGCCATACACTCAATAATCAGGTTCACGCAAATAGATTCACATACCTCCAGTGAAAACTGTTCGCCCATGTAAAAATCTTCAAGATAGCGTTCCCTTATATATTCAAATACAAGACCGAATCCCTGGCTACAGGCAAAAACATCAATATAGCAAGGTCTGGAAGCCTTCCTTTGCCCAGATGCAATCTGAAGGAATTCCTTTGCCAGCGCATGATCCTTAATTATCATAACCGTATAATAATCATGACTGGAACTATTCAAATCCTCACATATATACACATCATTTACAGAGCCAATATATATTTCCCGTATGGATTCCAAGGACATTTCCTTTACCTGATATCTCATCCTCTATCCTTTCTCTGTCTGTTCAATTCCCCTTTTTTTGACAATTGCATATGCATATGTACAAATCATCGGCATATCTGTACAATATATACGGATCTCATATACGCCCTCTTTGGATGGTGCAGTATAAATACCATCCAGCGTCACCTCTCCGCTTCCCGGCTCTGTTAATTCATACGCCACAGAACAGCTCTTCATGTTATTAAATTCCACATCAAAATAATAGCTTTCCTTCGTTCCCAACACAACCGTCGGTGTTACAGCAGTAATGCTCTTATTGCTGATATCTTCTGTCGTCAACAGACTCTCGCCACTCGGGAATTTCATTGCTACCCAGCGGAATGTAAGAATCAGAAAATCCACATCCTTCAGAAAACGAACTGCAACCACAAAGCTTCCCTTATCATTTAATACCTTTACCGCAGTCTCAACACATACATTTGGGACATTATCCTCTTGAAACAAATCCGGATTCCCATAAATCGTAGACTTCGTATTTACTCCATGTATCGGATTGTCCTCCAGTCGTTCATAACCTATTTCTACATAAACATTGCCTTTGCCTAAGCCATGCATGATTTCACCAGAATATCGAACTTCGCCTTTCCGTGCATTCGCATTTAGCGGAATTTCCAAAATACCGGTCTCTATCTCCGGAATCGCACCCTGATGTTCTCTGGCAATCTGCTGTCCCACTGTCCCCAGAGCCGCCGGTGATTGCTGCTGTTCAAACCACTCATCCCGGAAATACTCCTGATATTCCTCCTGGCGTCTCTTCTCTGCAAGTGTCGGTATATACTTCTTAACATCCTGTTCCTGTATACCTTCTATAATATATGCAGTCTCCGTTCTCACCAGACTAAGTACAGCTAATGGGATATAATCCTGATTCATTCCCATTCTCCGCATCTCCAGACTCAGCTTTTCACTTTCCCGTAATGCCAAATCCTTTGGTTCAATCTCTGATACCTGCACCTGCAGATTCATATCACTGTTCACATCTGCCTTTACTTCATCTACCATTCCCTGTGCAGTTCCTGCCTTTATTACCAGAAATGTATCTACAGCAGGATCACCCACTGTCTTTATCCAATAATCTTTTACCAGTGTTTCGCCCTGCTTCAGCAATACTTTATCTGCTGACAGATTCAGTTCATGCGATCCATCCTTTCCTGAAAATCCCGGCATCTGAAGAACTGCCTCGTAATCCAGAGTGCATACACGTTCAGACTTCTTCGTAATGGTCAGCTCTGCACGGACATATTTCCCGGTACAGACCATAGCCGGAATCCGAAATTTTATCTCATAATCAGGATGATCCATCAGAGAGGCAACCGCAAAGAACTCTGTGTCCATTTCAAATGTCCGCTCTGTATCCTCTTCATCCATCAGAAACAACTCATATCCTTCTGCAACCCGATTATATTCATATTCCGACTCATTCTCCTGTCGATTCACGGTATATACCGCATGAACATCCCTTTCCTGGTACCGTAAGCAAAGCACTGCCTGATTCGTTCGCAGATTTTCAAAGCCAGATATAGCAGACAGTTTCTTCACAACAGAATTCTCTATTACGATTTCTCTGCCCATACTATCAATAGCAGCGCCACTCTCTATCAATACCGACAAGTCATCCAGCCAAAACACACTGCATCCGCAAAGGATTCCGGAACCAATCACTGTCTGATTGATAAACCTCCGTTTGTTATTATTATATATCTGCTCTGCCAAAAAATCCGAAGATGTCAGCATCTTCCCCGCATAGTAACGATTTCTTTCAAATGGTATTACATCTGTATTCTTCACGCTTCTACGTATCCTCCCTGTTTTTTCTATTTTTCTATTAGACATAATTCTAGCACACTTTTATCATTCAAAATTAAAGATTGCTTAAAGATTACGATTCCTCCTCATTCAATAGTGGAATTGTAATATACATTGAAAATCCAGCTCCTGATCCACCTTTTACCTGCAAGGTGCCATGGTGCTTCTGTATAATATCCTTCACCAGATACATACCCATACCGGTTCCCTTTATTACCTCCGGCTTCGGCTCCGTCTGCTCTCCCATGTAATGAGAAGCTGTAAGTTGTTCCGCCCCCTGTAATGTCACGCCTTCACCATTATCCCGATAGACAATCCACGCCTGATCCTCCACTTCCTCTATTGTTATGTAGATAGAATCTCCGCACTGCATATATTTCAGCGAATTCTCAATCAGGTTGTAAAACACCTTCATAATATCAATCCGATTTCCCCAAACCTGGACCTGAGTGCATCTGGTATTCAGCTCCAGCCGGACACCATGACTTCGAATCAGATTATCTGTATATTCTATGATACTCTCTGCTACTTCAATCAAATCCAACCGTTCTCGTTTTTCTGCTTTCTCTCTGTCATCATCTATCACTATCTGGAAGGTCTGATTTAGATAATCAATATTCCTGCATATCTTATCAATATACAGGATCTGTTCTTCCGACGATCTGTAATCGCCCTTTCTCAAAAGATCACCATAACCGGATATAATTGCAAGAGGCATCCGGACTCCGTGTGCAATCTGACGTTTCAGCCATATTACATTCTCCTGCATGTCACGCAGCTGACCGTCAGATTTCTGTCTCTCCAATTCATGCCTGCTCATTTCTTCCACCAATGCAGAATCTCGCTTTTTCCCCTTACGACAGATAATTATAAGGATTAGAAGCCATATGATAATCGACATAATACAATTCGCTATCGTCACCGGCCAATTGCCTGGCTGAACTATATTATAAATTAACGTAACCACGGAAATTAAAATCCCTAAGCCAATAAGAATTACAAGCTCCCGCATGCTGTTTACTCCTTTCGTCTTATTCATCAAAAAAAATATATCCAACACCGCGTACCGCACGTATTGTTTCCCTGTGCTGATAATCTATCTTTTTTCGAAGATTCGAAACATGCACCATTAGTGTACGTATATCTTCTATCTCTCCATGTTCCCAGATAGCACGATATAACTCCTTATATAGCCGTATCTCTCCGGGATTTCCGACAAATTCCATCAATAATTTATATTCCGTTGGTGATAAATCCAGCTTTTCTGCACATTCCCCTTCTTCCGTCCTCCTATATACCTGATAATTCTTCTTGTCCAGAATAAATTGCCGAAATTCCAACATCTGTTTACCACGACTTTTCTTCAGATTCTCTTCTATCCGTTCTACCAGTTCTGTGATATTCACAGGCTTCACCAAATAATCACATCCCCCTCCGCGGAACGCCTGAACAATCGTAGTGCTGTCACCCAGACAGCTCATAAATATAATGGGATATTCATATATGGAACAGATGCGCTGGCAAAGCTCATGCCCATCACAATCCGGAAGCATCACATCCAACAGTATCAAATCTACCGACTCATCTTTCAGTATCTGCAAGGTACTTTTTCCGTCCTCTGCACAAAACACCTGATATC
>CAVFXS010000058.1:0-24808 GCA_963626805.1 Bacteroidales bacterium H4 | reverse complement strand
ATACTGGATATATTATAATTTGCACGCCTAATGCAAGTTTTAGAAAAAAAAGAAAAAAGAGCAAGACAATAAAATTTTTTGTGACTTTGCTAAAAAAGAGTAAATGGGGATTTTGTGCAATTATTATTAGTTCTTTTATAATTACAGGCTTGGGAATATTAATGACATATGGAATACAATATGAATTTCGTACGCTAGAAGAAAAAGAACAAATAGAATTACAGTATGGAAATTTGGATTTAGAACATTTGACAGAGTTACATGAGGCGGGAATTTTATCAGAAGAGAAATATGAAGAGATATATTATACAACTGAAAATGTACTATGGCTAAAAAATAACTTATATCAATTGGCAATACTATTAATAATGACCATGATAGGAAGTGTATTAATAAATTATGTAAAACAACGGATTAATATAAAGGTATCGGCAGAATTTCAAAAGAAAACTATATCTAAATTAACAGATAGCATTATGCAATTATCCCAAGAGCATTTAGATATTTGGAAATCAGGAGAATTAATTAGAAGATATGTAGATGCAGAAATTGTTGCAGATGGTATAATTTCTACATTGTTGACAGGAATAATTGATATAATTCTTGCGGTAGCGGGTGGAATTGTTTTATGCCAACAAAGTAAGCAACTATTCATGGTGGTAGGGGGAATGGTTATTGTCTATGCCATTGTTGTTATCTGTTTTGTTAGACCAATAAAATGTTGTAACATAAAAGCAATGGAATCTGAAACTATACAAAGTAATTTGATAAAGGAATCAGTAGATTCTATTATGGATACAAAAATATATTCCAAAGAAAAGTATGTATCGAGACTCATTAATCAAAAAACAGAGGAGGCTATTGAAGCAATTAAAATAGTAGGGAAGATTGATTCGAACCAAAGCAGTATGGTTTCATTTCTTTCTGGCATATGCGAGGTGATAATTTTAATAGTAGCATTTACTTTAATATCAGAGGGGGAAATTGCAATTAGTACATATATTGCGTTTTCAGCAATGATGAGTTTTTTCATATCACCTATAGAAGGATTACTTAATTTGCAACCGATAATTCAAAATAGTATAGTAGCAGCAGAACGATTATCTGATATTATGGATGATGTGAGAGAAGATAATAGTGTAAAAGTCAGATATAGATTAATCCAAGAGACTATCAACATAAGAAATATTACATATCGCTATGGAAATAATATAGAAGTCTTTAATGATTTCTCTTGTAAGATACCAGTTGGAAAGACCACATTGATTGCTGGACAGAATGGCTCTGGTAAAAGCACATTAGCAAAACTTATTTTTGGTATGTATATATGTGAAGCGGGTCAAATTTTATATGACGATATAAATATAAATGATATTGCTATTGGAGAATTGCACTGCCATTCTATTTATATTCCACAAAAATCAGGTTTTATTACAATGTCAATTAAAGATACAATATGTTTTGGTGATGAGGAGATTTCTCAAAAAAATCTGGAAGAGATATGCAATATTGTTGGAATCAGAGATTGGATAGAGGTATTGCCTCAAGGATACAATACATTAATAGAAGAACAGGGAAGAAATCTTTCTGCAGGTCAATGCCAACGAGTTGCTTTGGCAAGAGCATTGATAAAGAAACCTGATATTTTGTTTTTGGATGAAGCTACTTCAAATATCGATGAAAAAAGTGAATGTGAGATACTAAAAAATATCAGAGATAAGTATCCTAATATTACACTTATACTAATTATGCACAATTTGAGTGATAAAATAGAAATTGATCATGTTGTTAATGTATAGGGAAATATATTAATACTGATTTGAAATGTTTATTGTTATCGTTTCCCAATTTGATTGTTCAACGTGTGATCCTAGAAGCATGTTGGTATTTAGGCTACATATTTTACAACCTTATGTACCATTGCGTGCTGGCAGGCGAGAGAGCTTGTCGCACGTGAGTAATTTAATAGGAAGTATAGGGATAAATTTCGATGGGGAAATTTAATACAGTATCATTTGGCGGATTCATCAGTGATAGTATCATCTTCGTTTGTCTCGCTTTCCTCTGCCTCCACCTCATTCATCTCACCGGCAACCTCCGGGATCTCTGTGACTCCGGTTCCGTTTTTCCGATTGATCCGTCTGGTGGTATCTTCCTTCAACAGCCGATACAGGGTAGCAGCCAGTGGTACACTGAGCAGCATACCGAAAATACCATTCATACTACCGCCGATCGTTATGGCAGCCAGCACCCAGATGCCCGGCAGCCCGACAGAAGAACCGACGACCTTTGGATAGATCAGATTTCCTTCGATCTGTTGAAGAACAATGATAAACACAATGAACAGCAGAGCCTGAATCGATCCGCCCTGTGTCATCACCATGATGGCACCGACAATTGCACCGACATAGGCACCGATGATCGGGATCAGAGCCGTGGCACCGACTAAGGTGCCGATCATAACCGCATATGGGAAGCGGAAGATCGACATACCGATAATACACAGAGTTCCCAGAATGACTGCCTCCGTACACTGACCGACAATGAAATTAGAAAAGGTCTCACTGGCTACATGGCATACATAATAGATAATGTTTTCAACCTTTGGTTTCAGATAAGAGCGGATGATCTTGTGCACCTGATAACTTAATTTCTCCTTGTATGCCAGAACATAAATACCGAAGACCAGAGCGATACAGAAACTTACAACACCGCTACCGATGCCGGATACAATATTTACAGTAGAATCCATAATAGAATTTACCTGACTGCTATTGCTGCCAATAATCAGCTCAATAACCTTGGTAAAGAACTTCGACCATTCAATATCCCGCGGATGCTCCAGATCGATTTCCAGAGTGCTTACCAGCCAGTTTTCCAGAGGTGGAATCTTAGAAATAAATGCAGAGATTTTGTCCAGAATAGAGTCATAGGAAGCAGGCAACTCCTTTGCTAAAACAGAAAATGCATTGATCAATTCCGGGATAACCATTGCAATGACAAAGGCAATAACCGCTAATATAATCAGAAGTGACAGGGCAATGCAGACGGGTCGACGACTTTTTTGCAGAAACCGATTGTTTGTATGTGGGAAATAAATCTTTTCCAGACGCACCAGAATGACGTTGATCACAAAGGCAACTGCAAAGCCCAAAATAATCGGGGACATAAACCCGATAAGCGCAGAAATCCCCTTGATCGCAAGGTCGAAATGTAAAATGATTAAAATAGCAATAGTTAAACCAATAATTGTTTTTAAGATGATTTTTTCCCAGTCTTTTCGTTCCATATGTAATCCTTCCTGTAAAATGATAGTTACATCTATCCTATAATTTAATTTAATAACAGTATTACCGATAAAACGGAATCATACACAAATATATTATAATCAGAATAACATAGGTGGACGATTATTTCAATTATATCTGACCATCGGCTCCTCCATATTGTGATATAATTGCCTGTGCCAGCCTGGCATTGGTTTCTTTGATATTGACCGGAAACTGCAGTCGTTTTTCATATACCCACATGGATTACACCTCCCCTTGCCATGGCCATGAACCCTGATTCCACTGCCATTCATTTCCTGCATTTACATTGTATCGATTCAAGGGCCCAAAGCGCCTGGTATAATCGCTGATGGCCTGCATCCGCTGCTCTCTGCACTTGTTGTAATAGGCAAGGGCTTCTGCGTTTGCAGGGTGCGTGTCGAGAAAAAGTGTTACATCGTCCAGAGCAAGACTGACAGCGTCGATATAATTGAGTAATTGCTTTCGACTCATCTGATTCATGCACAGCTACCTCGCTTTCCGCAGAATATCTGATTCAGATCTGCAAAAATAGTGCCTTCGAACAATCCTTTTTCCGGAGAATACAGATTGCGGAAAACCTGCCATGGGACATAGGACATACCGACCGGAAATTCAGCTGAATTATCCGGGAAACCGTTGTTACAAGGGACATTCATTCTGGAATTTCCAGAATTCTGACAGGGACAGCTGACGGCCGGACGACCGGGAGCAGGGCGCATATAACGTCCAGATTCCATAAAACTCATCCTTTCAAATTTGCTTATAGTTATAGTTTATGTCTTTGGAGAAAAATGGTGAAACCATGAAAAAGGAGACCCTATTCGGTCTCCGGATAAAAGATATGTGTTTCGTCAAGAATGCGGAACTGATCATGCTCCAATTCAAGCAGGATGACATTGCAGTTTTTCTGCAGACCGCCACTCCAGAATTGCGAGAGCTCATGTCCTTTTACATAGGTCATCAGAGCCTTGTTGATCGCACCATGTGCCACGATCATGACGCGGTGACAGTTCTCCTGCAGAGGAAGAATCACAGAGGTCATAAAATCAGCGGCTCTGGCACACAGATGCTCTAAGGATTCACCGGAAGGCGGTGCCTGATAGAACTGTGGCTGCCTGAAGAAATAGTGGAACAGACAGTTCGGATCCTTCAACAGCAGTGACATATTCTGTCCTTCATATTCACCGAAGCACAGTTCCTTTAAGCGGTCATCCCGGATGATCGGAACGTTCTGACTGCCGCGGAACAGGCAGGCGGTCTCATAGGCACGCTTCAGAGGACTCGAATAAATGTGGTCAAATGGGGTATCGGCGAGTGCTTCGCCGGAAATCTTTGCCAGCAGGCGACCGTTCTCGCTGAGGGGAATATCCGTATTACCCTGTAACAGCTTTTCTTTATTCCATTCGGTTTCGCCATGGCGTACGATATATAATTCCATGCTGATCTCCTTTGTATGCATGTATATGCCTGAAACATAATATATCCCGGTTCGCATATGATTATAGTGGCGAAACGTAATTTTGTCAAAAATGGTAATGTTATGATTTACCGGGGAATTTTTGATTACGGCTTGTCCTATGCCCGGTGTCGTTGTAGAATGTTTATATAAGGAGGAATGCGGGCATGACCTTTGAAGGAATTGAGAGGAAGCAGGAGGGTAAATTTATTACCCGTTATGATATTACATACCGGACGGTGGATGGTCGGAAGAAGGTCTATGAGATGATCAGCCGGGATAAGAATATGACGGATTTTGAAGATTTAAGTCAGCATAAGACAGATGCGGTGGTTCTGATCATGGAGGATGTAAAGCGTGAGAAGATTCTGCTGAACCGGGAGTATCGGATGGCAGTCGGTGGCTGGGTGTATAATTTCCCGGCAGGACTGATCGATCCGGGTGAGACGCCGGAGGTCAGTGCAGCGAGAGAGCTGAGAGAAGAAACCGGGCTTCAGCTGGTTGAGATTCTGGATATTATACCGGATAGTTACAGTGCAGTCGGCTTCAGTAATGAGAAGAATCAGTGTGTGGTCGGAATCGCAGACGGCACCATTGCACCAAGCAGTTCCACACTGGAGGAAATCGAGGCCGGATGGTACAGCAGAGAGGAAGTGCGGGCACTTTTGCAGAAGGAATTGTTTGCAGCCAGAACGCAGGCATACTGCTATTTATGGTCTCGAAATCAGGCAGGGAAAGCGGCAGGTGAAAAATAAAACCGGACACTCCTGATTTTGTAATTTATTGCAGGAAATTATATAGACAAGTGCGAAGAATATAGCTATAGATGGAAGTGTAAATTACAAAGGAGTACAAAGGGGTATAGTTATGAAGGATTTAACAAAAGGAAATATTATCCGTCTGTTACTGGCATTTTCACTTCCGTTATTAATCGGAAATATTTTTCAGCAGCTGTATAATATTGTGGATACTAAGGTGGTCGGAGAGATCTTGGGAGAAGATGCACTGGCAGCAATCGGAGCCAGTGCTCCGGTATTCAATCTGATCATAGGTGCCATGAATGGACTTGGTAATGGATTCGGAATCGTAATCTCGAAGTTTTACGGATCCAGGGATATGAAGCGGATGCGGCAGGCGGTAGCGAATTCGGTATGTCTGATGCTTGGATTGACGCTCCTTGTGACGGTGATTTCCCTGTTTTTAATCCGTCCGATGCTCCGCCTTCTGAATACACCAGATGATATTTTGGCACGTTGCACCGGATATATTCAGGTAATCATAATATTTATGATATTTACGGCAGCATACAACCTGTGTGCGGCTGTGCTGCGGGCACTGGGTGATACGATCCGTCCGCTGATCTTCCTTGCAGTAGCAACGGCAGTGAATGTAGGACTGGATCTGCTGTTTGTAGGTGGTATGCGCATGGATGTGCAGGGAGCGGCATATGCGACTGTAATCGCACAGGCAATTTCCTTTGTATGCTGTATTATCTATATTATTAAGAAATGTCCGGAGCTGCGGTTAAAGCGGGAAGACTTCATATTAGAAAAGGCAATGATCAGAGATCTGATGGGACAGGGTCTGGCCATGGCATTTATGCTTTGTTTTGTATCAATCGGAACGCTGGTACTGCAGGGTGCCATCAATAAGTTCGGAACCAATATTATTGCAGCCCATACTGTAGCCAGAAAATTAAGTGAAGTATTTATGCTGCCCTTCAGTACTCTAGGTGTGACAGCAGCAACTTTTTCCGGACAGAATTATGGTGCCGGAAGATTTGAACGGATCCGTTCCGGAATCCGGAGTGCGATATTACTGTCCTGGATCTGGGCAGTGATCGTAATTATAGCAGTCTATACGGCAGCACCGTTGATGATCCGGCTGATTTCCGGAGCAACGACACCGGAGATCGTAGAGACTGCACAGCAATATTTACGGTTCAATACGCTGTTTTATTTTGTGCTTGGTATTCTGATCGTTTTGAGAAATGCCCTGCAGGGACTTGGACGGAAGATTGTTCCGATGGTATCGAGTGGAATTGAATTACTGGGGAAATTAATTGTTGCCTGGGTATTGGCAGCACCGATGGGATATTTCGGAATCATTATTTCAGAACCGGTGACCTGGATTCTGTGTACCATTCTGCTGAGCATTGCGTTTTTCACAGATGATCGGATTCGTCGAGGATTACAACCAGAGAAGGAGGGAATGCATGAAGCAGATTGAGTTAAAGTACCCGGAGTATATACAGGTTACATATAAGAAAGAGGAGTCCTATGGAGGCAGTCAGCGCTGGTTCGATGAGAGCACCTGGATGAGCCGGGACTATAAGTTACATAAGTGGGGATGCGGAGTGATCGCACTTGGAGACCTGTTCTTATATATAGGAAGAAATGACAGAAATTACCGAACCAATGCGATTGGATTGATTCACAATCCTGAAGATTATATCAGCTGGGAGGATTATCGGAAATATATTCATTATATAAACAGCCGGTTTGCACAGATTATTCCGGGAAGTGGTATGAATGGACTGATGTTGGCATCGGCAGTGCGGCATTATTGTATGAAATTCCGCCTACAGATGACGATTGCGTGGAAAGCATTTATGGATGATCAGCAGATGATACGGGTGATCCATAAGATGTTAAATGAGGATCTTCCGGTAATTCTGGCAATCGGACCGAATACACCGCTGGTATTCCGTGGAAAGGGGATTCCGTTTTATCAAATGGAAGAAAACGGAGAGCTTGTACTGAGTGGTTATAAAAATGTACACAGTCATTATGTGACAGTAACCGGAATGGTGGGGCTGAAGCATAAGAAGGTAATGCTTCGGATTTCTTCGTGGGGCAAAGAGTTCTATATCGATTATCAGGAATATCGGGAGTATATTGAAAAGGAAGGAGACCGCTTTACCAGCAGTCTGCTATACCTGTCCAAAGAGGATAAGAAAATTTTTTAAGAATATTTTCATTTTATAAACAAGTTTTTGACAGTTTCATTTGATAAGATTGCAATTAATAGCATGAAATAGATAAAAGAGGTATAGCTTATGAATATTTTAGTATGTGATGATGATAAGGAGATCGTGGAGGCAATCAGTATTTATCTGGAGCAGGAAGGATATACAATTTTTCGGGCATATGATGGATATGAGGCACTGGATATTGCAGGTTCCAAAGATATCCAGCTGATGCTGATTGATATTATGATGCCAAATCTGGATGGAATACATGCTGTTCTGGAGCTGAGAAAGAAGAGTAATATTCCGGTGATCATCTTATCTGCGAAGTCTGAGGATACGGATAAAATCATGGGATTGACCATCGGGGCAGACGATTACATTACAAAGCCGTTTAATCCACTGGAGCTGGTAGCACGGGTAAAATCGCAGCTGCGTCGGTACTCCAAGCTGGGAAGTATGCCGGAGACACGAAAGAATGTACTGGTCAATGGTGGTCTGGTTATGGAGGATGATAAGAAGCAGGTAACCTTGGATGGGGTACCGGTGAAGTTTACTCCGACAGAGTATAAGATCGTGAGAATGTTTCTGCAGAATCCGGGAATTGTATTTTCCAGTGCACAGATTTATGAAAATATCTGGGAAGGGGATTCCTATGCAACAGAAAATATAGTTTCCGTACATATTCGGAGAATTCGTGAAAAGATCGAGATCAATCCGAAGGAACCGAAATATATTAAGGTTATGTGGGGAGTCGGATATAAGATGGATCGGTTAGAGAAATGAATAATGTTAAGAAGCTGCCGGGATCGGCAAAAATAAAGAAAATAATAAAGATCATTAATCTGGGAATCGTTCTGGTTTGCAGTTTCCTTTCAATGGCTTTTTTTATCTATATGGGCAGCGTGTTTGGATATAAGGATCTGAATTGCAATAATTATCTGGAAACCCGGCGGTTTGCAGATTCTCTGTGGCAGATTATGAGCCGTATCAGTGGAGAAATTACCTGGACAGAGGATTATGTCGGAGAGAGTGAGGAACAGTTTCTTATTTCAGATCTTACATATGACAGAGAAATCGGAATGCTGCAGGGAGGATTACATACAGAAAATATACAGGATCTGGCATTAAAAGGGGATTATGTATATACCACAGACGATTTTGGAATATGGGACATCGAAAGAGTGGGGAATATGGATACAGATGGTGGAGAGATTCAGTTCAACGATGCATGGTATCAGGCTACCCTCTCGAACTGGGAAATCAGTCAGGCAAACGGATTTGTGCGAATGTCGCATGATGATTATGTTCAGATGTTTATGCAATATGCAACTCCAAATGAGACTGCCGGGGAAGACATATCAGCGGACATTACGACGGGGGAGGATTCTGATAGTCAGACGATTGATTTAGAAGAAGAAAAATCCGGAGATACAGAGGAAAACACAGAGTTTAGTACGGATGTGGTGGAGATACCTGCAGCCCTTCTGGAGCCGTCGATGACTCAGCAGGAAGCACAGGATGCGGCGTTTTCGGACGACTGCTATATTACATATTATCAGGGAACAAAGCTGGTATATTCCCCGAATGAGGATATGTTCTATTCTTCTGAGTATGGCTGGTATCCGATCCCAGATGAATTGTTTTTTCTGCCGGAGGATGTCAGTGGCAATGAGATGGATCTGTATTTCAGCCGTTTTACCAGCCTGGATGATATTCTACGGATTCGGATAGGCGGAGAATATCTGGAATATATTCGTTCGATTAAAGATATTAATTTCAATGAGCGGAATATAGCATATTATGTATGCCATAATGGAAAGGTCTATAGTAATGTGATCTCCAGGGAGAAGGTAACCAGCTGTAGCGCCTATATGACCATACAGAAGACTGCCAGTGATGAGTATAAGGCAGAGTTTTTTAATTTCGAAAATTCCTATATTAATAGCACATATGTGACATCTTTGATGCAAAACCTTGACAGCTTGACACCAGATGATAAACTATATATAGGCATTTACACAACCTATCCTTGTGAGGATACATTCAGTCAGGGCAATCAGATATTTTCTGAATACTATTCTTATACATTTCCTGCATTGGTTATAGGAGTTGTCACAGCAATTGCAGCCATATGGTTGTTGGTTCATATTCTCCGGATGTCAGGACGGATATCCAGAGATGATACAACGGTATATCTGCTACCAATCGATCGGATTCCGATTGAGATTATATATATAGTTGGACTTGCAGAGTTGATTGTGATCTTTGCGGCATTGAAATCTATGGTACAGTTTGATTATTACTACAGTATAACAGAAATTACCAGTCGGGAATACATAATGCTGGTTGGCTGCTTTGAGGGATTGTATCTGATTGGAATCACCTGGCTGTTAAGTATTGTCCGGCGGGTAAAGGCGGGATGTCTGTGGCAGCATAGTCTGATACGAGGTGGATATGTCTTCTGCAGGAAGCTGGTTCAGACCGTGAATCATCAGAAAAACCTGGCAGCAAAGGCAGCAGAATGTTTTATATGCTATCTGCTGATTAATGGTGTACTGGTATTGCTTCTGGTTCTTGGAGTCAATAATTCTGCTCCTCTTGTATATCTGGGGGCATTGATTATAATTGTGGGATTCAATGTATATATCCTGCTCCTGCAGATCCGGAAGGCGAAAGGCGAGGAGTCGATCCGAGAGGCGACAAAGGCTTTGGCAGAAGGGAACCTGGAGTATGTAGCACCACAAATGAAACGGTTGTATACCGAGCAGGAGATCATTCATAATATTGATCATCTGAGTGATGGACTTCATAAGGTCATAGAGAAGAGTCTGTATGATGAGCGGATGAAGACAGAACTGATCACGAACGTATCGCATGATATCAAGACACCACTGACATCGATTATTAATTATGTAGAACTGATCAAACGTGAAGAGGTGGACAATGAGAATGTTCAGCATTATCTGGAGGTTCTGGATAAGAAGTCACAGCGTCTGAAACAGCTGACAGAGGATCTTGTGGAAGTATCAAGGATTTCTTCTGGAAATATTGAGTTGGAACGTGTTCCGATTGATTTCGGTGAACTGCTTCGTCAGGCAATGGGAGAATTTGAAGATAAATTCACAGAGCATGAGCTGAAGATGGTAGAACGGATTTCAGAAGAAGCACATATGATATTTGCAGATGGCAGAAGAACATTCCGTATTATGGATAATCTGTTGCAGAACGTATACAAATATGCAATGCCGGGAACCCGGGTTTACATAGACCTTACCTGCGAGAATGGAAGAGTTCGCCTGGAGATTAAGAATATTTCCAGGGCGCCACTGAATATCAAGGTATCGGAGCTAATGGAGCGGTTTGTCCGTGGGGATCAGTCCAGAACGACCGAGGGCAGTGGACTGGGTCTCTCAATTGCACAGGATCTGGTTCAGATGCAGGATGGAGAATTCCGGATTTATCTGGATGGAGATTTATTTAAGGTTGTGATAGAGTTCCCTGAATATGTCAACCCAGTAGTAGTGAACATGCAAGAGGCAGAAGTGTCAGAGGAGAACCCAATGCCGGTACTGGAGAAGACGGACTCAGAGAGAGAAGAAGCTTAGAACCCAGTCCAAGGAGGGTATATGGAAAAAAGAATAGCATTGCTGATAGATGCAGAAAACACCAGTGTAAAATATCTGGACAGCATCTTCATGGAGTTAAAGAATTATGGAACAGTTACATACAAACGTATGTATGGAGATTTTACAAACAAGACGTTGGGTGAATGGAACCACAGGGCATTATCCTATGCAGTGGATCCGATTCAGCAACCACGATATTCTACGGCTAAGAATGCGGCGGATATTATGCTGGTCATTGATGCCATGGATATTCTGTATACGAATAATGTAGATATATTCTGTATTGTTTCATCTGACAGTGATTTCACACGGCTGGTCAACCGTCTGTGTGAAGGAGGAATGGAAGTTATCGGTATGGGAAAGAGCGATGCTTCCAAGACACTAAAGGCAGCTTGTACAATCTATAAGAATCTGGAAATTATCTATGGGGATTCTGATGAGATCGAAGCGACCGGGCACCGGGCAGCAGAGGGTGTGCATAAGGAAGCAGATATTGAGAAGAATATCGTACCATTGGCAACAATCAAAAAGAGCATGATCGAGATTGTGCGGGAGAACGAGAATCAGGGCAATCATACCGGACTCGGTGGATTAAAGAGCAGTATCCAGCGGCTTTATAAGGATTTTGATGAGCGGAATTATGGTTATAGTTCTATGACTAAGCTGGTAAAGGAGCTGAAGGATTTCATTGTAACGCAGGAGCGTAGTACGGTATATGTTTCTCTGAATGGACAGAACCAGAATGAACGCTCCGTAGAG
This sequence comes from Bacteroidales bacterium H4, assembly GCA_963626805.1. Classification (GTDB taxonomy): domain Bacteria; phylum Bacillota; class Clostridia; order Lachnospirales; family Lachnospiraceae; genus CAG-632. Next base: position 12,685 of record CAVFXS010000058.1, on the reverse strand, counting down.
ACTTATATTATTGAGACGGCTAAAAAATCACCGATTGATCTTGGAAGACTGGGACAGTACATTCATCTGAAGTTTCCGGATTTTGATGTGAAGAGCTATGGATACTCCCAGCTGGGTACCTTCGTACAGAGCATAGATGGATTAGTGGTAGAATCCTCGCCCAAGGGTGGGAAGTGTGTGAAATATCGCTATTGACGTTCCAGACGTTAACGTGTAGAATCGTATATACCTAGTTTTCAAATGGGAAATGAGAAGAATGCAAAGGTAATAAAAGGAGTAAATAATATATGAAAATTTCTACAAGAGGACGTTATGCGTTGCGCCTTATGATGGATATTGCCATGCATGATAATGGAGAACCGGTTCGGATCAAGGATATTGCAAGACGGCAGGAGGTTTCCGAGAAGTATCTGGAGCAGATCATAGCAATATTGAATAAAGCCGGATTTGTGCGTAGTATTCGTGGACCGAAGGGGGGCTATACATTAAGTAAGAAGCCGGAGGAATATACAGCAGGGATGATCCTGCGACTGACGGAAGGCAGTCTGGCACCGGTCAGTTGTCTGGAGATGGATGTGAATGACTGTCCGCGACAGAATCAGTGTGCAACATTGGAGCTTTACAAGCGGATCGATAATGCCGTCCATCAGGTAGTGGACAATGTGACACTGGCAGATCTGGTTGACTGGCAGATGGCGAAGAGTGATTTCTACTCAATCTGAAATACAATTTAGTTGACAGGCTGATTTATATAAAGAGATACAATAATGAGAGGAAAGAGAAAACATGATATCAACAATTAACTTTTGTATTATTGCAACGATCGTAGTATATTTGCTGGCGATGCTTGCGGTCGGCTTTGTGTTCAGTAAGAAAAACAGCAGTAGTGAGGATTTCTATCTGGGAGGACGTAAGATGGGTCCTTTAGTAACAGCCATGAGTGCAGAGGCCAGTGATATGTCAAGCTGGCTGCTGATGGGTATGCCAGGACTGGCATATTTAAGCGGCATTGCAGAACCGAGCTGGACAGCAATTGGACTCGGAATTGGCACCTGGTTAAACTGGCTGATCGTAGCACGGAAGATTCGCAGATATTCTGCGAACATCAATGCCATTACAGTTCCTGAGTTTTATTCCAAGCGTTATCATGACAAAAGCAATATATTAAATGGTATTTCAGCACTTGTAATTATTATATTTTTTATTCCGTATACGGCATCCGGGTTTGCTGCCTGTGGTAAGCTGTTTAACAGCTTCTTCGGCGTTAATTATACAATCGCAATGCTTATATCCGCACTGGTTATTGTAGGATATACGATCATGGGGGGATTCAGGGCAGTATCAACCACTGACCTGATCCAGAGTATTGTTATGACGGTTGCATTGGTTGCAGTTGTATTCTTTGGAATCTCTAAGGCAGGCGGTGTTGATGCAGTTATGGATAATGCAAAGAGTCTGGCAGGCTATCTGTCCATGACAGCCAGCTATGACGTGACAACCGGTGCTGCGAAGCCGTATAGTATGCTGACGATTATTTCAACAATGGCATGGGGACTTGGTTATTTTGGAATGCCACATATCCTGCTTCGTTTTATGGCAATCGAGGATGAGAAGAAACTGGTATTATCCAGACGGATTGCAACAATCTGGGTATTCATTGCGATGGCAATTGCCATTTTTATCGGTATAGTTGGGCTTGGGATGACAAAGGCAGGTGTACTGGGATTCTTAGAGGGCAGCAGCAGTGAGACCATCATTGTTAAAATTGCAGACCTGTTAAGTCAGCATGGTATTTTAACTGCAATTGTAGCAGGTCTGATTTTGGCAGGTATCCTGGCAGCAACAATGTCGACGGCAGACAGTCAGATGCTTGCCGCAGCATCCAGTGTATCACAGAATATTGTACAGGATTTCTTCAGAGTAAAGTTATCAGAAAAGACCAGTCTGCTGGTAGCACGTATTACGATCGTTGCGATCAGTGTGATTGCAATCTTCCTGGCAAGAGATCCTGATTCAAGTGTGTTTCAGATTGTATCCTTTGCATGGGCAGGCTTTGGTGGTGCCTTCGGTGCTGTAACACTGTGTGCATTATTCTGGAAGCGCAGCAATAAATGGGGTGCATTAGCCGGTATGGTCAGTGGTGGTGCAACTGTATTCTTATGGAAATATCTGGTACGTCCGTTAGGTGGAGTCTGGAATCTGTACGAACTCCTTCCGGCATTCCTGGTATCTCTGATCTTCATTATTGTGGTCAGTCTGTTAACCAAGGCACCGGATGAAGAGATTCAGAAGGAGTTCGAAGCAGCATCCGCAAAGGCGAAATAGTGCGGATTCGCCCATCAGAAATCATTCAGAAAAGTTAAGATTATGAGATCACGTTGCGGGGAGTGCCCTGCCGGAAGGCTTCGATGTTTTTATAAATCTCGGAGATAGCCCGTTCGCGGGATTCCCTGGCAGCCCAGCCCATATGCGGCGTGATCAGAAGATTTGGCAGAGGAAGCAGCGGCAGTAATGCACAGTCCTCTGCCATTGGTTCTTTTATAAGGACATCCAGACCGGCAGCGGCGATTTCACCCTCCTTCAATGCACGGGCAAGACCAATCTCATTTACCAGTCCGCCGCGTGCCGCATTTAAGAAGACACAGGAGGATTTCATCTGATGAAAGGCCGGATAGTTAAATAACTCCTCTGTAGCCGGTGTGAGTGGGGTGTGGACAGAGATAATATCGGATTCAGTCAGCAGCTGTTCAAAGGAAATTGCATCATATTCCACAGGATAGGTACGACCGGAAGGGGAGTAATAGCGGACATGACAGCCGAAAGCGGTTGCAATTCGGGCGACTTCTTTCCCGATATTTCCCATTCCCACAATACCGTATTCTTTTCCGTATAATTCACAGAAGACGTTAGAAAAAGAAGAATTATCCACATCATTCACATAAGCTCCACTGGCAGTATAATCATGATAGATATTCAGCTTCTCATATAAATAAAGCAGCATGGAAATCGTATGCTGTGCAACGGAGTGGGTGGAGTAGTTGCGGATATTGGAGACAATGATCCCATGCGAGTCTGTATAGGCGAGATCTACGAAATCTGTTCCGGTGCTGGTCATGGTGATCAGCTTTAAATGCTCTGCAGTGCAGAGCGTTTCTTTATTTAAAGGAAACTGATCGACGATCACAACATCGGCATCTCGTACCCGTTCCTGCGCTTCTGCGGCATCTGCGGTCTCATCATATACGATCAACTCTCCCAGATCTTTTAAACTGTGAAATGAAACATCTCTGCCGATTCTGGCAGCTTCCAATACAACTATCTTCATATGCATCTGTCCCTTCTTAAAATAAGTAGGTTTATCATATCGGAGAAAAAAACTCTACGAAAGGACAAGTGTCCTTTCAATCGCTCCCGGAGTTTTGCATAATGTGAAAAAATCAAGTAAACGAGAAAAGAAAACGGAGGTATGGTTATGGCAGCTTCTTTAAAAACTAATTTTGTAGGTGTATCAATGGAAAACCCGTATATGCTGGCATCCGCACCGCCATCTGCTACGCCGGAAATCGTAGCACGGGCATTTGAACAGGGATGGGGCGGTGCCATGATGAAGACGATTCAGTATACGCCACGTTTCACGAAAAAAAATGTAAATCCAAGAATTAACGCAGTGAAGGATGGAAATAAAATCTTAGGCTTTACGAACTTTGAGATCGGCTCTCCGAAATCTGTAGAAAGCTGGGCAAAGGGAATCGAATGGTTAAAGCAGAAATTTCCGGAGCGGGCGGTCTTTGTCAGCCTGATGCATACCGATGTGCTGGCAGAGGAAGAGTGGAAGGAGCTGACCCGGATCTTTGATCAGGCGGGTTGTGATGGATTTGAGCTAAATCTGTCCTGTTCCCATGGACAGGCAGAGAGTGGCTGCGGTGCCGTGCTCGGTGCAGATCCGGAGAAGATCAAGATGGTGACCGGCTGGGTGGTATCACAGACAAAGAAGCCGGTGGTACCGAAGCTGACGGCATTGACCGTAGACCTGCCGACCCGTGGACGTGCTGCGAAGGAGGCCGGAGCCGCTGCGATTTCGGCAATCAATACGATGAGTTCTCTGCCGGGAATCGACCTGGATACCTTCCGGCCAATCAATGCAGTTGATGGCATGAGTGCATTCCAAGGCGCCAGCGGAAAGCTGATCAAGCCGATCGCACTCCGGTGTGTAGCACAGCTGGCACAGGCGACCGGACTTCCGATTTCGGCAACCGGAGGCTGCTACACATGGAAGGATGCGGCAGAGTTTATTGCTGCCGGGGCACAGACTGTTCAGGTATGCTCCGCAGTTATGGAGAACGGATACCGGATCATTGATTCGTTAAATCAGGGATTGCGCAACTATATGGAAAGCAAAGGCTTTGAGACGATCGAGGACTTCCGGGGAAAAACGTTACAGTATATTACCCAGCAGATTCAGCTGAACCGGGATTACCGCCTGTATGCACAGGTCGATCCGGAGAAATGTGTAGCCTGTGGCAAGTGTGTTCATAGCTGTGCCGATGATGGCTTCGGAGCCATGAGCATTCAGAATGGGAAATGTGTCAATGATCATGAGACCTGTGATGGTTGCGGACTGTGCAGTCAGATCTGCCCGGCCGGTGCGATCACTATGGTAAGACGAGCATAAATCAATTATGAAAGGCTTAGTCATAAATACAGGGTAGAGAAGTAACAGAGGTTTGGAAAACGGAAAGCAGGGTGAGTTGCATGAAAAATGATTGTAATATTCGAAATGGTATCTGCATATTTCCGGATGGAGAGCGAAGCGCAGATCTGGAGATCCGGAACGGACGGATTGTAGGAATTTATGAACCGGGACAGGAGCTGCCGTCCTGTGAGCAGGAGATCGATGCGAAGAACTGTCTGATCTTTCCGGGAATGATCGATACACATGTACATATCCGGGGCGGTGAGTTAGACTACCGGGAGGACTTTTATACCGGATCTCAGGCTGCAGCCGGAAGCGGTGTTACGACAATTCTGGAAATGCCGGTCTGCACGAAGCCACCGGCTACCGTGGAGAACTTCATGCGCCGGATCGAAGAGGTGAAGCGAAACGGTGCCGTGAACTTCGGCATGTATGCGGCTGCCGGACATGATAACCTGGACGAAATCGGAGAACTGGCCAAGGTAGGAGCCATCGGCTATAAGACCTTTCAGATGGCACCGGTTGCCGGACGGGAGAAAGAGTTCTACGGAATGTGTGCGGAGACTTATGAGGACATGGTTCATGTGATGCAGGAAATCGCCAAGACCGGTCTGACATTGACTGTGCACTGTGAGAGTCAGGCAATGATCAATGAGCTGGTTCCGATTATGAAGGAGAAATATCCGAACAGTCTGAGAGGATTTATTGATTCCAGACCGCCGGAGGCAGAGGTAGAGTCCGTAGATCTGACGATCCGTGCGGCAAAGGCCACAGGCTGCCGGACAATCATTGCACATGTCAGCTGTCCACAGAGCATGGAGCTGATCCTGCAGGCAAAGGCAGAAGACTATCCGATCTATGCGGAGACCTGTCTGCAGTATCTGTATTTTGATAAAGAGGAAATGATCCCATACGGAGCATTCGCCCGCATGAAGCCCCCATTCCGGATCAGAGCAGAGGTGGATCGGATGGTAGAGCTTTATCATCAGGGAGCATTTGATGTGACCGGAAGCGATCATGCACCGTATACGATGGAGGAGAAGCAGAAGCATGGAGATGACATCTGGAATTCCGTAGATGGATTATACGGACTGGAGCTGTCATTGCCACTGCTTTTAAATCTGGTCGATCAGGGAAAGCTGACACCGGCTGATATCGCAAGAAATTTCTCACGGAATGCGGCAGAGATTTTCCGTCTGCCCAGAAAAGGACAGATTGCCAAAGGCTATGATGCGGATCTGGTACTTGTCCGGAAACGGGAGCAGCCGAAGATCCATCATAAGGAGGATATGCGATGCAAATGTAAGGAGGCAGCCGTGATTTATGATAATATCCCACTGACCTATGACATCTGCAGGACGATCCTGGGTGGAGAAACGGTATATGACGGCACAGAGGTAACTCTTGAAAAAGGCCGGGTACATATTATGAATTACTGATCTATGAATATGAAATAGAAGCAACCGAGAATAACAATTACAGGAGGTACAGACTATGAAAGCAAATGCAGAAAGAATGAAAAGAAGAATCGATACAATTGCGAGTTTTACTTCAGAGGAGGGACAGATCACCAGGCTGACCTTCTCACAGGCATGGGTAGATGCCATCCATTATCTGAAGGGCGAAATGGAAGCTATGGGTATGACAGTGCGGATGGATTCGTTCGGTAATGTGATCGGTAATTTTAATCCGGGACACAGCACAGAGAAGCCAATCGGTATTGGTTCGCATATCGACAGTGTTGTCAATGCGGGTGCCTATGATGGTGTTGCCGGAATCGTAGTCGGTCTGGAGCTGGTCAACATGATGTATGATGCCGGTGTGACACCGAAGGTGCCAATCGAGGTACTGGCAACTGCCGATGAGGAAGGTGCCATTTGCCAGCGCGGATATTTTGGCGGCCGGTATATGACCGGTAATATGACCGTGGAGGAGTACCTGTCATTCCGGAATATCGATGGCAAGAACATCACAGATCTGCAGGAAGAATGCGGACTGTTCAAGGATGTGGAATTCGGCTGCGATAACGGCTGGGCGAAAGGATACTACTCCAGATTCTATGAGGTTCATGTAGAACAGGGCGGTGTTCTGGAGGCAGCCGGTAAGGATATCGGTATCGTAAAGGGTGTTGTAGGAATCGGACGGCTGTTCATTGATTTCTTCGGAGAGTCCGATCATGCAGGTCCGACCGTTATGAGTGTGCGGAAGGATTCCATGGTGGCAGCCGCAGACTTCATCATGAAGGCATGGGAGGTCGGACAGGCGAACAGTGGTAAGGCGGTTACGACCGTTGGCCGGATCCAGAATTCACCGAACATCCATAATGTCATTCCGGGTAAGACATCCATTGTTTTAGACTTCCGTTCCGAGGAGGATGTACTGTCCAATGAGATCAAGGAAACCATGAAGCAGTATGCATATTCCATGAAGGAGAAATACGGTGTGGGTGTGGAAATCACACAGGAGATTTATACACCGGTAAAACTGTTTGCAGAGCCGCTGGTACAGGAGCTGCGGGATCTTCATATGGAGAACTCTATGGAGCTTTACAGCTGGGCAGGACATGATGCCAAGGCATATTCGGAAATTGTAGACACCTGTATGGTATTTATGCCAAGCATCGGCGGTAAGAGTCATTGTCCGGAGGAATATACCGATATTAAGAGCTTCGAGCAGGTATGTAATCAGATTATTAAACTTTTTGTTTAGAAAGGGTCATTTGTCCTTTTCTCGACAGAGAGCATCTTCTATAATGCAGACTATCAAATACAAAAGGGGTTGATATTTATGGAAACAATCGCAAAGCAAATTGCTAAAACAGCCGTAGAATTAAAATATGAGGATCTGCCGGATTACGCAGTCGAGCATGCTAAAATGCTGACACTGGATGTTCTGGCATCCATGGTAGGAACCAGAAATATTATTACCAGCCAGATTGCAAGAGAGATTGCAGAGGAAATGGGCGGCCCGGAGGAGGGCACCATTGTAGGCAGCAGCAAAAAGGTAGCATTACCGAATGCAGCATTTGCCAATGCGATTCAGTGCTATGGATATGATTTCGTAGATGATCATAATGAATCCAATGCACATCCATCCCCGGCAACATATCCGGTCAGCTTCGCATTAGCAGAGGCAAAGAAGAGTACCGGTAAGGAATTCCTGGAGGCTGCCGCAATCGGTAACGAAGTGGTCTGCCGAATGGGAACCGCATATCTGGGTGATATGTATTATCAGGGCTTCCATCCAACCAGTACCTGCGGTACAATGGGTGCTGCGGTTTCAGCAGCCAAGCTGATGAAATTAGATGAACAACAAACCCTGTATGCACAGGGAATTGCAGGAAGTATGGTAGCCGGTCTGATGGCATGGAACTCGGAAGGGTGCTTTACCAAGCGTCTGCAGGCAGGCCATCCGGCAATGAATTCCATTATCGCAGCCAGAATGGCAGAGAAAGGCTTTAATGGGCCATCCGATATATTTGAAGGAAAGGATGGATTGTTACATGCTTACTCCTATCTGGATCATTACGATGGCAAATACCTGACCGATGGGTTAGGTAAGGACTGGATCTTCGCTTCTTCCAGCATAAAGGTATATCCTTGCTGCCGGTATTCCGGAGGACACCTGGATGCCTGTCTTGATATCGTAGCGAAGTACCATCCGGATCCGGAACAGATAGAAAAGATAAATATTCGCTCCTCAAAATACACGATGCGTTTGCTGGCCGAAGAACGGAAATGGCATCCGAAGAATATTGTTGACCTGCAATTTTCAATGCCGTTCCAGGCAGCAATCGCATTCAGAAACGGACAGGTGACGGTCGACGAGTTCGATGTGAAGTACATTGATGATCCGTTGATCCAGCGCCTGATTGCAAATACAACGGTTGTGGAGGATCCGGAATTCGAGAAACGGTATCCGGAGCATTACTCCAGTGCAGTTAAGATTACCATGAAGGATGGAACCGTTTATGAATCTGTCATCGATGATCCAAAGGGTGACTGGAGAAATCCGGTTACATATGAGGATGTTGAGAATAAGTTCCGGGGACTTGCAAACCGCATTTATGCAGATAAGGACCGGACAGAAAAGATTATTGCATTTGTCAAGGATCTGGAGAATCAGACAGATATGTCACAATTAATGGCACTTGTCAATGACGTAGAATAGTGATATAATACCTAACTATACAAAGGCGTGTAGATTTCGCAGGAAATCTGCCCGCCTTTTTCTTTACCTGAGAAATAAAAAAGAGTTTCTTTCAGTTAGCAAAGGAGGATTCGTATGGAACTTAATATGGATTGGACAGAGGATAACGCAAGTGCGGACATTGATGTAAATGACGTCAGCGTGATCTTCAAAGGAAATAAGGGTGAAACGACACAGGCATTAAGTCATGTCAGTGTCAATATTAAAAAAGGAGAATTCATATCTCTTCTGGGACCTTCTGGTTGTGGTAAAACAACGCTGCTCCGGTGTATTGCAGATCTGCAGAAGCCGACAGAGGGAACCGTTATGATCGGCGATTCCACTCCGGAGGAGATGCGGAAGAATCGACAGTACGGTATGGTGTTCCAGAATCCGGTTCTGTACGATTGGAGAACAGTACAGCGGAATGTCATGCTTCCACTGGAGATCATGCATGTGCCGAGGCCGAAGCGGTTTGAAAAGGCAGAGAAGATGCTGGATCTGGTTGGATTGAGTGAGTATATGGATCATTATCCATTCCAGTTATCCGGTGGTATGCAGCAGAGAGTCGGAATCGCCAGAGCATTGGCTATGAATCCGAAGATCCTGCTGATGGATGAGCCATTCTCCGCACTGGATGAGTTTACCAGAGAGAAATTAAACGAGGATCTGTTAAAGATCTGGAGAAAGACGAACAAGACGGTTGTATTCGTAACACATAACATTGCAGAGTCCGTATTCCTGTCAGACCGGGTTGTGGTACTTTCTCCACATCCGGGAAGAGTATCCGCTATCGTGGATATCGATCTTCCGAGACCAAGAACGAAGGAGATGCGGGATCTTCCGGAATTTAATGATTATGTAGTTAAGATTCGAAACAGCTTCGAAGGGATAGAATAGGAGGGATTACCATGGAGAAAAAACCGGTAAACCGTAAAATCGTAATAGCGGTCTGGGTCATTGGGGTATTCCTCGTATGGGAATTCGCAGCATTTGCAATCCGGCATATTCTTCCGATTGATACACCGGATACCAAGCTTCCGTATTTTCATGGAGTTGTAATTACATTCTTTCAGAACTTTATGGATCTGGCAGCTTCCGCATGGGTGACATTTATTAATGCCGGACGTGGATTTCTGATCGGAACGGCAATCGGATGTGTGATCGCATTCCTGATGAGCTGGTCAAAGGCAATCGAAAAAATTGCATTCCCATATCTGATCACCTTTCAGATGATTCCGGTACTGGGACTGGCACCAATCGTATATAAGCTGGTCGGTGGCGGTGACGAGGCGAAGGTTGCAATCTCAGCATTGATTTCATTCTTCCCGGTAGCCGTAAACCTGCTGGATGGGTTTCACAGTGTGGATATCCAGCGAAGAGAACTCTTATACTCGTATGCAACGAAGAAACCGATTACATACTTAAAGCTGATGATACCGTCAGCATTACCGCAGCTGTTTACAGGAATGAAGATCGCAGCACCGAGAACGATCACCGCAGCAATCCTGATTGAAATGATGGGTTCGACCGAAGGTATCGGCGTAAAAATCCTATATGCACTATATTATAATGGCGCAGGGTCATTGCTATTCTGGTCCTGTATTCTGACAGCTGCCATTCTGGGTATGTTAAGTTCCGTTGTCGTTTCTCTGGTGGAACGGATTGTGATTCCGTGGGAAAAGGCAATGTTAAAGAAAGGAGAGGCATGATATGAATAAAAGCAGTTGGGTTGATAAAAAAGGATTTCGTATTGCAGCTCCTATTGTATTCGGTATTTTATTTCTTCTGTTCTGGCAGTTTGGCGGATTACACTGGCTGTTACATTTAAGGGCCTATGATTTCCCGTTGCCGGCACAGATTGTAGAAGTATTTGCAACACAGTATGCGGTTCTGTGGAAGCATACGGTGATCACAGCAACCGAGGCACTGGTTGGTCTGATCATTGGTTCCATTCTGGGATTTGGAGTTGCCGTGCTGGCATCCTGGTTCCCGCAGTGGGGATATGGCGGACTGGCATTGATGTCAGCGATCAATGCAATTCCGACAACTGCTATGGCGCCGATTATGAATAACTGGTTTGGCCGGGGCATGGGATCCAAGATTGCAGTTGTTATCTTCTTTACCATGGCAGCCATGGCAATCAACACTTACCGTGGATTGACGGTATTACCGCCGTTTTCTCTGGATCTGATGAAAAGTTATAATGCAACAAAGAAGGAGATTTTCTTCTCCTTACGATTGCCGAACTGTGTACCGAGCATTTTCACTGCATTGAAGGTAACGACGACCACCAGTATGTTGTCAGCAATCATCGCAGAGTTCTTCTCCTCCTATGCAGGACTTGGATTCCGTGTTAACTCGGTTCTTCAGGAAGGCAAAAATGCGGATGGATGGGCTTATATCGCCTGTTCCGCAATTGTAGGTATTATCATGTATATGATAGTCAGCGTGGTTGAACGTCGTGTCACCAAGTGGCACGCTTCACAGAGATAGATGTAGATAAAGGATGAGCGAAAAGGAGGAAAACTTATGAAAAGAAAATTAGGAAGAAGTACAATGAAAAAGGCAGCAGCATTTCTTTTAGGTGTAACTCTGCTTATGGGAATGTCTGGTTGCGGTGTAACCAGAGAAGAAGATGGAACTTCTGCAGCACCGGTAGAGAGCAGCAGTGAAGCGGGAGATGCCAGTGAGGCAGCATCGGATGATGGCAGTGCATCGAAGGATGGACTGATTCCGGTCACCTTCCAGTCGAAGTGGATTCCACAGGCGCAGTTCATGGGATATTATGTAGCACTGGATAAGGGATATTATGAAGAGGAAGGTCTGGATGTCACGATTCTTCCGGGTGGCTCTGATATTAATGTTCCTTCGGTTGTTGAATCCGGTACTGCACAGATCGGTACTACAAACCTTTACAATATCCTCTCTTATCAGGAGCAGGGATATCCACTGACAACCATTGGACAGGTTATGCAGGATTCACCATTCGTATTTGTATGCCATAAGGATCAGGTATCCAGCATTGCAGACTTAAAGGGCAAGACATTAGGTGTATGGACCGGTGGTAATGATGCACCTGTCAGAGCTTTACTGACAAAGAATGGCATGGATCCGGATATGGATGCAACGCTTGCCAGCCAGGGGACAACGATTGATGGTTTCCTGGACGGAACATTCGCAGGTTATTCCGCTATGACCTATAACGAGTTACTGCTTGCATATGAGGCAGGTTATACAGATGATGACCTGTACATCATTAACATGGAACAGGAAGGCTGTGGTATGCTGGCTGACTGTATCTTTGTAAATTCAGATTGGCTAAAGGATAACCAGGAGACTGCAGAGAAGTTCATGCGAGCAACCATTAAAGGTTGGAAATATGCATGTGAGAATACGAAAGAAGCAGCAGATATCGTATATTCTTACATGGATAAATCAAGTGCAGACTATGACCATCAGGTAAAATCCGCAGAGGAGGTTGCCAAGCTGGTACTGCCGGAGGGCATGGATGCTTCACAGATCTGCACCATCCCGGCAGATAAGGTTCAGAACTCCATTGATATTGCATTACAGTATGGCATTATTACCAAGGATACAGATCTGAATACCGTATATGATACATCCATTATGGATGATATTACATCCGGTTCCACAGCAGAATAAAAGAATCAGATATCCCGTATATATCCCCCTATATACAGAGGTAGAAGAACGCCGACTCAGGTTTCTGAGTCGGCGTTTTGAAGTGGTGCGCCTTGCGGCGCACGTTTCTAATGGGTGAAAGTCCCTAATCCGCCCTAG
>CAVFXS010000057.1:0-14229 GCA_963626805.1 Bacteroidales bacterium H4 | reverse complement strand
CATCGAGTCGAAGCAGAGCGGAGACGAGAAGACCGGGTTTGATTAGAGAGTTAAAATTTTTGTATGATGTTTTGAAGGTACATGAATCATGCACGAGCGATGAATGGCAGATATGAATGCCTGCATTCATATATCTGACAGGCAGAGCGAATATATGGCGAAGCCGGAACACCGAAATGGAGCGAAGCGGAATTGAGGTGGCATGGTGAATGAATATAAACTTCTTATATAATCCTCGATAGCTCAATGGTAGAGCATTCGGCTGTTAACCGAAGGGTTGTAGGTTCGAGCCCTACTCGGGGAGCTTTCTTTTATGCCGATATGGCTCAATTGGCAGAGCAGCTGATTTGTAATCAGCAGGTTAACGGTTCGAGTCCGTTTATCGGCTTTTTTATAAATATGAATAGTACGGGTTTTGAGACTCGTGAAATGGACCTTTAGCTCAGTTGGTTAGAGCAATCGGCTCATAACCGATCGGTCCAGGGTTCGAGTCCCTGAGGGTCCACTCTTTTGGGAGTTAGGTTTATATTAATCATATGGCCCAGTGGCTCAGTTGGTTAGAGCGTCGCCCTGTCACGGCGAAGGTCGAGGGTTCGAGTCCCTTCTGGGTCGCTATAATAATGGAGTTTGAGGATGAGATAGTTAGGCTATCTCTTTTTTTGTATGTACGTGCAATATGGATGTATTCTAACAAAGGTTAATTTGAAAAAAAGAAAAAAATGCACAAAGTACAGGTTATTCAACATTTAATATAATGTAAAAGGGGAATGTAAAGGGGCATAGAATGAAAATTTCAATGCTGTTTAAACGTCTGTTTTTAGTGACAGTAGTAATTGCTGTACTGGTGTTTAATATGAACACAGATGTATTTCTTGCGGATTCTATGATATCTACGGAGGATCGATTCGAAAGCGATTATTCTATCGCACATATTCTGGGGAACTATAGTTATTTTGTTAATGGAAACATGGGTGGTAATACAGTGGCACATACTTCAGGTCCTATCATTGTGGGAGGAGAGTTGGACTTTGTAGCATCCGGATTCGGTAATGTAATGGTTGCACCATCTTATATAAACCATATAAAGGGCTTGGGATATATAAATGCTCCGTTTCCAGGGACAGAATATTTGCAGGAGAAGCGTGTCGTTTATTACAGCACCGTGGATGCATCCGTTCCGGGATACCTGTTCTATAATGAAGGAGGAAACAATACCAAGGATAATGTATTGTTCTGTAATTCGGATTATATTAATGTAGGAACTGCTATGCAGACAATCAGAACCGAGTCGGCAGCAATGGCAGCATCCGGTAATAGCGATGCATATGTATATGAAGCAGGTGAGGTTAAGATAGATTTTAAGAAAGCCACCAATGTAACTATTTCCGAGTCATTGACACAGATTCAGAAAATTATACTGGAGAATATTACGATTGATGAGTTGATGAAAGCAAGTTATGTGGTTTCATTTAGTGGAAGTGGAATGGGAAATATAAATGCACAGATGGTTTGGCTGGATGGGAAACCCCTGGATCAGCAGTTTAAGGAATATGCAATTGAACATAGTGAAGGTAGTGCAGCTACCGGAGGTCAGTATTATTTGCAGGGAATGAATTTAATCTGGAACTATCCGAATGCATCAGATCTAACGTATTGTAATCTGAATGGGCATCTGGTAGCACCCAATGCGTATGTAAGAGTAACCGGTGGACGTCATGAGGGTGGTGTTATTGCTGATTCCCTGTATACGGAATCCGAATCACACTTTTATCCATATCATCCGAAGGAATCGGGTACGACAACGGAGAGTGGAGGAACAACGACAACGGAGAGTGGAGGAACAACGACAACGGAGAGTGGAGGAACAACGACAACGGAGAGTGGAGGAACAACGACAACGGAGAGTGAAGAAACAACGACAACGGAGAGTGAAGAAACAACGACGACGGAGAGTGAAGAAACAATGACAACGGAGAGTGAGGAAACAACGACAACGGAGAAAGTTTCGGTGACAGTAATTCAAAAAACTCCAGGATCTGTAAAATCGGTTCAGACTGGAGATAATACAGTGCCCGTATCTGCCGGTATAGCAGCCGGAATCAGTATTATGATTTTGATCCTGAATGTTCTGCTGAAGAATCATGGGAAACAGTCGTAGAAGATGTTTGCTCTGCAAACTTCTTCAGAATAGGGATAATTACAGTTTCTAACTGATCTTCAGGAATTTTCTGACATAAGATATTAATCTCACGGTAGGAATCCTTGAGTGAATATTCACGGTCAAAAAAGGTAGAAAGTGATATGCCAAAGTAATCGCAAATACGAACCAGAATATCATAAGGGACACCCTGCTTTTCTCTGCGGACATCTGCAAAATATCCTTTATTCAGATGTAGTTCCTCACATAAATGAGCGGCAGAGATATCGGAAGCATTGATTAATTCAAAGATGCGTTCCCGAATGAAATTTTCGTTCATAGTTTCAACTCCTTCATAAAATAAGTATAAACGATTGAAAATAAAACGATACGGAAATTATCCAAAAATTAATGAACATTAGTGCGTAATAAGTAGGATAAAATCCGAATGGCAAGAAATAATAAAAATAAAACACATGAATTAGATAAAGCTAACTAAAGAGATGGATTTTTGAGATCTAATCTGTTAAAATGTAGATGAACCAATTTGTGCCATGGTATTTATACGAAGGCAAATGATTTAGTAGCAGATCTTCTGATTTATAAGCTTTTATCAGGATGTATGCTGTGAAGATACAGGGGCATATTAAGTATGTCGGAAAGGGTTGAAAGGTATAAATTATGTATTTAAATATTGCAAAGGGATTGTTGATCCCGTTTTTAGGAACAACGTTAGGGGCACTGTGCGTGTTGTTTATGAAAAAAGAAATGAATGATCAGCTTCGGAAAGCATTGACAGGATTTGCAGCGGGGGTTATGGTGGCAGCTTCTATCTGGAGTCTGCTCATTCCATCGATCAATCAGTCATCATCTATGGGAAAAATGGCATTTGTTCCGGCAACTGTTGGATTCTGGCTTGGTATTCTATTCCTGTTATTTTTGGATACAGTTACTCCGCATCTGCATATGAATGGAGATGAACCAGAGGGTCCAAAGAGTGATTTGAAGAATACAACCAAGCTGGTTCTGGCAGTGACGCTTCATAATATTCCGGAGGGGATGGCCGTAGGAGTGGTTTATGCCGGGCTATTGGCAGAGCAGACGGAGATCACAATGTTTGGTGCCCTGGCTTTATCACTCGGAATTGCAATTCAGAATCTTCCGGAAGGTGCGATTGTGTCTATGCCTTTGCGAAGTCAGGGAATGAGCAGAAGCAAGGCGTGCTTATGCGGAATTATATCAGGGGCGGTAGAGCCGTTTGCTGCATTGATCACAATCCTTTTGTCATCTATATTGGTGCCACTGTTACCATATTTCTTAAGTTTTGCCGCTGGTGCAATGCTGTATGTTGTAGTTGAGGAGCTGATACCTGAGATGGCGGAGGGAAAGCATTCCAATACAGGAACAATGATGTTTGCAGTTGGATTTTCTATTATGATGATTCTGGATGTAGCACTTGGTTAATGAAAAAACCTCAACCTCAAATAGGCAAAATCGGTTGAAAATATGAGTTAGAACCGATATAATAAATCATATCGTCTTTTATATTTGGAGTTATAAGTGAGGTGATGGGATGAAACGGAATACATTGTTACAGTTATGGCTGTCACTGATACTGTTGACAGGAATATTAGTTGTATCTGTGTTATTTTATATTGACAATTTGAATGAGAATTTTGAACGGGAGGTTTTCCGGACGCTGGAGGAGGTATCTTTACAGGAAGCGATGGCGATTGAGACTGAGATTCAGCGGAAACAGGATATGCTCTCAGATATGTCTCATATAATGGAAATTGATATGAATGCAGAACCGGGGGATATACTGGAATGCATACATACACAACTGCAACCGATTGTAGAAGAGAACGGATTAAGTAGTATGGGGATTGCTTTTGGGGATGGAAAGGCGTATTCAACCAGTGGCGAGATCATGGATGTAAAGGATCAGGAGTTTTATCGGAGAGCGTGGAGCGGAGAGAGTGTACTATCCGGAAGAATTACACTCAATCAAACAACGGATTATGTGAATGTGTATGCAGCACCAATGTATAATGAGGAAAATGGCGAGGTGATGGGAGTTCTCTATGCAACCTATAATATGAGAAACTTCCGGTCCACGATGGAAATTCCATCCTTTCAGGGTGAAGGATATTTCTATATGGTAGATGCGAAGGGAGATACCGTAGTAGATTCTTCGCATGCGACTTCTTTCCAGAATATGGAAAATATATTTACCTCTATTGAGGAAGCGGATGTTAAGAATGCAGTAGCAGTAAATGAATTGCAGCAGTTGATGGAGCAGTGCGAAGCAGGTAGGATTGTATTTCGGAATCATGTGGATAATTATCTGTACTGTTATCCGCTGGCTGTAAATGACTGGTATCTGATGACGGTTGTTCCGGTTAATATTGTTGATACGCAGATGAATGTTGTAGTACGTAATACAATTATTCTGATCATGGTGCTGGCAGGGATTTTTATTGCTATGATTCTATTGCTTGTGAACCAGTACAGAAAGAAGCAGTCAGAATTAAAGACACTGGCATATGTGGATCCGGTAACTGGTGGTGATACTTTTGCAAAATTCCAGAGGGATTATGAACAGACGGTCAGAGGATGCACCAATGTGTCATTTGCACTATTATCACTGGATTTGAATCGGTTTAAGGTGATCAACGATATGTACGGAAGCGAAGAAGGAAATCGAATTCTTCAGAATATGGATCGAATCTGGAAGGAGATTTTCCGGGAATATGAATATTGTGGACACAGAATGGCAGATCGTTTTGTGGTTCTGCTGACCTATCAGAGCAGGGAGGAACTGGAGCTTCGGATTCGGGAATATCGGAAGTTACTCCGTGAAACAACGAAGAATCGATATAATCTGAGTCTGAGAATTGGAGTTTATCAGCTGCAGGGAATGAAAGAGTCATTTTCGACTGCATACAGTCGGGCTATGATGGCATTTGCTGTGGCAAAGGATTCTGAAAAACATTTTTATGCTTTCTACAATGAAGAAATGGAAGAGCAGCTTATCTGGGAAAAGCTGGTTGAGGATGATTTTGATACCGCATTGAAAAATAAGGAGTTTGTGGTATATTATCAGGCTAAAATAAATGCAGAGACGCGGCAGATTACAGGTGCGGAGGCATTGGTACGCTGGATTCGACCGGATGGAACGATCATTCCACCTGGAAGGTTTATACCGGTGTTGGAGAATAATGATTCCATCGTAGAGCTGGATCGTTATATGTTTCGTGAGGTATGTATTCAGCAGAAGCAGTGGATGGATGAAGGTAAATCGATTGTTCCGGTATCTGTAAATCTGTCAAGAGTGCAATTGGCTGACCGGCATCTGGTTGATTATTATCAGAGAATTCTGGATGAGACCGGTTTGCCACCGAAATATATCGGTCTGGAATTTACAGAGAGTGCAATGTTTAATAATGAAGAAATTCTGAGAAATACAGTAGATCGGCTTCATGACATGGGAATGAAAGTCCTGATTGATGATTTTGGGGTGGGGTATTCTTCCATGATGTCATTAAAGGTAATCCCGGTGGATATATTAAAGGTGGATAAGAGCTTTATTGACAGCATTGGTGATGAGCGTGGTAATAAAATCGTCATTAGTATTATTGAGTTTGCAACATCTTTAGGTATGAGTGTTACAGCTGAGGGCGTAGAGAATGATGAACAGTATCAGTTCCTGCAGGCGCATCGTTGTGATGATATTCAGGGATACTATTTCTCAAAGCCGGTTCCGGCAGATGAATACGAGAAGAGGTTTCTGAATCACCAGGCAATCGGATAAGGAACAGACTGAAAAGAGTGGAAAAATCTGCCCATACATGATATAACATTGTAAGACTGACAAAATTAGGAGGCTGTTATGGCACAGGAGTACCAAAAGGAAATTGAAAAACGAAGAACATTTGCAATCATATCTCATCCGGATGCAGGTAAGACAACATTAACTGAAAAATTCCTGCTTTATGGTGGGGCGATCAATACAGCCGGTTCGGTAAAGGGAAAGGCAAATTCCAAGTATGCGGTTTCTGACTGGATGGGCATTGAGAAGGAAAGAGGTATTTCGGTTACCTCGTCTGTATTACAGTTTAATTATGATGGATATTGTATTAATATTCTGGATACTCCGGGACATCAGGATTTCTCCGAAGACACATATCGTACCTTGATGGCAGCAGATTCGGCGGTAATGGTAATTGATGCATCAAAGGGTGTTGAAGCACAGACCATTAAGTTGTTTAAGGTATGTGTTATGCGTCATATTCCGATCTTTACATTCATTAATAAGATGGATCTGGAGGCAAGAGATTCTTTTGAGCTGTTAGATGATATTGAGACAGTCTTGGGAATCCGGACCTGTCCGATCAACTGGCCGATCGGAGCCGGTAAGCGGTTCAAGGGCGTATATGACCGGGATACGAAGCAGGTATCTATGTTCCAGGCGGTATCCGTAGGTGGTGCAAAGTCTGCAGCAGAGACCGATTATGATCTGAATGATCCTGCTCTGAAGGAAGCCGTCAGCGATGAGCTGTATCAGCAGCTGCTGGACGAAGTGGAATTGCTGGATGGAGCCAGTGATACCTTTGATCAGGAGCTGGTAGATCAGGGAAAGCTGTCGCCGGTATTTTTCGGATCAGCACTTACGACCTTCGGTATCAAGACATTTCTGGAGCATTTCCTGAAGATGACGAAGTCACCACTTCCGAGAATGTCAAATGAAGGTCTGATCGATCCGATCGAGGCACCGTTCTCCGGATTTATATTTAAGATTCAGGCAAATATGAATAAAGCACATCATGACCGGATCGCATTTATGCGGATCTGTTCCGGTAAGTTTGATGCAAGCAAGGATGTCTATCATGTGCAGAGTGGTCGAAAGCTGAAGCTGTCACAGCCGCAGCAGATCATGGCACAGGATCGGAAGGTAATTGATGAAGCGTATGCGGGTGATGTGATCGGTATTTTTGATCCGGGTATTTTCGCAATCGGTGATACGATCTGCACACCGGGAAAGAAGTTCGCATATGAGGGAATTCCAACCTTTGCACCGGAGCATTTCTGTCGGCTGGTATCTCTGGATTCCATGAAGCGGAAGCAGTTCATGAAGGGGGTTACCCAGATCGCACAGGAGGGTGCGATTCAGATATTTAAGGATTACTCTCTGGATATGTCAGAAATTATCGTTGGTGTTGTCGGTGTTCTGCAGTTCGATGTATTGAAGTATCGTCTGGAGAATGAGTACAACTGTGAGGTACGGCTGGAGCCGTTGCCGTATAATTATATCCGATGGGTAAAGGATCCGGCTACGGATCTGAATAAATTAAAACGAATCAGTGACTGCAAGAAGGTAAAGGATATGAAGGATAATCCGTTGCTTCTGTTTGCCAATGAGTGGTCTATCCGAATCGTTCTGGAGAATAATGAAGGACTGGAGCTGGAGGATTTCAAGAAGAACTGATTTTACGTGGATATTACAGAATCGTAAGAAGTTTGTAAATTGTTATGTACAGGTAGATTTAGTATAATAATGTCGTGAGGTATCATTACTTCCAGATTGTAAGAAAGGGGAGTTGAGTATGCAGATAGGAACTGTGGTCATTATATGGCTGGCACTTGTACTGTTGTTTGTCATTATAGAGATCATCTCGCTGGGACTTACCAGTATCTGGTTCGCGGCAGGAGCGTTGGTATCGGCACTGGCGGCAATGTTCGGAGCACCGGTCTGGCTGCAGGTGATATTGTTTATCGTTGTGTCAGCGGTCTTACTGGCATGTACCAGAAAGTTTGCGGTAAATCATCTGAATAATCGTCTGGAGAAGACGAATGCAGAGAGTCTGGTCGGGAAGCAGTCCATTGTAATCGAAACGATTGATAATGCAGTACCGAGTGGAAAAATCAGAATCGGTGATGTAGAATGGACAGCCAGAAGTGTAACAGAGGGAATTGTGATTCTAAAGGATCAGAAGGTTGTGATCCGGGAGATTTCCGGAGTGAAATGTATGGTAGAGCCTGTTACTGACGTCACTACAGACGCAGGAACAGAGGAGAACCGATAATCAGCAGATAAAATGCGCAGAGCGGGTTTTATCACAGTGAATATGAAATAGGCGAATGGAGGTATTCGAATGGGAATTATTGGAACAGCTGCAGCAGGAGCAGCATTAGCAAGTGGTATGATCGGATTTACAATCTTTATTGTAGTGCTTCTGATCATCATTGCATTATCCTGCATTAAGATCGTACCACAGGCATATGCATATGTTGTAGAGCGACTGGGAACCTATCGCGGAACATGGTCGGTAGGTCTTCATTTTAAGGCACCTTTTATTGATAAGGTAGCAAAGCGTGTGACCTTAAAGGAGCAGGTAGTTGATTTCGCACCACAGCCGGTTATCACAAAGGATAATGTAACGATGCGAATCGATACGGTTGTATTCTTCCAGATTACAGATCCGAAGCTGTTCTGTTACGGTGTTGAGAATCCGATCATGGCAATCGAGAACCTGACAGCCACTACACTTCGTAATATCATCGGTGATCTGGAGTTAGACCAGACACTGACTTCCAGAGAGACCATTAATACCAAGATGCGTGCAACCCTGGATGAAGCAACCGATCCATGGGGTATCAAGGTTAACCGTGTCGAGCTTAAGAATATTATTCCACCGGCAGCCATTCAGGATGCCATGGAGAAGCAGATGAAGGCAGAGCGTGAGCGGCGTGAGCAGATTCTGATCGCAGAAGGTGAAAAGAAATCCGCAATCCTTCGCGCCGAAGGTCAGAAGGAGTCATTGATCCTTCAGGCAGAGGCTGATAAGCAGGCAGCAATCCTTCGTGCGGAGGCAAAGAAGGAGGCTACGATCCGTGAGGCGGAAGGTCAGGCACAGGCAATCGAAGCAGTGCAGAAGGCAAATGCAGCCGGACTTGCTTATTTGAATGAGGCAAATCCAAGCGATGCAGTTATTCAGATCAAGAGTCTGGAGGCTTTTGCAAAGGCAGCAGACGGTCAGGCAACAAAGATCATTATCCCTTCTGAGATTCAGGGACTGGCAGGTTTGGCAAAATCTGTAGTAGAAGTAGCTGCAGAAAAATAAACAGAACATTACAGAAGCGTAGCAGCTTTCGGGTTGCTACGCTTTTTGTGTTATTTTGGTGCAATTGTCGGGATTACAGTTGAGTATGGAAAAACAAACTCTGACATGATAAAATATCTGTATATGACGAGAATGATGTTTAGGAGGCAGATTATGATTCAGAAGATAACATTAATTGGACTGGGTGCGATGGGGTCGTTTTTTGCACCAAGATTGCAGGCCTGCTATGGAGACAATTTTCGGGTGCTTGCAAATCGGGATCGGAAGAAACGCTTAGAGACCGAGGGTATCTGGGTAAATGACAGACAGTATTTCTTTCCGGTAATTGATTCTGAGAATCGGGAGCCGTCTGATCTGATCATTATAGCAACGAAGGATACCGGACTTGATCAGGCACTGGAGGATATCCGAAATCAGGTGGGTGAGCATACCATTATCATGACAGTCCTGAATGGAGTAGAGTCGGAGGAGAAGGCTGCTGCAATCTACGGATGGGAGCATGTGATCTATTCGCTGATGAGGGTATCTGTAGTGATGCAGGATCATAAGACTCATTATGATCCGAATGGTGGTAAGGTGCATTTCGGTGATAAAGAGGGGCACGGCAGTGGTGACAGCTTTGTACCATCCGCACGGATCGCAATGGTGGCCGAAGTGTTTAAGAAGGCAGGTATTCCATATCAGGTTGAGGAGGATGTATTATTCTCTATGTGGTGGAAATTTATGGCGAATGTAGGGGAGAACCTGACCTGCGCATTATTAAATCTGCCGTTTGGTGCATTCCGTTACAGTGAAGATGCGAACTGGATCCGGCATGCTGCCATGAGAGAGGTTGCGGCGATTGCAAATGCGAAGGGAATCATGCTGGGAGAAAAGGAAATGAAGGCCCAGGATTATGTGATGATGCATGTCGGACCGCATAATAAGCCGTCTACATTGCAAGATCTGGAGAACCATAGAAAAACAGAGATAGAAATGTTCTCCGGTATGGTATGTCGTATGGGAAAGGAATTAGGTATTCCAACGCTGGTCAATGAGGTGTTCTATCATAGCATCCGGGCATTGGAGAATAAATATCTGAAATATGATGAATGGAAACTGATTCAGGAGGATCTGCACTGATGAGCCAGGAGATAAGAGCTGAGGGGAAAAGAAAGACCGGAAACGGAACCGCTGGAAGTAGATGCCCATATGTAAAGAAGTGTGGCGGCTGCAACATGCTGGATGGAGATTATGCCGGTCATTTAAAGCTGAAACAGAAGCTGGTCGAGGGGTATTTGCGGGGAATCTGTAAGGTCATGCCGATTACCGGAATGCAGGATCCGTATCATTATCGAAATAAGGTACATGCAGTCTATGCGAATACCAAACAGGGTGTTATTTCCGGTGTGTATCAGGAAGGAACACACTGGGTAGTGCCGGTGGAGGAGTGTCGGATCGAGGACCGGAAAGCGGATCAGATTATTCAGGATATTCGTGGACTGTTAAAATCATTTCGTATGAAGGCTTATGATGAGGACCGGGGCTTCGGGTTCCTACGGCATGTGCTGATCCGTCGTGGATTCCACAGTGGAGAAATCATGGTTGTGCTGGTGACCGGCACACCGGTATTCCCATCCAAGAATCATTTCATAAAAGCATTACGGAAGCTGCATCCGGAGATTACAACGATCATTCAGAATATTAATGACCGGAAAACGAGTATGGTACTTGGAGAACGTGAGATTCTGCTGTATGGAAAGGGCTATATCGAGGATCAGCTGTGCGGAAAGACATTTCGTATTTCGGCAAAGTCGTTTTATCAGGTAAATCCGGTGCAAACAGAGTTTCTGTATGGAAAGGCTGCGGAGCTGGCAGGTCTGACCGGAAAGGAACGAGTCATAGATGCGTACTGCGGAATCGGAACGATCGGACTCATTGCGAGTGACGGAGCAGCGGAGACACTGGGAATCGAACTGAATCCGGATGCTGTCCGGGATGCCATCCGCAATGCAAAGGTAAACGGTGTGAAAAACATCCGGTTCTGTCAGGCAGATGCCGGAGCCTATATGGTTCAGATGGCAGAGCAGGGGGAGCATGCAGACGTGGTATTTATGGATCCTCCGAGGGCCGGTAGTGATGAGGCATTTCTGTCCTCGGTCGTGAAGCTGGCACCGGAACGGATTGTGTACATCTCCTGCAATCCGGAAACTCTGGCACGGGATCTGAAATATCTGGTGAAACAGGGGTATGTGGCCGGGGAGGCATGGCCGTATGACATGTTCCCGTGGACGGGGCATGTGGAAAGCATCGTGCTCTTGTCCCACAAGTCACCAGATAGCCATATAGATGTGAAAGTTGAAATTGGAGAAGGTGAAGAAAAGGTACCTTTAGATAAAATTGCGGAGCGGGCAAAGCAATATCAGCCGGCTCCAAGGGTTACATATAAAATGATACAAGAATATATTGAAGAAAAATATGGCTTCAAAGTACATACGGCATATATCGCAGAGGTAAAAAGAAATTTAGGATTGCCGATGTATGATGCACCTAATATGGTAGAAGAGTTGAAACAGCCGAAAAGGCATCCGACGGCGGAGAAAGTAGAAGCGATAAAGGATGCATTAAAACATTTTGGGGTGATTTAATATGAGCGTTATTTATATGTTATTTACTGTGAGCTTTGATTATAATAACTATTGAAGAAATTATATCAGTTATTTGGAGGTCAAATGGAATGGGAAATGATATATTTAGCGCGGTAATTGAGTTCAACAAGATTAGACAGCAGGCATATGAAATATATTTACCCATAGTGGAGGAATTGTGCAACAGAGAGGTATCAGAAGAAGAATTGTCTCATTGTCTCGATTACTTATTAGATTTCGCAGATGATGCGAGTATGCTGGAATTGTATAAAAAGTTGTGCAGAAGATTTGTATACACATATCCTGGATGTATAAATTTTTATGTCAATGCCTATAAAGAGATGTGGGAAAAAACAGAATTCTGAAAGGGGTTTACATGAATCAACTTATAAAAATGGATGAAGAGTATAGGAAGTGGATTGAGGACATAGGAAAACGCTATAAACAGAGACAGATTAAGGCATCTGTTTCTGTTAATCAGGAAATGATTGGTTTCTATTGGTCTATAGGAAGAGATATTGTAGAAAAGTCGGCTGAAAGTAAGTGGGGCAGTGGATTTTTTGTTAATTTAAGTAAAGATATGAGAACAATTTTGCCAGGGGTTCAAGGCTTATCAAGTTCGAATCTTAGATATATGAAGAAATTTTATGAATTGTACAGTGATCCAATTCTTCCACAATTTGTGGAAGAATTGAAGAGCAAAGAGGATTCAATAAATGTTCCACAACTTGTGGGAGATTTATCGGATAAAGAATTGTTTTCGATTCCGTGGGGACATCATAGAGCTATCATTGATAAATGTAAATTGGACAGGGAAAAATCAATATTTTTTGTGAAGAAAACGATTTTAAATAATTGGTCAAGGGCAGTACTTTTAAATTTTCTTGATACCGATTTATATGAGCGTCAGGGAAAAGCAATTTCAAACTTTGAATACGCATTGCCTGAACCACAAAGCGACCTTGCACAGGAAATAACAAAGGATCCATATAATTTCGACTTCGTAGCAATCAGAGAAGATTATAGTGAGAAAGAGTTAAAAGACGCATTGATGGACAACATCACAAAATTTCTTATGGAACTTGGAAAAGGGTTTGCTTTTGTTGGAAGAGAATATACAATACCGATTGAAGGAACAGAGGAAAAAATAGATCTTTTATTTTATCATCTGTATTTGCATTGTTACGTTGTTGTTGAAGTTAAAATAGTAGCTTTTACATCGAGAGACATTGGACAGATTGGTACATATGTGAATATTGTGGATGATTTGGTCAAGACAGATTTTGATGCAAAAACAATTGGTCTGATTATATGCAAAAGCAAAAATAATATCCTTGCAAAATATGCGGTAAATAGTTCAAAAGAACCGATAGGAATATCTGAGTATAAGTTGTCAAATTTATTGCCTGTGGAATATAGAGCTTCTATGCCAACGATAGAAGAAATTGAGAATGAACTCAGGTAAATATTTTAAAAGAAACTAACGGATAAGGAGCATTGAATATATGTTGAATTCAAACGAAAGAATGGGTTTCATAATTGAATATATGTCTTCATATGATGAAAAAATCAAAATGGCAAATAAAAACGGATTATTTGATGCTGCAAAAATGTTTGTGAGATGTGCCTTAGCTACCTGTTTCGCACCAGGAAATTCGTAGAGTAATTCATAAACAGAATTCTGATGAAGTGTTGGAACAAGCTTTTCTAACTCAGGGAAAAGGATACATACAAGACGAGATATAGATGTTTTAAGCTTCGCGCGTTCTTTAACTTTATCAAAACGATAGCGAGTAAGTGACTTAAGCTCTTCGTTGTGATACGATGTGTCTGAGTAGGACTTTAAGTTCACGTCAGACATTAGCATAGAAGCAATTGTATGGGCATCAACTTTATCCGTTTTCGTCTGTCTAAGGCTTAGACTTTTTCTGTACAGATTAGTATGTAACGGGTTGATAACAAAGGTGGCCAGACCTTTATCAAGCAGATATCCGAGAAGATTGTAACTATAGTGTCCAGTGGCTTCTAGGCCTACTTTTACTTTAGAAGCTTCTTCCATAACGGATTCTATTTTCTGATAAAGCTCGTCGAAGCCATAGAGATTGTTTTTGATAGTAAAAGCCTTGAAAAGGACTTCGCCATCAGAGTTTGTGATAAAGCAATCATGCTTATCTTTTGCGACATCAATTCCTACGTAAATCATATAGGACCTCCTGATATAAAGTATTGATACTGTTTTAAGATCCACAGGGCTCCTTGCAATCGTAACCTACTTCTTGATAAACCGTCATGCGGTAACTAACTGATTAACAAATGAACAAAGAGACTGTGGTTGGAGCCT
>CAVFXS010000056.1:0-125540 GCA_963626805.1 Bacteroidales bacterium H4 | reverse complement strand
ATTGATAAGTCTACTGATGCTGTAACAGTATGGTATGACACTCAGGATGATGCTCATATGATCTCACCTACAACAGGTGCATCTCTGGCTGAATAAGAAGAGTGATACATATAACACAGGTCCGGGAAACCGGACGTGTGTTATATATGTATATGGGTGGTATATGATATGAGTTGGTTAAATCTATTGATAGTGACGGTTTTGGGGCTGATAACAGGTTTTGCATTCCGACGGGCATATGGATGTATTCGATACATTCAGAAGATGGACGAAGAGGAACTAACATGCAATACCTGTGAACAGAAGGATAGATGTATTGCCATGAAGAGTATTGGCTCTTCAAACTGGGTGACAGAATTTACATATACAACCTATTTACTGATGCAAAAGAAATGTACATATGCGCAGGAGAGAAAACCGGCATATATGATTCCTTTTGCTATTTTAAACAGTATGCTGTATGTTGTACTTTATCTGATCTATGGCTGGTCTGTGGATTTTGTGACGTATGCACTCGGCACGACTGCGTTGATTTATGTGGGAATTATAGACTGGAATACCCAGTACATTCCGGCAGAATTTAATTTGACAATATTTATACTTGGACTGATTCGACTATGCGTTCGGCCGGAGCACTGGGTGGAACAGGTCGTAGGTCTATTTGCAGTCAGCGTTTTCTTATTACTGATTGATCTGGTCGGTACGAAGCTCCGGCATGGAGATCATGTGATGGGTGGCGGCGACATTAAGCTCATGGCAGCGGCTGGCTTACTTATAGGCTGGAAACTGAATATTGTAGCATTTATGATGGGATGCGTCTGCGGAAGCATTCTGCATCTGATTATCATGAGGGTAGGTAAACGAGAGCATAAGCTGGCTTTCGGGCCGTATTTGGCACTTGGCATCTATCTTGCCATGATATGTGGTGAACAGCTGGTGAGCTGGTACCTAGGTATTATGGGCTTGTAGCCCTAAATATAATATACACTGATTAGCGAGGGAGGCTACGAAAATGGCAAACAATAAAGTCTTAACCATAGACATTACGAATGAAAACATTACAATCGTTGAAGTTACGGCTTCGCAAAAGAAACAGACGTATATACATAATGCGTTGATTTTAGAAACACCGGAAGGTGGATATGAGGACGGTTATATTCGGGACAAGGATCTGATTGGTTCCACGATCAGAGAGCAGCTGGCATCGAATGGAATTACAAATAAAAATGCGATATTTGTCCTGTCTTCAAGTAAAATCGTGAGCAGAGAGGTTGTTATCCCGTATGTACCGGATAAGAAGATTTCTGCAATTATTAATTCGAATGCATCAGAATATTTTCCTGTTAATATAGAGGATTATGTAATTTCGCATTCTGTACTGGAAACTGTAGTAGGTGAGGATGGTGCAAAGAACCGCAGAGTTCTGGTTGTTGCAGTGCCACAGCAGATGCTGCAGACATATTATGAGGTGGCAAGTATTGCCGGATTATCCGTACAGTCTGTAGATTACATAGGTAATGCAATGTTACAGCTGATTAAAACACAGACCAATGATGTTTCAACGACCATGGTTGTTGAAATAGGTGGAGAATCTACCGTGCTGAACATTGTAAAGGGTGATACACTTCTGTTACAGAGAACAGTGCCATATGGTATTAATGCAGTTGTAGCGGAGGTAATGGAAAGCAAAGAAGTAGATGCGGCAACTGCACTTAGCATGCTGCAGACAGAACGTATGATCACGGTGGATTTCGACGATGATCCGATTACCGGAGCGTTCCGTTATCTGATTAATAATATCGGTCGAGTTATGGATTACTATGGCTCCAGAAATCCGGATAAGCCAATTGAAGATGTTTATCTGACTGGTGACGGTGCTCTGATCCGTGGTGTTGATGGTTTGTTCAAGATCCAGTTGAATGTAGCAACAAAGGTTATGGACAACTTATATAATGTTAAGTTTGATGACAAGATCAATACACAGATTTGTAATCCGGTATATCTGATCGGTTCTATCGGTGCTGCCATGGCTCCTATGGGATTTATGTTAAAGGAGCAGGCAGCCAAGAAGGCAAGCCAGGGTGCAACAGTAATCTTTGTTGTTATATTGGTTCTTGCAATTATTGGTACCGGTATTGGATGCGGCATTGCATTGGTTGCAAAGCAGGCAGCTAAGGCTGCCAAGCAGTCAGTACAGAAGCAGATTGATGACATTAAAGATATTGAGGATATTTATAATGCATATGTACAGAGTGATGCGGATTACAACGACATGTTGACACTGTATGATTCCACAAAGATCTCCAATGAGTATATGATGCAGTTCTGGAACAAGCTGGAAGAGTGTCTGCCAACCAATGTAAATGTTGTCAGCATTGAATCTTCCTCAGAGAGCGTATCAATTGTAATGCACAGCTCAGATTATGACTCAATTGCCCGCCTGGTTGTAGATTTAAGAAGTGTTGATTGCATTCAGAATGCATTTGTTTCTTCGATCGAAGATAAATCTGAAGAAGACTCGGCAGAATCTGTTTATGAATATACCGTTACCTGCAACTATATTCTTCCGGAATATGAGGCTGCTGTACCGTCTGAAGATACAACATCTGCAGATACAGGCACAACGGAAGCGACAACAGAAGAAGTGCAGTAGGATAGGAGGGAAGAATTATGAATGAAACATATAAGAAGGCATTATTAGCCGTATTAAGTATAGCAATTGTCTTTTTAGGCATTTTCTTTGTTATTCGTCCTGCAAATGAGGATACAAAGAAAATTGCAAAAGAAACCGCAGATTTAACAGCATATTTGAATGATCTGAAGAGTAAAGAGGTGAATCGTGACCAGTATATAGCAGATACAGCAGCTAATTATGAGATGTTTGATGAAAAGCTTGCTGAATTCCCTTCTAACCTGGATCAGGAATATCAGATAGCATTTATTCAGGGTGTACGTAAGAATCCGGATATTGACTATGATGTACAGGTACTTGATATGGCACAGCCAATGATGTTTTATACATTAGGTACAGACTCAGCATCTGCAGCTGCAGATGTTGCTACAGATGCCTCGGCGGAAGCAGAAACAGATGTTGCAGATGAAGCAGATGATCAATATATTTGTTACAATTCAACAATGGCACTGGAATATGAAGGTGATTACAAGGGTGTAAAGGCTTTTGTAGATTATGTATCTTCTTATGCATATCGTATGACAATCGATGGTGTCAGTGTATCAGAAAGCAAAGAAAAACCTGGTGTATTTGAAGGTGAAATGACTGTAAATGTATACTGCATTACAGGTAAGGGAAGAGAAGAGAATGCTGAGATCAATTTAGATGAGATCCAGACAGGAGTTGACAATCTCTTTAGTTCTGGAAGTGGTAGCTCTGTAATTTCCAAATATGCATCTGACAATGGAGAAGCGATCAAGTCTGATTATGATTTATATCTGGCTGTAAATCCGACAGGCAGTGATGCTTCAGCAAAGGTGGTAGGCTTAAAGAACGGTGGAACAAATGTAACCAGCAATAAGACGGAGTCTGAGCAGGTAACTGTCAGCGTGTCAAAGGATGGCGATAAGTATGTTGTAGAATATGCAATTGGTAACAATAAGCAGAGACAGGAATTTGATCCTGGTGAAGATTTAACTATGCTGATTCAGTCTTCAGACCTGAAGGACGAAGCGGCAGACCAGAATAAGGTCGTAGTATCTTTGGAAAATTCTACAGACAAGACATTATATGTAAAGGTAGCAGATGACGCATCTGCAAATCGTGTTAAGATCGCAAATCGGGCAGGTAGCATTAGCGTTTACAAGTAGAATGGAGTGATCACATGAAGAAAGCAAATAACAGAGGTGTCAGCTTAATCGAGATTCTGATTGCCGTCGTTGTTTTTACTATCTGTATAACTCCTATTGTAATGCAATTAACGACAGGTATTCGCATTGGCAATAAAGCGAAAGACCAGCAGGCGGCTACCGATTATGCAAAATCAATTGCAGAAACTATGAAACAAATGCAGCTTCAGGAAGGATATGATTCTACGAATCTATCTTCCCTGGAGTCGGCATTAAATATTACGAGTGGTTCCATGTCAGCACAGAATACTTTTTATTCGGTTAAGCAGGATGGAACGACAGGAACTATAATTCCTGAAAACTCCACCTTGAAATCATATCCGGGCAATTCACTTGGAGGTGGAACCAATTATAATTCAGTAACAGATATGTATCAGGTACTGAATGCAGCAAATAAGAGTTTGGGTGCGACGAATAAAGAAGCATTAGTTCGGCAATATGTATTCAAAGGTGAGTCGAATGTAGAATATCGTGATTATGATGTGGAAATTACGATGAATACAAAACCATATGCAATTGAATCACTGACAAATGTAAACTATACGGATCCTAACTCTGTGAACTTGAATAATTTATCGGATTTGGATGCGAACAATGAAGCACTGATTACAAGAGCATCAAACTACGACGCAACAGCTACATTGTCATTCTATAATGCGACAGTATCTGCACTACAGCAGTCAGATAAAGAAGAGGATCAGCAGAAGGCAGTACAGATTATGAATGGAAATGCATCCATCGGTGACTCAGCAACGAAGGAGACGATTATTGAAATCAATCCAATTTCTGATTCAACCGGAAACAAATATCAGGTTACCTGTGACATTGTATATACCAATACAGATCCATTAGGAGTGTTAGGAACAGAAAAAACGCATACATATGGTGTTCTTGATCAGAAGTTCAAAGAACTTCCGGAAGTTTATCTGATGTATAATCAGTTTGTATATGGTACATCGTTCCAGGATGATTTGATTACAGTAAAAAACAATGTTAAGGAAAAATTAAAAGTATATGTGATCAGAACAGTTGCAAATGATTCTAACATCAGCAGTATTACTAAGCTGGAGGGTGCTGAAGATGGAAGCTTGATTCCTACTGGTAAGGTACAGTATCGTGATGATGTAAGTGGTACAAAGTACCTGTATCAGACACAGTTCAGCATTGAGAATGATGCTACAGTATATCCGGTAGAGATTTATACCAATATTCCTATGCATAAAAATGACGGTACCTTAAACATTGGAGCAAAGGGTGCAGCAGGAGATCGAAACTATAAGATGACGGTAAAATCAAATTTAGCACCGACTTATATTGTTCGTTCGTTAAGTGAAGATGAGCGGTATTCAGCACAGGGGCGTATGTATGAGATTACCGTAAAACTGACGAATAAAGATACTGGTGCTGAGACAGTGTTTGATACTTCAAAGGGGGATTACTGATGCGAAAATTACTTGGAAAAAAATTAAATAATAAGGGTAATACATTCATCGTAATCATGGTAACCCTGGCGTGTATGGGTATTTTAGTTGGAGTTATTCTGGCAACGGTTGGCTACTATCAGAGAATGCGATATGTTGATCTGAAGAATAAGAATAACTTCTATTATGCTGAAAAGGCGATGGATGAAATCTATACCGGGGTGGGTAACGATTCTGTGCAGTATCTTGTATCGGCATATTCAGATACGGTAGAAGTGTTATTATACTATGGTAAAGATAAAATAACGGGTGAGTATCGATATATGTCCATTGACCCGGATCAGGCAAATCAGATTATGAAGCAGAAGTTTCTGGAGAAAATGGCAACAAATACGGACTATAAATCGCAAGCGAAGCTATATGAACATCTGAAGTCGTTTATATCAACACCGGATGTTGAGTTGGTTGATCCAGCAACTCTGGCGGCCACAGAGCCCAGACTTTTTATGGAAGTTGTAACAACTACGACAGGCGTGGGGGCGGCTGCAACAAAGACATATGATGAACTGATAATTCACAATGTAACAGTAAAGCACACTACTACTGATGGTTATACACAGTCAATTACTACGGATATTATCATTTCTGAGCCAGAATTTAATGTTGCATTCAGTAATGTAGATGCTGCAGTTAATTCTTTATATAATTTCTCCATGATTGCAGATATGGGTATTGAATTTGATCAGGCGACAAAGGGAAATCAGGTTGTAACAATTGCTGGTGATGTTTATGCAGCATCCGATTATTACAATAAGGATTATAATACCAAGGCGGCAACAAGAGTATCCATTCATAATGGTGATGCAGATCTGGATGGTACAGCAGACAGCAGTCGTTACTCGGGGTTCTATGCGAATGAGAGTAATGTCAGTGTAATGGCAGAGAAGTTTATTGTGCCTGGTAGTATTTCACTTGTGAATAATTCATCTGTCAGTATTGCAGGTAATTCTGTAGCAGGTGATGCGAATGCAGAGGTTTGGACCGATAATATTATTCTGACACCTGCATCATCCAGAACAATGGGCGTAAGTAATTCAGGTGGTTCCCTTACCATGTATGCGAATGCGCATGTTGCAGATGATTTGGAGGTTAACAATGATGATGCGGAGGTAACCTTATCCGGTAATTATTATGGATACAATTTCTCGCAGACTAGTGCTTCTCAGAGAACGCTATCTGAATATGCAAGCTCTGGAAGAAAGCATTATGACAGTAGTGCAATTATTGTAAATGGTAATGATGCAAATCTGGATTTTACAGGTTTAAGTGATCTGTGGGTGGCTGGTCGTGCTTATATTGAGACAACCAGACAGCAGCAGGTAACAACCAGTGAGGACGGAAAAACAGCGACAACCAGTTATATTACCTATTCCGATAATGAAGATATTAGAACCGGTGAGTCTATTTCTGTTAAGAGTAATCAGTTGGCATATGTGCCATATGGTATTGAAGAACAGAAGTCAGGCGGAAATGTAGTAGCGAAGAAACCTATTTTCTCGAAGGTATATCCGGCATTTAATAACTATATATATATCCAGCTGACCAGTCATGGCTGGGTAGAGATCGGTGATGAGGTTGTTGAAAATACAGTTTCAGATAAGACATATTATTATCTGAAATTTACGAGTGCAACTGCTGCAACAGAATTCTTTGACTGGTATGCAAACGAGCTGCCGAAGGAAGCGGGTTATGAGCAGGCAACAGATCTTGCGAATATTCGTCAGTATTCTGACTTTAATGTTAAAGGAATCAGCATTACAGAAAGCGGAAGTAATATTACAAAAGTAACCACATCCGGTGCATATACAACAGGTGCATTAAATGTGGCAAATAATAAGTACCTGAAGATAAGTGTGCCTAATTATGCAAATAGTAAGAGTCTGATTGATGGTGAAAATGAGAGTACAACTATTGCAGATATTAGCTCTAAGGCAACACAGTACAATGAAGATTACAATGAGATGAAATATGCATTACAAACCATTGATCTGAGTCTTTATACTGGTGATTTGCTGACAGAGATGACTGCAATGAAGGATACGATTAAATCAACAGATGCAAAGGATATTACACCAATTAATCAGTATCTTGATTTCTCAAAGCTAGATGGCATGGACTTAAATGGAGTCAAGCTGGGTAATTACTATGTATGGATTTCGGACAAGGATGTAACTGTAAAGGCACCAACCGGAACCAGTGGTAAGATAATGGGTATTATTTTGACAAAGGGAAATGTTACTTTCGATTCGGACGTGAAGCGTTTTGAAGGACTGATCGTATCTGGAAGCAAGGTACAGGTTGATCATCCAATGGACTTTGTAGCAAATGCGGAAATTGTAAAAACTGTATTGGCTACAGCAGATGCGTCAAAGGATGATGCAGATGATTATTCGGAAATCTGCAAAATCTTTAAGGATTACAGTGCTACATCTACAACTACAGAAGACAAGTCAGTAGGAAGTATTGAAATTGGCGATGTACTCCAGTATAACAACTGGAAAAAGAATGTAGAGTAGGTGGTGAGTATATGATTAGATGGGTAAGAAGAAATAACAAAGGTTATACGATGGTGGAACTGGTAATTGTAATCGGGATTATCGGTATCCTGTCAGCAATGTCACTCGTTACATGGAAAGCGGTTGATAATGCAGATTATAAGAAAGCAGTATCCACATTTGAATCAGAATTATCAACTCTGAGAACCACAACTATGGCACAGGATTCTACTTTAGCGATGCGGCTTTATTATGATACGGCAACGGAATGCTACTATTTGGAACGGGGATATCTTTATATGGGTTTATTTACCGTTCCGGATCCTTCGGATTCAGTAGCTAAGCTGGATTATTTTAAGTATCAGGGGACATCTAATCCGGTTAAGGTCTTAAAAAAAGGTTCTATTATTTATGATGGACAGGATGTAAAGGATATGTCAGCTGGAGTGACGATTCATTTTAATAAGAGTGATGGTTCGGTAGATGATGTATATGGTGCAGCCAGCAAGTTTATATTTAAGGACAAGAGCGGTGATCTTATAGCAAATGTAACCTTAAATAAAGATACCGGCTTATATAAAGAGACCTATGAGCATTAGTGGAAGGAGGAGATTGAATTATGAGAAAGACAAACAATCAAGGCTTTTCATTAGTAGAGCTTATATTAGCCATTGCAATTTTGGCTATTATCATGGTTGCATTGGCAAGTTTTATGGGAACAACGACCAGAACTTATACCAGAACCAAAAATGATATTGAGGTTCAGGAAAAAGGACAGGAAATATATGACTCCATTGCGGACAAAATGATGCAGGCTACCTGCATTAGAATTGGCACGAGTGATGGAAATGAGTATTATTCATATCCAAGTGAAAAGAAATATGATTTTTCCGGAATTGATGATGTATCAAAGGCTCAGAAAATTTCGTATATGAGTATTGCTTATGAAAGGAAGGCAGGTACCGGTGAATATATGGCAGTCGCAGATACGTATTATTATGATAGTGCGAATAAGCAGTTATATATGAAACGATATTTAGGGGATATCCGTTCTGCGGCAGTAACAGGTTCGACAGATATTGTAGTAACAGATTCTGCTTCAATGTCAGAGGCGACTGGAGAAAAGATACTGAAAACAGCAGTAGAGAATTCATCAACGATAATTGGTAACAGTGATTTATTAGTCGGCAGCAATATAGAAGAGATAACAGGGTATGTAATCCCGAATGATAATTCTGTATATCTGACGGTAGATATGAAGAAACGATCTGCAGAGAATGTAGCATCAGGAATTATCACAATCCGTAATAACTATGTACTGAAGGCTAAGAAGGAGGCTTCGACAACGGAGTCGCCAACCCCGTAAATGACGATAGAATAAAAGAAAGGAGCAAGTTATGTTGAAAAGCAAAAAGCTAAAAATCATAATCGGAGCATTGGTTGCTATCGGTATTTTGATTGCGTCTTCTATCTGGGTATCTATGTCATTAAAAACAAATGCGGTAGATGAATTTGGCTATACGAAGTTGGCAGATAATAATAGTACTACTTCAACAAAGACGCAGATTGATTACATTATTGAAAATTCAAATGCAGAAAATACCAGTGATAAGGCAGGATATGATACCAGTAATTACTATATTACGATTATTGTACCGTCAGCTGGAGATGCGGCAAATGCAACAGCTAGTTTGAATGACTTTTTAGTGAACGGTGGGTTTCAGAAGTATATCATAAATGATAATCGTACTATTGCAACGACTATGCCGGATGGAAAGATTTCATTGAAGATCCAGACGGTGGATGAGCTTAGTTCCGCCGAAGCAGCGGAGACATTAGCAGATGCAGATCTGATTTATGTTTATGCAGAAAAGGCAGCACAGTATAAGGATAATCCGATTTCGGAGGATTTATATGAAGCCTTACGTAATTTTGCATTTGGTAAGAATAAGCCATTGATCATGAATTATGATTTGAAGAATGATGGCAGCAAGGATGATAAGACGGATCCTGTGGTTACAACAGCTTCAAATGTATACTATATGACTACTGTAGACTTCAAGAATAGCTGGAAGAGAACCAAGACAACCAAGGCGAGTGCATGGGAGAAGGACACTACAGATGTTATGGGTACCTTGCAGAGCTATATGTCATCTCTTCGTTCTACCTATTCTGCATATCAGCTGAATAACCTGACTATTCCGAAGGGATATGCCGGATGGACGGATTACTGGAAGCGTACAGAAACGGATGTTCCGACTCTGAATGTATTATATATTTATGGTGATGGAACTGACAGAAAGTCAGAAATTCAGGATTTGGCAGACTGGATGATCGGTGATGGTAAGACATCGGTATTCGGTAACAGTATTGAAAGTAATATTCCTGAAAAAGCTGTAGTAGAGACTGCAGTAGCAGCAGATCTGACGGCTGATTCCTTATATTATACATGCAGCGATGGAACAAAGGTGAAGAAGTATGATTACATCTTCATTTCACCGGAAAATTACAGTGCTGCAAATGATATTTCGGATGAGGTTCGTGCAGAACTGAATACAATCTCAGAAGCTACAGATACGCAGACCTATATTATTTTTGGTACTATGGAGATACAGGCATCAGAATCCGATGATGGTTCATCGTCAGATCCGGAGAGCCTGGTGATTGATACTTCTACAAACTTTGGTAAGCTGATTGACTTATCAATCACGACAACCGGATATGCAAAGAAGAATAATGTATTGGTTGTTGGTAAGGCATATATGCAGACATTAGCAGCAAATCCGGAAAAGAATCCAACTAAGATTTCACAGATTGTAACGTTGATTAATAAGAGTACCTACCGGAATCATTCCAATGGTGGCGGTGGAACCAGTGGTTCTACATCAACGACCGCATTTCGTGTGCTGGAATTACAGCCATGTTATCCAATTGATCTGGAGCTGGCAATGCAGTCAACAATAAGCAGACAGGGAAGTAAATACACCGGTTATGATACCAAGGGTAACTATTATACAGTTCCGGCTAACGTATTAAATACAACCGAAATTGATAACTACACAGATGAGAATGGCAAGGTTAAGACAGAGTACTATCAGTGGGATTTATCGAAAGCAAAGCTGGCATATGCACTTAATATGCCGGTAGATAATATAGAGCTGGTACAGATGTCTACAGAGGAATTTATTACCTCCAAGGCAGATGCAGCAGACAGCTATGATCTGATCTATATCGGTGGTAATAAATCAGCATTAAAGCCTTCTACAGACTATACCCGTTATCCGTTATGGTATGTAGAGACAAATACTTACAACAGTACAGCCGTATTCAGTATGTTCGCACATACCGGTGAGATGGCAGCCGTTACAGGCAGTCTGGCAACGAATAATCCATATAATACTACGGTTATGAACGGTAATGATATTACACTGGATCGGTTAAATGCATTAAAAGAATACATTGATTCCGGTATGCCGGTAGTATTCAGCAGTGAAGTATGGACCGCATATAAGGATGCAGTTGCAAACAAATATGCAAACAGATTTATTGATCCGGATTCCAATATGTATAAGCTTCTTGCATATGCGGATGAGCAGAAGAAGGCAGGAGCAGCTAATGTTCTGGAAGACTGGAATAACAAGGTACAGAGCTCTAATTCAGAGCTGAAGGAATACTGGGTTATGAACCAAACCACCGATGGAACGGATGGACAGGTTCAGAGAGTAGAGAACCCGGATGGGGCTTATGGTACAGCGGCAACCGTAACTGTATTTACAGATACATTAAGTAATGACTTATATAGTCTGGTATACAGTGCAGATGTAGCAGCAAGACCGAAGTTCACAATTACAACAAATGCAAAGGAGTATTCCGATAAGGATGCTTCTACAAAGCTGACAGAGCGGAATTTGACTTGGACAGTTGAACTGATAAATCCAATCGAAGGGCATACGTATCAGGGTGTATTATTAAGAGATACGGATGATAATGCTGAGTTTGATCTCGAAAACGAAGCAGTTGGGGATCCGGTTACCTTCAGCAGTGGTAAGGCAGAGTTTACCTATAATTATCCTGAGAGTGATTTTGGCGCACTTAGTTGGAAGATTTTGGTAGCAGATGTGACAAATGCAGAGAACAACAGCATTATGAGTGCTTGTCCGTCTAGAGGATATTCCGCACTTAGTGCGATTGCCAGATCTGAGGATCAGCCTAAGAGATCAGCTTCTATTCTGGAGATTATGCCTATGAAGACTTCACAGGTAGGAGCTCAGGATGGACAGGATGGTCATACCTTATATCTGGATAGTAACTATCAGCAGGCGAGAGGTAGCAAGTTCCTGTATTCTGAGGCATTCAATGATGACGGATCTGCGAATACAGGTTCTACTTACGGCTATGTACCGACGCCGAAGTCTGGTGGTCAGATATCCAATTATTATGATACGAAGGATATTAATTTTACGGCAAATGGATATAATTATCAGAATAATGTATATCTTGGAAAGTATCAGCCAACCTTAGGGCTGAATCGTTACGACAGTGATATGGGTCATGAGGATTGGACATATAACTATGTTGATACGATTGCAGATGACTTTGACTTGTCCCTGGATATTATGTATATGGATGATATCGAGTATTATGCAAAGGCTGTCAGAGAGGCGTCTGATGAAGATCGTGCAAGATATGCAGAATATGCAGAAGAGGCAAAGGCACTTTATGATGCATATAATACGAGTGGTACGGTAGAGTATCAGACATTAAATGATGCAGAAACCGCTTTGAGGAATGCATTGCTGACCTTACAGCAGGGTGGTAGTCTGACAGTTACAAACACTATGAAGAATAATCAGTATGCTCCGGATACTTTTACCTATACTGCAGATAAGTTTAATCTGTATGATTTAGATGGTATTCTGGATTCCGGAGAATATTTCCGATTCTTCTATATCAATGCTACCCTTGGTGGAGCAGGAGAGTGGAGTTTCCCACCTGCATATGGATTCTATACAGAATACTATAAGCCATATATTACAGAGAATGATAAGAAGATTGATGCATATCGGAAGTATCGTCATTTCAGTATGCTGGCATATGGACCGGAAGAATATCTGAGAAATAATTATGACGTAGTTGTAATTGGTTTCTACGATGATTTTGGTAATAAGTTTACAGATTTCAGTACATCTGCATGTGAGGATTTAGAGAATTTCCTGGATAAGGATGGAAGCTTGCTGATGACTCACGATAATATGACCAAATATGGTAATGATCCAAATTATTCCATGAATCTTACTAGTACCTTAAAGTCATATGCCGGAATGGAGCGATTTGGCGAAATTACCGTAGCAGGTGGAACAGATTCTTCGACCCTGCCAAAATATGTTACAACAGATTCTGATAAGTATTTCTTCAGTAGTCTGAGCAGCGGTAAGGATGGTGTCGATTTAAGTAAGAATAATACAGCGACAGGTTCTGCCTGGAATACAGTTGTTAAAAAGTGGTTAAGTCAGAGAAGTGGTAATTTAGGAAA
Source organism: Bacteroidales bacterium H4 (assembly GCA_963626805.1). GTDB lineage: Bacteria > Bacillota > Clostridia > Lachnospirales > Lachnospiraceae > CAG-632. Next base: position 112,170 of record CAVFXS010000056.1, on the reverse strand, counting down.
GATCGGATATCCTGGATATACGGATGCATTTGTAATTTATGAGACCAATACTGCATTGGCAATGAATTATACGTTTGCTGAATTCCAGATTCAGAATCAGATCAAGTATAACTTATCATACGGTCCATTGAATATTACAGGTACTACCAAGGCAACACAGGTAAACCGTGGTGTTGTTACGACATATCCATTCTATGTAGTTTCCGATCTGCGTATATCGCCGACACATAATCAGGCATATTCGTTGAATCTGGAGGATGATCAGGTAACCGTATGGTATACGTTTGCAGCAGACAGTCAGTCAGGAACTGGTACAGCAGGTGCTTCCAGTGCAGCGGATTATCAGACATTGAAGGAGAATTCTTCTCTGTATGCAGCATCACCAAAGGATGGTATGGATAGTTACTTCATCTACTCAGTCGGTAATATCACATATTGTGGTGCCGGACATGCAATGGTAACCGGTGATAAGCGTGATAACAACGATGAGAGAAAATTGTTCCTGAATGTACTGGTTAACATGGCAACAAAGAGTGGCGACCTGATTACGAAGGACAAGGATATTATACTTTACGATCCGGACGGAACAACCAAGGCACCTGGTAATGTAGTAAAACGAAACGCAGAAGATGGTTACTATATGGAGGCAACTTCAGGTGTATCTTATCCGGAGTTTGCATTTGGTGTCGATATGGGATCCGGTGATTCGGTAACGGATGTTAAGATTTTCTATGACCTGGATTATGATGCGGCGAAGGGCGATGCAAATGATACATATGTAGAGTCTGACAGTCATATTCTGGTTCCAACGACTGAGGATACGATTAAGAAGCTGAATGAAGGGGAAGTATACAAGGTAAATAAAGTAAGTGCTCCGGCATTGGTAACAAAGCGAAGCTACTTTGATGCATATGATGGTACTTACACCTATCTGGTAGTTCAGGCGACTGTAAAAGACAACAAGGGCAGTGAAAAGATTATTACAAAACGTATTAAGATTAAGCTGACCAGAGAGATGCTGAATTTAACCTGATAGAATCTGAAACAATCAAATATAGACTGCTGTATTCGGGATTCCGGATACAGCAGTTTTTTTGTGAATAGGTTGAAATCCATGGAAGATATGGTGTATAATGGCTAAGTGGCTGGGAACTGTTCCGGTATAATACAGATATCAGAGCAAAGAAAGGATTATGCGATATAGAGATGTTTAATTCAGTTGGAAATACGATTTTTACTGTTTTTCTGGTTGTGATTTTGATTTATCTGACCATCTGGACGGTAAAATTTGCGGGAGTGCAGTTAGATAAGAAACGTGCAAGACAGAGCATACAGGTACGTGCAAAGCAGAATTCCATTCGTCAGCGAACCATTGCCTGTTCTAAGAATTACTGGTATAACAGTCGTGAGGTTGAGGATTGCCCGGAGGATATTCCGGTAGAGCGGTATTATCATTATTTCGAGACCGAACAGGAGTGTATCAAGGCTCTGATCATGGAGATGTATGACTGTGCACTGGTTCGCACAGAGGAGCTTGAAAGGATTGCATTTGGCGAGTCAAAGCCGGTGGAGCTGAACTTTAATAATCCATACGAAGTAGAAGACGAGTATGATGATTTTGATTATGATTTTGATGAGGCAGTGGAAGAACTGATGAATCAGGACGATGAGGAAGTAGCAGCAGCGGCAGAGGAAGCAGATGACAGTGAGATTCGTGCAGAGATTTATGATTGCTGGACCGGTTATGTGATGCAGTTATATGATATGGTTTGTGTGAATTGTAATGAGGAAATGAAGAATCATATTCGCAGTAAGATCATGAGCTACGGGCACAGAGATCCGGAGATTCTGATTCATAGTCCGGAATAATTTATTCGGAATAAATTACTTGTATTTTGCATATAAATAAGATATAATCATCTTATACACAATGAATGCAGGCCAGAGAAAAGTTGGCTGTTTCATGAGTTATTTATACCTGAGATGTGCGACAATTCCCTTAATTTTGAACCTACATTTTTTGATACGGGAGTTTTATATTCATAGCAGGATGTCAGGCCTCCGTTTGCAGGGGAAGACAGGAATGTTATATGCGAACACCCACCTAGCTATGCTAGGAGTCAAAAAAGGGAACCGGCATTTTGGGTATTACTTAGGAAAAAAGCAGCAGAAATGCTGCTTTTTTCTTGGTTATAGTGACAAATATTATTATAGTGACAAACATTACATAATAAGGTGAACAGATTATGAAAGATCGATCAGGACATATAAGAAATTCAGAAAAGTATGGAAGAGCAACCAGCAGGACAGGCAGACGGATCATCCTGGTGCTTGGACTTTTGTGTTTACTTGGCGGCTGTGTGGCAGGAGTTGTCTTTTTACATTCCGGACTGTCGGGTATTGTACAGCCGGCTTCCTATTACAGCAGGAGTAGTGCAGAGAGTCTGCTGGAGTATTTAAATCAGGGAAATGCGGTTATGACAACGGAAGAAAGTGACATGGACGGATTTACAAAGGCGGATGCACAGAAGGTTCTGTTGCAATTGCTGGGGATTGATTTAGAGCAGGAACCGGAGCAGCTTCAGAAGACAGATCTGTCATTTCTGGCAGAACAGAAGCCGGAGCAGATTTTAACAAAGCCGGAATTTCAGATGTTGTATGAATACCTGATCAGTGAGCTGAAGCCGGAACAGGTATCGATAGAGGAACTTCTGGTGCTGGATTCTGTTACGGATGAAGAAAGTGGTGTGTTAAAGCTGGTCACACCGGAACAGAATTATACTGTTCAGGCCTATCAGGAGACTGCACAGAAGAATCTGAATCAGCAGCTGGAGGCATGTGAGGATCAGATTATCCGTGTATATGTAACAGAGAACCGGATTCTTGAATATACCGGAGCAGGCGAGGAGGGCGTAACATTATCCAATGTCTGGCTGGAACAGGCAGATGAGAGTCGGGTTCAGATTTTTCTGAAGGGTTATCATAAGAGCTATAGTTGTCATCTGAATATAGAAGGTGGAGAAGCGATTCAGGCTTCTTTGGCAGATGTGGTATTAGGACCGCAGGGAATTACAGATATTGTATTAAAGTCCGATACAATTGCAGCAAAGGTACTGGCGGTATATGAGGACGGAGTCGAAGTAGAAGGCTATGGAAAGCTGGGACTTTCCGATCATTACCATATATATAAGATATACGGAGAACTGGCAGTTGAGCCGACATCACAGATTCTGGTGGGGTATAAGACAACGAACTTTGTAGTGGCAGATGGCATTATAGAGGCGGCTTTGATCACAGAGCCGATTCGGGCAGATAAGATCCGGGTGGTGTTGGGAAATTCAGATTATACGTCGTTAATTCATCCGGTTGTACGCCTGACGGCAAATTGTCCATATACCATGAGCTTTCATGGGGAGCAGAAGACCTTTGCGGCAGGTGAAGAACTGGAGCTGACTATGTCCTGTGGATATCTGGCAGGTGGCCGGGTGCAGATCACACCAGATGAGGAGAATGGAAGAATACAGATATTAACTATATCCAGAAACGGACAGAATCCGTCCTACCGGGGTAGTATTGAGGTGGCACCGTATGATGACAGTGGACTGACCATCGTCAACGAGCTGAGTATGGAGGAATATTTATATACGGTCGTGCCGAGTGAAATGCCTGTTTCCTACGGACAGGAGGCATTGCGGGTGCAGGCAATCTGTGCGAGAGGATATGCGTATGCGAAGATGCAGGATGGTACCTATGCAAAATATGGTGCCCATCTGGATGATAGTACCATGACTCAGGTATATAATGCGGTTTCTGAGAATGAGGAGTCAATTCTGTCAGTCAAGGCTACCTATGGTATGGTTCCGTTTTATAACGGGGAGGTGATTCAGGCATATTTCTTCTCTACCTCCTGCGGAGTAACCTGTACCAATGCGGATGTATGGGATGGAGAAGCACTTCCTTATCTGACCGATAAGCTGGAGAAGGAGCAAGGAGGTGCGTTTGATTTTTCAGATGAAGCAGCCTTTCGCAGCTTTATCAATGACAGCAGTGCCTATCAGTGTTATGAACAGAATTATCCATTATTCCGGTGGAAGATTGTATTTACCCCGGAGGAAATGACTGCGGCAATTGATAAGACGTTACAGCAACGCTATGAGACCAATCCAGATAAGCTTCTTACGAAACAGGCTGACGGCTCCTATGTAAGTCAGCCAATCCGGACTGTAGGGCAGGTGACTTCGGTAGAAGTGACAAAACGGGGTAAGAGTGGTATTGTAAAAGAGATTACGATTAAAGGCACAGACGCAGAAATTCTGGTGATCGGCCAGACTAATGCCAGAGCGCTGATCACCCCGTCAGAGGTAGTGATTCACAGACAGGATGGCAGTGAATCACAAGGCTGGGCATTGATTCCGAGCCCGTTTTATTATATAGTGCTATCAGATGATGGCAATTACCATATGATTGGTGGTGGCTTTGGCCATGGAGTGGGGATGAGCCAGAACGGAACTAAGATAATGGCAGAGCAGGGATATTCAGCAGAAGATATTATAAGACACTATTATACCGGTGTAGAAATACATAATATTTATCAATAAATAGCGGATTAGGAGTAAGTTAAGATATGAAACGTTTAATGGAACTGTTTAACGAGTTTTCAGAACGCGCAAGGGAAGATAATATATCGGCATATGCGGCACAGGCAGCTTTTTTTCTGATTCTGTCGGCATTTCCATTTCTGATATTGCTGCTGACACTTACCAGATTTCTTCCGGTGGAACAGGAGGCATTTATTAATATTCTGAAGAGTGTATTATCTGAGGAGATGGAAGAATATGCAATTACAATACTGGATGAATTGATCAGCCGATCCGGAAGTACAATTATGTCATTTTCGATTATAGCGGCACTATGGTCAGCGTCCAGAGGTCTGTTGTCTATCAGCAATGGTCTAAACTCGGTATATCGTACGAAAGAATCCAGAAATTATTTCGTTCTGCGGAGTATTGCTGCCTTTCATACTTTGATTGTGCTGGTAGCCATGATCATTCTTTTGGTGGTATTTGTATTTGGTAATTCGCTCTATGGACTGATTTCAGTTCGAATACCGTTTATGAACGATATTGCCACCCTGATTATCAGTATTCGTGTTGTCGTGGGCTTTGTGCTGCTGTTCCTGATGTTTATAGCTATGTATAAGGGGCTTCCAAGTCATAAGATTACCGTACGTCAGGCAACACCGGGGGCATTATTCGCAGCATTGACATGGATTTTGGTCTCTTTCGGATTTTCAATCTACATTAACCATTTTAATAACTATTCCAGCGTTTACGGAAGCCTGGCAGGGATAGCAATTGCGATGGTCTGGGTATATCTGATGATGAATCTGGCACTCTGGGGAGGAGAACTAAATGCCTATATTATTGAGTTTTATCCGGAAAGAGTGAAGCAGAAGAGACAGAAGAGAAAGAAAAAGTAGAAAGCTTGTATTGAAGTTTGGTTTTTTTTTTGATATAATATAGCATATAAAAGTACATAAAAATTAAAAGAAAATTTGTGAAATATGTACCATAACTATACAAAATTAAGAAAACGGAAAGGGAGATTATCATGAATGATATTGTAGTCTCAAGTGAGAAGCAGTTTGGAAAGGCTTTATTTGGACTTAACAGAAATGAAGTATATTCATATTTGAATCAGGTGCGCAGTGCGTATGAAGAGCTACAGTTGCAGATACAGGTTCTGAAGGAACAGAATGACAAGTTATCTGATTCGAATCGGGATAATGCGTTGAAGCTTTATAATCTTCAGAATGAGATTACAGAAGCACAGCGGAAGACAGATCGTTCAAATGTAGAGGTAGAAGCATTAAAGAAGGAGAATCGGTCATTAAGACAGGAACTGGATGCGGCAGAACGTAGAATCCAGAAACTGACGGATGAGCTTATTAAAAGTGGTGGTGAGATGAGTACAGAGGAGCCGGAAAGACGCAGGGATCCCCGTGGTACTGTTGAGAAGCCAGCACCGGAACCGATTTCTGCAGAACCGGTACAGGAAGAGGCAGCAAAGACGAGTGCGATTAAAGATATATTTGCAGACTTAAGAAGAGAGGTCGCACAGGAGACAGTTGCAGAAGAGCAAGAGTCGGAGAAGACGGCAGCAGTTGAAACAGAGCCGATTTCATCTGAGGATGGAGAAGAGGTATATGCCGGTGAAGTAGAAGTGAAAGTGGATGAGAGCATGCTGATCGGCAATGATGACGATGAGGATGAAGGATTTAACTTCTTATAAGGAAATAAGAACCGAAGTGTAACAGCTTCGGTTTTTTTTCATATAATATCATAATGATAAACAGTGGGAAGTAAAGCATGACTCAGGAGTGGCGAAGAACCTGCAGAGATTGGATAGTGAGTAATGATTATGCAGATTATATTATTTCCTATTACGGAAACCGGGAACAGATAGATACATATTTCCGGAATGAATGCTTAAAATATATAGATAATAACCTGGCAATTGTAACGATTGAACGCACAGATGTCGATATGATGAGCGTGATTGCTACGTTATATTATATGGTACCAAAGTGTTATGGACTGATGGATATCAGCAGTATTGAGGCAGGCGGCATCTATAAGGTACAGAATCAGCCGATACTGAATTTGCGGGGGCGGGATGTGTTGGTTGGGATTATTGATACCGGAATTGACTATCAAAATCCCCTGTTTCGCTGGTCAGATGGCAGTACCCGGATAGAAGCGATCTGGGATCAGACGATTCAGGCAGAGGATCCTCCGGAGGGAGTGCTCTATGGTAGTATATACCATAAGGAACAGATTAATGAAGCTCTTCAGGCAGAGAATCCTATGGAGATTGTGCCCAGTCAGGATACCAATGGTCATGGAACGTTTACTGCCGGGATTATTGCTGGCGGGACAGATACCGGAAATGATTTTACCGGAGCAGCACCTATGGCAGAGCTGCTGGTGGTAAAGCTGAAGCAGGCGAAGCAGTACTTGAAGGATTTCTATTTTCTGGAAGGAAAAGAGGCCTATCAGGAGACAGATATTATCATGGCGGTGTATTATCTGGTATCGCAGGCGGTTAAACTGGCGAAGCCGATCTCCATCTATATTGGTGTAGGAACAGCCAGCGGAGATCATTCCGGACAGGGTAGTTTAAATCAGCTGTTAAATCGAATCAATCTTGCACCGAATTTTATTGTGTCCGTTCCGGCAGGCAATGAAGGAGGTGCAAGACATCATTTTTCAGGGACGATAACCGGTGATAGGGCATATCAGGAGGTTGAGTTGAATGTCGGAGCGGATGTACCGGGCTTTGTGATGGAACTCTGGGGCGAGGTGCCGGGCACATATGCAATCGGGATAGAGTCACCTTATGGAGAGGTGATTGAACGGATTACCCCACTGTTTTACCGGAGGCAACGAATTGATTTTATTCTGGAGCGGACGCTGGTAGAGATTGCTTATGTTCTGGCAGAAGAGCTATCGGGAAAACCGCTGATATTTATCCGGATGGTGACTCCGAGGGAAGGAATCTGGCGTTTTCGGGTATATGCATCAGGAGGCAACAGAAATGAATTTAATATCTGGCTTCCTATCCGGAATTTCCTGCCGGATAGTACATTTTTTCTGAGACCGGATCCATTTGGAACCCTCAGTGATCTGGGAACCGGTGAAGGACCTATATCTGCGACTGCCTATAATCATACAACCGGAGCCCTGTATCTCGAGGCAAGTCGTGGTTATACGGAGGATGGAAGAGTGAAGCCGGATCTGGCAGCACCCGGAGTGAGTGTGTATGGACCGGCAGTCCGGGAACGGGCAGATGCACCATATGGGTATACCAGAAGAAGTGGAAGCAGTATTGCAGCAGCACATACTGCGGGAGCGGCCGCGTTATTAATGGAATGGTCAGGCGAGAGACGATTAAGCGGGACACAGATCCGACGATATCTGATTCGGGGTGCCGGAAGAAATACGGAACAGGAATATCCGAATCCATCCTGGGGTTACGGAACCTTGGATTTATACGGTACCTTTGAACGGTTAACGCAGAATCACAGTTAGGAGGAATACAGAATATGCGTAAGAAAATATTGAATTACAAGGCTCGCATTGATGAGCTGCTGGATAATCCATCGGAAAACATTGACTATGCAGAGGAAGAACGAAAGCATCTGATTCAGATTCAGTTTTTTATGCATGAAAGGCTGGTTCATGAGATTATTATGGTATTGTTCGCTCTCTGTACAATTCTGGTGTTTATTGAGACGGTACGGACGACGGAGATTTTATTTGCAATTCTCTTAGTTGCCCTGCTGATTCTGCTGGTTCCATATATCATACATTATTATGTTCTGGAAAACAGTGTGCAATATATGTATGAGCAATATGATGAAATGGAACGCCGGCGAACCGGCGTCCATTAAAGAAACAGAATTATCTGGTTTCTGTGTTGCTGTTTGCGTCGGAGGATGTGGATGAATAGGTTCCGTTGGTGACGTCCTTAATCATATTTCCGGCACCATCGGCAGCATCGTCCACGATATTTCCGGCATCATCGACCATATTTCCTACATCGTTTCCGACATTGTCAACAGCGTTACCGATATCATTTCCGATACTGTTTCCGGAATTGGTTTTGCTGCCACATCCGGTAAATATGAAAGCAATAGCAATCAGACAACAGCATAAAATCAGACTTTTTTTCGTGATTTTCATAATCTGACTCCTTTCCATATGTGAATTTCACATAGTTAGTATGGACGATACTGATATAAATATACGGAAAGCATGAAATATACGTAATTTATTCGGCCGGAAATTGACGCCCGGTATGATCCAGAGTGTAATTTTCCGTATAAACGAGTTCCTGAACAGTAACAAAACGATAATCCTGTTTTTCCAGCTCGGAAAGAAGCCGGTCCAGAGCAAGCTGTGTATATTTTGTTCCGTTGTGGAGCAGAATAATTGCACCGTTATCCAGATCCGGATCTGATAAAACAGTCTCAATAATACTGTCGACACCATACTCCTTCCAGTCTACAGAGTCCACATTTTGATTAATACAGGAGTAACCACAGGAATGTGCCTGATCAACTACCCGGTCATCCCAATCGCTGTACGGAGCACGAAATGAGGTCATGGAATATCCGGTCATGGAGAGTACGAGATCATGGCAGGACAGGATCTCGTCTCGAATCTCCTCATCGGACAGGTCTGGCATATGCTTATGGTTCATTCCGTGATTTGCAAGCTCATGTCCGTGACGGTAGATAGAGAGAACAGCTTCCGGATATTTCTCTGCCCAGTCACCGGATACAAAAAATGTGGCCTTTGCATGATGATTGCTAAGAATATCTAAGATATCAGCAAGATCTTCATCTCCCCAGGCAGCATCAAAGGTAAGTGCAAGTACAGGATTATCAGTCTCTACGCTGTATATGGGCAGTTCATATCGCGTCAGGGAGGATACCGGAGTCGTGACCGGATGATCTCGGAAGAAAGAGGCGCCGAAGTACAGGCAGACCGAGAAGAGTAGAATACCGGTCATACAGTGCATATATTTGGAATTAATTGCTTCGATATCTGTAAACAGCGTGGATTTCATAAAAACCATCCAAACATTCTTCGTGATAGTTTATGAGGAAGGGTAGTAGATTAGTACAGGAAAAGTCCGGATTCAGGGCTCGGGAGAATACAGACGGTCGGAGATTTTCACATCTTTATAGATCTGATGATATTCCTCCGGTGATAATTCCGGTATATAATTTTTGATAAAATGTTTGGATTTTCCATTTTGTCTCAGACTATCAGCAGCCTTATTATAGGCAATGGCAGCCTGAATCTCGGTAGGATAGCGCCCGATGATATAATTTCCATGAATATGGATTGCAGCCTGATAGAAGGTTTTTCTGTTTTTTCGGTGGATAGTGACTCCCATATAATGATTGAGAATCTTGATATTCTGATAGCGATAGTCCGTATCATCCCCATTTACAAAGATATAATCTCGACCGGCGACTGCAAACTGCCGGATTCCATAACGGGATAGAATGCCATATTGGCTGCCGTAGTGACAGACAAACCGATAGCCGCCCCGTTGCTGGATCGTATGAGAGGAATAGAAGAACAGATCGTCCCGGTCGAATTTCAAGGCAAGCTCCGGATTCAGATAATACAGGAAATAATCCGGATATAAAAAGATTGGAGTTTTGATATAGATGCCATTGCAGCGAAGATTGACTAAGGATACAAATTTGGCAAAGGAGAGCTGCATGGTAGTCTGATAATCGCTGACAGAGGCAGTCGGATTATCCAGAACCGCCTTTGCTTCCATATAAGCACAGCTCCCGATCTCTGGTGAGGAATAGCTGCCTAGGCTGATATGCTTTCGGTTATGGGTAATCGAAGCTCGGTAATAGGCACTGCCATCTGTATGATATGCAATTGTAATACCCGGATAATAATTCATATATATATACTCCTGATCGATTCTTGTATAGATTGTAGTATATTTCTGTACATACGACAATATAAATCATCAAAAATTCCAAATGAATATATAAAGAATATGTTAAAAATATTAAAAAAGGTGGACTTTTTTGTTGAAAAGTTATACAATCTTTATAAAAGAAACAGGTATAAATTGTAAAGGAGCAGAATAAGATGTAATGTGAAACTATATAAGGAGGAATGTATATGGGAATTGAAGAACCAAAATTCGACCTACACGAGATGCAGATGTATCTGGAAGAAAAGATACAGAGTGTACGAACCATTTGTGATTTGGAACTTAGTGAAAATGACTACAGACGTTTAGGAATCAAGCTAAAGTCCCTGTTTGCATTCGCCAACAATCGTAATTTCGCAGAAGATTTTATGCTGTGCATAGCGGTATACTGGACTTATGATTTTATCTACTGGGATGAGAAATATGCCAGGTTTGATACGGAGCTGATACAGATGTATGAGGATCTGTCACAGTATACACAGCGATATCAGCTGATGATGCTGAAAGAGTGCTTTCATGATTTCGGGCTGAACAGTTATCAGGTGGATTCCGGAAACCTGATACAGGATTGCTTCCGTATCATTGCAAGACATGCTGGTATTCCGGCAGATGAGACAACTACGGTATTGGAGCTGGTGGAACGGTATGTTCTGGAGGACAGTGATGTAATTTTACATACGATTCGGTCATTTCTTCCGAAGAGAACCGCACATATTTTTTCTTATATGGATGAGTCTATGCGGCTAGAGGTACTGGATGAATTAAAGGCGTTGCTGATGGCAGTGGAGGATACAGATCTAGAAGAAGCGGACTTGTATCGGAGGTTTCCGGAGACCTCTGCATTATTGATTCGGAATGTTGTACACTGGCAGAAACGTCAGATGTTAAAGAAGTGTAGTATTTGATATTCGTATATTGGGAGGAAGGGACTGTTGTCTATGAGAGCGGACAGCAGTCCTTTTTAATTTCTAGTTTAATTAATGAGCCGGACGATAAGCCGGGTTATGTCGTTGAGTGATCATCTATCTAGTCCGATTGTTACCAATCGGCTCGAGCGACCTACCCAAAAGCACAGCGGGCAGCTGTATTGCTTTTTGTTCGGTCTTGCTTCGGGTGGAGTTTACAGAGCCTTGACTGTTACCAGCCAAGCGGTGAGCTCTTACCTCACCTTTCCATCCTTACCAGTTGACTGGCGGTTTATTTCTGTTGCACTAGTCTGGGAGTTGCCTCCACCGGATGTTATCCGGCACCCTGCCCTGTGAAGCCCGGACTTTCCTCACCTGCGGCCTTTCGGCACATGCAGCCGCGATCACCTGTCCGACTCATTCTTTCATGGATTGTAACATTAAAATATGTGAAAAACAATAAAAATTTAAACAAATTTCTTAAGATTAGCTTGTTTAAATTGGCAAAAAACTGGATATGAACTTGACCTTTTGAAAAAATACGAATATAATGACAAGAAAATGTAACATTTGTGTAACATTTTGCAACAAGTAAGTAATACTTGAAAGGATCCATGGATTATGGAAAAGCAATTGATTCAACTAATGAAAAACATAAGGTCGTACTGCAGGAAAGTCGTACTGCTGGTAATTGCTGTCTCATTTGCCTGTGCCTCTCTGATCACAGTGGGAGCAGAAGCGGCGGCACATGTGAAGCCATTTAAGCAGGTTGCATTAGGTGCATGTACGAGAGATGCACAGACATATGTATTGGGTGATATACAGTATGAGGATTATGGAACCTTGCAGAACAATATTCTGGTATTGAATGCATTGGCAGATGCAGGTGCAATCGAGCCGGAGGTATTGGACGTAGAGGTGAAGAATACAGAAGTGGTAGCACAGAGCTATGGGTTGTCGGCAGCTCCGGTTTATGCTGATCCGTCGATGAATGGATATGAGTTTCTGGGAACTTATCTGACGACTGGTTATTGTTCCTGTGCAAAATGCTGCGGCAAGACTAATGGTGTGACTGCGAGTGGAGCGGTAGCACGAGCGAATCATACGATTGCAGCAGATACCGGTGTGCTTCCGTTTGGAAGCCAGATTGTGATAAATGGTCAGGTATATACTGTAGAGGATAGAGGTGGTGCAATTCGGGGACAGCGGATTGATATTTATTTTGCAAGCCACCAGGAAGCACTTAATTATGGAAAGCGTTATGTAGATGTATACCGTTATGTGGGTGTTGGAGAGAATTCTTCCACTGTAGCAGTGGAAACGATTTCCGAGACTCCGGATATTAAGGATACAACAACGGAAGAGACTACCGAGGATACAACGACTACGACCGAGGCACCGACAACTACAACCGAAACAGCTACACGGATGGAACAGGAGATTTCTACCGAAGCACCTATTTCCGGAAGATAAGAATAGCACAGGACAGTGAAATGATGAGATTCACTGTCCTTTTTTATTTTCCTGCATTGTTTCCTTGTTTGATTTATGCTACAATATTTAAGTATATTATATTTTTGGAGGACAGATTGTGATTTATCCAAAAGAAGAGTATGGGTCTGTGTATCAGATTCCATTTGATGAATATTATAAGAACGGTTATCGAGCAATTATTTTTGACATTGATAATACTTTGGTTCCGCATGGAGCACCGGCTGATCGAAAGTCTATACAATTGTGTGAGCGGCTAAAGCAAGTGGGTTTTAAGATCTGCTTTTTATCAAACAATAATAAAAAACGGGTAGAACCGTTTGCACAAACGATGGATGTAAGCTACAGATGTAATGCCGGTAAGCCATTTAAAAAGGGATATCTGGAAATGGGGAAAAGTCTGCAGGTAGAGCGGGAGAAGATATTGTTTATCGGAGATCAGCTGTTTACGGATATTCTGGGAGCAAACCGGGTGGGCTATCACAGTATTCTGGTAGGACGTGTAAATCGGAAGGAGAGTGCACTGGTGGTTTTGAAACGGGTTCCGGAGCGAATCAGTATGTACTTTTATCACAGGAAACATAAGCGGCAGGGAGGAAGCAGTGAAAAGCGAAAGGAAGCGGATGTGTCATGACGATAGACGGGAAAACCAGGGTGTTAGGATTGATCGGAAATCCGGTAGAGCATACGCTGTCACCGGTAATACATAATACGTTAAGTGAGCTTCTTCATAAGAACCTTGTATATGTACCATTTCATGTAGAGAACGGAAATGTAGCAGCTGCGGTTCAGGGAGCCTGTGTATTGAATATCCTGGGAATGAATGTCACAGTTCCGCATAAGGAGCGGGTGATGGGGACACTGGTATCGGTGGATCCTGTTGCAGAGGCAATTCAAGCAGTGAACACACTGGTACGGGTACCGGGAGGTTTTTGCGGTTATAATACGGATATGCCGGGACTTCTGCGTGCGGTGCAGTCAGAAGGAGTGTCACTGCAGGGAAAGACAGTTCTGATCCTGGGCGCCGGTGGTGCATCCAAGGCAGCTGCTTATATGTGTATGCAGGAGCGGGCGGAAAAGATTTATATGCTGAACCGTACCGTAGAGAAAGCACAGGAAATTGCGGACAGTATGAATCGGATTTTTCAGGAGAACCGAATGCAGGCAATAGCACTTGATGCATGGAAGGAGATCCCGGAAGAGTCATGGATCGTGTTTCAGTGCACATTCGTAGGATTAAGTCCGAATGTGGATGCGGTTGTGCTGGAGGACAGAGCATTTTATCAGCGGGTGGAGGTCGGAATCGATCTGATCTATAATCCGGCACAGACCCGGTTTATGAAGCTGGTAGAGGAAGCCGGAGGCAGAGCCTTTAACGGATTGAAGATGCTATTATATCAAGGTATCATTGCATATGAGCTGTGGAATGATCTGGCAGTTACCGATGAACAGGCAGAGATGGTATATGATCGGTTATATGAGGCGATTCATCCGAGTGGTAATAATATTGTACTGATCGGATTCATGGGATCCGGAAAGACAACGGTCGGACATAAGCTTCAGGAGCTTTATGGTTACTCTTTTCTGGATACGGATGTGTATATTGAGAAACGGGAAGGCTGTAGTATATCCGATATATTTGAAAAGCACGGAGAAGCTTATTTCAGAAAACTGGAGACGGTGGTTTTAAATGAGCTGATCCGGACAATGTCGCATACCGTGATTTCTACGGGCGGTGGCATGCCGTTGCGGATAGAGAATGCTAGACTGCTCCGGGAACTGGGTCAGGTAGTTTATCTGAAGACCGGAGAAGAGGAAATCTGGAATCGGTTAAAGGGTTGTATAGATCGACCATTGTTAAACTGTGACGATCCAAAGGGAAGGATCCACGCATTACTGGAGGAACGGGGTTCCCGGTATATGGAAACAGCACACTGTGTGATCAATGCCGATGGGAAGACCCCGGAGATTATAGCGGAAGAGATAAGGCAGCTGACGGAGAAGGAGAGACAGGTACAATGAAGATATTAATAATGAACGGACCGAATATTAATTTTCTGGGTATTCGGGAAAAGGGAATCTACGGAGAAGAGAATTACGACAGTCTGTGTGAACGGATCCGCAGAAAAGCAGAGGAGCTGGAGGTAGAGGTTGTGATCTTTCAGAGTAATTCCGAGGGTGCATTGATCGACCGGATTCAGGAGGCTTACGGAGATGGTACGGATGCGATCATTATCAATCCGGGTGCTTATACTCACTATAGCTATGCATTGCGGGATGCACTGGCATCAGTTCAAATGCCGAAGATCGAGGTGCATATATCCAATGTACATCAGCGAGAGGAGTTCCGGCATACATCGGTAACGGCTCCGGCATGCAGTGGACAGATTGTAGGACTCGGACTCACCGGATATGAGCTGGCAATGGAAGCACTGATTCGTGCATAAAAGAAATTAAGGGATAGACAGGAAAATGGTTGAAAAATCTTCCGTTCTATTATAAAATAACAAAATGAGAGATTTTACATGATTTAAGGAGGATTATTTATAATGGTTACAGCAGGCGATTTCAAGAATGGTCTTACAATTGAGTTTGAGAATAATATTTATCAGATTATCGAATTCCAGCATGTAAAGCCAGGTAAGGGTGCTGCATTTGTTCGTACAAAGATTAAGAATATCAAGACCGGTGGTGTAGTTGAGAAGACATTCCGCCCAACAGAGAAGTTTGAGAATGCGCAGATTGATACCAAGGATATGCAGTATCTGTACCAGGATGGAGATTTATATAACTTCATGGATATGGAGACCTATGATCAGATTGCCCTGAGTGCAGATCAGGTTGGCGATGCCCTGAAGTTCGTAAAGGAGAATGAGAACGTAAAGATGAAGTCTCATAAGGGAGATATCTTCGCGGTAGAGCCTCCGATGTTTGTTGAATTAGAGATTACTGAGTGTGAGCCGGGTGTGAAGGGTGATACAGCGACAGGTGCTACCAAGCCTTGTACGGTTGAGACCGGAGCAACTCTGATGGTTCCATTGTTTGTAAATCAGGGTGATGTGATCAAGATTGATACCAGAACTGGTGAGTATTTATCAAGAGTATAAGTCGGGAAGCATATTGATTCCGTTCATATCAGAGTAGAAGAAAGAATTGAAGCACTGTATTTGATTGAGGACATTCAGTCATGTATAGTGCTTTTTTTATTGGCTGTTCTATTTTGAAGGGAGGCTCATATATTTAGAAGAAAGGAGGGGGGGAGCATGGACAAAAACAAAGAGCTGTGGAAGGTGTTTTCCTTACAGTTACGTAAGATTCTGAATGCCATGAATATTGAGTTTGAACAATTACAGGAAATCCGGCTTCGGGTGCGGGAACCGCTGTTGATCATATATGGTAACCGAGAGTTTTTTGTGGATGAAAACGGAAAGCTGACCACTTGCATGAGTCATATATACATAGTGACAGCAGAGGATATTCAGAGCACCTTAGATTCTATCAGTCAGTATTCCTTATATGCATATGAGGATGAGATTCGTCAGGGGTTTATCACGATTCAGGGAGGACACCGAGTCGGAATTGCAGGTAAGGTAGTGATGGAAAACGGGAAAATAAAGACAATCCGTCATATTTCATTTTTAAATGTCCGGTTATCACATCAGGTAAAGGGATGCGGCGAAGCTCTGTTGCCACGGATTGAGGGGGCAAATGGAATCCGGCATACTCTGATTATTTCACCACCACGGTGTGGTAAGACAACGTTGCTTCGGGATCTGATCCGGTTGTTCTCAGATGGCACGCCCGGAAGACCCGGAGTCACAGTTGGAGTTGTAGATGAACGGTCAGAGATCGGAGCTTGTTATCAGGGGGTGCCGCAAAATGATTTGGGAAAACGGACCGATATTCTGGATTGCTGTCCCAAGGCATATGGAATGCTGATGCTGATCCGTTCCATGTCTCCGGTTGTAGTAGCGGTGGATGAGATCGGAAGTCGGGAGGATATTGAGGCGATTGAGTATGTGATCAATGCAGGCTGTTCAATTTTGGCGACAGTTCATGGACACTCCATAGAGGATATCCGGAACAAGCCGGTACTGCGGAGACTGGTGGAGGAACGGATTTTTGAACGATATGTTGTGCTGAATAATCGGGGAGGAATCGGACATATTGAACGGATTTTTGATGCACAGGGAAATGTTTTGTAAAGTAGCTGGGGTTATCTGTATTCTGATTGCCACTGTAGGAATGGGTGTCCGGAATAACCGGTGGCTGCACAGACAGGTCAGAGAGATCCGGCAGCTTCAGCAGCTGCTACAGCTGCTGCAGGGAGAACTGGAATATCAATGTGCAGCACTGCCGGAGGCATTCGGGCGTTGTGCGGTACATCTGCAGGGGGAATGTTCTGTGTGGATGCAGAGGATAGGACAACGTCTGGGGGAATTTGAAGGGCTTGGATTTCAGGAGGTCTGGAGGCAGGAGCTGGAACGATTTTATGGGAATACGGTATTATCGGAGGAATGTCTGATGAATCTGAAGCAGTTGGGCAGTCAGTTTGCATTTGTGGACAGGGATACACAGATTCGTGGAATCCGGCTGTGTGCGATGCGGCTGGAGGAAGAGGAAAACAGGCTGACGCAGGAGCTGCCACGGAAATTGAAAATGGGAACTGGACTGATGCTTCTCGCAGGATGTTTTCTGGTGATATTACTGATTTGACAGAATAGAGATAGGAGGAGCCGTCATTGACAATTGGATTGATTTTTAAAATCGCAGCAGTGGGAATCTTAGTTGCATTGCTGAATCAGATATTAAAACATTCCGGGCGTGAAGAACAGGCATATCTGGTAAGTCTGGCAGGACTGATTCTGGTTCTGACCTGGGTGGTTCCGTATATTTATGAGCTGTTTGTGACAATCCAGAAGTTGTTCCAGATATGAAAGGGGTTATATGGAAATTTCGATTGTTCGTCTGGCAGTGCTGGCAGTAATCGGAATTCTGGCAGCTCTTCTTTGCCGGAGCCGGAATGCAGAGTTTGGGATTCTGATCAGTATTGCGATCTGTCTTCTGATCACAGGGTTTATATTAAAGGGCTTTGAACAACTGGGTGATTTTCTGAGACAGCTGACCGGGAACCTGAATCTGACATATGTAGGAGTACTGCTAAAGCTGATTGGAATTGCCTATGTGTGTGAGTTCGCATCGGGGCTTTGCAAGGATGCGGGGTATCAGGCAGTATCCGCACAGGTTGAGATGGCGGGGCGGGTGGCAATGATGCTCGTCAGTATACCGGTGATGACGGCGATTGTCCAGACGATACAGGCTCTGTTAAGTTAGCAATTCCGGCAGAAATGAGGGTGGACAGAATGTATAGCATAATTGGAACGGGAATCGGAATCTGGTTATTCTTGACCGGACTGAGTGGAACTGCGGCTCCGGAATGTGGACAGGTCATCCGGCAGGATGCCGGTCAGCAGCCGGTGATGGATCAACCGGAAACGGTCTGGCGGGGAACAGTCCGGCAGAGTACAGAGCAACCGGAAGAAGCCGGACAGAATACAGCACAGCAAGGTCCGGATCAGTCAGAATCGAACGAAGAGCAGACACCGCAGGCAATTCAGGAGGAATTGTTGCAGTCCTATGATTTCGGAGAGCTGGATCAGATCTTAACGCAGGACTGGAATGTTTCCGGATATGATTTTAAAACCATCGTACAGGGATTGCTCACAGGAGATATATCAGAGGGAAACGGATGGCAGGAGGCATTTTATGAGCTGTTTCTGCAGGAGATTGATGCGAATAAGGAGATCATGTTGAAGCTGTTGTTGCTGGCCATGATCACAGCTTTTTTTACGAACCTTGGTGGTTCACTTGGGAAAAGTCTGATCGGAGAGAATGGGTTCTATGTGACGTATCTTCTGATGACTGCTTTGCTGCTTTATTCCTTTTCTGTTATTTTCCGACTGGCACAGGAGACTGTGGTGGAACTGCAGCAGATTATGGAAGCTCTGATACCGGTCTACATTCTGGCGGTCAGTGTTACCTCCGGGATTACTTCATCAGTGGCACTCCAGGAGGGAATGGTGCTGGGACTGACAGCGGTATCCGGTGGAATTCAGAAGATTATTCTTCCAATGGTAGAATTGTTTGTGGTTCTCGGACTGGTCAATAATCTAATGGAAGAGGATTATTTCTCACGGTTCGGTGATCTGATCAAGATCGGGCTCCAGTGGATGTTAAAGGGAATCCTGGTTGTGGTAGTCGGAATAAATACGATAAAAAGTATGCTGGCACCAGCTGCTGATTCGGTAACGGCGACTGCATTGCAGCGGGGACTGGCAATCATACCCGGGGGACAGGCTGTGAATACCGTATCCGGGGTTATGATCGGTTCCGGTATCCTGATAAAAAACGCAATTGGTATCGGAGGAATGCTGGTTCTGGTCATGGCCGTCAGTATGCCAATCCTGAAAATGAGTGTATTTGTGCTGGGATATAAGTTTACGGAGGCGTTATTGCAGCCGATTGCAGATAAACGGATGCTCCGTGGAATCGCAAGTGTCAGTGGGGGTAGCGGGATATTGATCTCAACGGTTCTGACCGTGATCGCATTATTTCTTCTGACGATTGCGATTATCGCAGTATCGACCAATGTAACATATTATGCCGGATAAGAAAGGCAGAAACGGACAGAGGATTTGCGGAGAAATCGGGAAAAAGAAGTTGGGAGAGGGGTAATATGTGGCAGATTGAAAAAATTCGGGAATTTATGCAGGAGTTTATCATCTTTGCTGTAGTGGCAGCATTTTGTATGCATCTGCTCCCGGAAAAGAAATATCAGAAATATGCCAGATTTGTGATCGGATTGGTTTATATCTGTATGATCTTATCGGCAGCGGGGAAGATTATGGGAAAAACAGTATCCGAAATTCATTTTTAGATTCTAGCGGCAGCAACCGGGTAATATACATGAATAAGGTGGGTGAAAGAATGAAGGAATGGTTTTCACTGAAAAAACTGAAAGCACTTGGAATGGATAAGCTGCTGATCTTTCTGCTGATCGGAATCTTTCTGCTGGTGATTTGTATTCCCACCGGATCCGGGAAGAGTACGGATCAGAGGAACGAGAAGCTAGCAGAAACGGTCGCTGAGACTGGCACGCTGGAACAGCGGCTGCAGGATACACTGGAGCAGATCCAGGGGGTCGGAAGGGTACAGGTCATGATCACCATGACTGCGGATACAGATGCTATTGAAGGCGTTGTAGTGGTTGCACAGGGCGCAGGTTCCCCCCAGGTGGAGCAGGACATCATGGAAACAGCACAGGCATTATTTCCTGTTGCAGCACATAAAATCAAAGTATGTAAAATGACAGAATGAAAGTTCGGAGGGTAGAAATGAAAAAGATGGTGAAAAAGAATCAGATTATTATTACGGCACTGGCGGTGATGATTGCCATCGCAGGTTATTTCAGCTTTACAAGTAAGGAGGTCAGCATTATTGATGAGGAGGGAAATACGATAGAACTGTCTAAGAATCAGACGGAAGAGGCACAGGAGACTATGCAGACGGCAACAGAAACGGATGGAGATATGATCGCAGCCAACGAGGGTGCGGAGGGCAATCAGGACGATGCGGAGGTGAGTGCTCCGGTGAATGATATGATCGGTGAGGCGGTTCTTACTAATGCGGGTGCGGTGTCGGTGACATCGGATGCCATTGTGAATGCAAAGCTGAATCGAGAGCAGACCCGTTCAAAATCACAGGCTATGCTGATGGAGCTGGTAAATAATGAGTCTCTGGATACTGAGACGAAGCAGAAGGCAGTGGATGAGCTGGTCGCTATGACTACTGTTATGGAGAAGGAATCTATCTGTGAGCAGCAGCTTCTGGCAAAGGGCTTTGAGGAGACGGTGGTTCTGATCAGTGATAACTGTGTAGATGTTACGGTAAACCGTGCTGGGCTGACGGAGATTGAAAAAGCACAGATTGAGGATATTATTACAAGAAAAGCCGGATGTGACGTGTCTGAAATTGTCATAAACATAGTGGAGTAGCAGAGGATTCCGGGATTCTGACGGAAAACCTTGTTGCAAATGTGTATAAATTTGATATAATAAAGGAAATGTTATAGGTAAAGTACGTTAGGAGGATGGAATATGGCAATCAATATGGAACGACAGGATGGATATAGCTTAAGGGAAGCCGGTGCATTTGGTGAAGTACAGATTGCAGATGAAGTCATAGCTATTATTTCAGGGCTTGCCGCTGTTGAAGTAGAAGGCGTAGCGAAGATGAGTGGCAATGTATCCAATGAATTGATCAGCATGCTTGGCATGAATAATTTATCAAAGGGTGTCAAGGTAGAAGTGACACCGGAAAGTGTTGCCATTGATCTGGCACTTGAGATGAAATACGGATATAGTATTCCGAAGGTTTCAGAGCAGGTTCAGGAGCGTGTTAAAAATGCGATTGAGAGCATGACAGGTTTAACAGTGGAACGTGTAGATGTGAGAATTGTCGGTGTTGCAGTTGACAAACCTCAGAAACCACAGAAGACACAGAAGGCAGTCCGGATAGTAAGAAAGTAATCAGTATGAAATTCCATGGATGAGGACAGATCTGCTTGGGTGGATTTGTCCTCATTCCATGAAAAAGGAAAGATACAGATGGAGGAACATTATGACAAGACGACAGTTACGGGAAAGCATCTTTAAATTATTATTTCGGATTGAATTTGTGAGCCGTGAAGAGTGTATGGAGCAGCAGGAAATTCAACTGGAAGAGCTGGCTCAGATGAACCGGGAAGAGGAAGATATGCTGCCGGAAGCAAATAAGAAAGAGGCTGCACAGATGCAGGAGAAACTGGAGGCCGTATTCTCACATCTGGATGAAATAGATACAATTATTGCAGCACATTCCGAGGGCTGGAATCTGAACCGGATCGGTAAGGCGGAATTATCGATCCTGCGGCTGGCAGTATATGAGATGAAGTGGGATGATACCATTCCGGAAAAGGTAGCGATCAATGAAGCTGTGGAGCTGACAAAGACCTATTGTTCAGAAGATGCGAAGGGGTTTGTAAATGCAGTTCTTGGTAAAATGGCATCCGGACAGGATTGATGGCATAGCATTGGAGGCAGTCTGTGCAGAAGCGGATTTATTCAGTAGGACAAATTAATGTATATATTCGAAACCTGTTTGACGGAGATTATCTGTTATCCAATCTGTGCATAAAAGGTGAAGTGTCGAATTGTAAGTATCATGCTTCCGGGCATATTTATTTCAGTCTGAAGGATGAAAAGGGGGCAATTAACTGTGTCATGTTCCGGGGAAACCGGGGAGGACTGGTCTTTCAGCTGCGGGATGGACAGAGTGTGGTCGTAACCGGTAATATTTCCGTCTATGAGCGGGACGGGAAATATCAGATCTATGCGAAGGAGATTCAGCTGGATGGAACAGGAGCTTTATATGAAGAGTATGAGCGGCTGAAGAACCGGTTATATGAAGAAGGGCTGTTTGAGTTTGAAATCAAGAAACCGATTCCGAAATATCCGAAACGCATAGGGATTGTAACGGCGTCTACCGGAGCTGCGATTCAGGACATACGGAACATAGCAAGGCGCAGGAATCCGTATGTACAGCTGATTCTGTACCCGGCAAAGGTGCAGGGCGAGGGTGCTGCGGCAACGATCGTGAAGGGAATTCAGGTGCTGGATGCAATGGGACTGGATACGATCATTATCGGTCGTGGCGGAGGTTCGATTGAGGACTTATGGGCATTTAATGAAGAATGTGTGGCGAGAGCTATTTATGCAGCGAAAACACCGATCATTTCGGGGACGGGACATGAGGTGGATACGACGATTGCCGATTATGCAGCAGACTTAAGGGCACCGACCCCGTCGGCGGCCTGTGAACTTGCAATCCCGGACTATACGAGTATGAGCCGGGAGCTTGAGGGACTGGCTGACCGGATGAAGAACCGGATGCGACAGTGGATTACACTGACGAAGAGTCAGTGGCAGCAGATGAATCTCCGGCTGGAGTACCTGAATCCACGGACAAAGCTGGGGAAGGATCAGATGTATCTGGATGAACTGTCGGATCGGATGCGAAGAGCCATTCAGCACAGACTGGAGCAGTATCAGCATCGGTACGTACTGCTGACAGAGCAGTTACACAGATGCTCACCGACGGCGAAGCTGATTCACGGCTATGGATATATTGAGACCGGAAAACAGCCGCTTTGCAGTATCGGGCAGGTATCAGCCGGGGACAGGTTGACAATTACGATTCAGGATGGCCAGGTGTGGGCGGCGGTAACAGAGGTACGACCGACCGGAGCCCCGGAATAGAATAAGGAGGAGTGCAGGTTTGGAAGAACAGAAGGAAAACAGCCAACCGCTTAATATAGAGGAAGCATTTTCAAAGATAACATCCATTGTGGAGAAGTTAGAGGCTCCGGAGATCACGTTGGAGGAATCTATGAAATTATATCGTCAGGGAGTAGAGCTTTTGACAGAGTGTGGAAAGTCACTGGATCGAATCGAAAAAGAGATGATAGTTCTGACAGAGGAAGGAGAAATCAGGGATGGAACGATTGAATGAGAAAGTAACTGCTGTAGAGGCAGTTATCCATAAATATATGCCGAAGCCGGAGGGATATGCAAAGACGGTACTGGCGGCTATGAATTATACGATGGATGCCGGCGGTAAGCGTCTGCGTCCGCTATTGATGCAGGAGGTATATAAGATGTTCGGTGGCAACGGAGAGGAAATCGAACCGTTTATGGCCGCAATTGAAATGATACATACCTATTCTCTGGTACATGATGATCTGCCGGCACTGGATAATGATGATTATCGGCGAGGAAGAAAGACGGCGCATATCGTATATGGTGAGGCAATGGCAATTCTGGCAGGGGATGCCCTGTTGAATTATGCATATGAGACAGCAGCAAAGGCGTTTGATCTGACCGAGGATCTGAAGAAGGCGACAGAGGCATATAAGATATTGACCAGGAAGCCGGGCATCTACGGAATGATCGGCGGACAGACTGCAGATGTGGAATTGACAGGGGAACCACTGACAAAGGATGAATTGGAATATATTTATGAGAATAAGACCGGAGCCCTGATCGAAGCATCCATGATGATCGGAGCGATTCTGGGTGGTGCAACGGACGAAGAGGTTACGAAAATCGAGCGGTTGGCGAGTCTTGTGGGAAGGGCATTCCAGATTCAGGATGATATTCTGGATATTGAGGGAAATGAGACAGAGCTTGGAAAGCCTCTGCACAGTGATGAAGAGAATGGCAAGGTCACTTATGTGACACTTCACGGATTGATGCAGGCGAAGAAAGATGTGAAAGAACTATCAGAAGAGGCGGTTGCAATTCTGGATGCGTTTCTACAGCAGGATACATTTTTACATGAACTGATTTTATCACTGATAAATCGCAGAAAATAAGAGAGGCTATTAGAATGAGCACGTTGGATAAGATAAAAAAACCGAATGATATTAAGCGTCTGGATAAGAGCGAATATCCGATCCTGGCGCAGGAGATCCGGGATTTCTTATTAACTCATATCAGTCAGACCGGAGGCCATCTGGCATCCAATCTGGGCACCGTAGAGTTGACAATGGCATTGCATCTGGTTCTTGATTTCCCGGAGGACAAGCTGATCTGGGATGTAGGACATCAGTCCTATACGCATAAGATCCTGACAGGCAGAAAGGATGAGTTTGAACATCTGCGGGAATTCGGCGGCATGAGCGGATTTCCGAAGCGGGGTGAGAGTCCCTGTGACAGTTTTAATACCGGACATAGCTCGACGTCTATTTCTGCTGCATTGGGATTTGCAGAGGCAAAGGAAATCATGGGAACCGATGAGTCGATTGTGGCAGTAATCGGTGATGGTGCATTGTCCGGTGGTCTGGCTTATGAAGCATTGAATAATGCAGCCAATCTAAAATCCAGTCTGGTAATCGTTTTGAATGATAATGAGATGTCGATTTCCGAAAATGTAGGAGGTATGAGCCGTTATCTGAATAAGATCCGTGCCGGACAGGCATATAATGAGTTTAAGGCAGGCGTGGAAAATACGATCCTGAACTTTCCAATTGGCGGATATGATCTGGCGAAATCGGTGAAACGTTCAAAGGACAGTATCAAGCATTTGCTTGTTCCGGGGATGTATTTTGAGGATATGGGAATTACTTATATTGGTCCGATTGACGGACATAATATCAGTGAAATGGTAAACTCGCTGGTGGCGGCGATTGAGCTTCAGCGGCCTGTAGTGGTTCATGTGAAGACGAAAAAAGGAAAAGGTTATCGGTATGCCGAGAAATATCCATGTTATTTCCATGGAGTGGCACCGTTTGATCTGGAGACAGGCAAGATCCTGGAAAAGAAGGAGAAGCCGGATTATACGGATATTTTTGCAAGAAAAATCATAACGCTGGCAGAGCAGAATCCACGACTGGTAGCAATTACGGCCGCCATGGCGGAGGGTACAGGGCTGAAGCGGTTTCGGAGTCAGTATCCGGAACGTTTTTTTGATGTGGGAATTGCGGAACAGCATGCAGTTACCTTTGCGGCGGGACTTGCTGCGGCCGGTATGCTTCCGGTTGTAGCTGTCTATTCATCTTTTTTACAGCGTGCGTATGATCAGATTCTGCATGACGTATGTATTCAGAATCTGCATGTGATCTTCGCAATTGATCGGTCTGGTCTGGTAGGAGCGGATGGCTCGACACATCAGGGAATTTTTGATATTACGTATTTGTCAGGAATCCCGAATATGACAATTCTTTCTCCGAAGAATCGGTATGAGCTGGAGGAGGCTATGGATTTTGCAGTCAGCTATCCGGGTCCGATTGCCATCCGCTATCCGAGAGGAACCGCCTATGATCATTGGGCAGAAAAGCGGGAGCCAATTATCTATGGTAGAAGCGAATGGCTGCAGAAGGGTGAACAGGTGGCGATTCTGGCAGTCGGCAATATGCTGGAAGAGGCAGAGAGGACCTGTGCGTGTCTGGAACAGGCGGGGATTCATGCATCCCTGATCAATGCAAGATTTGTAAAGCCGCTGGATAAGCAGCTGTTAGATACACTGGCAGAGACACATTCTCTGATCTGTACGATGGAAGAAAATGTATATTCCGGAGGATACGGAGAGGCAGTTGCGGCTTATTTATTAAAGAAACAGGCGAAGGTTCAGGTATATGGGGTTGCAATACCGGATCAGTTTGTGGAACAGGGAAGTATTTCACAGCTCCGGGCAATGCTTGGAATGAATGGTGAACACGTAGCGAAAGAGATTCAGGAGAGGCTGGAAAGATGAAACAACGACTTGATGTCATGTTAGTAGAACAGGGCTTTGCCACATCCCGTGAAAAAGCAAAAGCAATTATTATGTCCGGAATCGTATTTGTGGACGGACAGCGTGAGGATAAAGCAGGAACGACCTTCGATTCTGAGAAGGTGAAGCTGGAGGTAAAGGGACATACACTGAAGTATGTAAGCCGCGGCGGACTGAAGCTGGAGAAGGCCATGGACCGATTCGGGGTCCGGCTGGAGGGAAAGGTCTGCATGGATGTCGGTGCATCTACCGGTGGGTTTACGGACTGTATGCTTCAGAACGGAGCGGTAAAGGTATATTCCGTAGATGTCGGTCACGGACAGCTGGACTGGAAGCTGCGGAATGATGAGCGGGTGGTATGTATGGAGAAAACCAACATCCGTTATGTGACTCCGGAGGATATTGCAGAAAGACCTGCATTTGTATCCATTGATGTATCGTTTATTTCCCTGACCAAGGTATTAGGTCCGGTAAAGGAACTGATGACCGAGGATGGTGAGCTGGTCTGCCTGATTAAACCGCAGTTTGAGGCAGGAAGAGAAAAGGTTGGTAAGAAGGGTGTCGTCCGTGACAAGAGTGTGCATCTGGAGGTGATCGAGATGGTCATGAACTATGCAGAATCAATTGAATTTAAGCTTCTGCATCTGGACTATTCTCCGATCAAAGGTCCGGAGGGCAATATAGAGTATCTGCTTCATATGACAAAGAGTGTGGAGGCGGAGGCGGTAGCACTGAATGCAGCTGAGGTAGTAGAGGAATCGCATCGGGACCTTGCATAATCGACCGGAAAGGAATGTTTGATGAAAACGTTTTTAATTGTGGCAAATTCCACAAAGGACGAGAATTTAATATTGGCCGGAAGAGTCCGGGACTATATTGAAATGCATGGCGGAGATGCACAGATCTGTGTGGATGGTGATAACATTCCGGCAGATTGCAATGTGGATATAGCAATTGTTCTGGGTGGTGACGGTACCATGCTGTTGGCGGCCAGTCATTTGAGCAGCCGGGAGATTCCGATGATAGGAATCAATCTCGGCACCATGGGCTTTATGGCGGATGTGGATCCATGCAATATGGAAGAGGCACTGGATGCATTACTAAAGGATCAGTACCGGATCGAAGAACGGATGAAGATCCAGGGTAAGATTTACAGGGATTCCAAAGAAACAGCGGCTGCGACCGCGCTGAATGATATTGTAATTGCCAGATCCGGATTTTCAAGAATTATCTGTCTGCGGATCTATGTGAACGGAGAGCTTCTGGATGTATATGAGGCAGACGGTGTGATCATTTCGACACCGACAGGATCCACCGCATATAATATGTCAGCCGGAGGTCCGATCGTCAGTCCGAGAGCCAGTCTGATTCTGGTAACACCGGTTTCTCCGCATTCTCTGACCAGTAAGAGTGTTGTGTTCTCGGCGGAGGATGTGATTGAAGTGGAGATCGTACCGAAGCGTAAGAGTCAGAAGGAGGAAGCAATTGCGACCTTTGACGGCAGAGGCTATGAGGAGCTGCAGCCGGGAGACCGGATCGTAATCCGCAAAGCAGAAGAAATAACACGATTGGTAAAAATATATGACACCAGTTTCTACGAGATACTTCGCAGTAAAATGGGAGAACGGGAGCGTTAGATGAAATCAGCAAGACAATCAAAGATTATTGAGCTAATCGAACAATATGATATTATGACACAGGAGGAGCTGTCGGAGCTTTTGACGCAGGCAGGGTTCCGGAATACACAGGCAACGATATCCAGAGATATCCGGGAGCTGAAGCTGACGAAGATCACCACGGATTCCGGAAAACCGAAGTATGCACTGCAGCAGCCGCAGGACATCGATATCTGGAAGAAATATCGACAGGTACTGGCAGCCGGTATCCTGACTATGGAGTCCTCTGAGAATTTAATTGTGATCAAAACAGTGTCCGGTGTGGCGATGGCAGTCGCAGCAGCACTGGATAATCTAGATATCAATGGCCTAATGGGATGCATTGCCGGTGATGATACGATCATCGCAGTTGCAAGGTCAAAGGAAATGTCTGCCAATGTCATTGCCAATATAGAGAAAACTGCATACAGTGACCTATAGAAGCTGGAGGAGAACATATGCTACAGAATCTACATATTAAAAATATGGCACTGATCGATGAACTGGATGTGAATTTTGAAGAAGGTCTGAATATTCTGACCGGTGAGACCGGTGCGGGAAAGTCTATTATTCTGGGGGCAGTCACGACGGCATTAGGTGGCAGAACCGGGAAAGAGATGCTTCGGGAAGGTGCAGAATACGGACTGGTAGAGCTGTTATTTGAAATAACCAAGCCACAGACCAGAAAGGCATTGGAATCACTGGAGCTTCCGATGACGGAGGAGAATGTTCTGATCATTAGCCGGAGAATCTATCCGAATCGTACAGTCAATAAGGTAAATGATGAGATGGTAACAGTGGGAAGGTTAAAAGAGATTGCCGGACTTCTGATCGATATCCATTCACAGCATGAGCATCAGTCATTGCTGAAAAAATCAAATCATCTGAATATTTTGGATCGGTTCGGTCATGATAAGATTGATGAATGTAAAAAGAATATGGAGAAGAGTTATACCATATATGCCAAGCTGCGGGATGAACTGAAAACCGGTGAGCTTGATGAGGAAACCAGAAAGCGGCAGATGGATTTCGCATTGTTTGAGATTCATGAGATTGAAGAGGCAGATCTGCAGCCGGAGGAAGAGGAACAGCTGGAAGCAGAGTACCGCAGGATGGTAAACAGCAGACAGATCATGGAACGAATCAGTCAGGTTTACGGGATCACCGGATATGAGCAGCCGGAAAGCGGCGGCAATCAGATCGGCCGTGCCTGTGGGGAGCTGAATAAGGCAGCAGAGTATGACTCAGAGCTGCTGGGTCTGCAGGAACAGCTTGCTACGATAGACAGCCTGTTAAATGATTTTAACCGGGAGCTGGCGGATTATATGACCGAGATGACCTTTGATGCGGAGCAGTTCCGGACGGTGGAGACCAGACTGGATCTGATTCATAATCTGGAGGCAAAATATGGACGGACGATTTCGGATGTTCTGGATTATCTGGAGAAGAAGCAGGCAGAATATGAGAAGTTCGTCGATTATGAAACCTATCGGGAGACATTGAATGCAGACTGTGAAAAGGCATTACAGGATTATATGCGATATGCAAAAGAAGTATCCGATGCGAGAAGAGCTGCAGCAGATACCCTGACAGAAATGATTACCGAAGCGTTGCAGGATCTGAATTTTCAGAATGTGGATTTCCGTATGGAATTTCAGCAGCTGGAGCAGCCTACGGTCAGAGGTATGGAGGAAGGATATTTCATGATCTCCACGAATGTGGGAGAACCGGTGAAACCGCTGTGGGAGGTTGCTTCCGGTGGTGAATTATCCAGAATCATGCTGGCGGTCAAATCCTGTCTGGCAGAAGAGGATGATATTGATACACTGATTTTTGATGAAATTGATGTGGGAATCAGCGGAAGAACTGCGCAGAAGGTATCCGAGAAATTATCGGCAATCGCAATGAAGCATCAGGTAATCTGTATCAGTCATTTACCGCAGATTGCAGCCATGGCAGATGCTCATTTTAAAATCGAAAAACAGGTGATCGACCAGAAGACGATCACCGGAATTGAACGGTTACAGGAAGAAGCAACCATTGCAGAAATTGCCAGAATGTTAGGCGGCGTGGAAATCACTGATTCTGTGCTGGAAAGCGCAGCTGAAATGAAAGAACTGGCAAAACGTACAAAAATATACTGATTGATTTTCGACAGAATCGAAGACACTAAGAACAGATGAAACCTGTAAAGGTCATCTGTTCTTTTTTATCGTGATAAAAAGAACAGGAAGTAGGGAAAATCAAAAAGTAGTAAGAAGATTTAAAAATAAAAAACCAGGAACAAAAATTAAAAGCAAAGGAAACAGTAAAAAACAAAACAGGAAAATAAAACAGGAAAATAAAACAGGAAAGGAGTCAGGATAGCATGAAACGTAATATAGTCTGGATATTCATATTTGCGGCATTATTTCCGCTGTCGGGTCTTGGATGGATAGAGTATTACAAGACCTGTATTCCCAGTCATATACAGATTATCGCGGGGGATAAGGAAGAGTTTGACTTCTCTATTCCGGCAAATGCAGAGGTAAAAACCGCAGATGCCAGATGGAACCTGCAGGATCCGTTTACACTGACAGCCTGGAATACCGGATCCTATGAAATGCAGGTGCGGCTGTTTGGCTGGATTCCGTTAAAGACGGTTCAGGTGGAGGCGATAGAAGAGGCATATGCAATCCCATGCGGATACTCCACCGGTATTTATATGAATACCGATGGTGTTATGGTAATTGATACCGGAAAGATTCCGGGGGCAGACGGAGTGGAGAAGGAGCCGGCAGAGAGTATCTTACAGCCGGGGGATTATATTAAGTCTGTGAATGGAGAGACTGTATCAGATAAGGAAGCATTGATCGAGGCAATCGAGGGGTCGGCAGGAGAGGATCTATGTATGGATGTGCAGAGAAAGGATACAGAGATAGAAGTGAAGGTAAAACCGGTATTATCTGCGGATGGAAGCTATAAAGCAGGTATCTGGGTGCGGGATGACCTGCAGGGAATCGGCACCCTGACCTATATTATGGGAACCAAGTTCGGAGCCCTGGGGCATGGAGTCAATGATGTGGATACCGGAGAATTGATCCAGCTGGAGCATGGAGAGCTGAGAAGGGCCAGTGTGCTTGGAATTGTAAAGGGAAGCAGCGGCACACCCGGTTCCGTAACCGGATGCGTGGATTATTCGGAACAGGGGTATCTCGGAGAGATTCAGGGAAACTCGGAAAGCGGTATTACGGGAACCATTACGGAGCCGGAGCATCTCCCGGCATTTACCGGAGGGAACGCCATACCGATCGCATTAAAGCAGGAGATTCAGCCGGGAACCGCGTGGCTGCATTCGGATATATCCGGTGAGATGAAGGATTATGAAATAGAGATCACAAAGGTCAACATGAGTGGAATCAATATAACGAAAGGACTGGAAATCCGGGTGACGGATCCGGAGCTTTTAAATCTGACAGGCGGTATTATTCAGGGAATGAGTGGCAGTCCGATTCTGCAGGATGGGAAGCTTGTGGGTGCGGTAACCCATGTATTTGTCAATGACCCGACCAGAGGATACGGGATTTTTATCGAAAACATGTTGTAGGATCTGGAAAAACGGCAGACACGAGAAATAGGCCGATATGGGAGCTTGCTCACAATATCGGCTTTTTGAAATTTAAAATGGCAGGTATTGGAAAAAACTATAGCGGACATAAGGAAGAAAGAATTACGCAATATGCGGGATATCCTGTATAATAAAGTCTATAAATCATACTAAAACAATAGGAATAAAAAGACGAGAGACAGACGAATGGAGGAATTTCAATGGAAAGAGGTCTTGACACCAAGTGTCTTCACTTAGAGGAAGACGAAGGAAATGTAAATCACTATGGAGCAATCAGTTATCCGATCTATCAGACAGCTACCTATGCACATCCGGGTGTAAATCAGAGCACAGGCTTTGATTACAGTCGGCTTCAGAATCCGACCAGAGAGCATCTGGAGAAAATGGTAGCGTCTCTGGAAAACGGAATTTCAGCACTGGCATTTTCAACCGGTATGGCGGCGATTACAACCTTAATGGAACTCTTTCAACCTGGGGATCATATTGTAATGGACTCCGATCTGTATGGCGGAAGTATCCGTCTGTTTCAGCATATATCTGCAAAGAACGGAATTACATTTTCCAGTCTTGACTGCAGTCAGGGAAATGTGGAAGACTATATAAATGAGACAACAAAGGCAATCTATGTGGAAACACCCACGAATCCGATGATGCGTGTGACAGATCTTGCAGCACTGGCGGAGAAGGCAAAGAAGCATCATCTGCTTCTGATCGTGGATAATACCTTCCTGTCTCCATATCTGCAGAACCCGTTGACACTGGGCGCAGATATCGTTGTACACAGCGGAACCAAATATCTCGGAGGCCATAATGATACGCTGGCAGGCTTTCTGGTCACGAACCGGGAGGAACTGGATGAAAAATTAAGATTCATCATTAAGACCAATGGAACGGGACTGGCTCCGTTTGACAGCTGGCTGATCCTGCGCGGGATTAAAACACTTGGTATCCGTATGAAGCGGGCACAGGAAAATGCCATCCGGGTCGCCAGATGGTTAAAGGAACAGTCGCTCGTAGCAGAGGTGATCTATCCGGGACTTGAGGAACATCCGGGACATGAGATCATGAAAAAGCAGGCACGAGGCTTCGGTGCAATGCTGACCTTCCAGATGAAGGAAGCGGAGGATGCGAAGGAGGTATTGAACCGGGTACACATGATTAAATTTGCAGAGAGCCTTGGTGGTGTGGAAACTCTGATCACATATCCGGTGACACAGACCCATGCGGATGTGCCGAAGGAACTCCGGGATAAAAACGGAATTACGGAATGCACGCTCCGGTTATCTGTCGGAATTGAGAGTGCGGAAGATCTGATCGGAGAGCTGGAACAGGTATTTCAGGGAATAGAAGGAGAAAGAAATGGCAGAACGAAATCTTGACTTTGATACAATTATAGAACGGAAGAATACCGATTGTCTGAAATATGATTTTGCAAAACGGCGCGGAATGCCGGAAGATGTGCTTCCGCTCTGGGTAGCGGATATGGATTTTAAGACCTCTTCATATGTGGAGGATGCACTGGCTGAACGTGCAAGACATGGAATCTTCGGATACAGTGAATCGCAGACACCGTATTTTGAAATTGTCCGGGACTGGATGAAGCGTCACCATGACTGGAAGGTAAAGGAGCCATGGCTGATCAAGACACCGGGTGTGGTATTTGCTCTGGCAATGGCAGTGAAGGCATATACGGAGCCGGGAGACGGAGTACTGATCCAGTCGCCGGTTTACTATCCGTTTTCTGAGGTGATTGAGGACAACGGAAGAAGAATCGTCAGTAATACACTGGTGCTCGGCGAGGATCATAAATATCATATTGATTTTGAGGATTTTGAACATCAGATAAAAGAAAATCAGATTAAGCTGTTTTTCCTCTGCAATCCGCATAATCCGGTCGGAAGAGTCTGGACCGCAGAGGAACTGACGAGACTTGGAGATATTTGTCTGAAATATCAGGTTACGGTAGTAAGTGATGAGATTCATTCGGATTTTATTTTCCGGGGAAAGCATCAGGTATTTGCGGATCTGAAGAAGGAGTATGCGGATATTACGGTCACCTGTACGGCACCGAGCAAGACCTTCAATCTGGCAGGCTTATTACTCTCCAATATCTTTATCTCCAACCGGGAGCTGCGGCATAAGTTCCGGCAACAGGTAAATGCAGCCGGAATCAGTCAGCTCAGTCCGTTTGGACTGGTGGCCTGCGAGACTGCATATACGCAGGGAGAAGAATGGTATCAGGCAATGCTTGCATATGTGGCAGACAATATTGCGTTTACGAAGGAATATGTGGAGAAACACCTTCCGGGTGTGGAAATGGTTGAGCATGAGGGTACGTATCTGGTGTGGCTGGATTTCAGAAAGACCGGACTCCGTGTGGAGGAGCTGGAGGATCTGATCGTAAACCGGGCAAAGCTCTGGCTTGACAGCGGTAAGATTTTCGGAAAGAGCGGAGATGGCTTCCAGCGGATCAATGTGGCATGTCCGAGACGAGTTCTGGAAGAGGCACTGCGCAGAATCGAGGAACAAGTACAGGCTCTTTAAGGTCGGATTTCGGTCCGGTAAAAAGCCATATATATGAAAAAGTAAAAGATATTTACACGAACACATGTTTGAAAGAACATGTGTTTTTTCGACTACAAAGGAGCGTGCTTCGATGAAATCAAACGGAAAAAACCTCGAAATACATGTGAATTATACGAACTTCTGCCGCTTTGTTTTTATCCTGTCAATAATTGCGGAGAATACCCCCTTTTCACTTATTTTTAATTCTACTATAATTTCAAAGGAAACAACAAATAGGGAGTAAAAAGTACAGGAGGCGAGCCATGAACGACATAAAAATAGCAATTGTAAATCATGATAAGACGGCACTTTATAAGATTCAGCAATCCCTAAATGAGGAGGAACGGGTACAAATTGTAGGGACGGCACAGGATGGGAAAGAGGCTGTGACAATGATTCGTGACCGAAAACCGGAGGTGGTCGTGCTGGATCTGATCATGCCGCATCTAGATGGTGTGGGAATCATGGAACAGGTGGAATATCAGTCCGGAAGAGAGGGACGTCCGAAATATATTATCGGCATGATGCGGGGGCAGGAATGCATGTTTCGGATGGCAGCAGAAAAACAGACCGTGATAGGCGTCGGGCAGAGTTATACACAGGCAGAATTAAAGCATGCGATCCAGATATTAAACAGCGGAAGAAAAGCGGCCAGATGGGGAGCGATCCAGAGTGCGGCAATCACAGTTGCCCCGGCAGAGGACAAACTGGAGCTGGTGGTTACGGATATCATCCACGATATCGGAGTGCCGGCACATATTAAGGGTTATCAGTATCTGCGAAGTGCGATTCTGATGGCGGTTGCCGATATGGATATATTAAATTCTATTACCAAACAGCTATATCCGGAGATTGCCAAACAATACGAAACAACACCAAGCAGGGTAGAACGTGCTATCCGACATGCCATTGAGGTGGCATGGGGACGTGGTCATATGGATACAATCAATGAATTATTCGGATATACGATTCATGCTGGAAAGGGAAAACCGACCAATTCAGAATTTATTGCGTTAATTGCAGACAAGATACGTCTGGATCAGAAGATGAAGAGCGCATAAAAGAAAAACAGACCGTTACAGATAGAATATGAAAAGACAGGAAAGATGGGGAAAAGTATGGAAAAGGGAAAGAAAATGACAGTCATGGCAGCTGATCAGGATTTAATTCAGGAGTTGAGCAGATATGATTTTGTTTCCAGAGATGGAAGCATGGAGATTGTTGGAAAATACCTGGATGGCGACGAATTAATGGCTGCAATCATCAGGCAGAAGCCGGATCTGGTAGTATTGGATGCTTTGCTGAGCCACATAGACGGAATAGAGTTGATGCGGAGAATACGGGAGGAACATCCGGAGATACAGACCCGGTATATCCTGCTGACTACAATTGGTACTGAGAGCGTGATTGAGACTGCATTTATGATGGGAGCATCCTACTATATGCTGAAGCCATTTGACAATCAGATCCTGAGAAGGAGAATGAAACAAATCTTAAACACAGAAGAAGAGATTCGTGAAGAAAGGATTGTGGAGCTTGGAGAAGAACTGGTGCCCTTGCTTAAGGAACGAAATCTGGAGAGCGAGGTGACGGAGATCATAAGAGAGATTGGGATACCGGCACATATTAAGGGTTATCAGTATATCCGCGAGGGAATTATGATGGCGGTAGAGGATCCGAATATGTTAAATTATATTACCAAGCTGTTATATCCGACTATTGCCAAAAAGTATAAGACGACCTCCTCCAGTGTGGAACGTGCCATCCGGCATGCTATCGAGGTGGCATGGAGCAGAGGAAAAATGGATGTCATACAGGAACTGTTCGGATATACGATCCATGCCGGAAAAGGGAAACCGACCAACTCGGAATTTGT
The DNA here is from genome assembly GCA_963626805.1 of Bacteroidales bacterium H4. GTDB lineage: Bacteria > Bacillota > Clostridia > Lachnospirales > Lachnospiraceae > CAG-632. Next base: position 76,167 of record CAVFXS010000056.1, on the reverse strand, counting down.
AGCTTTGATTGCCGATAAACTTCGTCTGGAGTATGAATTATAGAAAAAAATATAGTTCCATTTACCCGGGAAGTATGCTATAATTTTCTTATTCATTTATTATTTCCGAATAAGGAACACGGGAGGGTTATTGGCATGAAAAAAGTTGCTTATATTGCATCAGAGTGTGTGCCTTTTATTAAGACTGGTGGACTTGCAGATGTAGTAGGGACATTACCGAAGATGTTCAACCGGAATGAGTATGATGTACGTATCATTATTCCGAATTATTTATGTATTCCACCGAAGTATCGTGAGAAGATGAAGTATCTGACTCATTTTCAGATGGATATCGGCTGGAGACAGCAGTACGTAGGTGTTATGTATCTGGAATATGAAGGTGTACCGGTATATTTTATTGATAATGAGTATTATTTTAACGGATTTGCACCATATGGCGATGTGAAATGGGACATTGAGAAGTTTACATTTTTTTCAAAGGCAGCATTATCGATTCTGCCGGTAATCGGTTTCTGTCCGGACATCATTCACTGTCATGACTGGCAGTCAGGACTGGTGCCGGTATACTTAAAGACCCTATTTGCGGGTAATCCGTTCTATCAGGGAATCAAGTCTATTATGACAATTCATAACCTGAAGTTTCAGGGCAACTGGGATATTAAGACCATTCAGGCATTTTCGGGACTTCCGTCATTTGTATTTACACCGGATAAGCTGGAGTTTAAGGCCAATGCCAGTATGTTAAAGGGTGGTCTGGTCTATGCAGACAAGATCACAACTGTCAGCAATACGTATGCCGGAGAAATCCAGACACAGGAATATGGAGAAGGTCTGGAAGGGCTGCTTTCTGCAAGACATAATGATTTATGGGGCATAGTAAACGGGATTGATTATGATGTATATAATCCGGAACGGGATCCGATGATCTATAAGAATTACTCTTTGAAGGCATATAAGAAGGCCAAGGCAGAGAACAAGCGTAAGATGCAGGAAGAGTTTGGTCTTCCGGTTGATGATAAGCAGTTTGTAATCGGTATTATTTCCAGACTGACTGATCAGAAGGGACTGGATCTGGTTGATTGTGTGATGAATGAGATTTGCCAGGATGGTGTACAGTTTGTTGTATTAGGTACCGGGGAGCAGAGATATGAGGATATGTTCCGGTATTATCAGGGCATTCATCCATATAAGGTATCCGCAAATATTTACTATTCTGATGAGAGATCTCATAAGATGTATGCAGGCTGTGATGTGATGCTGGTACCATCCAGATTTGAACCGTGCGGTCTGACGCAGCTGATGGCACTGCGTTACGGTACCGTTCCGCTTGTTCGTGAGACGGGTGGTCTGAAGGATACTGTGCAACCATACAATGAGTATGAGAAGACCGGTAACGGATTCAGTTTCCGGAACTACAATGCACATGAGATGCTGAATACGATCAATTATGCCAAGGAAGTTTATTATAATGATAAGCAGAGCTGGTATGGTATTATGGAACGTGCAATGCAGGCAGATTATTCATGGCAGAAGTCCGCGGAGAAATATCAGGAGTTATATAATTGCGTATAGGTGCGATAGCAGCTTATAGGTAGTGGGAATTATAAGAACAATGCGGTGCGGGGCGGCGATACTATCAGGTAGTTTCAGGGTTCGCACCGCTTTTTTCGCTTAAAGGGAACGACAGTAGATAAGGTGAGAAGGAATGGCGTTCGATGGAATTGTAATCGCAAACATTATAAAGGAATTGAAGGAGCATATATTGAACGGCAGGATCTATAAGATCTACCAGCCGGAGCCGGATGAGCTGAATCTGGTGCTAAAGACCCCGCAGGGAAATTACCGGCTGCTACTGTCGGCAAGTGCGGCACTTCCGCTTGTATATCTGACGACAGAGAGCAGGAACAATCCAATGACGGCACCAAATTTCTGCATGCTGTTACGAAAGCATATCGGAAACGGAAGGATCGTGGATATCAGACAGCCGGGCTTTGAACGGATCGTGGAATTTTCCATTGAGCATCTGGATGAGCTGGGAGATCTTTGTACCAAGAAGCTGATCATTGAAATCATGGGAAAGCACAGTAATATCATTTTCTGTGATGATCAGGGTACGATCATTGACAGTATTAAGCGGGTAGGGGCACAGATGAGCTCCGTGCGGGAAGTGCTTCCGGGAAGAAGCTATGAATATCCGCCAAATCAGGGAAAGGTCAGTCCGCTGGAACTGACAGAGACTTATTACAGGAGTCGGATGCTGCCAAAGCCCTTAAATCTCATGAAGATGATCTACATATCATTGACCGGTGTAAGTCCTGTGGTTGCCAATGAGCTCTGCTACCGGGCAGATCTGGATGGAAATCAGAGCACTGCCAGTCTGACAGAGGAACAGACGGAGGCACTCTGGCAGGTGATACAGAAGTTCAGGGAACAATTGCAGCAGGAGATGTTTGATCCGGCAATTTATTATGATGAGCAGGGAGTCCCGGTTGAGTTTAGCAGTATTCCGCTGACGATGTATGCCGATGATGTATGTGAGAGAGAAGCTTCCATGTCCACGGTTTTACAGACCTATTATGCAGCAAAGAACAGCTACAGCCGGATCCGTCAGAAGTCCTCGGATTTAAGAAAGATCGTAAATAATGCCATTGAACGGACTGCAAAAAAATACGACCTGCAGTGCAGCCAGTTGAAGAATACGGAGAAACGGGATAGATATCGCATCTACGGAGAGCTGATCAATACGTATGGATATGGAATCGAGCCGGAAGCAAAAGAATTTCAGGCATTAAATTATTATACCAATGAGGAGATCACGATACCCTTAGATCCATTGCTGACACCGGGAGAGAATTCCAGGCGATATTTTGCCAGATATAATAAATTAAAGCGTACCTATGAGGCATTGACGGAGCAGGTAAAAGAGACCGGCCGGGAGTTAGAGCATTTAAGATCTATCCAGACGGCACTGGATCTGGCACAGGAGGAGTCTGATCTGGCTGATATTAAGCGGGAACTAACGGATTACGGCTATATAAAGCAAAAGGGCGGCGGACGCAGGAAAGAGAAGCAGGAGAAGAGTAAGCCGCTACATTATATATCCTCCGATGGATTTCATATGTATGTAGGTAAGAATAATTATCAGAACGAAGAACTGACCTTTAAGCTTGCAAACGGAAATGATCTCTGGTTCCATGTAAAGCAAGCACCGGGTTCCCATGTGATCGTAAAGACGGAGGGGCAACAGGATCTGCCGGATCGTACCTATGAGGAAGCGGCAAGACTGGCTGCTTACTATTCGTCAGCAAAGAGTGGTTCCAAGGTAGAGATTGATTATACCAAGCGCTCCAATCTGAAGAAGACACCGGGCGGGGCACCCGGATTTGTAATCTATCATACGAATTATTCCATGAGCATTTCTCCGGATATCCGTGGAATAAAAGAGGTTGACCATTGACTTTTGCAAGCATATTACTTTATAATAGATTGGATTGTAAGAAACATAAGAAAAGGTGAAATTTATGATTCGCAGCATGACTGGCTTCGGAAGAAGCGAAACAGTGACAGAAGGATATAAGTTAACAGTCGAGATGAAGGCTGTTAATCACAGATACAGTGAGTTCAGTATTAAGATGCCGAAGAAGCTGAATTTTTTTGAAGCAGGGATCCGGACTTTGTTGAAAGAATATATTAATCGGGGAAAGGTTGATATCTTTATCACATATGAGGACTATCGGGAATCGGATGTGTGCATTAAATATAATCCGGAGATAGCAAAGACATATTTGGATTATTTCAGACAGATTGAGTCTCAATTCGGAGTACGGGATGATATTACGGTTACGAGATTGGCAGGAATGCCGGATGTGTTGGTCAGAGAGGAACAGAACTTAGATGAGGATACACTCTGGGAGATTCTGGAGGCTGGACTCCGGAAGACAGCAGAGAAATTCGTCCAGACCAGACAGATAGAAGGGGAACATCTGAAGGAGGATCTGATCGGCAAGTTAAATAGTATGCTGGTTATGGTAGACCATATTGAACAGGAGTCACCGAAGCTGGTACAGCAGTATAGGGAGAAGCTGGAGGCGAAGGTTCAAGAGCTGTTAGACGGCAGTAATATAGATGAGTCTAGAATAGCAGCTGAGGTGGTGATCTATGCGGATAAGATCTGCGTGGATGAGGAAACAGTCCGGCTGAGAAGTCATATTAACAGTACGAAGGAGATTTTATCCGGTGGCGGAAGCGTCGGACGAAAGCTGGATTTTATAGCACAGGAGATGAACCGGGAGGCAAATACGATTCTGTCGAAGGCAAATTCCCTGGATATTTCCAATACAGCAATAGATTTAAAGACCGAGATTGAGAAGGTCCGGGAACAGATTCAGAATATTGAATAAGGCCAGGTGAGCATATGGACAAAAGGGGATTTTTAATCGTAATATCCGGATTCTCCGGTGTTGGAAAAGGAACCGTAGTAAAACGACTGGTTCAGGATTACGGATACAGTCTGTCTATTTCGGCAACAACCAGAGCACCACGGGAAGGGGAAGTAGACGGCAGAGAATATTATTTTAAGACCAAGGAAGATTTCATGAATCTGATTGATTATAACGGGTTCATTGAATGGGCAGTTTATGTGGAGAATTATTATGGAACACCGCGTGCCTTTGTGGAAAAGGAGCTGGCTGCCGGGCATAATGTGATTCTTGAGATTGAGGTACAGGGTGCCATGAATATCAAGGAGCAGTATCCGGATGCAATCTTAATCTTCCTGACAGCACCGAGTGCAGCAGAGCTTCGGAACCGTCTGGTCGGACGCGGCACAGAAGAAGCGGTCGTGATCGAGAAGCGGATGCAGAGAGCCGTAGAAGAATCCGCCAATATGGAATCATACGAGTATATAGTCGTAAATGATGATCTGGATCAGTGTGTAAAAGATGTAAATTCTGTCATTGTGGCACGGGGCTGCATGATTGAAGAAAATAAAGAATTTATGAAACAGATGAAGGCAGAGCTTAAGGCTCTGTAAGAAAGGAGTTTATTATGATACATCCATCCTATACTGACTTAATGGAAGTTGTTAACAGTGAGGTAGAGCCGGGCGAGCAGCCGGTTGTTCAGAGCCGTTATTCCATCGTGTTAGCATGTGCAAAGCGGGCACGTCAGATTATTGCAGGTTCTGAGCCTTTGGTAGAATCCAAGGGTAAGAAGCCGTTATCTCTGGCTGTAGAAGAGCTTTACAGTGGCAAGGTTAAGATTGTCGGCGATGAAGAAGATGAGAATTAAGGAATGAATGAGAGGAGCTGTTAAGAGCTCCTTTCCTTTTCCTTATCGTTTGTGAGGAGGGTCAGACATATGAAGTTAGCGGAGTTAGTTTCTTCCCTGGATTATCAGTTGCTTCAGGGAAGTCTGGATACAGAAGTAGCAGAAGTGGAGAATGATTCCAGAAAGGTAAAGGCGGGATATTTGTTTTTCTGTATCAGCGGCAGTGTCCGGGACGGACATTCATTTGCCGGAGAGGTGGCAGGAAAGGGTGCCTCTGTTCTGGTGGTAGAGAAGCCGGTTGAGGTGCCGGAGACGGTAACCGTGATTCAGGTGCCGAACTCCCGGTATGCAATGGGAGTCATGTCTTCTTATTTCTATGGAGAGCCGTCAAAGCAGTTAAAGGTGATCGGTATTACCGGAACTAAGGGCAAGACTACTACGACGTATATGATACAGTCCATGCTGGAAAAGACCGGTCATAAAACCGGACTGGTCGGAACGATCGAGGTACAGACCGGCAACAGAACCATTACTGCCGCGCAGACGACACCGGAATCCCTGGCATTGCAGAGATATTTAAAGGAGATGGTGAAGAACGGACTGGACAGTATGGTAATGGAGGTATCCTCTCAGGCATTAATGCTTGACCGGGTGGCAGGCGTCGACTTTGATTACGGTATTTTCACCAATCTCTCCGAGGATCACATCGGCCCGAATGAGCATGCAAGCTTTGAGGAATACCGGATGTGGAAGAGTAAGTTGTTCCAGATGTGTAAGATCGGTATTTTCAACGAGGATGATGATAATTACAGGGAAATCTTAAAGGGACATACCTGTCAGGTGATTACATACGGTGTCCATGATACAGCCGATTATCAGGCAAAGGACTGGCATCTGTATCATGAGAACGGACATCTGGGAATCCGCTATCAGCTGACCGGACGGATTCAGGGCGAGATGAAGGTAAATATTCCGGGAAAATTCAGCATTTATAACTCGCTGGCGGCCATTGCCATCGCAAATGAGCTGGGAGTTCCGGAGAAGCATATTCAGGAGGTTTTAGAGACCATTCGTGTCAGAGGACGTGTGGAGCTGGTGCCGATTTCGGATCAGTTTACCATTCTGATCGATTATGCACATAATGCAGTCAGTCTGGAGAGCATTCTGGAGACCTTGAAGGAGTATCGTCCAAATCGGCTGATCTCTGTATTTGGCTGTGGAGGCAATCGCTCCAAGGTGCGCAGATACGAGATGGGTGAGGTATCCGGCAAGCTTGCGGATTTTACGATCATTACTTCGGATAATCCACGATTTGAGGAACCGCAGGATATTATCAATGATATTATTACCGGTATTTCAAAAACCGATGGTAAGTATATAGAGATCATAGATCGGAAGGAAGCGTTCCGGTATGCGATCATGCATGCACAGCCGGGCGATATTATCGTTCTGGCAGGAAAGGGACATGAAGATTATCAGGAGATAAAGGGTGTAAAGTATCACATGGATGAGCGTGAGCTGATACGGGAAGTGTTGGAGGAAGAGGATGTCAGCAAAATATGTGGATATAATAATCGATATTTCTCATGAAGCCATCGATCGGGCATTTCAGTATGAAGTGCCCTTTTCTTTGTGTGATAAAATCGCAGTCGGTATGCAGGTGGAGATTCCGTTCGGAAGAGGGAATCATATGCGGACCGGATATGTGATAGGGATCAGTGACGAGCCGAACTATGATGTAGACCGGATCAAGCCGGTACACCGGATCATAGAGAATCAGATCCCGGTAGAAGGACAGCTGATCCGGCTGGCAGAGTGGATGAAGGAGACCTACGGCTCAACCATGTATCAGGCATTAAAGACGGTCATGCCGGTAAAGGAGACCGTACGACCGGCGGAGAAGAAGACGGTTCAGCTGGCCGTGGATGCAGAAGAGGGCAGACTCCGACTTCTGGAGTATCAGAGGAAGCATAACGGAGCAAAGGTAAGACTGACAGAGGCACTGTTAGAGCATGGAACGGTCCCGTATGAGCTGGCACGCAATAAGCTAAATATCAGTCCGGCAACCTTCCAGCGGCTGATAGCGGAGGGAACCATAGAAATCCTGACAGAGACACAGTACCGCCAGGCAGGCACGAAACGGTACCTGACTGAGCCGGAGCCGGAGCTGAATCCGGCACAGCAGGGATTGATCAATGCCTTTCGGCAGGATTATGAGTCCGGTCATTATCAGACCTATCTGCTGCATGGGGTGACCGGCAGCGGAAAGACAGAGGTATATATGCATGCCATGGATGTGGTTTTGGCACAGGGAAGACAGGTTATTATGCTGATCCCTGAAATATCCCTGACATTCCAGACGGTGATGCGGTTCCGCAGACATTTTGGGGAACGGATCACGATCTTGAATTCCCGGATGAGCAAGGGGGAACGGTATGATCAGTTCGAGCGTATCCGGAAGGGCGAGGTGGACATTGTGATCGGACCCCGGTCTGCACTGTTTGCACCGTTTTCCAATCTGGGACTGATCGTAATCGATGAGGAACATGAGAGCAGCTATAAGAGTGATAATATACCGAAATATCATGCCAGAGAGACAGCAATCAAGCGGGTGGATATGAATCATGCCAGTGTGATCCTCGGCTCTGCAACGCCGTCCGTTAGTTCCTATTATCAGGCGGAGCAGGGGAAGTATCAGTTGTGGAAGCTGACGGAACGGGTACAGAAGCGGAGCCTGCCACAGGTAGAGATCGTAGATCTGCGGGAGGAGCTTCAGAAAGGCAACCGCAGTCGGTTCAGTTATCGTTTGCAGGAACTGATCGAAGATCGCCTGAGCCGGAAGGAGCAGTCGATCATTTTCATGAACCGGAGGGGATATGCCAGCTTTGTATCCTGCAGAAGCTGTGGAGAGGTAGTGAATTGTCCGCACTGTCAGGTGTCGTTGACCTATCATGATCATCACAGCACAGTGCCGAAGCTGGTCTGTCATTATTGCGGCTATACGGAACCGTTTGTAAAGAAATGTAAGGTATGCGGATCCGGTATGATCGGGCGGTTCGGATCCGGCACACAGATGGTGGAGGCGGAGCTGCAGGTATTTTTTCCGGAAGCAAGGATTCTCCGTATGGATGCGGATACTACAAAGGGAAAGGACGGACATGAGAGGATCCTGTCCGCATTTGCAGAAGGAAAGGCGGATATTCTGGTAGGTACGCAGATGATTGTAAAGGGGCATGATTTCCCGAATGTAACGCTGGTAGGGGTTCTGGCGGCAGACTTAAGTCTTCACAGTCAGGATTATATGGCGGGGGAACGGACCTTTGAGCTTCTGACGCAGGCTGCAGGCAGAGCCGGGCGTGGAGAACGGCCGGGACAGGTCGTGATTCAGACCTATGATCCGGAGCATGCAGTGATCCAGGCAGCAGCGGCACAGGATTATGAGCTGTTTTACCGGAATGAGATCACATATCGGAGGATATTAAAATATCCGCCGGTGGTATCCATGATCGCAGTTCTGATCACAGGCGAACAGGAGGAACAGGTCCAGAAATGTGCGGAGTGTCTGGCAGACTATATGCGGAAGACCGTTTCGGGAGAGGATATACGGGTCATCGGTCCGTCCACACCGGTCATCGGTAAGATCCACGATGTGTACCGTAGGATATTATATTTAAAGAGTGAGCAGGAACAGGCACTGCTGGATGCAAAGGTACAGCTTGAGCTATATGCGGAACAAAGCGGAGTCCAGGAGACCTGCAGGCTTTATTTCGACTTAAATCCCATGAAGGGATATTGATAAAAAAGAAAGAAACCGTTATACTAAAACGAAGCAGCCGGATATGAGGATCCGGAATAAGAAAGGCAGGAATTAGAATGGGAATACGTAAAATCCGTTATGAAGGCGATCCGGTTTTAAGAAAGCAGTGTAAAGCCGTAGATAAGATGACACCGAGGCTGTTACAGCTGATTGATGATATGTTTGATACCATGTATGAGGCAAACGGAGTCGGACTGGCAGCTCCGCAGGTAGGAATTTTAAAACGGATCGTAGTAATTGATATTGGAAATGATGAACCATTGGTATTGATCAATCCGGAGATTCTGGAACAGTCCGGAGAGCAGACCGGAGAGGAAGGATGCTTAAGTCTTCCGGGTAAGGTCGGTACCGTGACCAGACCGAACTATGTAAAATGCAGAGCCTATGATGAGAATATGGAGCAGTTTGAGGTGGAAGGCACAGAGCTTCTGGCACGGGCAATCTGCCATGAGGTGGATCATCTGGACGGCATCCTGTACCGGGATCACGCAGAAGGCGGATTACGGGAAGTAGAATAGGTGGTGAGCATATGCGTGTAATATTTATGGGAACACCGGATTTTGCAGTACCGGTATTAGAAGCGATCATTCAGGCAGGACACACTGTCATCGGTGTGTATACACAGCCGGATAAGCCGAAGGGCCGGGGAAAGAGTATGCAATATACCCCGGTAAAGGAAAAAGCATTAGAGCATCAGATCCCTGTTTATCAGCCGGTACGGGTACGGGAGCCGGAGGTCATAGAGGAGATCCGGAATCTGCAGCCGGATATCATTATTGTAGTAGCATTCGGACAGATTCTCCCGGAGGAGCTGCTTGCAATCCCGCCGTATGGCTGCGTGAATGTACATGCATCATTACTGCCGAAGTACCGTGGTGCAGCACCGATCCAAAGAGTAATCATGGACGGTGAGAAGGAAAGCGGTGTTACGACCATGTATATGGCTAAGGGACTGGATACCGGGGATATGATCGAACAACTGGTGGTGCCGATCGATGCAAAGGAGACCGGTGGCAGTTATCACGATAAGCTGGCGGAAGCAGGAGCCAGACTCTGTATCTCAACAATGGAGAAGATCGAAGCGGGAACGGCACCACGGATTCCGCAGGATGATTCCAGGAGCTGTTATGCCCATATGCTGAAGAAATCCATGGGAGAACTGGATTTTGAACAGCCGGCAGAGGGATTGGAACGACTGGTTCGAGGTCTGAATCCGTGGCCGAGTGCATATACACAGTTACAGGGAAAGAATCTGAAAATATATGAGGCAGATGTAGTAGAGATACCGGAAAATCAGCAGAGAGAACCGGGTATGATAACTGCAGTGGATAAGAAGTCATTTACGATTCAGTGTAATCCGGGAGGACTTCGGGTAACACAATTGCAGTTAGAAGGTAAAAAGCGGATGAATACCGATGCGTTTCTTCTTGGCTTTACGGTAGAAGAAGGAATGCGGTGCGGAAAGCAGACACAGGAGTAGCACGGGAAATACAGAAAGGAACGGGCGGATTATGGCAGGCAGCAGTATCAATGTACGGGAACTGGCGATGGAGACACTGACCGATGTGGATCGGGAGAAAAAGACAGCCAGTGAAGCAATGAATATTACGCTTCGCAATTATCAGTATATGAGCAAGCAGGAGCGGAGCTTTTATACCAGATTGTGCAATGGTACCTTGGAGAACCGGATTCAGCTGGATTATAAGCTCGATTGGATATCCAAAACACCGGTGCATAAATGCAAGCCATATATCCGCAGCATTCTCCGGATGAGTGCATATCAGATCCTGTTTATGAACAGCATACCGGATTCGGCAGTCTGCAATGAAGCAGTGCTTCTCGCTAAGAAGAAGGGCTTCCGGCAGCTGACCGGATTCGTAAACGGTGTCCTGCGGAATCTGATCCGTCAGAAGGACACTCTCACATTGCCGGAACGGAAAGAGGATCCGGTGAAAGCAATGGCTGTACAGTATTCCATTCCGAAATGGCTGGTAGAAAAAATGCTGTCCTGGTATCCGGAAGAGATTACGGAGCGGATATTCCGGGCATTTTTACAGGAATCGCCACTGACAGTCCGGATCAATCTCTTAAGGACGACCAAAGAAGAGGTAAAGGCAGGTCTGGCGGCAGCCGGAGTAAAGGCTTCCGATGGATATTATACGGATAATACCTTACAGCTGACCGGGTATAATTATTTAAACCGGATCCGGGCGTTCCGGGAAGGTCTGATAACGGTTCAGGATGAGAGCTCTGTATTGCAGGGATATCTGATTCATCCGAAGGCAGGAGACCGGATTCTGGATATCTGTGCGGCACCGGGCGGCAAAAGCATGCAGGCAGCAGAGCGTCTAGGACTGGCGGATCCAGATCGGAAAGGGCAGCCGGGCAGTGTGCTGGCACGGGATGTCAGTGCATCCAAGGTAGAGCGGATTCAGGAGAATCTGGAACGGATGCAGTATTCAAATATAGAAACACAGGTATGGGATGCGGTGCAGCCGGATCCGTCCGCAAGAGAGCAGTTTGATTTTGTGATCGCAGATGTACCGTGTTCCGGACTGGGTGTGATCGGCAGAAAGCAGGATATTAAATACCGGATTCGACCGGAACAGCTGACAGAGCTGGTACACCTCCAAAGAGAGATCCTGAAACAGGCGGTGACCTATGTAAAACCGGGTGGAAGGCTGATCTACAGTACGTGTACGATTCATCCGGGAGAGAACGAGGAACAGGTCGGATGGCTGACAGAGAACTATCCGTTGGAACCGGAGGATCTGCATCAATACCTGCCAAAAACACTGGTTAACGAGGTAAAGGATCAGCTGGGAACAGATCTTGAACAGGGTTATACAACATTATTGCCCGGTTTGCAGAGCTGTGACGGATTCTTTATGGCAGCATTCCGGAAGAAGAAAAACTGAGGTAAAACTATGGATATTCGTTCGATGACATATGAAGAACTGCAAGCATATATAAAGGAACTGGGATTGCCGAAATTCCGGGCAGATCAGGTGTATCAGTGGATCCATCAGAAGCTGGTACGCTCTCCGGAGGAAATGAAGAATCTTCCGGGAGAGCTTCGGAAGAAGCTCGCAGAGGACTGGATCGGAGTGGAGGAGGAGACCAGACTGGTATCCAAAGAAGACGGAACGAATAAATTTCTGTTCCGGTTATGGGATAACAATCTGATCGAGAGTGTCTGGATGCCGTATAAGCATGGAAACTCTGTCTGCATATCCTCACAGGTCGGCTGCCGGATGGGATGCCGGTTCTGTGCATCGACCATTGACGGCGTTGTGAGAAATCTGACCGCATCTGAGATGCTGGATCAGGTCTATGCCATGCAGTATGCAATGGGAGAGCGGGTATCGAATATTGTAGTGATGGGATCCGGGGAACCATTGGATAACTATGATTCCCTGATTCGTTTCTTACATCTGATATCCGGTGAGCGGGGACTGCATATCAGCCAGAGAAATATCACCGTGTCCAGTTGCGGCCTGGTTCCGCAGATACGGACACTTGCAGAGGAGGGCTTTCAGATCACCTTTGCACTGTCCCTGCATGCATCCACGGATGCCGAGCGGCAGGCACTGATGCCGATTGCAAGACGATATTCCCTTCATGAAACGCTGGAGGCCTGTCAGTATTATTTTGAGAAAACGGGGCGCCGGGTCACCTATGAATACAGTCTGGTACAGGGAGTCAATGACTCGCCGGAGCATGCAAAACGGCTGGCAGAGCTGCTAAAACCGTACCGGCCGTGTCATGTAAATCTGATTCCGATCAACCCGATCAAGGAGCGGGATTTTCAGCGCGGAACAGATAAATCGATACAAAATTTCAAATATCTACTTGAAAATAATCAGATTAATGGTACTATAAGAAGAGGTATGGGTAGGGATATTGACGCTGCCTGCGGGCAGTTAAGGAGAAATTATATGCAACGAAATCAATAGGAGGAAGCTGATTTGTTATCTTTTGGAAAAACAGATATCGGTAAGAAGCGGAGTATGAATCAGGATAATCTCTTCTTCAGTGATGAGCCTGTGGGATGTCTTCCGAATCTCTATATTGTAGCAGATGGTATGGGTGGACATAAGGCTGGCGATTATGCTTCTTCTTACGCAGTGTATCAATTTGTGGAATTTGTAAAGCAATGTGAGGACTCAAACCCCATTACAGTGATGAAGCAGGGAATTCGGGCAGTAAATGACGAGATTCTGACAGCATCGAAGGAACGGGAAGAGTTAAACGGTATGGGAACTACATTTGTCTGTGCGGTGGTGGATGCCAATCATTTATATGTGGCCAACATCGGTGACAGTCGATTGTATGTACTGGATAAGGACAGTATCCGACAGATAACACTGGATCATTCTCTTGTAGAGGAGCTGATCCGGACCGGACAGCTGGATCCGCTGAAGGTACGGAACCATCCGGAGAAGAATATTATTACCAGAGCTTTGGGAGCAAGCGAGGAAGCAATTCCGGATTTCTTTGAAATTGAGTTGCACATGGATGAAAAGATTCTAATGTGTTCCGATGGATTATCCAACATGGTGGAGGATGATGAGATCCAGAATATCATTATTGAGGCAGAACAACCGGAAGCTGCAGTGACACGCCTGATCGACCGGGCGAATTATTACGGCGGCAAAGATAATATAGCAGCCCTTGTGGTAGCACAGTAAATAGAGAGGTGTAAAAATGTTAAAACCAGGAATGATGTTAGGTGATAGATACGAAATAATCGAACTTGTAGGCTCAGGTGGTATGTCTGAGGTATATAAGGCAAAGGATCATAAGCTGAATCGTTATGTTGCAGTTAAGGTGCTGAAGCGGGAATTCAGCGATGACCGGAATTTTGTATCCAAGTTCCGGGTTGAGGCACAGTCGGCAGCAGGACTGTCTCATCCGAATATTGTAAATGTATATGATGTTGGAGAAGATGAGGGCATCTACTATATTGTCATGGAGTTCGTAGAGGGAATTACCCTGAAGGAATATATCATGGATCATGGCAGATTACCGGCAGATCAGGCACTGGATTTTGCACTGCAGATCGCATCCGGTATCGAAGTGGCTCATCAGAATCATACGATTCACAGAGATATTAAACCGCAGAATATTATTGTGTCGAAAAATGGAACCCTGAAGGTAACGGATTTCGGTATCGCACGGGCAGCTACCTCCAATACGGTAGCATCCAATGCTATGGGTAGTGTTCATTATATCTCACCGGAACAGGCAAGAGGCGGCTACAGTGATGAAAAGAGCGATATCTATTCCCTGGGTATTACCATGTATGAGATGGTAACCGGACGGGTACCGTTTGAGGGGGATAATAACGTAACCGTTGCATTGATGCATATTCAGGGAGAAATGATTCCGCCGAGAGAATATTATCCGGATATACCGGCAAGTCTGGAGAAGGTGATCTTAAAATGTACCCAGAAGAAGCCGGAGCGACGTTATCTGACGGCCAGTGCGTTAATCGCGGATTTGCGCAGAGTTGCGACCAATCCGAATGGCGATTTTGTAGTCATGGGTACCAATACCTCCAACAATGCGCCAACCGTTATGATGTCAGATGAGGAGTTAAGTTCTATCCGGGAATCAGCCGGTAAGAAGGCTTATGATGATCTAGACAGTATGACCGGTTATGAAGAGACCAGACAGCCTGTCGATACAGGAAAATATCAGGAAGCACCGGCGGAAGAAGAACAGCCAGAGGAACGCAGATATCAGGAGACTGCCAGAACACAGAAACCGGTCGGCAGAACGGAAGCCACAGCTTCTGCAGGCAGAGCTGTGGCAGAAAGCAGCCGGTATCAGGGTGTGGATGATGATTTTGACCCGGATGATGACGATTACAAATATGATTATGATGATCCAGATGATGAGACAGACGATATCACAGATGAGGATAATGACGATATCGATCCGAAGCTTCAGAAGATCGTGATGATCGGCGGTATTGTAGCAGCGGTTATTATCGCAATGTTTATCATGCTGTTTGTCGGTAAAGCGGCCGGATGGTTCAGGTTTGGCAGCAATAAAAATACCGAGGATAAGAACAACGGTGCAATTGAAATGACCGTGAATGTTGTCGGCAAGAATCAGCAGGATGCAGAGAAAGAGTTGACAGATGCTGAGATTCCGTATGAGATTGAGAAGAAGAATGACGATACGATTGATGCGGATATCGTAATTTCCCAGAGCTATGAGAAGGGCGATATGATTCCTGCAGATACCAAGGTTAAGATCGTAGTCAGTGCAGGTAAGGCAGAGGTTGTAGTGCCGAATGTAGTGGGCTTTGAGGTTGCAAAAGCCGATGAGACGATAAAAGCGTCCGGGTTCCAGGTGACACACAGCTACGAATACAGTGAGGATATAGAGAAAGATCATGTTATCCGGCAGGATCCGTCCGGTGATCAGAAGGCTGCGGATGGCAGTACCGTAACGATTGTTGTCAGCAATGGACCGGAAATGAAAGAGGCAGAAGTTCCGGATTTGAGAAATAAGACACAGCAGGAAGCAGAAGCTGAGCTCACAAATCATAATCTGAATCTTGGTAATGTATCAGAGGAATTCAGCGATACCGTAGAGGCTGGTCGGGTAATCAGCCAGAGTACCAGTTCCGGAACAAAGGTATTGGAAGGTTCCAGTGTAGATATTACAATCAGTAAGGGACCGGAGCCGACGACTGAGGCGACAACAGCTGCCAAGACCTATACGGCAACCTTTAGCGGAAGTGTTTCATTTGTAGGCACTGAAGATTCAGTTAATAGTTATAATGTAACGGTAGTATATGTAATTGGTGATACTAGCAGAACAATTGCCAGTGGCTCTATTTCAGGAAAGAATAAGACTCTGACCATTCCGGCAGGATCTACATTGACCGGTCTGCCGAATATTGGTACACTCCAGATCTTATATAACGGTGTACCGACCAAGCCAGAGGATGTATTGGAATCTGTCAATGTTCAGCTAGCAGAAGAGTAGGGCATCTATGCAGGGAAGAATCATGAAGGGCATATCCGGCTTCTATTATGTAGAGGTGCCGGATTATGGATTATATGAATGCAAGGCAAAGGGGCGTTTCCGTAATCAGAAATTAAAACCCCTGCCCGGAGATCTGGTAGAGATTGAAGTTCTGGATTCTGAGAAGATGACAGGAAATGTCGTGCAGATTTATCTGCGTAAAAATGAATTAATACGGCCGGCAGTTGCGAATGTAGATCAGGTTCTGATCGAGTTTGCGGCTGCAGAGCCGAATCCCAATCTTAACCTGTTGGATCGGTTTTTGATTTTGATGAATCGCCAGCAGGTTAAAACTATCGTATGCTTTAACAAGGTGGATCTGATTGAAGATGAGATGCGGAACCTCTTATCGGGCGTATATGCAAAAAGTGGAAATCAGGTTTGTTTTACCAGCACGTATTCCGGAGAAGGGATTGAGAAGGTTAAACAGCTGATCACAGGAAAAACTACGGTTCTGGCCGGACCGTCCGGTGTGGGCAAGTCGTCACTTTTAAACTGTCTGCTTCCGGAGGCGAATGCGAAGACCGGCGAGATCAGTGAAAAAATCAAGCGGGGCAAGCATACGACCAGACATTCTGAGCTGATGCCGGCAGGCGAGGATACGTATTTCATTGATACCCCCGGATTCAGTACCCTGTATCTGAGCGGAATTGCGAAGGAAGAATTAAAGGATTATTTTCCGGAGTTTCATTCGTATGAGGGACAGTGCCGGTTTCTGGGATGCTCGCATACCCATGAGCCGGAGTGCAGAGTAAAGCAGGCGGTTGCGGAAGAAGAGATCAACCGGATTCGATATGAACATTATGTAGAATTCTATGAAGAAATAAAAAATACAAGGAGTTGGTAACATGAAACTATCACCATCTATATTATCGGCAGATTTCACACAATTAGGCGCACAGGTTCAATGCGTAGATAAGGCAGGCGCAGATTATATACATCTGGACGTTATGGATGGTCAGTTTGTGCCGAACATCTCATTTGGAATGCCTGTGATACAGGCAGTACGGAAGGTGACGGAGAAGCCGCTGGATGTCCATTTGATGATCGAGGAGCCGATTCGTTATCTGCAGGAGTTTAAGGACGCGGGAGCGGATATTGTAACCGTACATGCAGAGAGCTGCAAGCATCTGCACCGAACGATCACCAGAATCCGTGAGCTGGATATGAAGGCAGGTGTTGCACTGAATCCGGCAACCTCTGTGAATGTATTGAATTATATCTTTGATGATATTGACATGGTACTGGTGATGAGTGTAAATCCGGGCTTTGGCGGACAGGCATTTATTCCGGGAGTTCTGGATAAGATTAAAAGAGTACGTAAAATTGCAGAAGATAAGGGACTTAAGAATCTGGAGATCGAGGTTGACGGAGGAATTACCCTCAATAATATTTCTACAGTCGTAGATGCCGGGGCAGATGTTATTGTGGCAGGTTCTGCAATCTTTAACGGAAATCCGGCAGAGAATGTAAAAGAGTTCCTGAAGAGGATGTGTTAGGAGAGTATCAATGGGAAAGCATTGTGTCATGATAGCCGGAGGCGAATTTGAAGTCGAATTCGCCTCTTCTTATATCAGAAATAAATATGGCAGTGAGGGACCGGAGCTGTTTGTGATTGCGGATCATGGACTGGATGGAATGGCAGAGCTTGAAAAGCGCAATCCGGATATGCAGGCTGAGCTGATCGTGGTCGGAGATTATGATTCTGTAGAACCGGAGGATCTGCAGAACTATCGGGAAAGACCGGGTGTCCGTATCCTTCAGTATCCACCGGAGAAGAATTATACAGATTCCCATCTGGCACTTTATACGGCTCTTGGAGAGGATATTGAAGAGATAACGATTCTCGGAGCGACCGGAACCAGAATCGATCATATGCTGGCGAATCTGGGGCTTTTGCAGATCTGTATGGAAAAAGGAATTGAGGCAGAACTGGTAAATGAACATAACCGGATTCATATGATCGATCATGAGCTTTGTCTGGAACGGGAGAAGCAGTTTGGAACTTATGTTTCGTTGATTCCGTATACAGAGCTGGTGACCGGTGTGACACTTACGGGGATGAAATATCCGCTGGAGGATTATACCTTTCATATCGGAATCGCATGGGAAGGCAGTGATGAGATTACAGACAATGGAGTGAGCCGCGGTATCAGCAATGAGATTGCCGATGCAGAGGCATTGATACAGATGAAGACCGGAAGTCTGCTGGTCATCGAAAGTAGAGATTAATAGAAATAAATAAGCACTCAGCCGAACCTGAGTGCTTGTTATATGAGGGAGAGAAAATTATTAGTTAATACTAAATCCTTATTTACCTATATTATAATCATCAAATATGAACAAATTATGAATGCAAAAAGAATTTTATGTGAAAGATATAGAAAACAGAAATCGCTTACGGGGCAGGAGAACAGAGATTGAAACTACGAGTGTTATGTGTCGGAAAAGTAAAGGAAGAATTCTACAGAAATCGGCTTCAGGGGTTTTCGGAGCAGTTAAATCGTCAGATAAAAACAGAAATCACAGAGGTGGAAGATGAACGTACACCGGATGGAAGCAATGAGCTGAACTTAAATAAGATCAGACAGGCAGAGGGCGAACGGCTGTTGCGTTATCTGCCGAAGAATGCGGAAGAGCTTGTAATAGCGCTCTGTATTGATGGTAAAAAATATGATCAGGAGCATCTGAGAGGATTGATTAAAAGGTATGAAACCGAACGGGGAATCTCACAGGTGACATATATTATCGGAGGTTCGGTTGGGCTGGATGAGAGAGTTATCCGGCGGGCAGATGTCCGCCTGAGCTTTTCGGATATGACGTTTCCGCATCAGCTGATGCGTGTCATGCTGCTGGAACAGTTAACAGCCATCCATTATTTATGATAGGGCTGGTGATTCAGAATCCGATAACTTCGATAGAGCTGTTCATATAAAACAACACCGGACAGACCGGTGGAAAGCTCCATGGAGGACAGATAAACCGGAGACATGGAGGTACATACCGGATAGCCGATAAAAAAGGTAACAGCAGAAGTACCGTGGATGCCTAACTGCTCCAGATTCGCGGCGAAGGCTTCGGAGGCGAGTGTATCTGTGCCGACCAGGATCTGATAGCAACAGGTATGATCGGAAAACGCCTGCTTCGTGAGAAACGGTTCCAGTGCTTTCATTGGTTTGCAGATCAGTCTGATATTGCAGTAGGCACTTAATCGCTTGGAATACTCAGCAATCGCAGCGGCATCATTGGGATTCAGTTTTTTTGTATTCATATAGATGGAATAATTCATTTTGCTTGACCCTGTACTCTGTACTTATAGTTCGTTGCATTTTAATATAAAGGATTATGAATAAAAGAACCGCAAACCTTGAAAATACTGAAGGCTGCGGTTCTTTTATATAGCTTTTACAGCAATAAAAAGTGCACCAGATAGGAATCGAACCTACGCACCTGGCTCCGGAGGCCAGTGCTCTATCCACTGAGCTACTGGTGCATCGACTAGTATTATACATCAAAATACTGGAAAGTGCAAACACTTATTGATTTTTATTTTGCGGTTTGTTAAAATAGCCTTGTTGCATAAGATTCCATGGTGAAAACGGATATACTATGCCTGATAGGAGGAAGACGAATTATGCACAATGATTTTTGGAGAAAGCTAAATGAACGGTTTGACCGGATTCATTTGCAGGATACAGAGATAAAGACAAAATCCGGAACGATTTATATCAATCCGAATGTGAAGCTGATCGCAGGATGGCTGATATTTATCATTCTGTTCATTATTTTTCTTGCAGCCTGTAAACCATTTTCAAAAAAGGATGCAGGTGACGGAACAGGAAATCAGGGAAACGAGCAGAGCAGTGAGAATCTGGGACAGTCCGATGCAGAGTTCCTGAGAAATGAATATCCGGAGGTAAATTTATTTGTAGAGAACTACATGCAGGCATTGACCAATTGCGATATTAATCTATTGAGTACGATGGTGGTAGATGCCAGCCAGTTTAACGAAGAGATGCTGCAGAAGCGGAAGCAATTTATTATAGGATATTCGAACATTGACTGCTATACGAAGCCGGGATTGACAGAAGGCTCTTATGTAGTGTATGCGGTTATGAATACGCAGATTCAGGGCGTGAATGCACAGCCATTAAGTCTGCATCAGTTTTATCTGATACCGAGTGAATATGGTGGATTCCTTCAGGATAATACATCCAGCACCAATTCGGATATTGAAGCTTATCTGGATAAGGTAAATAAGGAGCCGGATGTAGTGGATCTGATGAATCGTGTAAATAAGAATAACGATGATGCTGCAGAGGCAGATGAAACGCTGAAGGCGTTTTACGATATGATGAATGGAACAGCCGAGTAGCGTTTTACAAAAAGGCGGGCGGCAGTGTCTGCCTTTTTGGTTATGGATAGAACCGGAGGAAGCAGGATGGAGCAGGAAGCAATACGAATTAATAAATATTTAAGTCAGGCAGGAGTTTGTTCCAGAAGGACGGCAGATGCTTGGATTGCCAATGGACAGGTTCAGGTGAACGGAGTTCCTGCAGAGACCGGAACCAGAGTGCAGCCGGGAGATAAGGTAACGGTTCGAGGCCGGGAGATTCATTTGCAGGAGCATAAGGTAGTGCTTGCCTTTCATAAGCCGCAGGGATTGGTGTGTTCTGCTAATGGACAGGGCGCAGAGACGGTTCAGGAATATCTGAATTATCCAATGCAGTTATATTATGTCGGACGGTTGGATAAGGATTCCGAGGGCCTGCTTCTGATGACAAATGATGGAGAGCTGGTCAATGAGATCAGTCGGAGCAGGAATTATCATGAAAAGGAATACGAGGTCTGGGTAAATCAGCCGATTACCGGAGACTTTATCCAGAAGATGGAGCATGGTGTGCGGATTCTTGGGACCGTTACGAGACCATGTAAGCTCATGCAGACGGGAAGCCGCAGCTTCCGGATCATTCTGACCCAGGGACTGAACCGGCAGATCCGCCGGATGTGTGAGGCGTGTGGGTACCGTGTGAAGCGGCTTCGGAGAATCCGGGTCATGAATATTGAGCTTGGAGATCTGCCGGTTGGGCAGTACCGGAAGCTGGAAGAACGGGAATTAAAGCAACTTTATGAGCGATTGCGGAAGAATGGGTGAGTAGTATGGAAGAATTGATCAGACGTATGAAGGAGCTGGTAGCACTGCTTAATCAGGCAGGGCGGGCTTATTATCAGGAAGACCGGGAAATCATGAGCAACCGGGAATACGATGAATTATATGATGAATTATGTGCACTGGAGCAGGAGACTGGAATCACACTGGCAGACAGTCCGACCATTCATGTCGGCTATGAGGTGGTCAGTGAGCTGGTAAAGGAGGAACACAGTTCTCCGATGCTTTCGCTGAACAAAACAAAGGATGCAGAGGAGCTGGCAGCCTGGCTTGGAGATCAGGACGGCTTATTGTCCTGGAAGATGGATGGACTGACCGTGGTATTGACCTATCGGGACGGAGTGCTTGAAAAAGCAGTCACCAGAGGCAATGGTGAGATCGGAGAGGTCATTACCAACAATGCCCGGACATTTAAGAATATACCGGGCAGAATCCCGTATACCGGAGAGCTGGTTGTCCGCGGAGAGGCTGTGATCAAATATTCTGATTTTGCACGGATCAATGAAACGATCGAGGATGTAGAGGCAAAATATAAGAATCCGCGAAATCTGTGCAGTGGTACGGTACGGCAGCTGAACAGTCAGATCACGGCAGAGCGGAATGTGTATTTCTTTGCATTTAATCTGGTAGAGGTAGCGGATGTGGATTTCCATAATTCCATGGAGGAACGGTTCCGGTGGCTGGGACAGATGGGGTTTGAGGTAGTAGAATACCAGCGGGTAAACCAGGCATCTATCCGGGATGTAGTACAGGCATTTGCCGGACGGATTGAGACAAATGATTTTCCGTCGGATGGACTGGTGCTGCTTTATAATGATATTGCATATGGCAGAAGCCTTGGAACAACGGCGAAATATCCGAGAGATTCCATTGCATTTAAATGGGCAGACGAGCTGGCGGTTACGCATCTGCGTTGTATCGAATGGAGCCCGTCCAGGACCGGACTGATCAATCCGGTGGCGATATTTGACCCTGTGGAGCTGGAGGGTACCTCTGTCAGCCGGGCCAGCATGCATAATATCAGTATTCTGGAGAGCTTTGAGCTGGGTGTCGGTGACGAGATCAGTGTGTTTAAGGCCAATATGATCATTCCGCAGGTGGCGGAGAATCATACGAGAAGCGGCGGTATTGAGATCCCGAAGCATTGCCCGGCGTGTGGCGCACCGACGGAGATCCGTCAGGTCAATGATGTGCGGGCACTATATTGTACGAACGAGTTCTGCAGCGCAAAGAAATTAAAGCTGTTCAGTCATTTTGTATCCAGAAATGCGATGAATATCGATGGATTATCGGAAGCAACACTGGAGAAGTTTATAGAAGAAGACTTTCTGGAGGAGCTATATGACATTTACCGGCTGGAGCCATACCGGATGCAGATCGTGGTTATGGAGGGATTTGGTGATAAATCCTACGAGAATCTTCAGAAGTCGATAGAAGCATCCAGAGAAACGACTGTGGATCGGCTGTTATACGGACTTGGAATCATGAATATCGGCAGTGCCACAGCGAAGCTGATCTGCAAGTATTTTCATAATGATCTGGAGGCAATCCGGCATGCAACGATTGAGGAGCTGGTGGAGATTGAGGGAATCGGTCAGATCATTGCAGAATCCTTTGTGGCATATTTTGCAAATCCAACGAATGAGAATCGGATTGACGAGCTGTTAAAGGAGATTTATTTCGTGCAGGCAGAGGGAGAAGAACAGCCACAGAGCTTTGCGGGCGTGAATTTCGTAGTGACTGGAAGTGTGAACCATTTTGCAAACCGGGATGAGGTAAAGGCTGTGATCGAGGCGAGAGGCGGAAAGGTGACCGGCTCTGTGACATCCAGGACCAATTATCTGATCAATAATGATGTGACCTCCAATTCATCCAAGAATAAAAAGGCAAAGGAGCTTGGAATCCCGATTATTTCAGAGGAAGAATTCCTGAAAATGCTGGAGGACTAGCAGATTCTGTCCGACAGGGACTTGAAGAAACCGGGAAGAAATAGTAAGATACAGAAGGACACAGGTAAGAAAGAAGGAAATAACTATGCCAATAAGAATAGCAAATGATTTACCGGTAAAGAAGATATTAGAGGCAGAAAATATATTTGTGATGGACGAATCTCGCGCAATGAGTCAGGAGATCCGGCCACTTTCGATTCTGATTTTGAATCTGATGCCGTTAAAGGAGGATACGGAGCTTCAGCTGATGCGTAGCTTATCCAATACTCCGTTGCAGGTAAATATTACACTGATCCGGACGGATTCCTATGAGTCCAAGCATGTGGCAAAGAATCATATGGAACGGTTTTATACGACATTTGATGAGATTAAGGATAAAAAATACGATGGTCTGATCATTACCGGGGCACCGGTGGAGCAGATGAAGTTTGAAGAGGTAGAGTACTGGAAGGAACTGACCGAGATCATGGACTGGTCGGAGCGGAATGTAACCTCTACCCTGCATATCTGCTGGGGTGCACAGGCAGGTCTTTATTATCGTTATGGGATTCCGAAGATCCTGCTGCCGGAGAAAATATCCGGTGTGTATAAGCATTACACATTCCATAAAAAGACTCCGCTGGTACGTGGGTTTGATGATTCGTTTCTTGTACCGCAGTCAAGGTATACAGGAGTACGCAGAGAGGATGTTCAGGCGAATGAACATCTGGAAATCGTGGCAGATTCGAATGAGACCGGCCCGTATCTGATTCTTGGAGATGGCGGAAAGAATATATTTGTGACCGGACATCCGGAGTACGATACCATGACACTGGATCTGGAATACAAGCGGGATATGGGACGGGGACTGAAGCCACAGATTCCGCATAATTACTATCCGGATGATAACCCGGAGAATCCGCCAATCAAATCCTGGAGATGCCATGCCAATACATTGTATGCGAACTGGTTGAATTATTACGTATACCAGGATACTCCATATGACTGGTCGGATCGGGATGGAAATAATCAATATAAGGAGCGGTAGAGATGAAGAAGTTAGAGGATTATGTTGTAACAATTCCGGATTTTCCGGAGCCGGGAATTATGTTCCGGGATGTAACAAGTGTATTGCAGGATGCAGACGGACTGCAGCTGGCGATTAACAGTCTGCAGGATCTGTTAAAGGATGTAGAGTTTGATGTGCTGATCGGAACAGAATCCAGAGGATTTATTTTCGGCATGCCAATCGCATATAATCTTCATAAACCATTTGTACTGGTACGGAAGAAGGGAAAGCTTCCGCGGGAGACCGTATCCAAGGAATACGATCTGGAGTATGGCAAGGCTGTAATCGAGATGCATAAGGATGCGATCAAGCCGAGACAGAAGATAGTTTTGGTCGATGATCTGATCGCAACCGGAGGTACGATGAAGGCTGCTGCAGAGCTGGTAGAAGAGCTGGGCGGTGAGGTTGTTAAGATCATTTTCCTGATGGAGCTGGCCGGTTTAAAGGGCAGAGATGCACTGAAGGGCTATGATGTGGAATCTGTTATTAAGTACGAAGGAAAATAAATCAACATAAGAGAAATGCAGGAGGAAGCAGGATGGCAGGATCAATATATGGAAAACTGTTTCGGGTATCTACCTGGGGAGAATCGCACGGAAAGGGTGTCGGTGTTGTAGTGGATGGATGTCCTGCCGGACTGGAGCTTTCTGAGGAGGATATTCAGGTATATCTGAACCGTAGGAAGCCGGGACAGTCAAGGTTTACAACTCCGAGAAAAGAGGATGATTGCGTGGAGATTCTTTCAGGTGTGTTTGAAGGGAAAACGACCGGAACACCCATCTCCATGGTGGTTATGAATTATACCCAGCGCTCCGGAGATTACAGTGAGATCGCCGGGTGTTACAGACCGGGACATGCGGATTATACCTTTGATGCGAAATACGGATTCCGGGATTATCGCGGTGGTGGAAGATCATCTGCACGGGAGACGATAGCAAGAGTTGCGGCAGGAGCAATTGCAGCCAAGCTGTTAAAGCAGTTTGGAATCGAAATCCTGACCTACACGAAGGCAATCGGACCGGTAGAGATTGATTACCGGAGATTTGATCAGGATGAGATTTTTAAAAATGCGCTGGCAATGCCAGATGCAGAAGCTGCAGCGCAGGCAGAGGCATATCTGGAGGGTGTTATGAAAGCACAGGATTCCTCCGGTGGAATGGCAGAGTGTATCGTGACCGGTATGCCGGCAGGAATCGGAGAACCGGTATTTGATAAGCTGGATGCGAATCTTGCAAAGGCGATCGTGTCGATCGGCGCCGTAAAAGGATTTGAGATCGGAGACGGTATGGCTGTGGCAAAGGCAATCGGCTCCGAGAATAATGATGGATTTGTAATGAAGGATGGTACGGTTGCAAAGCTGAGCAATCATGCCGGTGGTACGTTAGGTGGTATCAGTGATGGGACACCGATCGTTATCCGGGCTGCATTTAAACCGACACCATCGATTCTTCATGAGCAGAGTACCGTTAATAAATCAGGTGAGGATATTACGGTATCGATCAAAGGACGGCATGATCCGATCGTTGTACCGCGGGCTGTGGTAGTCGTGGAAGCGATGGTCGCACTGACACTGATCGATCTGCTGTTTGAGAACATGACCGCCCGGTTAGATAAGATCCGGGAGTTTTACGGGATCGAAGAAACAGAAAAATAGGGTTTACAGACATATGAGATAAAAGAAAATACCGACCTCTGAAGTCAGATGAGACTGACGATCAGAGACCGGTATTTTTAGTTTATACTGTTATGAAGAGATTATGAATTCTTCAATTTTCCAAGAAACTCCTGCATCCGTTCATTTCCGGAATGGAAGACGTCCTCCGGTGCTCCTTCAACAACGACATAGCCCTTATCCATGAAGAGTACCCGGTCAGATACCTTTCTGGCAAAGTCCATTTCGTGTGTAACAATAATCATTGTCATATGTTCTTCGGCTAATTGCTTGATAACCTTCAGGACTTCGCCGGTAAGCTCCGGATCCAGTGCCGAGGTTGGTTCATCAAAAAAGAGTACATCCGGATTTAGTGCCAGAGCTCTGGCAATGGCTACACGCTGCTGCTGACCGCCGGATAACTGATGCGGATAGTAATCTGCTTTATCGGAAAGGCCCATCTGTGCAAGGAGCTTTTCAGCCTCTGCAAATACCACATCCTTTGGACGTTTCTGAACATGGATCGGAGCATCTGTCAGATTCTTCAGAACACTATAATGCGGAAAAAGATTAAAGTTCTGAAAAACCAATCCAAAGCTCTGCTTGATCGTATCCAGCTCTGACGGTTTTGCATATACGGTATGACCGTCTACCATAGTCGCAGCGGATCTTCCGAGATAAGATAAATCTCCTTCATCCATGGTCTCCAACAGAGTGGCACAGCGAAGCAGTGTAGACTTACCGGAACCAGATGGACCGATAATGGAAACGACCTCACCCTGATGAACGGTTAAGGAGATATCCTTTAATACTTCCAGATCATCAAAAGATTTCCGGACATGATTCATTTCCAGATATGGAACCTCTGATATTTGATTTTCCTGATTTTTAACTTCTGTTACAGACATTCTGACACCTCCTAATAATAGCTTAGCTTTTTCTCAACCCGGCCCATAATAAAGGACACCAGAAGGTTGAATATATAGTAGAAGAGTGCAGCCACCGCAAACGGAACCATGGAAGTTTCTGCTGCGGCAATCTGTTTTGCAACCGTAAACATTTCAATGCAGGATAAGGTAAATGCCAGAGAGGTATCCTTTACCAGTGTAATGATCTCGTTGGTAACCGCAGGCAGGATAATCTTAATTACCTGTGGCAGAATGATCTTGATAAAGGTCTGGGACTTAGTATACCCCAGTAACTTTGCTGCCTCATGCTGTCCCTTTGGAATTGCTTCGATACCGGAACGGTAAATCTCTGCGAAATAAGCTGCATAGTTGATCGCAAATCCGATAATAATGGCTGGGAATCTCCAGCCGCTTCCAATCTGGATCTTAAATAAGTACCATGGAAAGAAGTAAACCACCATTAACTGCAGCATCAAAGGTGTTCCCCGCATGATAGAAATATAAAATTGTGTAATAGACCGGATGATCCGGTTTTTAGACATTCTTCCGAATGCTACCAGAAAGCCAAGCGGCATGGAAAAGATCAGGGTCAGAAAAAAGATACTGACGGTGGTCAGCATACCCTGGGCTAACTGGCTGACAATAACCGAAAACGACATATAACAATCCCTCTTAATCTAAGCAAACCATATCGGTAAGACCGTATTTCTCAGCAAGTTCATCAAAAGTACCATTTTCCTTTAAGGTATGGAGATCCTTGTTTACGGTATCACACAGGTCTGTGTTGTTTAATGCAAAACCGATTCCGTACTGCTCAGAATTCAGATGTTCATCTAAAATAATGAAAGAACCGTTGCTCCGGCTGTCAATCTGATACTGTGCAACACCGATATCCATAGCGATTGCATCTACAGAGCCGGCTTCCAGTTCTGCAAAAGCAGTATTGTAATCAGAGAACTCCTGTAATTTACCGAAGGTATCTGCCAGAGCCTTCTGCTGTTCCTCATCACTTAAAACAGAAAGAGCAGCGGATGCGGCCTGTACACCAACAACCTTACCACTTAAATCAGATAACTTGGTAATGCCGGAATCAGCAGAAGTAACGATTACCTGACTGTTATCTACATATGGATCAGACCATGCATAGTCATCCTCACGGCCATCCATGGTGAAGCCGTTCCAGATACAGTCGATGGAGCCGGAGTTTAACTCGTTATCCTTGTTGTCCCATACGATCGGCTGCTTTACCAGTGTCCAGCCCTCTAAGTCACAGACTGCCTGAGCTAATTCCAGGTCAAAGCCGGTATATTCTCCGTTTTCATCCATATATCCGTAAGGAGGATATTCAGCATCAAAACCAACAGTAAATGTCTTGCCGTCGCCGATATTTTTTCCACAGCCACTCAGGAGCAGTGCACCCAAGGCCAATGTTGCTACAATACAGGTTAATTTTTTTTTCATAATTCATCCTTTCTGAGAATAGCGACATTCCCATGACTTATTTAGTAGTAAACAGTAATAAGAAGCGGTTGAAACCGCAGCGATAATCCTGAATATAGGCTTTACAGGATATGAAAACAGGATATGAAATCCTGCACGCAGATTTCATATTATCATAAGGAAAGGAGAAGTGTCAACGGAAGGGAAAAGAATCTTTGAAATACTTTGAAATAAAAGAAAAATCTCCCGTATATTTAATTTTTAACTTGTCAAGGAAAAATGCTTGACAAATAAAAACAACCTATATATAATAGCAACGTGTAAAGCAAATAACCTTTACAAGGAGGACTGACATGGAAGTAGAAAAGATCCTGCGACAGTCCATGCTATATGATTTTTACGGTGAATTATTGACAGAGCACCAGAAGCGGATTTACGAGGATATCGTATTTCAGGATATGTCATATACAGAAGTGGGCGAGATGGAAGGCATTAGCCGGCAGGGTGTATATGATCTAATCAGACGGTGCGATAAGACCCTTGAGGAATATGAAGAGAAATTAAAGCTGGTGGAGAAGTTCCAGAGTACAAAA
The DNA here is from genome assembly GCA_963626805.1 of Bacteroidales bacterium H4. Classification (GTDB taxonomy): domain Bacteria; phylum Bacillota; class Clostridia; order Lachnospirales; family Lachnospiraceae; genus CAG-632. The sequence continues at coordinate 47,279 of CAVFXS010000056.1, read as the reverse complement.
CAGAAGGTAGCAGAGATTCAGAAGATTGCAGCCGGATTAAAGAAAGCCAATGCAGATGCTGCTTTGGTTGACAGGATTGAAGAGATGGAACGGTTATCCAGAGAGATTTTGGAAGAATATTAGGAGGCCTGAATGGCATTTGACAGTTTATCGGAAAAACTTCAAACGGTATTTAAAAAGCTGAGAAGCAAGGGCGCTTTGACAGAGAAGGATGTCCAGGAAGCAATGAAGGAAGTAAAACGTGCATTGCTGGAGGCGGATGTTAACTTCAAGGTTGTAAAGCAATTTATTAATACAGTCAGTGAGCGGGCAATCGGACAGGATGTTCTGAACGGATTGAATCCGGGACAGATGGTTATTAAGATCGTAAAGGAAGAAATGGTGAATCTGATGGGATCAGAGACCACAGAGATAAAGCTTCTTCCGTCCAATGAGATTACGGTTGTCATGATGTGTGGTCTGCAGGGTGCAGGTAAAACAACAACGGCAGCGAAGCTGGCAGGACAGTTTAAGAACAAAGGTAAGAAACCATTGCTGGTGGCATTGGATGTATATCGGCCGGCAGCGATCAAACAGTTGGAGATCAATGGTGAGAAGGTTGGAGTCCCGGTATTTACCATGGGTGATAACCATAAGCCGGTAGATATTGCAAAAGCAGCGATAGAGCATGCATCCAAGAATCATCAGAATCTGGTATTTCTGGATACAGCCGGACGGCTTCATGTAGATGAGGCAATGATGGAGGAGCTGGAAGAGATCAAGAGTCAGGTGGCAGTTACATATACCCTGTTAACTGTAGATGCCATGACCGGTCAGGATGCAGTGAATGTTGCAACGAATTTTAATGAGAAGATCGGAATTGACGGCGTTGTTCTGACGAAGTTGGATGGCGATGCCAGAGGCGGTGCTGCACTTTCTATTCGTGCGGTAACCGGAAAGCCGATTCTATATATTGGTATGGGTGAGAAGCTTTCGGATTTGGAACAGTTCTACCCGGATCGTATGGCAAGCCGGATCCTTGGCATGGGAGATGTAGAGACTCTGATTGAAAAAGCCACGGCAGCCATTGATGAAGAGAAAGCGAAGGAAATGACCCAGAAGCTGAAGAAAAACGGCTTCGATTATAACGATTTTCTGGACAGCTTGGAACAGATGGATAAGCTGGGAGGCATGCAGGAAATGCTGTCGATGCTTCCGGGAATGGGCAGTCAGTTAAAGAATGTTCAGATTGATGACAATGTTGCCGCTCATCCAAAGGCAATCATTCTGTCGATGACACCGGAGGAGCGTGCGAATCCGGATATTATGAGTGTCAGCCGGAAACGCAGAATTGCGGTCGGAGCCGGGGTTGATATTTCAGAGGTAAATCGGTTTGTCAAGCAGTTTGAACAGTCAAAGAAGATGATGAAACAGTTTGCCGGTATGAAGGGCGGTAAGAGACGCCGGGGAATGAGATTTCCGTTTTAAGTTAAGCCTATAATCATTTTATTATAGAATTTTTTTAAGGAGGTGAAAATCATGGCAGTAAAGATTCGTTTAAGAAGAATGGGACACAAGAAGGCTCCTTTTTATAGAGTAGTAGTTGCTGATGCAAGATCACCAAGAGATGGTAGATTTATTGAAGAAATCGGTACTTACGATCCAAACCAGGAACCAAGTGTTATTAAGTTCGATGAAGAAGCAGCAAAGAAATGGTTAGCTACCGGAGCACAGCCAACTGAGACTGTTGCCAAGCTTCTGAAGCACGCTGGTATCGAGAAATAGGGAGGCATGTGAATATGGTTGAATTAGTAGAACTAATTGCAAAATCCCTAGTTGATCACCCAGATGAGGTTGTTGTAACACAGACTGAATCCGATGGTGTAATTACGATCGACTTACAGGTAGCCGCTGATGATATGGGTAAAGTGATTGGTAAGCAGGGTTCTATCGCAAAATCAATCCGTACTGTAGTAAAGGCAGCAGCTTCAAAAGGTGACAAAAAGGTTGAAGTGAAAATCGGATAACGATGACAGAAAACCACTGACGGAGGAAACTCCTTCGGTGGTTCTTTCGTATAATGGAGAATGAAATGGAAGATTTATTAAAAGTAGGTGTAATTACAAGTACACATGGAATCCGTGGAGAGGTAAAGATCTATCCGACTACAGATGCGCTGGATCGTTTTTCCTATCTGAAGGAATGCGTGATCGATACCGGCAGACAGAAGATTTCGGTTGAAGTAGAAGGCTGTAAATTCTTTAAGAATCAGGCAATCTTAAAGTTTAAAGGAATAGATAATATTAATGATGTTGAAAAATATAAGGGAGCTGGTCTATGGGTTACTAGAGAGAATGCAGTTCCGTTAGAAGAGGGCGAGTTTTATATCGCAGATATTATAGATGCAAAGGTTTATGAAGAGGATGGTAATTGTCTTGGTGTATTGACCGATGTCATGGAAACCGGAGCAAATGATGTATACGTGGTCAGAATGGAATCCGGAAAGGAGCTTCTGATTCCGGCAATTGAGCAGTGTATTCTTGATGTGGATGTAGAAGAGCCGAAGGTAGTTGTGCGTTTGATGAAAGGAATGCTGGAATGAAGTTTCATGTAATGACATTATTTCCGGAGATGATAATGCAGGGACTTTCGACCAGTATTACCGGAAGGGCAATGAAAAATAATCTGATTCAGATTGAAGCGGTGAATATCCGGGATTTTACGACCGAAAAGCATGGTCATGTAGATGATTATCCATATGGCGGTGGTGCCGGCATGGTTATGCAGGCAGAACCAATCTACCGGACCTGGAAGCATATTGCCGATGGACTTGAAAAGAAGCCACGGGTAGTCTATATGACACCGCAGGGGCAGGTATTTAATCAGGGCTTGGCAGAGGAGCTGGCAAAGGAAGAAGATCTGATCATTCTGTGCGGACATTATGAGGGTGTGGATGAGCGTATTCTGGAGATGATCGTGACAGATCATGTTTCGATCGGAGACTATGTACTGACCGGCGGCGAGCTGCCGGCGATGGTGATGATCGATTGTATTTCCAGACTGGTGCCGGGGGTTCTGAACAATGATGTATCCGCGGAGTTTGAATCATTCCACGAGAATCTTCTGGAGTATCCGCAGTATACCAGACCGGAGGAATTTATGGGAATGCGTGTACCGGATATTTTGCTTTCCGGACATCATGCAAATATAGAAAAGTGGCGGCATGAGCAGTCTGTGAAGAGAACGCAAGAACGCAGACCGGATTTATTGGAAAAGCAAACAGATGGAAAATAAAAGGACTGAAGCTGTTACGACTCCAGCTCTTTTATTTCTTCAATTACCTGACGTCCCATATAAGCGGCTGTCGGAATGCCGCCCGGATAACGAAGCCAGTGATTTGCCAGATAGACATTGCGCAGGCCCTTCACTTCAGAAGACAGGAAGGCGTTGGTGCTGGTTGCGGTTGTGATAAAACGCATATAGGCCCCCTTATAATCATTTAATCGTCTGGCGTAAGAGACCGGCGTCCATACATCCAGCAGATGAAGCTTGCCCTCATATTCAGGAAACCGTTCTTCGATACGGGTCTTTACGGCTTCTGCGGTGTTCTGTTTGGCACGCAGATACTGTTCTTTTTTATTATATAATTTCTTCCAGTATTTAAAATCCTTTTCATATTGAACGATACTGCACTGGATAACGGTCTTCCCCTCCGGTGCGATGTAGTCACCGTAGATCCGGTAATTCTTCACACAGATCCGGTCAATCCGTCGATAGCCGACATCCAGAGGAGAGCAGTTGAAGCTGAGAGTATCATTGATCTCATCAAGAAGTCCGTCTACAGAAAAGGCCACCTGAAAGGAGCTGTAGAGCGGATAATCCTTTTTGTTGGAGTATACCTTCTTGATTGATTTTGGAATATAGGACTTCTTCAGCAGCTGCCGGAAGGTATAGTTGATATCGCAGGCACAGATGATATAGTCGGCAGAGACTACTTTCCCGTTGTAGAGACGAACGCCGTCTGCATTTCGTGCAATCAGCTTTTTTACCTTTTTTGTTTTTAAAGTAGTCTTGTCAATCGGAGGCACAATGCTTAATTTCTCCTTGTTGATCAGGATCTGCTCCACCGGAGTATTCAGCTCCAGCTTTCCGCCGAGAGAGCGGTAAGTATCGGTCATATGGTGGACGACCCCCATAGATCCGCCCTCCGGGAGATCTCCGTTGCCGGAAATAAAGAAGGAATAGGCAAGTACCAGCCAGTAGGCCTCGTATTCCTTTGCCATAAAATCAAGAAAAATATGCTGTAAAAGCGGATGCTTGAATTTCATCGCCAGTTCTTCCAGATCCAGACCGATATACTGGATGAAGGCCTTCGCCATCTCCGCATGGGTCAGGGAGAATGTCATCTCATCGATCGTATGCAGCAGTTCCTTCGGCTCCTGTCTGGAGGTAAGGACGGTATCTGCCAGACGCACATAGTCAATAAAGCAGTTGATTTCCTTCTCATCCTCCGGAGAAAGGGCTAACATTTCCTGTCGGGTACGCTCAACATCCCGCCATAGTGCGATCTGCTGACCTTCCCATTCGGATACATAGAAGGAATCCCGTTTGATCAGATTTATGGAAGCTGTAAGGGCACCGACCTCATGCCAGATCTGGTTCTGGGTGGAACCCTCTTTGGTCCCGGTCATCCAGTGAATACAGTTATCAATATGATATCCGTTCCGGCTCCAGCCGGAGCAGTTGCCGCCGGGAACTCCGTTTTTTTCATAAATGGTTGTTTCAAAGCCTGCTTTTCTGGCGTAAATTCCGGCACTTAATCCGGCAATTCCGCCTCCGATAATAATAATTTTGCTCATACTATGTATTCCCTCTTTTGCTTATCTGTGATATGATGATACCTACTGTATCGGATTCCGGAACAGTTGTCAAATTTCAAGCTGAAAATATAATAAATACTTGCATTTCGGGAAAAATTATGATACATTAATGAAGTTGTGAAAAGTGGATGGTCCTCTGCTGACAGAGCATCGGCAAGAACATCTGAATAATAAGGAGGTCACACAAATGAACGATATTATCAAGAACATCGAAGCTGCACAGTGCAAGACAGACGTACCGGAGTTTAACGTAGGTGACACCGTACGTGTTCATGCAAAGGTAAAGGAAGGAAATCGTGAAAGAATTCAGATTTTCGAAGGCACCGTACTGAAGAAGCAGGGCGGAAGCAATCGTGCAACATTCACTGTAAGAAAGACATCTAACGGAACCGGCGTTGAGAGAACCTGGCCACTGCATTCCCCAAATGTAGCAAAGGTTGAAGTAGTTCGCCATGGTAAGGTTCGTAGAGCTAAGCTTAATTACTTACGTGATCGCGTTGGTAAGCGTGCAAAGGTTAAGGAATTAGTGAAATAATAGTTCTGATATTGCTACAAAAAAGGCAGGGGACGAAAACCCTGCTTTTTTTGTTATAACAACGAGGAAAATGTAAGTAAAAATAGTTGTGTTATTCCATATGTTTTTGTACTATAATGATATGGAAAGGGTGACGAAACATGCGTAGAAGAGGTGGAAGACGGGCATATTTACGGGCAAACCATAACCGGTTAAGGCATGCACGGAGTCGTGAGAAAAAGGAAATAAATAAAAGACAGTTGATTAAAAAACTGGGTGGATATATTGTTCTCATTCTGATCATGGTGATTCTGGGATACAGTCTGGTTTCATTTGGCGGGCAGACTCTGCGAATCGTAGGGCAGTCGATGGAGCCGACCTTGCAGAACGGAGATCTGGTTCTTGTAAATAAGGCAAGGTACCTGTTTCAGGAGCCGGAACGATTTGACCTGATCGCATTTAAACAGCGAGAAGGAGATAACAGCTATTATAATGTAAAGCGGGTGATCGGTCTGCCGGGTGAGACAGTTACGATCAAGGACGGGCATATCTTTATTGATGGTGCGGCACTCTCAGATCTTCCTTTTGATGAGAATATACTGACAGAAGGTCTGGCACTGGAAGGTGTCACACTGGAGAAGGGAGAGTACTTTGTACTTGGAGATAATGTAAATAACAGTGAGGATTCCCGGTTCGCAAACATGGGAAATATTTTGAAAAATGAGATACTTGGTAAGGTCACTTATCGGTGGCTACCGAAACAAAACAGAGGTGGACTATGAATATTCAATGGTATCCGGGGCATATGACAAAGGCTGTCCGGATGATGCAGGAAAATATAAAGCTGATAGATATTGTAATTGAGCTGGTGGATGCTAGAGTACCACTGAGCAGTAAGAATCCGGATATTGATGAGCTGGCAAAGAATAAGTTCCGGCTGATATTGTTAAATAAGTCCGATCTGGCAGATGAGCGCCTGACCGAGAGCTGGGAGAACTATTATAAGGAGAAAGGCTTTGCAGTCCGCAGGATCAATGCACGTTCCGGAGCCGGTATGAAGTCATTGACGAATGTGATCCAGGAGGCATGTAAGGAGAAGATCGAGCGGGATCGGAAGCGGGGAATCCTGAATCGCCCATTGCGGGCAATGATCGTAGGAATCCCGAATGTCGGGAAGTCTACATTCATTAACACGTATGTAGGAAAAGCCTGTACAAAAACAGGAAATAAGCCGGGCGTGACGAAGGGTGCACAGTGGATCCGGATTAATAAGAATGTAGAATTGCTGGATACACCGGGTATTCTGTGGCCGAAGTTTGAAGATCAGGAGGTCGGGATCCGGCTGGCATATATCGGTTCGATCAAGGATGATATTCTGAATGTTCAGGAGCTGGCACTTCGATTTATCGACTATTTAAAGCAGGAATATCCGGGAACGATAGCAGACGTCTATAAGGCAGAAGAGAATCAGGAATCATATCAGATACTGGAGCAGATTGCGGTGAACCGGCAGTGCCGATTGAAGGGTGATCAGCTGGATTATGATAAGGCAGCTGCCATGCTGTTGGATGATTATCGTTCCGGCAAGCTTGGACGGATTACTCTGGAGCGTCCGGAGGTTTAAAAGACGAAGTTAGAGGTGTGAGACTTGGGAATTGTTCAAAAGGGTCAGGTTGAATATGATGATGAGCTTCATGTAAAGCATGAGCTGATAAAAATAGTATTATATATTATAGGAATCATAGGAATCGTTTTTCTGATTCATACATTTATCGGAAGTCGTTCGGAAGTAGTAGGTCATTCCATGGAGGATACCCTGCATGACGGGGAAAGTGTGTGGCTGGATAAGCTAAGCTACAGACTGCATGAACCGGAGCGGTATGACATTGTTGTCTTTCCGGTAGAGGACAGTGAGACCTATTTCATCAAGCGGATCATCGGCTTGCCGGGCGAGACCGTATACATTGATGAGAACGGAGATATTTATATCGGAACAACAGAAACGATATACGAGGATACAGACGGAACCCTGCATAATGAGGCAGAAAAGCTTTCCGAGACCTACGGTAAGAATACGATTCAGGAAAACATGCGTGGAATTGCAGCAAAGCCGGTAACACTCGGTGAGAATGAGTATTTTGTTATGGGGGATAATCGAAACAACAGTAAGGACAGTCGTTCGGAGGAGATAGGACCGATCAGTGGTGACCGGCTTCAGGGAAAGGCCGTTTTTCGGTTATGGCCATGGAAAAAATTTGGAAAGATCGATTAGAAATGAGGAAAAGATGAGTAGTGTACAGGAGATAAAGATCATACTTCAGCATGCTTCCTACGAGGAACTGCCGGTCTATATAGAACAGTTCCGTTCAGATGAACGTTCCGGTGTCAGAAAAGAGCTGGAACGTGCAGAGAAGCGGTTAAGGCAGTGGTATGCGGAGCTGGAACGGATTGAGGCGATGAAGAGCTTTGAGTATCAGTACTGGAAGGATTATGATTATGTATGTGGGATTGACGAGGTAGGCAGAGGACCACTTGCAGGTCCGGTCATGGCTGCTGCCGTTATATTCCCGAAGGATGTGAATCTTCTGTATCTGAATGATTCCAAGCAGCTGAGTGAGAAGCGGAGAGAAGAACTGTATGATGAGATAAAGAATGTAGCAGTTGCCTATGCGGTAGGGATCGCGGATGTGGAGACCATTGATGAGATCAATATTTTGCAGGCGGATTATAAAGCAATGCGGCAGGCGATCAGTAAGCTTTCCGTAAAGCCACAGATTCTGTTAAATGATGCTGTTACGATTCCGGAGGTTACGCAGCATCAGGTTCCGATTATTAAAGGGGATACCAAGAGTATTTCAATTGCAGCAGCTAGCATTCTGGCAAAGGTAGAACGGGACCGTCTGATGTGTGTGTATGATGAGATGTATCCACAGTACGGATTCGCACGGAATAAGGGCTATGGTTCCGCAGAGCATATTGCGGCGATCCGGGAATACGGTCCATGTGAGATTCACCGTAAGACCTTTATTAAAAACTTCATCTGAGAAACCATATAATGTAAGCAGGCATATGATATGTAAGAATGAAAGGAACTTGTATGAATATTTTAGGACAGGGTTACCCTACATTTGAACATTTGAATTTACAGACAGGCAGAGAACAGACCGGAGGACAGGAGATAGCCGGGGTACGGACCACCGGTGTATCAGGCAGTTATCCGAATGGAGATTCTGTGCCTTTATCTATGTTGACGGAAGGTCAGGTATTTACAGGGCAGGTCCTGGACATTACCAGTCAGGGCGTTAAGATCCAGATGAATCCGGAGCAGATATTATTTGCAAAGCTCGGAGAGCAGGTAGAGTTGAGTATCGGACAGCAGATGGCATTTCAGGTCCGGGAGAACAAGGGAGACCAGCTGGTCATCCGTCCGATGCGGAATGAAAATGCCGGGAGTATCGGAGCTGTGGATCGGGCACTGACAGCGAACGGCTTCAGTCACAGTGAGCGGAATGTACAGATCGTACAGAATATGATGCAGGAAGGGATGCCGTTAAACCGGGAGTCCATCCGGATGATTATGCAGCAGGTGATCGAATATCCGTCCGCAGATATTCACCAGCTGGTGGCAATGAACCGGTTAAGCATTCCGGTTACAGAGGCAAACATAAAACAGTTTCAGGCATATACCGGTGGAGAGCATCAGCTGGCAATGCAGACAGATACCGTTCTTCAGTCGGTAGAGAATATCCTGCAGAATATGTCGGCAGAGAGTCAGCCGGAACAGCTTCCGAGGCTGAATCAGGCATTGCTTGAGATATTTGTCTGGCAGGCATCGGGAGAGACGGGGAATCCGTCTGAGACCGGAGCAGCATCTGTCATGAATCAGAATCCGGAGATGGATGAAGCGTGGATGGTATCGCTTCGTCAGAACCTGGAGACATTGGGTGTATCTAAGGAAGATGCAGCGACATTGGTACGAAGTGATAAATCAGTCGGTCAGATGTTAGCTGATATTACACAATATCTGACAGAGCATTTAGAGGAGACTGTATTAAAGCAGCCCGGAAGCCCGGAGAATCCGACGACAGCGGCAGAGCAGAATTTCAATGCCCTGCAGGCATTTTTGCGGAGTGACGATTACCGGGGGCTGCTGACAAAGGGAATCCGTGACAGCTGGGGGATACGACCGGATCGGATGCAGAATCCGAAGGAAATCGACGAATTATACGAGACGATGTTTTCGCAGTCTTCCAAAATGGAAGAGGCATTTCAGTCGGCCGGATTTTCCCACTCCGATCTGTCGAAGAATTCTCAGAATATGCGGGAAAATCTCCAGTTTATGCAGGATCTGAATCAACAGTTTGTATATGCACAGGTTCCGTTAAATCTGGAGGACGGACAGGCGAATTCCGAATTGTTTGTATATACCAGAAAAAAACAGGCACGGGTATCGGAGGATGGAATCAAGGTATTGTTACATCTGGATATGCCAAGTCTTGGCATGACGGACATTCTGGTATCCCTGCGGGATCAGCATCTGCATGCACAGTTTACCATGGAGGACGGACAGTCGGCAGAGGTGATTCGCAGTCATATGCAGGATCTGCAGGAAAAGCTGGAGACGAAAGGATTTATTTATACAAATGAGGTCCAGAAGGCAGAAAAGACGCCGGCCAGGCAGGAACCGGAAACTCATACCGGAGAGGATGCAGTTATAACGGAAATGATGCAGACAGAGCATGGAGACCGGGAGAAACGGTATACGTTTGATATGAGAACCTGATGGAGGTGCCGAATGCAGGAAAACGAGAAATCAAAAGTAAAAAAAGCAGTGGCACTGACCTATGATCCGAAGGATCAGGCACCACAGATTGTGGCATCCGGAAAGGGTGTGCTGGCAGAGCGGATCATTGAACAGGCACAGGAGTATGATGTCCCGACCTATGTGGATCAGGGACTGGCAGATACTCTGTTGAAATTAGAGGTCGGAGACTATATTCCGCCGGAATTATATGGAGTTGTGGCGGAGATTCTGGTGTATGTAGATAAGATGGACCGGATTCGTAAAAAATTAGATCAGTAAAGGATAATCAATATATGAACAAAAGACAGACCGGTTCACAGTATGAGGAAAAGGCTGCTGAATATATGGAACAGCAGGGATATCATATTCTGGAAAGAAACTACCGGTGCAGACAGGGAGAAATCGATATCATTGCACAGGATGAAGACTATCTTGTTTTTGTGGAAGTGAAGTACCGAAGTTCAACAGAGAAGGGGTATCCGGCTGAGGCGGTTACGGAGAGAAAACAACGGACCATCCGGCAGGTGGCTGCTTATTATTTATATAGCCGGCGGCTATCAGAGCAGACACCGGTGCGGTTTGATGTAGCAGCAATCCTGGGAGAAGAAATACAGTATATTAAAAATGCATTTTAACGGGCTTCCGGGAAGGAAGCAACAGCAGGAGGCAGCAGTGGAAGAAATTCGTTATGCAAATCAGAATAAATCAACGCAGATGCACTGCGTAAACGGAGTAACATACATTACATTCCGGAAGCTTTCGGAAGCAGGTGTGATTCACGGATTCAGTACAAGACTTGGCGGAGTCAGCCAAGGATATCTGGGCACTATGAATTTAAGCTTTCATCGGGGAGATGATCCGGAAGCGGTTATGGAGAATCACCGGAGACTGGCGGCTGCGATCGGTTATGATGCATCCAATGCAGTTTTTTCGGATCAGGTTCATGAAACGCGGATCCACAGTGTAACCAGAAAGGATGCCGGTAAGGGGATTGTAAAGGATACGGATATTATTGATATCGATGGACTGGTAACGGATTGTCCGGGGATTCCGCTGGTTACCTTTTATGCAGATTGCGTGCCATTATTTTTCTATGATCCGGTCAGACAGGTAGTAGCAACTGCACATTCCGGATGGCGGGGAACCGTCGCAGGAATGGGGGCAGTGATGATAGATTATATGAAGAAGTATTACGGATGCCGGGCGGAGGATATCGTATGTGCAATCGGACCGTCTATTTGCGGTAATTGTTATGAAATCAGCCAGGATGTGGCAGACGCCTTCCGGGAGCGGTTTCCGCAGGATAAATACCCGGAGCTGATGCGGGCAGGCAGAGAAGGACATTATGATCTGGATCTGTGGAAAGCGAATCAGTGGATCCTGCAGGAAGCAGGTATCCGTCCGGAGCATCTTGATATTACGGATCTGTGTACCTGCTGTAATCCGGAGCTTCTGTTCTCACACAGAGCCAGCCATGGCATGCGCGGGAATCTGGCTGCAGTGATTATGCTGCCGGAAAGGAGTTATCATGAGCGATAATCATGGAAAGTACGAGCCGGAATCCAAACGGAATCTGGCAGGCAGTGGTTTTCAGAAAAAATATGAACATAAAATAAAAGAAGTAAAACCGGGCAGCATCGGTGAGGAAATGGAGATTGAAGCCGGTGATTTTCTGCTGGCTGTAAACGGAGAAGAAATCGAAGATATATTTGACTATCAGTTTCTGATCGAGGAAGAATATGTTGTGCTTTTGATAAGGAAAGCAAGTGGTGAAGAATGGGAGCTGGAGATTGAGAAGGATTATACGGAGGATATCGGACTTGTGTTTGAAAACAGTCTGATGGATGAATACCATTCCTGCCATAACAAGTGTATGTTCTGTTTTATTGACCAGATGCCAAAGGGAATGCGGGAAACTTTGTATTTTAAGGATGATGATTCCAGACTTTCCTTCCTGCAGGGAAATTACATTACGCTTACCAATATGTCGGAAAAGGATATCGACCGGATCATCCGGTTTCATCTGGCACCGATCAACATATCCGTGCATACGACCAATCCGGAGCTGCGCTGTAAAATGCTGACGAACCGGTTTGCCGGAGAGGCATTGAAAAAGATTGACCGCCTCTATGAGGCAGAGATTCCGATGAACGGTCAGATTGTACTGTGTAAAGGTGTAAATGACGGAGACGAATTAAGAAGGTCTATCCGGGATCTGTTGAATTATGCACCGCATATGCGGAGTGTGTCGGTAGTGCCGGTAGGACTGACGAAATTCCGGGACGGTCTTTATCCGCTGGAGCCGTTTGAAAAAGAAGATGCCATTGAAGTGCTGGATATCATACATGAATATCAGAAACAGGCTTTTGAAAAATACGGCATTCACTTTATCCATGCCAGTGATGAATGGTATATTCTGGCAGGACAGGAGGTACCAGAGGCAGAGCGTTATGATGGCTATATCCAGTATGAAAACGGAGTCGGAATGGTAAGAATGTTCCGGGATGATCTGGAGGAAGCACTGCGGTATTGTTCGGGTGGTGACCAGAAGAGAAGAGTGACAATGGTAACGGCAAAGCTGATCTATCCGACAATCTGCTGGGCGGCAGAGCGGATTAAAACCAGGTATCCGAACATGGATCTGCAGGTGGTCTGTATCACGAATCATTTCTTCGGAGAAAGGATCACGGTGACCGGATTATTGACGGCAACCGATATGCTGGAGCAGTTAAAGGACAGAGACCTCGGAGACTGGATCGTCATGCCGTCCGTAGTTCTGAAAGCAGATGAAGATATCTTCCTGGATGACATTTCCCTGGAAGATGTGCAAAGGACTTTACAAGTACCGATTCATATTGTAAAATCGAATGGTATGGGCTTTATTCAGTCCGTTGTAGAAGAAGAGATTACCCACAGGCCGGGCCGGATGCAGGAAGAAGGCGAACCGACACGAGCCAGATATAAGGAGAGATAGAGATGAGTAAACCAATCGTGGCTATCGTAGGCCGTCCGAATGTAGGAAAATCAACATTGTTCAATGTGCTGGCCGGTGAGCAGATATCCATTGTAAAGGATACTCCCGGAGTGACCAGAGACCGTATTTATGCGGATGTGAACTGGCTGAATCATTATTTCACATTGATCGATACCGGCGGTATTGAGCCGGAGAGCAATGATGTATTGCTGAAATTCATGCGGGAGCAGGCAGAGATCGCAATCGAGACCGCAGACGTGATCATGTTTCTGGTGGATGTCAGACAGGGACTGGTAGATGCGGATTTTAAAGTAGCGGATATGCTCAGACGATCTCGTAAGCCAATTGTTTTGGTTGTTAATAAAGTAGATAATTTTGATAAATTCATGCCGGATGTATATGAATTCTATAACCTGGGACTTGGTGATCCGAGACCGGTATCCGCAAGCTCGAGACTGGGACTTGGTGATATGCTGGATGAGGTTGTGGCTCATTTCCCGGATGGTGCGGAAGAGGAAGAAGAGGATGAACGTCCGCGGATAGCAATTATCGGTCGTCCGAATGCCGGAAAGTCATCGATCATTAACAAGCTGCTCGGAGAAGAGCGGGTGATCGTATCGGATATCGCCGGAACCACACGGGATGCCATTGATACAGAGGTTCGGAGAAACGGACATGAATATGTGTTTATTGATACGGCAGGACTGCGGCGGAAGAGTAAGATTAAGGAAGATATCGAGCGATACAGTATTATCCGTACCGTATCGGCAGTAGAACGGTGCGATGTCGCAATTCTGGTGATCGATGCATCGGAGGGTGTGACAGAACAGGATGCCAAGATCGCAGGAATCGCACATGAGCGGGGAAAAGGTATGATCATTGCGGTTAATAAATGGGATCTGATTGAGAAAAACGATAAAACGATTTACAAATTCACGGAGGATATCCGGGATGTATTGTCGTTTATGCCATATGCAGAAATGGTATTTATTTCGGCAAAGACCGGACAGCGTCTGCCGAAGCTGTTTGAGACCATTGATGCGGTTATTCAGAATCATGCACTTCGGATCGCAACCGGAGTCCTGAATGAGATCGTCAGTGAGGCAGTTGCCATGCAGCAGCCACCATCAGATAAGGGCAAGCGGTTAAAGATTTATTATGTAACACAGGTGGCAGTAAAACCGCCTACATTTGTTGTGTTTGTAAATGATAAAGAGCTGATGCATTTTTCCTACACCCGATATCTGGAAAATCGCATCCGGGACACCTTCGGGTTCCGGGGAACACCACTGAAGTTCATCATAAGAGAAAGAAAGGAAGCTTAGTAACATGGGAATGGAAATTTTATACCGGATACTTTGTCTGATTGGAGGATATGCATTCGGATTATTTCAGACTGCTTATATTATAGGAAAGATTCATCACATTGATATCAGACAGTATGGAAGCGGAAATTCCGGAGCGACCAATGCACTGCGTGTACTTGGAAAGAAAGTCGGTATTATGGTTTATCTTGGCGACTGCTTAAAGTGTGTAATTGCCTGTCTGATCACCAGACTGGTATTTCGTCAGATCGTGCCGGATATGACCCTGTTACTGGTTATTTATACCGGACTCGGCGTGGCACTCGGACATGTATTTCCATTTTATATGGGATTTAAGGGTGGTAAGGGAATCTCAGCTATTTCAGGAGCCGTAATCAGTCTGCTGGATTTAAGGATCATCATTCCATGTCTGATCGTGTTTATTCTGGTTGTGGCAATCACCCGTTATGTATCACTTGGCTCGATTGTACTTATGCTTCAGATGTGGATCATGTATTCAGTATTTGTAATCATAAATCCGATGCACAGCATATATCATATGGGACAGCAGTATGTTGCGGAAAGTATCATTGTACTGGGCTGTCTGGCAGGACTGGCAATCTATAAGCATAAGGCAAATATTGTACGTCTGATTCACGGACAGGAGAATAAGCTCGGACAGAAGAAGCAGGAAGCTGTAGCAGAAGAAAACAGGTAGAAAGCGGGGATACAAGATGAAAATTGGCGTATTGGGAGCAGGCAGCTGGGGAACTGCACTTGCTATATTACTACATGAAAACGGACATGAGGTGACATTGTGGTCGATCGATAAGCGGGAAGTAGCAATGATCGACGAAAAACGGGAGCAGGTGGAGAAGCTGCCGGGTGTCATGATTCCGGATCGGATCGCTGTGACCAATGACGTGGAAAGCAGTGTGACCGGAAAAGATATGCTTGTTATGGCGGTTCCGTCTATTTTTGTACGTTCAACCTCTAAAATGATCGCACCATATATAAAGGAAGGTCAGCTGATCGTCAATGTGGCAAAGGGAATCGAAGAAGATACCCTTATGAATATGACAGATATCATAGAGGATGAGATCAGGCAGGCAAGGGTAGGTGTTCTGTCCGGTCCGAGTCATGCAGAAGAGGTCGGAAGAAGGATACCGACAACGGTCGTAGCAGGAGCACATGATAAGGCAACGGCAGAAGAGATACAGGAAGCATTTATGAGTCCGGTATTCCGTGTATATACCAGCCCGGATATGGTAGGCATTGAACTGGGAGCCGCATTGAAGAATGTCATTGCTCTGGCAGCCGGAATTGTAGACGGTCTGGGGCTTGGTGATAATACAAAGGCAGCTCTGATCACAAGAGGAATTGCAGAGATTACAAGGCTGGGTCTGGCAATGGGCGGCCGGTTTGAAACCTTTATCGGCCTGTCCGGAATCGGAGACCTGATCGTAACCTGTACCAGTACACATAGCCGGAATCATAACGCCGGATATCTGATCGGACAGGGAAAGAGCTATCAGGAGGCCATGGATGAGGTAAAAATGGTCGTTGAAGGTGTGTATTCCGCAAAGGCAGCCCTGGCTCTGGCAAAGAAATATAATGTAGAGGTGCCGATCACAGAGCAGGTGAATCAGGTGCTTTTTGAGGGACGGTCTGCAAAGGATGCAGTGACATCCCTGCTTATGAGAAACAGAACCTCGGAATGTGACTGGTCCTAAGAGAAAGAGAGTGAGGGAAACCATGAAGGATTTTCCTGATACATTAAAGAAAAAATATAGATTGAACTGGAGTAAATTTTTGTTCCGTATCCTGGTGCTTGCCGGCATTCTGGTTACAGCATTGAAATTTCCTGGAGAGATGAAGGTGCTGGAAGGAATGAATTTCTTCCGGCATTTTTCGATTCTGCACCTGTTCTGGCTGGCATGGCTCTGGTATATGTTGGAAAAGCTGTTGCCGATAAAGCACCTGCGTCCGCTCGGAGCCGATAAGTATCGGAAAGCCTGTTACCGACCGGCGCAGGAACGAAATTCGGAAAAGAACAAAGTGCAGAACGCAGAACAGAAATCGGACAGTATACAGACTAATCAGGATTATAAACGACAGACAGACAGGCGCGTCGTCCGGGTGCTTGCGGTCTGGACGCTGGTAGCGGTCGGGTTACTCGCAGGACATCGGTTCTGGAGACTGGATGACCGGTTCTGTCTGGTTCTGACCGGATTATTCTATATCGGCGATCTGGTCTGTCTGCTGATCTGGTGTCCATTCCGGGATATTTTTATGAAAAATCGGTGTTGTACGCAGTGCAGAATCTACAACTGGGATACCTGGATGCTGGTACTTCCGCTGGCTGTGACAGGTGGTTTTTACGGGCTCAGTCTGTTCGGAATGGCACTCGTTGTAACCGGATTATGGGAATGGAACTACCATCGCTATCCGGAGCGGTTTTATCCGCAGACCAACCGGAATCTGCAGTGCGGAGCGTGCAAAGGAGAGCCGGGATGTAAATTATGGCAGGACCGGAAAATAAGTAAGAACTGATAAAATATTACCGCAGAAGAAAAATGTGAAAAATATGGCATAAAACAGGAATAGTTATTGACTTTTTTGGGTCTTTATGTTAACTTAACAAACACAAAAAAGTGTAATAAAAAAGGCCATACAGCAGGGTTAAAAAATCCAACCATGCGGGCGATATTAATGATAGCATAGAACCATGGATGAATGGCAGAATAGAAAGAGCAGGAAAGGAGTCAAAGATGAGGAATTTATTTAGAAATGTAAAGGGAAGCAAATTCTGGAAACGGATGCTGGCAGGAGCCTTATCATTATTAATGATTCTGACTCTGGTGCCGACAGCTGTTTCGGATGTTGTTGCCGCAGATGATTTTGAAGTTGTGACCTTTGATGGTTACATAAAAAGAGGAGATACAGTTATCTCGATCTCGGAAGTGACAGAGGTATATGAAGGGGATATTGTAAAGATCAATTGCACATGGAAGCTGACCAATCTGATGGATACAACAGCACCGAAAACGTTTCAGATCGATCTGAAGCAATATCTTGGAAATATAACCTTAAATCCGCAGAGTGGACAGCCTGTAACGGATAAGAGCAGTAATCAGGTCGGTGAGGTTACGATCGATGCGAATGGAATCGCAACTTATACGATTACCGATGAGGCCTTCTTACAGGAAGGAGAGCGGGCAGGTACTTCTACATATGACGGAGTTGTAGACGTGGAGAATTCCAAGGAGAATAACGGCAAGAAGATTCCGTTTAAAGTCGGGAAGGATTCAACGATTGAGATCAAATATTACTCAGATAGCACGGAGAGCAGTCTGGAGGTATATAAGTCGAGAGACAGTAAGGCAGTGGTATCCGGTTCCAGTCTGACACAGACCTTTAAGGTAAAGCTGACTGCGAAGAACGGTGTGGTCAGTGGAATTAACTTAGAGGATATTGCGGGAAGCGGATTAAGTAATCTGCGGAATATTACGGTAAAGACGGTGAATGGCACAAATGTCGGAGTCACACAGGGGGCAAGCTATTCCGGCATGGATGCGCTGAATGCGGCTCTGGCAAATGTGATCCTGGCAAAGGATGAGTATATTGAACTGGAATATACCATGGACGTTGATAAGACTATTTATGATGCTGAGAATACGCAGGTGGAGACCTACGGAAATAAGATCAAGGCAACCTATAAGGATAACCGGGATACCGATAAGGATACGGAATCCAGTGTTGTTTATACAGATGTAACACCTCCGACCGTTAAGAAAGAGGGAACCTCTTATGATCCGGAGACCGGTCTGATCACATGGAAGATTACGATTAAATTAAATGATTTTCTGGAGGACTTTACGAATTCAGGAAAAACCATTGATCAATACATTACAGATATGCTGGATACACCGGGGGCAGGTCAGTCCGGCAGCGCAATCTTGAAGACGGCTCTGACAAAGGTCAGCGAGGGAGAATATTATCTTGAGTATACGACGCAGGCGACCCCTGAGCTGCTGGAGGCAATTAAGCTCAGCGGCTATACCTTCCATAATACTTTTGAGGCTACTGTTGGCGGTAAGGAAGTAAAGGGTGAGGCAGACTATTCTTATGCACCGGATATCAAACTGATTGACAAGGCGTGGAAATCTTATGATTCTGCAACAAAGGAGCTGAGCTGGACAGTTACAGTAACGATTCCGGATCAGACAATTATGCCGATCAGTAAGGTAGCAATTACAGATAATGTCGGAGGCGATACAGCGCTTCATACATTGCAGAATACGATTTATTATAATGGCAAAGCAATTGTTGAGAACGGAACAATCACTACAGACGGACAGGATATTGTAGAATCGTTTGAAAGCTCATGGAATGGATATAAGCTTACCCTGAAGGATGCGTTTGTGACTGCCAATAGCGGAAATGTGCTTAATTTCGTATATACGACCACGATAGTTGCAGATGACTGGACCAATAAGACGGTATTCCATAATTATGCGACCCTGACATTTTATAATAATAAGCTGAATAAAAACGTCAGCCAGTCAGCAGAGGATCAATGGAAGGATACCAGCAAAAAGGAAAATGCGGTTGATAAGACCGGTACCGTATCTACAACAAAGGATGAGATCACATATACTGTAAATGTGAATCTGTCCGCAATTGAAAATCTGGCAAAGGGTAAAACGATTACACTGACCGATGCCATTCCGTCAAGCATGAAATTAAAGGGTTCGGCAACAGTAACGGGAATCTGGCTACAGAAGGTCTATAATAACGGATATCCTTATGATGGTAGCAGGTATGGTTCCGTAGCAATTACAACAGATACTGCCACGGAAGGAAAGATAAAGTTCAGCTTTGTTGTAACAGAGGAAATGGTACAGAAGGTGGCTGCTTTGGCTGCCGTAGGCTCAGATTCCGCAATCGTCAGAATTGAATATACAACCCAGATTGCAGATGAACGTTCCTTTATTAATGACGGAACAAAGAAAACAATCGTGAATAAGATAACTGCTGAGTATGACGGTACGGATATTGGTAATGCAACAGACACAAAGGAGCTGACACCAAAGGATCTGATTACAAAGACCGGTGAGTATACAGAAGATTCCGCACCGGATGTCAGCTATACAGTTGATATTAATCCCAATGCGCTGGATCTGGTTGATGGAGATACGATCACGGCTGTTGATGAGATCGGTTCTGCTTTAGACTTTGTACTAAGCTCGATCACATTGACAGAGGTAACGGACAGTGGAACGACTATTTTAACCAAAGGTACGGATTATGATTATTCTTTATCGGAGGATAAACGGACGTTAACGCTTACCATTCCGGATGGTAAGCATCTGAAGCTTACTTATAAGGCAAGGGTAAATTCTACCATTAAGGTATATCCGCTTGGATCGTCTCAGCAGAATGACAGTCTGACTGCGGAAAATGCATATAACAGATTCAGTCTGAATGGATATAATTCCAGCCAGACAAAGGGTGAAAAGTCAATCGTGCATGTGGCTTATACACCAAAGCACCAGACTGTTTCCGAGTTACGTGATATTACCCTGTTCAAATACTGGACCGATCAGGATGGTAATAAGATCGCTCTGGATGGTTCTACCTTCCAGCTGCGGTATGCGACCTATGATGCCGTTAACAAGAAGATGGTGGATGGAGACATTATTAAAGATAATATTACGGTATCTGCTTCAGATGGTAAGATCGTGATCAGAGATCTTCCGATTGATAAATATTTTGTATTATATGAAACGGCCTCCAAGGAGGGCTATGCGGTAAATCCGTATCCATATTATTTTGTACTGACCGGGTCTTCCGGAATCACACTGCCTACAGGCATTGATATCAAGACCTTCAGTGAGGATGAGAATATTCTGGAATATGAGAATTCAGAGGAAGGTCGATTAAAGATATCCAAGAGTGTGGTAAATGCAGACTGGGATGATGTGAAGGATCGGATTTCCTTTACAGTAAAACGGGGTACGATCGTTCTGGCAACATTTACCGGTAATGATATGGTAAAAGATGGAGATGTTTACAGTAAGACCCTGGATCAGCTGGATCCGGCGTTCAATTATACGGTAGAGGAGACATTACAGACGGTAACCGGCAGAACCTTGAAGAATACCACTTATAAGGTTGGCGATGGTGTCGAGACTATCGGAAGCAGGACATCGAGTGTCAGAGTAACGAAAAATCAGACACAGACCGTATTGTTTACCAATACATATGAGCCGTTGACAGAGTATGGTTCGTTGGAGCTGGAGAAGACGGTTACAGGAGATCTGGACTGGGATGCAGTTAAGGATTCTATCCGGTTCGTGGTAAAGCAGGATGGAGAAACAGTCGGAACAACCTATACGGCTGCAGATTTTACCCTAAATCAGACGACCGGCAAATATGAATGTGTCGTAGATAATCTTCCGGTTGGTACCTATACGGTAACGGAGACGATCACAGATAAGACCGGCTATAAGCGTGTCACGACTTATACCGTAAACGGTGGCGGAACGCAGAACGGTACGGAGGTATCGGATCTGGAGATTGAGAAGGATACGGAAGCAGTAGTATCGTACGAGAATCAGTATACCGAGCAGGTCGGTTCCCTGATCCTGACCAAACAGGTGACAGGAGCCCAGAACTGGGATGATGTAAAAGACCTTCTGAAGTTTGAGGTAAAGAAGGAAGGTGTTTCCACAGGTACGGTTTATACAGCTGCAGATTTTGATTATGATGAAGCACAGCAGAAAGCAACTCTGACAATTGACAATCTGCCGATCGGACGGTATTTTGTAACGGAAACCGTTACAGATAAAACCGGTTATGTGGTATCCACGACATATCAGGTGGATAGTACAGCTGCCAGAACCGGAAACGAGGCAACCGTAACTCTGACAGACGGTCAGACAGTACAGGTAGCATTTACCAATGATTACAGTGACAACGCAGGTACATTGAAGCTGACAAAGGTATTAGCCGGTGAGGTACCGATAGAAGAGGCGCTTAACCTGATCACCTTCCGTGTGAGAAAGCAGGGGGAGACAGCCTATCGGGACTTTGCCCTGAGCGAGTTAGTCTTTAATCAGACAACGAACCGGTATGAGCTGGAGATATCCGTAGCACCCGGAACTTATACAGTAGAAGAGCGTACAAGGGATATTGCAGGATATATACTGGATACTACCACTTATATAGTCAATGCGGGAACTGAGACGGATGGCAAAACAGCGACACTTGAGGTATTAAGAGGCGGTGTCGGAACCGTTGATTATACCAATACATACAGTAAGAATGCAGGATTTCTGGAAATCACAAAGGAAATCAAGGGTGATGCAAGCCGGGCAGAGGCAGAGCGGGCATTGAAATTCCGTGTAACAAACACTGCGGATAATACAGTAAAGGAATATACACTGGCAGATTTCACCTATCATGCACTGACTGGAAAGTATACGTTGAAGTTAGAAGAGACAGCCGGAGAATATATTGTAGAGGAAACCGCATATGATATTGACGGTTATGAGATCAAGAGTATCCGGTATACAGTGGATGGAATTGCAGCAGAGGATTCGGCAAGTGCGAATGTAGTAGCGGATGAAACGGTCAGAGTCGATATTGTGGATACCTATGAGAAGAAGGCAACCACAACCGAGACAACTGCCACAAGCAGTGAAACAACGGAGACTGAGACGACGGAAACAACAGCCGCAACGACTGCAGAGGTAACAACGGAAGTGACTACGGCTGTAACGACAGAAGCGACAACAGCAGCCGCCGGTCCAAAGACCGGTGATACCAGTCCGATTCAGGTTGTGATGATCCTTGGACTGACAGCATACCTGGGAGCCGGAGTTCTGATCGCAGAGAGCCGGAGAAAGAACAGAAGCCGGAAATAGGATCACAGACAGAATGGAATAAGAACCGGAAACAGTCGGGAACAGAAAGAACAACCAACAGAATAACATAGAAACAGGACCTCCTGCATATACTGTATCAATATATCATGTACAACATGATGGACAGATTACAGAACGTGCGGGAGGTCTTTTCTATGGAGAGTGGAATGAATACATATGATTTATATGAAGATATGAGGAGCAGAACTAACGGAGAGATTTATATAGGCGTGGTGGGACCGGTAAGAACCGGAAAATCGACCTTTATTAAACGATTTATGAATCTGATGGTACTGCCGAATATTGAAGAGGAACCATTGCAGATCCGGGCAAGGGATGAACTTCCGATGAGTGCATCTGGCAAGACAGTCACGACAACGGAACCGAAATTCATTCCGCAGGAGGCAGTTACGATTCAAATGAATCCGGATCTGGAAATGAAAGTGCGGATGATTGATTGTGTGGGATTTATGGTTCCGGGAGCTGTCGGACATGAAGAAAATGGAGAAGAACGCATGGTAAAAACACCATGGTTTGATTATGACATTCCGTTTTCAAAGGCTGCCGAGATCGGAACCAGAAAGGTAATCCATGATCATTCAACGATCGGAATTGTTGTGACAACAGATGGCAGCTTCGGAGAACTGGAAAGAGCCGCCTATCTGGAGGCAGAGGAACGGACAATTCAGGAAATCAAAGGACTCGGAAAACCATATATTATCCTGCTGAACAGCATGAAGCCGTATGCGGAGGAAACGCAGAGGCTGGCAGAGGAGCTGGAGCAAACCTATGGTGTAAAGGTGCTTCCTGTAAACGCAGATCAGCTGCGTAAGGAAGATGTAACAGAAATCCTTCAGGCAGTTCTGCTGGAATTTCCGGTAACAGAGGTGGATTTCCATATTCCGAAATGGGCCGAGGCATTGCAGCTGGAATCGGATGTGAAAACAGCATTAATAGCTATGGCAAAATCCGTGATGGATCAGATCCATGTGATCCGTGATGTATATCAGCTGGAAATACCGGAGGATACATATATTGAAAAGGTAAAATTAGATAATATCTCTCTGGATACCGGTAATGTTCAGCTGCTGGTACAGGTTGATCATGCTTTTTACTATGAGATGCTGAGTGACATGCTTGGATGCGAGATTGAGAACGAATATCAGTTTATGAATGTATTAAAGGAGCTGTCAAAGAAGCGGAAGGAATACGAACAGGTGGCGGAGGCTGTGGATGCAGTCCGGTATAAGGGATATGGCTTTGTGACACCGAATCATGAAGAAATCCGGATCGAGCAGCCGGAGGTGATCCGGCACGGAAATAAATTCGGGGTAAAAATAAAAGCAGAAGCACCGTCCATTCATATGATCAAAGCCAATATCACAACAGAAATCGCACCGATTGTAGGATCCGAAGAACAGGCGAAGGATCTGGTGCAGTATATCGGAGCGGAAGGACAGGAGGATATCTGGAGTGTTAACATCTTCGGAAAGACGATCGAACAGCTGATTGATGACGGAATCCGGGCGAAAACCGGTAAGATTACGGATGAGAGTCAGGCGAAGCTTCAGGATACAATGGAAAAGATCGTAAATGACGGAAATGGCGGTATGGTATGCATTATTATTTAACGGCGCAGAAATAAAACAAACAGAATAAAGTCAGAGCGTGTCTCGATCCGGAGTCGGAAAAAGAATGGAAATTTATGAAAGCAGTGACTCCGGAGAGAGGCATTTTCTGTTATTGGCGGTTATATCTATATGGCAGGTGAGGGTCTTTTTTAAGTTGCGGATATATCGAAAACAGTGTATCATTTAGAGTAATCAGAAGTTATTTCAGGACGGAGGTACATATGCAGACAGAATATGAAAGATTAAAAGAATGCTATCAGGCATGCAGGAACATTACGGATTTTCAGCCAAAGCTCGGCCTGGTGTTAGGCTCCGGGCTGGGAGCACTTGCAGATGAGATTCAGTGTGAAGCAGTGATCCCATATGACGAGATACCGGGATTTCCGAGATCAACCGTTGCAGGCCATCAGGGAAGATTTGTATTCGGATACCTGGAGCAGGTGCCGGTCGTAATCATGCAGGGAAGAGTGCATTATTATGAGGGCTATACCATGCAGGAGGTAGTGAGACCGATCCGTTTGATGAAGCTTCTCGGAGCGGATACCTTATTCCTGACCAATGCCGCCGGTGGTATCAGTTCCTTTTTGGAACCGGGGACTTTAATGCTGTTAAGGGATCAGATTTCATCCTTTGTACCGTCTCCGCTGATCGGAGCGAATATCGAAGAACTCGGAGCACGATTTCCGGATATGTCGGAGATCTATGATAAGGAGTTGCGGGATAAGATAAAGGGTGCGGCAAAGACACTGGATATTCCATTACAGGAGGGTGTTTATATCCAGTTTAGCGGACCTGCATATGAGAGCCCGGCAGAGGTGCGGATGGCAGGGCTGCTTGGCGCGGATGCCTGCGGTATGAGTACGACCTGTGAAGCCGTGGCAGCCAATCATATGGGTATGAAGATCTGTGGCATTTCGTGCATTACCAATATGGCAAGCGGCATTTCGGATAAAAAGCTATCCCATACAGAGGTCCAGGAGACTGCAGACCGGGTATCTGCACAGTTTAAGCAGCTGGTTCGTCTGACAGTTGCAGAGATCGGGAAGGAGATTTAAATGCACGTAATTATATATACGGACGGATCCTCCAGAGGAAATCCGGGACCGGGCGGCTATGGTACAGTGCTGGAATACACAGATCCGAAGGGACAGTTACATACCAGAGAATATTCCGGTGGCTATCGTCAGACAACGAATAACAGGATGGAATTATTAGGGGTAATAACCGGGCTGGAGGCACTGAATCGTCCATGTCAGGTAGATATTTATTCGGATTCCCAATATGTGGTAAAGGCGTTTAACGAGAACTGGATTCAGGGCTGGCTGCAGAAAAACTGGAAGCTCGGAACCAAAAATCCGGTTAAAAATATAGATTTATGGAAACGGTTGTTACAGGCAATGAGTCCGCATTCAGTTCAATACCACTGGGTAAAGGGACATGCTGGGCATCCGCAGAATGAGCGGTGTGATACGCTGGCTACACAGGCTGCAGATGGCAGAGACCTTTCGGTGGATACCGGATATGAGGAACAGTCATAAGGCTGTCCGTCAGGAGCACAGAGTTCTGAATCCCGGATGGAGGACATAAGATGAACAGAGAGAATCCGGGCAGCAGAATATCGTATATGAATCAAAAGGGATCCTTCAGGGAAATCTGTCGCAGAGGTCTGCTGATAGTGGCGCTGCTTCTGATAATCGGAGTAGAGTGGCATGTGACAGACGCACAGGTAGCGATAAATTATAAGCTGCGATACGAGAAGAATCTGGAACGGTTTCGGGCGAATCCCGAGGAGTATCTGAATCCGTACCGGACGATTGAAAGCTATGATGAAGAGCTTCAGAGGATAGAAAATACCATAAACCGGGAGCTGACATGTTTCCCGATTGAAAAGTCCTACATTCAGGAGATTGAATATTGTGATTCCTGGTATGGAGAGAGGACGTATGGCGGTAACCGGGTGCATGAAGGAACGGATGTTATGGATATCCGGAATGAACCCGGACGGATCCCGGTCGTCAGCATGACGGACGGTGCGGTGCGGAATATGGGCTGGCTGACGCTTGGTGGCTGGCGGATCGGAATAGAGTCTGAGGGAGGTATTTATTATTACTATGCACATTTATATTCCTATGCGGCAGGCCTGAAGCCGGGAGATACCGTATATGCCGGACAACTGCTTGGATTTATGGGAAACTCCGGTTATGGTGAAGAGGGCACTACCGGAATGTTTGATACGCATTTACATGTCGGAATCTATTTCTATCAGGAGGACGGAACAGAAATCAGCATCAATCCATATCTGTTTTTGAAAAAACTTCAGGAAAAACAGGGAAACGTATAGAGAAAGGTCTGCTTTTGAGCACGGCTTTCGTTGGAATTTCAAGAAAGGTATGTTATAATATAACAACGTACTAAGGAGGTGTGCGGATGCGCACGCAGGTCATCGATCAGCGATGGATGACAAAAATATCAGGGGTGGTTACATATGGAAATACAATTATGGCGGGAGATTTTGTCGCCTTATCAGCTTGCGGTAAATGAACTGGTGGTAAAATTCAATCATATTATTGAGGAATATCGGAGTAAGGGACAATATTCCCCGATTGAGCAGGTGGTAGGACGGGTCAAGAAAATTTCCAGTATTCTGGATAAAATGAATAAGAAGCATCTGGCGATTGAAGAGATCGAGGATGAGATTGACGATATTGCGGGAATCCGTATCATGTGTCAGTTTGTAGAAGATATTGATAAGGTTGTTGAGATTATCCGGAACCGCAAGGATATGGAGATCAAATGTGAAAAGGATTATATATCGAATTACAAGGAGAGCGGATATCGAAGCTATCATATTATTGTCTATTATGATGTGTATACATTAGAGGGAACGAAGCGTCTGCAGGCAGAGATTCAGATCCGGACGATGGCAATGAATTTCTGGGCTACGATCGAGCATTCCCTGCAGTATAAGTATCATGGTAATATGCCGGCACATGTACGGGAACGTTTATATGCGGCATCCGATGCGATTGTAGCGCTGGATTCCGAGATGTCTTCCGTGCGCGATGAGATCATTGATGCACAGAATATGTTCACGATCAAGGCAAATGTAGTATCCGATATTCTGGTCAATATCCAGAATCTGTATCATGTGGCGAATAAAAGAGAGGTTCTGAAGATACAGGATGAGTTCTATCAGATCTTCGCAACACAGGATCTGGAGCAGCTGGAGCGATTCAGCAGAGAGCTGGATATCATAGCGGAGGGCTATAAGGCGCAGAGCCTGAATTAAGAGAAGCATAAAGGCCGTGCCCCGGCACGTCTTTGTCATCAGGCAGAATGATGACAAATGAGAAATTAGAAGCAGGAGAACGAATGTGAAATTACCGGAACGTTTTGAAACACGTATGAAAGAAATGCTGCAGGATGAGTTTGAAGCTTATGAAGCAGAATTGGAACAACCATGTTATCATGGCCTGCGGGTGAATACCGCAAAAATATCAGTTGAGGATTTTCTGAAACTATCTCCGTTTGAGTTGAAGCCGGTTCCTTGGTGTTCAAACGGGTTTTATTATGGTGAGTCGGAACAGCCGGCAAAGCATCCATATTACTATGCAGGCCTGTATTATATTCAGGAGCCGAGTGCCATGACACCGGCAAGTGTGATTCCGATTGAGGAGGGAGACCGGGTTCTGGATATCTG
This sequence comes from Bacteroidales bacterium H4, assembly GCA_963626805.1. GTDB lineage: Bacteria > Bacillota > Clostridia > Lachnospirales > Lachnospiraceae > CAG-632. The sequence goes on along the minus strand of CAVFXS010000056.1, from coordinate 19,562 downwards.
TGCGGCACCGGGAGGAAAATCAACGGAGCTGGCAGCAAAGCTGCACGGAACCGGGTTACTGGTATCCAATGACATCAGCAATTCCAGAGCAAAAGCATTGCTTAAGAATCTGGAGCTTTTTGGCGTGCCGAATATGCTGGTATTAAGTGAGCCGTCGAATGTGATCGCGGATAATTTTGAAGGATTTTTTGATAAGATTCTGATCGATGCACCGTGTTCCGGAGAGGGGATGTTCCGGAAAGCAAACTCCATGGTGAAGGCATGGGAAACGAATGGAGTGGAATTGTTTGTGAATCTGCAGCGCAGCATTCTGAAGGAAATGGTACGGTGTCTGAAACCGGGCGGAACGATGGTATATTCGACCTGTACATTTTCACCGGAGGAGAACGAGCAGGCGATGGATTTCCTGTTAGAGCTGGATCCGGAGCTGGAGCTGGCAGAGCTTCCGAAATACGAAGGCTTTGATTCCGGACATCCGGAATGGAGTCTGAAGGGTAATCAGGATGTGACGAAGTGTCGCCGGTTATGGCCGCAGCGGATTCACGGTGAAGGGCATTTTGTTGCATTGCTGCATAAGAAAGAGAAGCCGATGACTGATGCAGTGAACTGGTATCATCCGGGAAGAGTAAAGCTGCCGGATGTGGTATGGGATTTCTTAAAGCATATTGCCTGGGACTGGGATGAAAGCCGCATGGAATTACAGAAGGAGCGGTTGTATTATCTTCCGAAGGAGATGCCATCGGTAAAGGGAATGCGTGTATTGCGGAATGGTCTGTTTCTGGGTGAGATCCGGAAGAACCGGTTTGAACCGAGTCAGTCGCTGGCGATGACACTGAGGATGAAGGAATATGATCATGCAATCTCCCTGGATGTAACGGATGAACGGGTAATCCGGTATCTGAAAGGGGAAACGATCGAATTAGAGGGCGAGAATGGTATGACATTAATCTGTGTGGACGGATATCCGCTCGGTTGGGGAAAACTGACCAACGGCACACTTAAGAATAAATATCTGGCCGGTTGGAGGTGGCTGTAATGCATGGACAGATGTTCCGGGGGATAGAGGCAGTCATATTTGATCTGGATGGAACACTGGTAGATTCCATGTGGGTATGGAATGCCATTGATGAAGAGTATTTCAGAAATCACGGTCTGGTCGTTCCGGAGGGGCTGCAGGAACGGATTTCCGGCATGAGTTTTTCTGAAACGGCAGAATATATTAAGACAGAATACCGCATCACGGATTCTATAGAGGTTATGAAAGATACATGGAACCGGATGGCAGAAGAGAAGTATGCCGGAGAAGTACCGTTAAAATCCGGCGCCATGGAGTTTCTCTGTCTGCTGAAGCAGAAGGGCTATCGGACAGGTGTTGCGACCAGTAACTCCCGGCATCTGGTAGAGATTGCACTGGAGGGGCAGAAGATCCGAGGTCTGATCGATTCGGTGCATACCGCCTGTGAGGTCGCTCACGGGAAACCGAACCCGGATATTTATCTGCTGGTAGCAGAAGATCTTGGAGTAAAACCGGAGCACTGTCTGATCTTTGAGGATATTGTGGAAGGGATTCAGGCGGGAAAAAATGCCGGAATGCATACCTGCGCCATTGATGATGCTGCAAGCAGTCATATCTGGCAGGAGAAGGTTCAGGCGGCAGAGTATGCGGTCAGGGACTATTATCCGGCGATACAGGAACTGGAAAGAAACACAGAATAGAAGAAACGAGGAAGAAACATGGAAAAAGGAACCCTTGGATATATAAATGCATATAAGAAGCGTTATGGAATCCTGATGCTGATCCTGGCTGTCTGCATTATAGCCGGTACGGTAGCGGTATATCTGATATTCGGAACCGTGAAGCATGTTGCAATTCTGATCCCGATCATTCTGGCACTGCCGTTTGCCAAGATGCTGACACTCTGGATCATAGCCGCGAAGTTCCGTTCGATGAAACCGGAGGATGGAGAACTGATCAGCAGCGGACTGGCCGACCGAAAAAACTGTATTGTCCTTTATGATATGGCGTTAAGCTCTTATGAAGCAGTGTCATTTGCAAGTGCGCTGGTGATTGATCAGGGAAATATTTATCTGCTCTGGAGTGGCTCGAATGAACCAAAATACGGAGAAGAAAAACAGCGGGAATATGTGCAGGGAATCGTCAATAAGACCGGATATACATATCAGGTATATACCGCACATGATGTCAGGGAGCTGCTGGATATGGTGACATCTAATCCGGTATCGGAAGAAGATCTGGATGTGAAATGCACCCGGTTAAAGACCCGGATGCTGGATGTATGTCTGTAGGACATAGAGTCGGAGTAAGGAGCAGGCAGTATGAAAGAATATACGATCGGTAAAAATGAAGCGGGTCAGCGTCTGGATAAACTACTGGGAAAAATATTAAACGAGGCACCGTCCGGCTTTATTTATAAGATGCTTCGTAAGAAAAATATCAAGGTGAATCAGTCGAGGGCAGATGGAAGGGAACTGTTAAAAGAAGGCGATACGGTTCAAATTTACCTCTCGGATGACACGTTTGCAAAGTTTCATAAAGATAAAAAGACCGAATTTGTGGGTGGAGAAGTGGCTGCAAAGGGAACCGTCCTTTTAGAGAACCGTATCCTGTATCAGGATTCCGATATTCTGATTCTGAATAAACCATCCGGTGTCCTGTCACAGAGGGCAAAGGTATCGGATGATTCGATTAATGAGCAGATGATCCGGTATCTTTTGGCTACCGGGAAGCTTACGCAGGAACAGCTGATAACGTTTACACCGTCTGTCTGCAACCGGCTTGACCGGAATACGAGCGGAATTGTATTAGCCGGTGTATCACTTTCCGGAAGTCAGATGCTTTCTTCTCTTTTAAAGGAACGGACGGTACATAAATATTATCTGGCACTGGTTCAGGGAAAGGTTTCGAAAGCCGGAGGCGGAAAAGCGTATCTGGTGAAAGACAGTAAGACCAATCAGGTTCGGATTCTGCAGAAGCCTGCAGAAGGAGCGGTTATGATAGAAACGAAGTATCAACCGTGCAATGATAGTCCGGACTACTCTTTATTAGAAGTAGAGCTGATCACCGGAAAAAGTCACCAGATCCGGGCCTATCTGGCAAGCCTCGGTCATCCGATCATGGGAGATGCCAAATACGGTGATCCGGGAAGAAACCGGGAATTTCGCAATCAATACGGAATCCAGAATCAATGTCTGCATGCATATCGAATCGTATTTCCGGTGATGGACGGCCATTTCCATCATTTATCGGAGAAAACATGGACGGCACCACTGCCGGGAAAATACAGAGCCGTCTTGGAGAAGCTATGGGGAGAGGAACTGACATATGGCAACCTGGAATAGCCGGGGACTCCGGGGTTCAACCCTGGAAGATCTGATTAATTTTACAAATGAGAGTTATCGGGATAAGGGACTGGCGCTGGTGCAGAAGATCCCGACTCCGATCAAGCCGATTAAGATCGATAAAGAAAGCAGTCAGATTACACTGGCGTATTTTGAAAAGGATTCCACGGTTGACTATATCGGAGTGGTACAAGGGGTACCGGTGTGCTTTGATGCCAAGGAATGTACGACGGATACCTTTTCGATGCAGAATATTCATGAGCATCAGTATCAATTCATGAAGGAGTTTGAACAACAGCAGGGAGTCAGCTTTCTGATCATCTTCTTTACGACCCGGAATGAGTTATATTATATGCCGTTTCAGGAGTTGAAACGGTATGTGGAACGAATTCGGGAAGGGCATCCGAAGAATTTCAAATATCAGGAACTGAATCCGGCTAATTTTATCCGGGCGAAGGGAGGAATTCTGGTCCATTATCTGGAACCGTTAAGCCGGGATCTGATGAGCCGGGAATAAAAGGGCAGAATAGCAATTTTTGAATTTATATAAGAGGGCAGTTGTAGAAACAGAACCTGGGGACAGGTGCAGAATCTGGCGGAGCTTCAAAAGGAGATATGACCGATATCCGTAAAAGAGACATTGCAGGGGAGTCAAATACAGATACAAAGTATAGCAACGATTATGGGAGGATATTATGAACAGACATAAGGCGAAATGTGAGAAATTAAAGCAGATCAGAAAGCAGCTGGCAGACGGACTTGGTGTAGATCTTCATCAGTCAGAATGTACCTATCAGGGGGAATGCAGGGGAACCTGCCCGAAATGTGCACAGGAGGAGAAACAGCTGAATCAGGCGCTGGTGGCGAAGGGAATGCTGGTAGCCGGACTGGCGACCTTAAGTCTGAGCCTTGCGGGCTGCGGAAACCAGTATGAAGATCTTGAAGGTGAGACCGAAACAATCAGTTCCGAAGCAGGAGGATCTGAGATGATCAGTTCCGAGGCAACAGGCTCTGAACTGATGAATTCCGAGATAACAAGTTCCGAAACTACAGACACAACCGAGTCGGAAACAGAAGAAGAGATGGAAGTATTAGAGGGTGATGTAGCGTATGAACCAGACAGTGAATTTTAAGGTTCAATCCATAAACCGGCATCGCATGAAAACGGACGGTAAAGGTGTAACCACTCTGGTTGCCCTGTACGGCTGTTCACTTGCATGTCGATACTGTATTAACGCAGATATTTTGAAGAAAAACAGCTGGAGGGAATACAGCCCGGAGCAATTGTTGGAAACAGTGTTGCAGGACTATTGTTATTTTCTGGCAACGGGTGGCGGTGTGACCTTTGGAGGTGGGGAATCGCTGCTTCATGCGGAGGCAATCCGCAGGTTTGCCGAGCTGGCACCGCAGGGCATGCATGTAAATATAGAAACTTCCCTGTATGCAGAGTCTGAAACGCTGGAGAGAGTTCTGGAATCGGTTGATTTCTTTATTATAGATATCAAAACAATGAATCCTTCTATTTATCAGGCGTATACAGGCAGAACAAATGAAAAAATATTAAAAAATCTGCAAAAAATTGCAGATTCCGGACTGCAGTCCCGGTGTAAGATCCGGATTCCGCAGATCAGAAATTATAATAATGAATCGGACGTCCGGGAATCGGTCCGGAAGGTCCGTGCATTGGGATTTGAAGAAATCGAAGTATTCTCCTATATCATAAAATAAGACTCCGTCTATAAAAACTTGTCAAACCCCCAAAATGTGGTATAATGTACGCGAATGCATTTTATTATTAAAGTGAAGGAGAACGCAGATGGAAGAGAAATTATTACATACTCCGGACGGAGTACGTGACATTTATGACAGCGAGTATAAGAGAAAGCGAAAGGTCATGAGTGAACTCCATCATGTGTTAGAGTTATATAGCTATCGGGACATTCAGACACCGACCTTTGAGTATTTTGATATTTTCAGCAAGGAAAAAGGTTCGGCACCATCCAACGAGATGTTTAAATTCTTTGATCGGGATAATAACACTCTGGTATTACGGCCGGATATTACACCGAGTATTGCAAGATGTGTGGCAAAGTATTATGAGACGGAGGATTTACCGATCCGCCTTTGCTACGAGGGCAATACCTTTACAAATAAGATCAGCCATCAGGGAAAATTATGTGAGGTAACACAGGTTGGCGGAGAGCTGGTGAATGATGACAGCTCGGCTGCAGACGCAGAGATTCTGGCAACCGTGGTTGATTGTATTCAGGCATCCGGACTTGAGGAATTTCAGGTAGAAGTCGGAGACATTGATTTCTTTAAGGGTGTGATTGAAGAAGCCGAATTAAGCGCAGAGGAAGAGATGCATATCCGGGCATATATTCAGAATAAGAACTTTTTTGGATTACAGGAGTATGTAAAGCAGCTGAATATTTCAGAACATTTGAAACAGGTACTGGTATCGTTTGAACATCTTTTTGGCGGAGTGGATATGCTGGAGCAGGCGCAGAAACTGGTTCAGAACCGCCGTTCTTTAGAAGCGTTGGATCGTCTTCAGAAAGTATATCAGGCGTTGGCATTTTATCACTGCGAGGAGCATATCAGTTTCGATCTGAGTATGCTGAGTGACTTCAAATATTATACCGGAATCTTATTTAAGGGCTATACCTATGGAACCGGTGCGGCAATCGTACGCGGAGGACGTTATAATGCATTACTTCGTCAGTACGGAAAAGAGGCTCCGGCAATCGGATTTGCATTTGTAATTGATGAGCTGATGAATGCAATCAGCAGACAGAAAATCGAGGTTGCAATCGAGGAGCAGGATATTGTAATCCTGTATCAGCGCGACTGCCAACAGAAAGCGGTTGAACTCGGCACCAATATGCGAAAAGAAGGACGCAAGGTAGAACTGATCCGGATGTCGCAGAAGAAGACCCTGGACGAATATAAGGCATATGCAAAGAGAGAGCATTTTGAGACACTGATCTATCTGGATCAGGCAGGACAGCATACGTTTGAATGCAGGGAATAGGCTGGAGGATAAAAGGATGAGATATTTAACATTTGCTCTTGCAAAAGGGCGTCTGGCAAAGCAGACATTGGGATTACTGGAGCAGGTCGGAATCACCTGTGAGGAAATGAAGGATCCGGATACCCGGAAACTGTTATTTGTAAATGAAGATCTGAAGGTAAAGTTCTTTCTGGCAAAGGCTTCGGATGTGCCGACCTATGTAGAATACGGTGCGGCAGATATCGGTGTGGTAGGTAAGGATACCATTCAGGAGGAAGGCAGAAATCTGTATGAGGTTATGGATCTGAACCTTGGAAAGTGCAGAATGTGTGTATGCGGACCGGCTTCTGCGAAGGAGCTGTTAAAAAAGAATGAGATTATCCGTGTGGCAACCAAATATCCGAACATTGCAAAGGATTATTTCCACAGCCAGAAGAATCAGACCGTAGAAATCGTAAAATTAAACGGTTCTGTAGAGCTGGCACCGATTGTCGGCTTGTCAGAAGTGATCGTAGATATTGTAGAGACCGGAACCACACTTCGGGAAAACGGTCTGGAGGTACTGGAAGAGATCTGTCCGTTATCGGCCAGAATCGTTGTAAATCAGGTAAGTCTGAAGATGGAACACCAGAGAATCCGGACACTTTTAAATGATCTGAACGAATTGATTTCAAAATAAGGCAGAATTGCTTAGGAGGCAGAAGATGCGTAAGGTAAAACTGACAGAAGAAACAAAGAAAAATATTTTAAATGATTTGTTAAAAAGAAGCCCGAACAATTACGGGAATTATGCAGAGACCGTACAGGCCATCGTAGATGACGTGGCGAAGAACGGGGATCAGGCAGTATTGGCTTATACGGAGAAGTTTGATCATGCGGTTCTGACACCGGAGACGATGCAGGTAACGAAGGAAGAGATTGAGGCAGCATATAAGGAAGTGCCGGCAGATCTGTTAAATGTCATCCGGAAGGCATTAGTAAATATCCGGGAATATCATGAAAAGCAGAAGCAGTACAGCTGGTTTGATTCCAAGCCGAACGGAACCATTCTCGGTCAGAAGGTAACTGCCTTAAGCAAGGTCGGTGTGTATGTACCGGGTGGTAAAGCGGTTTATCCGTCTTCTGTTTTAATGAACATTGTTCCGGCTAAGGTTGCAGGTGTCGGAAGTATTGTGATGACAACTCCTTGCAATGCGGAAGGCAAGGTATGCGCGACCACATTGGTGGCAGCCTGTGAGGCAGGTGTAGATGTGATTTATAAGGTCGGCGGTGCACAGGCGATTGCGGCTCTGGCTTATGGAACTGCAACGATACCGCGGGTAGATAAGATTGTGGGTCCGGGGAATATTTTCGTAGCACTGGCGAAGAAAGCCGTAAACGGATTTGTAGGAATTGATTCTATCGCAGGGCCGAGCGAGATCCTGGTACTGGCAGATGAGACGGCCAATCCAAGATATGTGGCTGCGGATTTACTGTCGCAGGCAGAGCATGATGAGCTGGCAAGTGCGATTCTGGTAACCACCAGTGAAGCTCTTGCAGATCAGGTATCTGTAGAGGTTGATCAGTTTGTAAAGGAATTATCCAGAAAGGATATTATCACCAAGTCTCTGGAGAATTTCGGATATATGCTTGTGGCTGACTCTATGGAGGATGCATTGGATGCAGTAAATCAGATCGCATCTGAACATCTGGAGATTGTGACGAAGAATCCGTTTGAGGTTATGACAAAGGTTCAGAACGCAGGCGCTATCTTTATGGGTGAGTACAGCTCGGAGCCGCTTGGTGATTATTTCGCGGGACCGAACCATGTATTACCGACAAACGGAACCGCAAAGTTCTTCTCACCATTGGGTGTTGATGACTTCATTAAGAAATCAAGCATCATATATTATTCAAGAGAAGCTCTGGAACCGATTCATAAGGATATTATCGCATTTGCGGAAGCTGAACAACTGACAGCACATGCCAATTCTATCCGGGTCAGATTTGACGGAAAGTAATGACCGTAGATGAGAGGTTTATGAAAGGGTTAGGATAAAGGAGGAGACAGATGGCAAGTCGGAAATCTTCTGTGAGCAGGAAGACAAATGAGACAGATATCAAGATTGACTTTAATATGGACGGAACCGGTGTAACAACGATCGACACCGGAATCGGATTTTTTGATCATATGTTAAACAGCTTTGCAAGACATGGATTGTTTGATCTGAATGTGTCTGTAAAGGGAGATCTGTATGTGGATTCGCATCACACGATCGAGGATACCGGAATCGCACTGGGAATGGCGATTCGAAAGGCACTGGGAGATAAGAAGGGAATCAAACGATATGGTTCTGTTATGCTTCCGATGGATGAAACCCTGGTGCTTTGTGCAATTGACTTAAGCGGACGTCCGTATCTGGTATTTGATGAGACATTTACAGTAGATCAGGTAGGATATTTTGATACAGAGATGGTACGGGAATTTTTCTATGCAATCTCTTATGCAGCAGGAATGAATCTTCATATCAAAGAAATTCATGGCAGCAATAATCATCATATTATTGAAGCTACATTCAAAGCATTTGCGAAGGCTCTGGATGAAGCGTCTTCATATGATATCCGTATTACGGATGTATTATCGACCAAGGGTACAATATAGGAGGCTGTTATGGATTATATAAAGATAATTGCTATGATCGATCAGGCAAATGCGGTAGAAAGTGCGGAAACACTGGAACATGCCGGTGTAGATGAGCTGCATTTTGTATATGAGAGCGAGCAGGATTTGGAGACAATTAAGGAGATTTCCAGAAACGTGGATGTTCCGATCAGTGTCAGAATGTCACCGGAACGGTTTGAGGATGTCAAAAAGGTGCTTTATGCCGGTGCGACCAGTGTGTGTCTGATGACGGAGAAGGAGGAGGTCATCAAGGAAGTAGTCGGACGGTTTGGAACAGATAAGATTTCCGGAATGCTGAATGGATATTATGTAAAGGATCTGAAGCGGTATGCATCGCAGATGGCAGGACACGGATATGGGGAAATTTATCTGGCGATTGATGGGGAGATCGGTGAGAACCTCGATCTGATCAAGGCAATCTGCGAACAGGATCAGTTGCCGGTTATGGTTCATATTCCGGACGGAATGGAAGATTATCAGTTCCTGGGAAACTTTGTAAAGGCATCCGGAGTAAAGGGTGTGGTTGTTTCGGCAGCAACCGGAGAACAGACCAAGGAGCTGAAGCAGGCATTTATTCAGAATGGATTACAGGTAAATACATTTGTATCGACCATTCCGTTTTCGGAGTTTAAGCTGAACTCAGACGGAATGATTCCGGTAGTGGTTCAGGATTATAAGACAAATGAAGTTCTGATGGTTGCTTATATGAATGAGGAAGCTTTCCAGAAAACGATTGAGACCGGAAAGATGACATATTTCAGCCGCAGCAGACAGCAGCTGTGGTTAAAGGGTGAGACATCCGGACATTATCAGTATGTAAAATCCCTGAGTCTGGATTGTGATAATGATACGATTCTGGCAAAGGTAGAGCAGATCGGAGCTGCCTGTCATACAGGAAGTTATTCCTGCTTCTTTAAAAACCTGGTAAAAAAGGATTATAATGATGAGAATCCGTTAACAATTTTAAAAGAAGATTATGATGTGATCACAGAACGGAAGGAGAATCCGAAGGAAGGTTCTTATACGAATTACCTGTTTGACAAGGGAATCGATAAGATTCTGAAAAAGGTCGGCGAAGAAGCCACCGAGATGGTGATCGCAGCAAAAAATCCGGATGCAGAGGAACTGAAATACGAGATTTCAGATTTCTTATATCATATGATGGTACTTATGGTAGAAAAGGGACTGACATGGGAAGATATCACCAGAGAGCTGGTGGAACGCAGATAGACCCGGAACACGTCAGGACGGATTCTGATATAACAGGAGGAATGCAGAATGGAAGGTTTGGATTTATTTTTAACAGAGCTCGGACAGTATGGATTCAAGGCAATCGTATTGTCACTGACCATTGTGGCGGCGGTATTTGCCGGTATAGGGATTCGTAAGATTGTAAATAAGAAAAAAGCAGAGAAAGAAGCATCTGCACAGCAGTAGATGCAATTGCAGGTTCAGGAGGATAAAACCGTGAAAAGCTATGGTGTAAACGAATTAAGAAAAATGTTTTTGGAGTTCTTTGAGAGCAAGGGTCATTTAAAGATGAAGAGCTTCTCATTGATTCCGCATAATGATAACAGCTTGCTGTTGATCAATTCCGGTATGGCACCGTTAAAACCATATTTTACAGGACAGGAGATACCACCGAGAAGAAGAGTGACTACATGTCAGAAGTGTATTCGTACCGGTGATATCGAGAATGTCGGTAAGACAGCCAGACATGGTACATTCTTTGAGATGCTCGGCAACTTCTCATTTGGAGATTATTTTAAGAATGAAGCGATTGAATGGTCCTGGGAATTCTTAACACAGGTTGTCGGAATTGATGAAAATCGTTTATATCCGTCTATCTATCGGGATGATGATGAGGCATTTGAGATCTGGCATAAGAAGATTGGTATTCCGGAGGATCGAATCTTCCGTTTCGGAAAGGAAGATAATTTCTGGGAGCATGGTGCAGGTCCTTGCGGTCCATGTTCAGAGATCTACTATGATCGTGGTGAGAAATATGGATGCGGAAAGCCGGGTTGTACCGTAGGTTGTGACTGTGACCGTTACATGGAAGTATGGAATAACGTATTTACTCAGTTTGAAAATGACGGAAACGGTAACTACACGGAACTGATTCAGAAGAACATTGATACCGGTATGGGTCTGGAGCGACTGGCAGTGGTTGTTCAGGATGTGGATTCTATTTTTGATGTAGACACCCTGCAGGCACTGAGAAATAAGGTATGCGAATTTGCCGGAGTTACTTATAAAGAGGATGAAGCAAAGGATGTATCGATTCGTCTGATCACGGATCATATCCGTTCAGCAACATTTATGATTTCCGATGGTATCATGCCGACCAATGAGGGCAGAGGCTATGTACTTCGCCGTCTGATCCGTCGTGCGGCACGTCATGGCAGATTGCTCGGTATTGACGGTACCTTCCTTGCTAAATTATCCGAGACCGTAATTGAAGGTTCTAAGGACGGATATCCGGAACTGGATGAAAAACGGGAATTTATTTTCAATGTATTACAGCAGGAAGAAGCAAAGTTTAACAAGACCATTGATCAGGGCTTATCAATCCTTGCATCCATGGAAGAAGAGCTTGCAGCAAAGAATGCAAAGGTACTGGTTGGTGCGGATGCATTTAAGCTTTATGACACTTATGGATTCCCATTGGATCTGACAAAGGAGATCCTGGAGGAAAAGGGCTATGAAGTAGATGAAGAGGGCTTTAAGGCCGCTATGGATGAACAGCGGAAGGCTGCCAGAGAAGCAAGAAAGACCACGAACTACATGGGTGCAGATGCTACCGTATATGATGAGATTGATCCGGCCATTACATCTGAGTTTATTGGTTATGACCGGTTAACAGCAGAGTCACGGATTACCGTGCTGACAACTGATACAGAAATCACAGAAGCGATTGTTGACGGACAGCATGGAACCGTGATCGTAGAACAGACACCGTTCTATGCAACTATGGGTGGTCAGGAAGGTGATACCGGTATCATTTCTACCGCAGACGGTGAATTCAAGGTAGAGGAGACCATCAAGCTGAAGGGTGGAAAGATCGGTCATGTAGGTACTATGACCAGAGGTATGTTAAAGACCGGTGATACGGTTACACTTCAGGTATGTACCAAGGGAAGAGCGGATACCTGTAAGAACCATAGTGCAACTCATCTGTTGCAGAAGGCATTGAAGACAGTACTTGGTTCACATGTAGAACAGAAAGGTTCTCTGGTTACCCCGGATCGGTTAAGATTTGACTTTGCTCATTTCTCACCGATGACACAGGAAGAGATCGAACAGGTAGAGCAGATCGTAAATGATGAGATTCAGGCAGCACTTCCGGTTGTAACGAAGGTTATGCCGATTGAAGAAGCAAAGAAGACCGGAGCAATGGCTCTGTTCGGTGAGAAGTATGGTGATAATGTACGTGTTGTATCCATGGGTGATTTCTCAATTGAGCTTTGCGGTGGTACACATGTAGCAAATACCAGCAATATTATGACATTTAAGATTCTGTCAGAAGCAGGTGTTGCAGCCGGTGTTCGAAGAATTGAAGCACTGACCGGCGAGGGTGTATTTAAGTATTATAAGAAGCTGGAGCAGGAGTTAAATGAGGCTGCACAGGTAGTGAAGGCAACTCCGGCAACCTTAACAGAAAAGCTGAATCATCTGATGACAGAGATTAAGGAGCTGACCAGCGAGAATGAGTCATTAAAGAGCAAGCTGGCAAAGGATTCTCTCGGAGATGTGGCAAGCCAGGTGACAGAGGTTCAGGGAATCAAGTTCCTGGCAACTGCAGTCGAAGACGTTGATATGAACGGTCTGCGGGATCTGGGTGATCAGTTAAAGACCCAGCTGGGTGAAGGTGTTGTGGTACTGGCGTCCGCAAAGGATGGCAAGGTGAACCTGATCGTAATGGCAACGGATCAGGCAATGAAGCAGGGAGCACATGCCGGTAATCTGATCAAGGCTATTGCTCCATGTGTAGGCGGTGGCGGCGGTGGTCGTCCGAACATGGCGCAGGCCGGTGGTAAGAATCCGGCTGGTATTCGGGATGCACTTGCCAAAGCAAAGGAAAAATTAGTTGAGCAACTGAATTAAGAGGAAAAATGAAAAAAAATCTTGTTATCATCTTTATAGAATTTATTATACTTGCAGTCTTAGGTGCATTTTTCTGTATGTATCAGGATGAAAATTCGGAAGCTGTTACGGCTTCCATATCTTCACCGATACAGATGGCTTCGGTTACAGAAGGTTTGCAAAGTACGGTTACGACCCAATATGCAACCCTGACGGCAGTCGGTGATATTATGATGCATCAATGGCAGATCACCAGAGGTTACGATACGGCAACCGATACGTTTGATTATGCAGATAGCTTTACGTATGTGAAGTCTTATCTGGAGCAGGCAGACTTTACATTCGGCAATCTGGAAACTACATTTGCGGGACGGTATAAGGGCTCCAACAGTGATATTTTGGGCTATGCGTGTTATCCGATGTTTAATGCACCGGAAGTTTTAGGGAATAATCTGCAGGATGTCGGAATCGATATGCTTGCGACTGCGAATAATCATTCGCTGGATTCCGGTAAGAATGGGGTATTTGCGACGCTGGATTATCTGGATTCCATCGGAATGAAGCATCTCGGCACTGCCAGAAGTGAGGAAGAGCAGGACGCATTGACCATTGTTGATGTGAACGGAATTACGTTCGGATTCACCTGCTATACATACGGAACCAATGGAATCCCGGTACCGTCAGATGCTCCATATAGCGTAAATTCCTTATACACTTATGAGGAGGATAAGCTTCAGGAAATGTGTGACAATGTTCGTGCATTGAAGGATGCCGGTGTAGATATTGTAATGCCGATTATTCATTTCGGTACCGAGTATCGTGAAATGCCGGACAGCTATCAGGAAATGTGCGTGGATATGCTGTTTGATGCCGGAGCGGACGTGATCATTGGCGGACATCCGCATGTGGTAGAACCGATGGAAATCCGGGAAATTACCAATCCGGATGGCACGACCAGGACCGGATATGTAATTTATTCTATGGGAAACTTTATATCCAGTCAGCGGTATGAGAATGGGGTCATGAAAGATATTGGTCTGATCCTGGATATGGAATTTGAAAAGAATGGCAATGAAACCAGACTGATCGGCTGGGACTTTGCACCGACCTATGTATACTGGACAGATGATGTGATCGGAATTGTACCGGTGCTGGAGGCATATGAGAACCGGGATCAGTATGCATTTCTTTCGGAAAAAGACTGGGGAAGAATCGAGGACTCCTATAATAAAACAATAAAGACATTGACTGCAATCACGGATTGCCCGTATGAAATCAAAGATTATCGATATGTCTTTCAAGTTGCACAGTAGAGAACGAAACCGGGTGACTGGGAGGAGTAACATAAATGGAAAAGAAGGCTATATTTCCGTTTTAATGAAAAAAGCTTGCAACCGTTGACAGATTATGATATTATATCAGTCGGTGTAAAAATAATCACTGGAATGGATTGCCTGTATGGTGCCGCAGCTCGAGGTAAACAGGTTACAGAAATTCCGGGAAGAATCAAACCATGGAGGTAGAAAAATGAGCGTTATTTCAATGAAGCAGTTACTGGAAGCAGGTGTACATTTCGGACACCAGACAAGAAGATGGAACCCTAAGATGGCTCCATATATCTACACAGAGCGTAATGGTATTTACATTATCGACCTGCAGAAGTCTGTTGGTAAGGTAGATGAGACTTACAATGCAGTAAAGAATTGTGTAGCAGAAGGTGGTACAATCCTGTTCGTAGGTACTAAGAAGCAGGCACAGGAAGCTATCAAGACTGAGGCTGAGCGTTGCGGTATGTACTATGTAAACGAGAGATGGTTAGGTGGTATGCTTACAAACTTTAAGACCATCCAGACTCGTATTGCTACATTAAAGAAGTATGAAGAGATGGAAGCAGACGGAACATTTGATGTTCTGCCTAAGAAGGAAGTTATCCAGATCAAGAAAGAGATGGAGAAGTTAGAGAAGAACCTTGGCGGTATCAAGAACATGAAGAAGCTTCCAGATATGATCTTTGTTGTAGATCCACGGAAGGAAAGAATCTGTATTCAGGAAGCACATACCCTTGGTATTGAGCTGGCTGGTATCGTAGATACTAACTGTGATCCGGAAGAATTAGATTATGTAATTCCTGGTAATGATGATGCAATTCGTGCAGTAAAGCTGATTGTTTCTAAGATGGCAGATGCAGTTATCGAGGCAAATCAGGGTGCTGACGCAGCTCCTGCTGAAGAGGCTGAGGCTGTAGCTGAGGAAGCAACCGAAGAGTAATTCGATCATGAAAATAAAAAGCCTTAGCCACCATGACTAAGGCTTTTCTTAAAGAAATAAGTATTATTTATATAGGAGGATATTAAAGATGGCTATTACAGCAGCAATGGTAAAAGAATTAAGAGAAATGACCGGTGCAGGTATGATGGAATGTAAGAAAGCACTGACTGAGACAGATGGTAATATAGAAGCAGCTGTTGATGTTCTTAGAAAGAGCGGAGCAGCAAAGGTAGAGAAAAAGGCAAGCAGAATTGCAGCTGAAGGTGTTGCCAAGGTTGCAGTTAACGGAAATACAGCAGTTGTTGTTGAAGTAAATTCTGAGACAGACTTTGTTGCTAAGAATGAAGTATTCCAGGCATTTGTTCAGGATGTAGCTGATAAGGCTATGACTGTAGGTGTAGAGAAGGCCGGCGATGGCGAGGATGTTTGCTCAATCCTTGATATGAAGTCAGAGCTGGACGAGAAGACTCTTAAGATCGGAGAGAAGCTTTCTATCAGAAGATTTGAGAAGGTTACCGCTGATTGCGTTGCATCTTATATTCATGGCGGCGGAAGAATCGGTGTTTTAGTAGCAGCTGATGGCGATTCTTCAGATGCAGCGAAGGAAGCTCTTACAAATATTGCTATGCAGATCGCAGCTATGAACCCACAGTATATCGGCAGAGCAGATATCTCAGCAGATGAGATTGCAAAGTTAAGAGAAATTACCATTGACAGTGCATTAAATGATCCATTCTCACTTCCAAAGCCAATTTTACAGAAGGTACTGGACAAGGCTTTAGCAGGTGTGTGGAGCGCAGAGGATGTCGCTGCATATGAAGAGCACAAGAGCAATATGAACTATCTGCCAAACTTCCTTTCAAAGGAAGCAAAGGCTCAGTTAGCTGAGATTGCTATGAATGATAAGGATACCATCGTTGGCGATAAGATCTTTAATGGTCTGGTAGAGGGACGTATCTCAAAGCAGATCAAGGAAATCAGCCTTATGGATCAGGTATATGTTAAGGCAGAGGATGGCAAGCAGACAGTTGCTAAGTATCTTGAGTCTGTAAATAAGAGACTGAAGGTCGTTAAGTTCGTTCGTTTCGAAGTAGGCGAAGGTATGGAAAAGAAGAATGAAGACTTTGCTGCAGAAGTGGCTGCACAGATGAACGCATAATTTTTATAGCTCGTATAAAAAGATTCATTGTGATTCTGTCATGTAAATAATAAAAACCTTGAGTTATCTATAAAATAGGGTAATTCAAGGTTTTTTCATGTTTGGAGTGGTTTTGTTATTAAAAAAAACAGAAAAATAATTAAATGCAGTTGAAATAGAGAGAAAGGTGTGGGATACTTATTCTAGGTAATCTGAAATAAGAGAGGCATATATAAATGAGCACAGATGAAGAATTAGATAGCTATGCAATTACAGACTACCATCGGCTGAATTATCTTGGAGATGATCAGAACGAGGTTTTAAGTCTGTTATTAAAGAGTATGCGGGCCGGTGTTGGTTTATTTGAAGTAAGTAAGACAATCAGGGCTCTATATTTAAATGAGGCATATTTTGAATGTATCGGATATACGCAGGAAGAATATGCAGAGAAAGAAGAGAATGTATTGGATACTCTGATTCCGGAGGATGCGGAAGGATTTCTGAATTGTATTATGAAGCATGCACCGAAGCGGGAGCCGATCAGTTATAGTTTCCGGGGATATCTTCATGATGGATCCCTTGGATATTTTGAGGTCAAAGCAACAGCGATTGTCAGCAAATTATCAGAATACCCGTTATATCTTACAGTTATATTTAATGTGACAGATGCGAAAGAGAATGAACTCCATCTGGAGGAGCTTAAAAAGGTGAATGCTGAATTATCAATTCAGCAGGAACGGTATCAGATATTGGAGGCAACTGCGCATGGCTTGTTATTTGAATATAGTTTGGCAACGGACACTATGGTATTTTCCTATAATTTTCCGGATAACAAGAAGCGAAAAGTAATTTCGAATTATACAAAATATATGCGAAAATTTCCACTGGTTCACAGTAAACACATCGTGAAATTTGAGAAGGCATTTTCTGATGCGTGCAAGAGAGCAACAGAAGATACACTGGAGTATCTATCAACTGTATCTGGAGGCGGATATCGTTGGCATTCGACCCATTATAAGAGTCTGGTCGATGAAAATGGAAGGGTGATCAGTGTGATTGGACGGATTGAGGATATCCATGATCAGAAGATGGAGAAAGAACAGCTGAATTATAAGGCGGATATTGATGACTTAACGAAATTATATCGGAAAGAGGCTTCGTTTTTAAAAATGCAGGAGTTTGTAAATGATGCGCCAGAGAGCGAATTTTATTTCTTGATTCTGGATCTGGATGATTTCAAGCAAATTAATGATCAGTATGGACATCAGCACGGTGATGAGATATTGAAACGCATGGCGACCGCACTTGTTCAGACCTTCGGAGAGAATAGTATTCTTGGTCGTTTTGGTGGCGATGAATTTGTAATTTTGACGAAGAATATGACAAAGCAGGAGGTAATAGAGTCATTAAAGCTGCTTCAGCGTAATGTGAAATTCTGTGCCGGTGTGATTCCATGGGAGAATCAGGCAGATGTGAAAGATATTTTTGATAGGGCAGATCATGCCATGTATCAGATGAAATATGAGAAAAAGAATGGGATTAATTTTATAGAATAAAACCAAAGTGAAAACAGAGATACCGCAGAATCTCTCAGGATTTCTGCGGTATCTCTGTTTTCATGGTTCGGACATTCATACCATTGATCTCGACATGGTCATCAACGGTAATGACGAAGCACTGGCGACCATCAATATACTGAGTCTTGATTAGATCAGTCCGATCAGAGTTTACCTTGATAACAATGTCCGGTGTCTCAATGCTTAATTTCCTGGTATTGGTAAGATTTGCTGCAAGGAGCTTGGTCTTAGCCCCGGCAATTTCTTCGTATTTCTGATCGAAATCCTGTAATTCCTGTTCCGGAACACCGCTTATTTCAAACAGATTTTTCATTTCATTGCGGCTTAGGGCAAGAGGATCCGGATTATTCCTAGTTTCTGCGATCATTTCATTTAGATTTTCATGAATAGATGAAACCACTTCATAATCGGCCTCCTCACCCAGAGTATCTAACAACAGGGACTGGAAGGTCTCTTTCTGGCTGACCGGAGACATAGGAGTTACACTGCCAAGAAGCTGTTCGATCAGTTCCGGATGGGTATCCTCCGGATTCTTACTGTAATACAATACGTTATGGATATCGGAACCCCGATCATTGAAAGCAGGGAACAGGAAGCCTTTCATTGGCGCTTCTACGATCCAGTCACGGATCCGTTCTCCGATCACATTACTGTCCGACAGATAAGAAAGACCGCCCTTGCTCCGGTTGACCGGACAGATGCTGCAGAGCAGGAACTGATATACTTCCTCAGAGGCATCAAACAATTCAGCACCATCGGTTGCACGGCCCGGTACATCATAATTTCCATAGATCAGAATAATATAATAGTTTTCCGGATAATCAAAAGCTGTGATCACACGGTCATAAAATTCCTGCAGAAGTGCGTCATCCTTCAGCTCGGAAGCGCGAAGCTTCATCAGAAACTCCTGTGTACCGCCGTTAAATTCCTGTTCAGTAGGAAATTCCATGTTTAAAAGGTTTTTGCCAATGGTTCCGGACAGAGTTGCTTTAAAAAGATCATTGTATTTCAATGCTTCATCCTTGGCAAGTGACAGAAAAGCTTCCTGCATGGTACATACTTTTTGTTTATTGTAATCTACATAGCAACTGCAGATTTTTGACAGACAGGAGGATTCCTGTGTAAATAATTTTCGGATTTCTAAGGCTTCTTTTTTATTCATTGGTATACTCCATTTCTTATATCATATATCCTTATCCTATCATATTTTGAAATGGGATTCAATGTGCCGGAACACTTGAGTTTCCGCACTTTTATCCACAATCCCCTGCTTTCACAGGCTCTGCTATAAACAACTTTCAAAAAATGCTCAAAATATAAGGAATCTTCATTCTTTTTGATGTAAAATTAAGTCACCACAACAAAACCATACTAAACAAAAAGAAGGAGGACTCCTTGTGGTTAATTTTACATCAAATACTTATCAAATGAAACGGGAAATTTTAACTTTCTCAAATA